>CAZTGP010000027.1:16769-34234 GCA_964613325.1 uncultured Roseburia sp. | reverse complement strand
AATATGCGAATTTAAGAAAAATTAATGCTTTTGTCCTTGTCATCTAGTTTCGATTACTATATAATGTGATAATGAGGTGAGAATACGATGGAAAATGATGTACGCGAATTCATGGAGGCCTTACTTAAGAACCTTCAGTCAATTGATTATGTAAAACCAGAAGATATTCCAAATATCGATTTATATATGGATCAGATTACGACCTTTATGGATAGCCAGCTTGCTGCATCCAAACGTCATGAGGATGATAAGATTCTCACAAAGACTATGATTAACAACTATGCCAAGAATAATCTGCTTCCACCACCGGAGAAGAAGAAGTATTCCAAGGAGCATGTGCTTACACTGATCTTTATCTATTATCTGAAGAACATATTAAGCATTAATGATATTCAGTCTATCTTGAACCCTATGACCGAGAAATATTTCGGCAACAAGGATGGCTTCAATATGCAGGATGTCTATAATGAGGTATTTGATTTAGAAAATGAAGAGTCTCAGAAATTATTGAAGGATCTTGGCAAGAAATACAAGATTGCCAACAACACCTTTGGTGATTTTCCAGAAGAGGATCAGAAATTTCTTCATGCTTTCAGCTTTATCTGCCTGTTAAGCTATGATGTATACATTAAGAAAATGCTGATTGAACGTACCATTGATCAACTGAATGCTGAGCGCAAGGAATCGGAAAAATAGATTTCAGCGCATAAAAAAGCCGTACATGTGATGTACGGCTTTTCCAATGCTTGTCTATGATTCCTGTTTCTCATCCATTCGTGAGAATACCATGTCGTATCCATCGTTTCCATAATTTAATGAACGGTTTACACGGCTAATTGTTGCTGTTGAAGCGCCAGTCTTCTCTGCAATATCTAAATATGTCTTCTGATCTCGAAGCATTTTTGCTACTTCGAATCTTTGAGACAGAGATAATAATTCATTCACTGTGCACACATCTTCAAAAAATGTGTAACATTCTTCACGATTCTCCAGGCATAAAATTGCATCAAACAAGTGATCAACTGCTTCTGTTCTTAGTTTCTTGCTCATTGCACTACTCCTCTTTCTTAGTCTTATCAACTATTATTAGTTTATCATATTAAAGTTTTGAAGTAAACAAGTTTCTTGCATTATTCTCACTGAATCTACAATTCTTGCAATCTAGTAACTGAATGATATATAATAGGCATATTGAATAAGATTGGAGTTTCATATATGAAAAAAACAGGTTCTTTCTTTTTTAGTTTTGTACCACTTCTTGTGGCTCTTGGAGTACAGATGATTGCATCATTCTTTCTAATTGGGATCTCTGCATTGTTTGCATTTCCTATTTTTGGTTCCAGACCAACTCACATTTCCCTAAACAGCCTGATTACGCTCTGGACCACTTCAGATTTCTCCACAGCACTGATGATTATCTATTCCCTGCTTATCATCTGTTCCTTTGGAATCTGGTATTACCGCAATTACGGTGGCGAATATCTCCCAAATGTACACAAGGTATTTCATCCATATAAATTCATTGGAGTCATTCTTCTTGTACCTGGAACACAGCTCTTCTGCAGCTATATTGTCTCATTTCTTGCGACGTTATTCCCAAGCTGGATGGAGTTTTACGAGAAGCTGTTAGAGAGTGCCGGGCTTGATACCAGTATCACGCTGCTTATGTTCTTCTATTCGGTTATTCTTGCTCCCGTTGCAGAGGAGCTCATTTTCCGAGGAGTGACCTTGCGAAGTGCCAGACGCGCGCTGCCTTTCTGGGGTGCCAACCTGCTTCAGGCATTCCTGTTTGGCGTATATCACATGAATATGATTCAAGGCTGCTACGCATTCTGCCTTGGCCTTGTTCTTGGCTATATCTGCGAGAAGGGTGGAAGTATCTACTTCTCCATGTTCCTGCACTTCCTGTTTAATCTGTGGGGTACCGTAATTTCGCAGTACTTGAACTTCGGTAACAGTGCAGCAGCTTTTTACATTTTCCTTCTTGTATCCATTGTACTGATTGTAATCGGCCTGCGCCTATTCCGTACGGGAATCATGAAAAATAATAATTCAAATCAGGGGTTCACTAATTCCAATCAGGAGCCGATAATGTAATTGTAAGGTGATTCACCATATACTTAACATTATATCGAATGAACCATGGACGGTATCTGTCAGAGAAAAAGGATTTTTCTGGCAAATACCGTTTTTTTATCTGGCGGTTTTCACGGAGGAGAATACAGGTAAGCGGCATGCTCGATAAGAATACAAGGGAGGCAATTTATGCGTATACAATCCAGCGCTGTCAGCCTGGATTCCAGCAGGAGTTATGAAGAATTTTGGTCACAAAATGTAGCCGTATTAAAATGGAATTCCGCAACAGGTGCTGTTACCAGCGCCAATGCCCAAGCATCGTCTGCTAATCAGCAGAACGGTCCTGTTTCGGATGCCACCTCAAGGGACTCCTCCGGTACATTTCAGGATACACTGACAGATTTAAAGAACCGTTTTGAAGAAACACAGAGTGTGCGAGTTTCACAATTGCAGGACAAATTGCAAAGTATGGACCGCATGCGAAAAAGTATGATTGATTATCTCATTCAAATGCTATTTAACAAACAGATACCCGTTGATGATACAAACAGCACTTCCGCAGATTCCTATGGATTAGATGGCTATAGTGCCTTGCAGGCAGGCTCTGGAAGCGGCGGTCATTATGAGAGCAGCTTCTATTATTCCGAAAGTGAATACACTGCCTTCGATGCCAAAGCATCTGTCGTCACCTCCGATGGCCATACCATTG
Source organism: uncultured Roseburia sp. (assembly GCA_964613325.1). Taxonomy (GTDB): domain Bacteria; phylum Bacillota; class Clostridia; order Lachnospirales; family Lachnospiraceae; genus Roseburia. The sequence goes on along the minus strand of CAZTGP010000027.1, from coordinate 31,449 downwards.
ATGTGAACATGACCCTAGAGCTCTCACGGACCTTTGTGGAGTCCACCTCTCAAATTATTGATTATGGTTCTCCGATGCTCTGTGACCCACTGGTTATCAATCTTGATACACCATCCGCCCAGGTCTCAGATCAGAAATTCTTCTTTGATCTTGACTGCGATGGCAATGAAGAGGAGATTTCCCGCCTGGAAGCCGGCTCTGGCTTTCTGGCCCTGGATAAGAATTCCGATGGCATCATCAATGATGGCAGCGAATTATTTGGAACAAGCTCCGGCAATGGCTTTTCCGATCTTGCCAAGTATGATCAGGATGGCAATGGCTGGATTGACGAAGCTGACGATATTTTTGATCAGCTGCGTATCTGGACCAAGGATGCCAATGGCGAAGACAAGCTTTGTGCACTTGGAAAAGCAGGTGTGGGTGCCATTTACCTTGGCAGCTCCTCCACGGACTTTTCATTGAAAAATGCACAGAACAACACCAATGGTGTCATTCGAAGCACCGGTCTGTTCCTTTATGAGAATGGTGGTTCCGGCACTATGCAGCAGCTTGATTTAGCAAAATAATATCTTTGTACCGAAAGAACCTGCCATTGGCAGCTTCTTCGGATGCATGGCAAAAAATGAGTGCCCCCTGGCACTCATTTTTGATTATCCACATAATTTCATTTGCTGTTTATTTTCCACCATATGTAATATGATCCACCAATAACTCGGCATCCTTTTGACTGTACATCTGATAGAAGCGTTCCTGAATTCGAGTGATGAGCTCCTCAATTTCCCTCTTCTCCTTTTTCCCAGCTCCAATCAATATCTGAGAGCTTGAAAATCTTGTGCTGACATCCTCATTGGTGATGCAGGAGCGAATTATGGAATCCATATCGTTCATGACGATATCCATATCCTCCATCTCCTTAATGGAAGATTGATCGAAGTCCATGGTAAAGAGAATCAGTTCCACCTGTCTCTCATCCTCTTGGATGTAGTTCCATACATATTCACAGATCTGATTCATTTTCTGAATATCCTTCTGATAGATCTTTGGATATTCTCCCTTCTGGTTCAGTACATATACCAGGCGTTCCAGGTCGACCTTCGCATTATTTCCTCCCAGCTGTGCACGCTGATGGAAGCTGTATCCGCATTTTCCATTCTGTTTCACATAATACAGCGCACGGTCGGCACAGCGGAACAGATCCTGGTAATCTCTTCCCTCAGACTTTGAGAAAGCGATTCCAAAGGAAAGAGCCGTATGCGCCAATACCTCTTCCTCCTCCATACGGCTGTTGAACGTATAGATGATGCCGTCTACGATTGGTTTGGCTTCTGCTACGGTATTTACTTCCTTCAAAAACATCATGAACTCATCCCCTGCCATTCTGCAAAGGATTGCATCCTTACAATTATTTTTCAGCACATCTGTAACAACGGTCAGCGCATAATCACCGCCCATATGTCCATAAATGTCATTAATCTGTTTGAAATTATCCAAATCGATAATGAGCAACGCTCCATCGCCATTTCTCAAGTATTGAATCAGATGCTTCTCACCAGTCTTGCGCTTCCAAAGGCCTGTGAGATAATCCTTGCCAGCCTCTTTTGTGGTATCGAGTACCGTTCCCTCCATGATCTTGGCAAGAAGCTGATTGCTTTCCGCCAACAGGCTGTCATATTCCGGAGTCTTTACCTCTTCCATCACCTGTTGAATACTTCCCTCATCCATCATACGAAGGAATACCGAAGTGATATATGGATCAAACTGTTTGCCAGCGTTAATTTCAAATTCCTGACGCACCTTATCCGGACTGAGCTTCGCCCGGTATCTGCGGTCACTGGTCATGGCATCAAATGCATCCGCCACTGAGATAATACGGGCAACCATAGGGATATCATTTCCCACAAGACCTCTTGGATAGCCAGTTCCATCATAGCGCTCGTGGTGATACAGTGCACCCAAATCCACATTCTTTACGGTTGTGATATCACCCAGAATCTCCTCGCCGATTACCGTATGCTGTTTCATGATCTCCCGCTCTGCATCCGATAATTTGGCTGGTTTATTCAAAAGGTCATAGGGCACACCGATTTTTCCAATGTCATGAAGCAGCGCCACATAATGAAGATTCACTACCTCCTCTTCGCTCCACCCAAGCTCCTTGGCAATGGCCTCGGAATACTTTGCCACTCTTGTAGAATGACCACTTGTGTATTCTTCTTTAGAATCGATGAAGTTCGCAATTGTTGTGATTGCCTGAAGTGCAACTCCCTCAATCTGTTTGGTCTTCTGATCCAGGCTCAGCTCCAGGGAATTCTTCATTGCTTCCAGCTCATGGATTGCTTCATATTCCTTTGTCATATCATAGACGAAGCACACAAAGCAGATTGGTTCCTGATATTCGTCCAGCACGGAGCTGATCGCGATTTCGCAGATGGACTGCGATTTCCTTGCATTTAATACACAGGACTCCTGTTTTGTGCCTTTCAGTACTCTCGCAATATAGCTTTTTGCATCCTTGTCTGAGATTTCAAAGAGGTCCTCTAATGTTGCAGCCTCCTTGGAATCCTCCGAATCCTTTAAATCGAAATATTTTCTGGCACTGACATTACAGATGAGTAGTTTACTGTCCTCATCCACAACGATTACTGGTGTCTCAACATTCTCATATATGTATTTTGCCACTTTCCCCCTGGTAAGAGAAAATGCATTCATGTGCATTCCTGCCATATAGATTACGACAACAATGACAAATACACCTACGCAGCTGCTTGGGAAGGAAGGATTGCCTACAAACGGAAGCAGCGAATCCACAAAGGAAAACGTAACCAGTACCAATTCTGCGATTGAGAATATCTGCACGATTTTCTTATTTCTGCGGTAACGGCATGTCCGCTCCCAGGAATGCATAATTCCAAAGCAGATTAGAACATTACAGATTAGAAAGACCACCGAGAAATATTTCACCCAGCCAATTTCCGCTTCATAGCTTGTACCAAATGGTACCTGAATAAAATGGATTGCTGACTTTGGACTTACCAGCACCACACAGGCAATTGCCACTGCCGCATCCACTCCCCAGAGAATTTTTGCCCATTTATAATCTCTTTTGCAATAGAACATCAGAAAACGCACGCCCATCACAATGAATCCGTACACTCCTATCAGACCAATCAGACGGCTTACATATGCCACATCCCAATTGGTCGTAAGAATCATGTAGCCGAATCCACCACACCACAGACTTGCAAATAGATAAAATAGAAACAGAATTCTTTTTCCTGCCCTCTGAATATCAATGGAATGCACTAACATCCCCGAAAGAACCAAAATAAAGATAGAAAAGAAAAGGAAACAACCCCCAATTAATAACGCTACACTCATGTAATAAGACCCCTTTTTCTATAAGAAAATGCTTACTCCTGCAAAGCTCACTACCATCATGATCACACCTGCCAGAAGAACCCCCAACATAACAGCTGCTACCGTTGATTTAAAATCCATATCAAGAATACTTGCTGCAAGTGTTCCTGTCCAGGCACCCGTTCCAGGGAGTGGAATTCCTACAAATAAAAGAAGTGCTATAAAAAGGCCTCTTCCAGCCTTAGCCTGAAGCTTCTTTCCGCCTTTCTCTCCCTTTTCCATACACCAGGTAAATGGCTTGCCAATGATTGGCTTATCACAGCCCCACTCCAGCACTTTTCTAGCGAAAAGATAAATGATTGGAACTGGGAGCATATTGCCAATGATACAGATCACAAAGGATGGGATAATTGGCAGTCCAAACAACTGTGAATAAGGGATTGCACCACGAAGCTCAATGAGCGGTACCATCGAAATAAAAAATACAATCAAATAATTTAACATAAATAAATATCCTCACTTATTATTGAAATTCAAATAAATAATGCTGCAAAAAATCAACCAATGCTTTCATCTCTTCATCGGTGCCAATGCTGATACGCAGATATTCCGAAATGCGTTCTGGTTTGTTGAAGTGACGCACGTAGATATCCTGCTTCTTCAGTGCTTCAAACAGTTCCATGCCTGATACATCCGGGTGTTTTGCAAAGATGAAGTTACTCATGGAATCTCCGAACTCAAATCCAAGTCTACGCAACTCTTTCTTGGTCCATTCTCTGGTTGCAATGATCTTCTTTGTGGTCTCTTCGAAATAAGCCCTATCCTCCACTGCCTTGGTTCCCAGCAGAATTGTGATGCGGTCCATGGTGTAAGAGTTAATGGAATACTTCACATCATTTAAGTACTTAATGAGCAGCGGACTTCCCATAGCATAACCGATTCGCATTCCTGCCATGGAACGGGATTTGGAAAATGTCTGGACTACCAGAAGATTGTCATATTTCTCAATCAACGGCAGAGCACTCTCTCCACCAAAATCAATATATGCTTCATCAACGATAACAATGACATTTTGGTTTGCTTTTACTATCTCTTCAATCACATCTACAGACAGCAATTCCCCTGTAGGTGCGTTTGGATTTGCAATGATAATTCCGCCGTTCTCTCGTTTATAATCATCTGCCTGAATCTGCAGCTTCTCATCCAGTGGTATGGTCTCATATGGAATACGATATGCATCTGCCCATACATCATAAAATGAATAGGTAATGTCCGGGAAAAGAATCGGTTTATCTGAATTGAAATATGTCATAAAGCATAATGCAAGAACGTCATCTGAGCCAACACCTACAAACACCTGATTCGGATTAAGATGATAGAAATCAGCAATCCCTTTTACCAGATCCTTTACAGCTGGGTCCGGGTACAAACGAAGCTTATCGGTGTCCACATGCTGCAATGCCTCCGCAACACCAGGAGCTGGTGGATATGGATTCTCGTTGGTATTCAGTTTGATCATTTTATCCTTATCTGGCTGTTCGCCTGGTGTATAAGGAACGACTTTTCGTATATTGCTTTCCCACTTCATCACTTTAATTCCTCCTAACATCGTACCTTTCAACTTTACAACATTTCCTATAAATTGTAAAGAAAAAGCAGACCTCCACCCGCTGGGAAGTCTGCTTTTCCTAGAAAATCAATTGTTCTTTGACTATTTATTTACTGCTGTAACGAAACGCTCAAATGCTGTTCTTCCTTCTTCGGTGCATTTATATACGCCTGCGTCCTCCAATACTTCACGGAACACAAGACCAATCTCCTCATGAAGAATATCCATGACATTCGATGCATCAATCTTATCATACTTTGGAGTAAACTCCTGTACCCAGTCTGCATGCTTTGCAAGCATCTCGTCTGCAGCTAGATCTCTGCCCTGAATCATTGCCTCTGCAAGTGCTGCCATCTCATCCTTTAATCTTGCTGGAAGCACTGCAAGTCCCATAACCTCAATCAGACCAATATTCTCTTTCTTGATGTGATGGAGCTTCGCATGTGGGTGATATACCCCCAGCGGATGTTCTTCTGTGGTAATATTGTTTCGGAGAACAAGGTCAAGCTCGAAGTCCTCTCCGCGTTTTCTAGCAATTGGAGTGATGGTATTGTGTGGCTCTCCCTCTGTCTCGGCGAAAATGAATGCCTCCTCGTCTGTATAGCCTCTCCAGGTTGTAAGAATCTTATCTGCAAGCTCAATCAGGCGGTTCTTATCGGTTCCGCTGATTCGAATCACAGACATTGGCCATTTCACGATTCCAGCCTTCACATCCTCAAATCCCGCAAAGGTAATTGGCTTCTCAATCGGAGCTTTCGCCATAGCAAAGGTATAATGACCTCCCTGGAAATGATCATGGCTTAGAATTGAACCTCCAACGATTGGAAGATCCGCATTGGAACCAACAAAGTAATGTGGAAACTGTGTCACAAAGTCTAAGAGTTTTCCAAAGGTTGCACGCTCAATCTTCATAGGCACATGAAGGGAATTGAATACGATGCAATGCTCGTTGTAATACACATAAGGAGAGTACTGGAAGAACCAGTCGCTCTGATTGATGGTTACTGGAATGATGCGGTGGTTCTGTCTTGCAGGATGGTTCACACGGCCAGCATAGCCTTCATTCTCCTTACATAAAAGACATTTTGGATATCCGCTCTGCTTTGCATTCTTTGCTGCTGCAATGGCTTTGGGGTCCTTCTCCGGTTTGGAAAGGTTGATGGTAATATCAAGAGTTCCGTAGGCAGTCTCCGTGGTCCATTTCTGGTCCTTTTTGATGCGCTGTCTGCGAATATAATTGCTGTCACAGCTTAATTTATAGAAATAATCTGTGGCTGCCTGTGGCGATGTATGCTCGTATAGCTCCTTGAATTTAGCTCTCACCTCACTTGGACGAGGCATCAGCATACTCATGATTCTTGTATCGAATAAATCTTTATATACGATACTGTTCTCCTTCATGATTCCGTTAGAAAATGCATAGTCCATCATCTCGTCTAAGATGCCCTCTAAGGAAGCCTCTGCCTTCTCCTGGTTCATAGGCTCTCTTGCTGCATAGGCTTCTACCACAGCAGCTTCCATGTCATCAAGCTCAAACAGCTCCATCAAACGGTTGATGGTATATATCTTATCTTCCTGTTGAATCAGTCCAGTTACCAGACCATACTCTGTTAATTCCAAAATTCTCTCTTGAATCATATTTGCACTCCTTGTATCTTTCATTAAAATACGTTATAAAACATTTGTGCTATCATTATAGCCACGCATCAAGCCAATAATCAACTATAGAGCTATACCTTGCAACATTACTCGATTAAGATGCAACATATTTACATATATCGATCGGTGTATACAAATCATGTCTGATTAGATTCCACGGAAGCAGAAGGTAAATGTCTTTTTCTTAGATACATCGAGAAGATATTCTGGGTGGATCTTAGCTCCCCAGCTATCGTCCCCTGCCACACCCATCTGCTGCTGGGCCACACGCACTACAGTGTAGTGAACCTGTGGAAGCTCATAGGCATGTGTTGCATTTTCCAGCTCATGTGGTGTGTAAGGAAGTGCGCTAAAGGATAGCTCATCTCCAAAGAATTCCATTCCACGGCCCTTCAAATCCATCACTTTTGCCCAGCGCACCCCGCATTTGTTGCCACATTCCTGTGGTACCAGATACTGTGCCATATTATCCGCAGCCTTATTCTCGTAGATTCCCAGCTTACCTCCATGCTTGCGGTCTGCATAAGTCTCTGCCGCTCCAAGTCCATACCATCTTACTCTGTCATAATCTGCATCAAGCTTGAACATCATGCCGAATTCTGGCATATCCCCCAGTCCTTCCACTGGGTCGTAGGTCAGTGTTGTCTCGATGGTTCCATCTCCAAATACAAGATAGGTTACGAAGCAGCAGCTTGCCGGTGTGGTTGGCATGTAATATTTATACGTCACTTTGACACTGTTCTCATGTACCTCCACCTGTGGCGAAGTATCCTCGAAACGGTCACTGCTCTTAGCGGTTACATACATACTTGCAATCTTCCACTGTGCATATCGAGACTGCATCATATTGCCCGTATCATTATCCACTGGTGCTCTCCAGAAGTTCGGCATTGGAACTGCTTTGATCATCTCCACTCCACCAAACACATAGGAGGTAAGTCCTGCGGTAAGTGTAGAGAACATTACATAGAAGTTTTCTCCCCGTACTCCAAGATTATAATGTCCCTGGATCACTTCAAAGTTCGCATTACAGCTATATGGTTTCACTTCTTTCTTATAAACATGCTGTCCAAAGGCCACTTCATGACCAGCCTTCGCCCAGAGCTCATCCTGCTTCAGTACAAAGGATACCGTCACTGCATATTCTGGTACTTCTTTCTTCATTGCACAGGCTGCCACTTCCGCTTCATCAATCACGGACTGGATCGTGGCTGGAATCTCATAGCTCTCCTTTGAAAGAGGTGCTACCGCGATATCCATCGGCATCTTACGCACTTCTATGCCATCCTGCTGCAGCGTCACAAATGCAGCGAGCGTATCTGTATTTACAAAGAGGTTCTTATTGATAACCGTAAATGTGCTTCCTACAAATTCTACTGAAATGTTCTGATAGTTGAATTTCACTTCCTGCATCTTTGGCGATTCCTCACGTTTACCGCCGTATACAATGCCATTTCCACTGAAGTTGTAATCGGAAGGTCGCTCGTCAAAGTCACCGCCATACGCCTGGAACCATTTGCCATAGCGGTCCTTTTTATAGATAGATTGATCCACATAATCCCAGATAAATCCACCCTGGTATCTTGGTTCTGTATCCGTAAGATCTGTGTATTTGTGCATTCCACCACAGGAATTACCCATGGCATGGGTATACTCACAACAGATAAATGGCTTCTTCGGATGCTCTGCCAGGAACTCTTTGATACGTTCCACCGATGGATACATCTGGCTTTCCATATCACTGGTTGCGCTGTATCTGCGGTCATTATTCAAGCCTTCATAATGAACCAGTCGGTGAGCGTCCAATTCATGGAACTTATCTGCCATTGCAAGAGGCACAAGTCCACCGTAGGATTCATTTCCAATGGACCAGATTAGAATTGCCGGATGGTTCTTATCTCTCTGATAGCAGGAGTTCACGCGGTCGAGCATCATTGCTTTCCAATTCTCATGATCATTTGGAACAATGTAGCTTTCTTCGGCTTTTCCTCTTAAATAAGCATCCCAGGAACCATGGGATTCTAAGTTATTCTCTGCAATCATATACAGACCGTAGCGGTCACACAGATCATATAATTTGCTATCGTCTGGATAATGGCTGGTGCGGATTGCATTGATATTGTTGCGTTTCATGGTCACAATGTCCTTCATCAGCTCTTCTTCATTTGGCACACGTCCCTGGATAGAGCTGAATTCATGGCGGTTTACGCCCTTGAATACAATACGTTTGCCATTCAATGTCATAATTCCATCCACCATCTCAAACCGGCGGAAGCCTACATTTTGGGTAATTACTTCTACCACTTCACCAGCTGCATTTTTCACTTCCAGACGCAATTCATATAGAGCTGGGCTTTCTGCACTCCACAGCACAGGGTTTGTAATATGGTAAGCAGTTTTCTTACCATCCGCGCACAGCTTCTTGTCCGGACACCCTTTGCAGGCTTGAGCTCCTGATGATTCCGGACTGCTGTCCTCTGAATTGCAGTTGATGTCTTCACAGGTAATTTCATCAGAAAATACCAGGTCCATGCCACGGCTTAAGGTTACTCCAATAAAGCCTTTTCCGGTTGTGTGTAAAGTAAGCTCTAACTCTGCTTCCTTCAGATTCTCAGCTACCACTGGAACCGAGGACATATCCCACACATGAACCTCTGGAACCATGTAGATATAAACACTTCTGAAAATACCTGAGAACCGATAGAAGTCCTGATCCTCGCACCAGCTGCTGGAGGTCCATTTCCATACGCGTACTGCCAGCTTATTCTCCCCGTCCTTGATATATGGAGTGAGATCAAACTCTGCTGGGTCAAAGGAATTCTCGCTGTATCCTACATAGCTGCCATTGAGCCATACTGCGAATCCACTTTCCACGCCCTGGAAGGAGATACAGATTTTGTGTCCCTTCATGTGTTCTGGAAGCGTGAAATATTTCACATAGCTTGCAACTGGATTGAACTTTGCTGGGATTTCGCCTGGTTCAATATATTCTTTTCCATCCCATGGATACTGGACATTTGCATACTGCGGTGCATCATATCCTTCCATCTGAATATGGGCTGGGACACGAATGTCATCCCATGGGTGACAATTATAGTCCGCTGCTTCAAAGCCTTCTACTGCAAGAAGCATGTTCTTTGCGTAGCTGAATTTCCAAAGACCATCAAGGCTCATTCGATAACTTGTACATTTTGCTGCACTCTCATATTCTGATGCATAACACACATGATCGGAGTGTGCTGCCATACGGTTCTGTTCGAAAATCTCTGGGTTTTTCACGATATTATAATCAAATTTATTCATAAGAATACCTCTTCTTGTTAAAATAGGGGCAAATAACAATTGTTATCTGCCCCTTATTCATTCACTTAGTGTGTAAAAAGGTTGCCGGTGGCAAGCCTTTTGTCTTATAAGGTGGGGGTCGCTTTGATTTAACTTTTACTTCACCGCACCAGTAATTCCTTCAGCGAACTGTTTCTGTAATACAAAGAATACAACCATTGTAGGGATTGAACAGAACAGTACACCCATCATTAAAATACCATAATCAACTACATAGCCACTTGATAGATTTGCAATGAGCATTGGCATTGTCTGTGCTCTCGCATCACTCATTACAACCTTTGGCCACAGGTATGCATTCCATGCATTCATGAATGTGATTACTGCTGCTGCCGCATAGGTTGATTTCTGAATTGGTAAGTACATACGGAAGAAGATTCGAATCTCACTCAACCCATCAATACGCGCTGCTTCCATAACATCCACTGGGAAGCTTCTGGAATTCTGACGGAACATCATAATCAAAAATGGTGTTGAAATAGCTGGCAGGATAAATGCCCAAACGGTATTTAATAATTTCATGTTTGCCATCATCTTAAATAATGGAATCATAGTTGCAACCTGTGGAACCATCATTGCAAGCAACAGGACTGAGAATAATTTATCCTTTGCTTTGTCGTGATACAACTCAAATCCAAAACCTGCCAAAGAGCAGATAAGCAGTGCAACAATTGTCTGTGCAAACGCATAAATAAAGGAATTACCCAGTGCTCCAAATAGATCCTGTTGTTCCAATAACTTCTGGAAATTGGCAATTGCCTGTGTTCCAAATGTAATTTTACCTCTGGCAACGTCAAGTGAAGAGTTCGTTGCTGCTGATATCATCCAGTAAAATGGAAATACTGAGATAAACGATACAATAATCAAAAATATGTAAGAAGGAATTAATCTTCTCTGAATTGCTGATCCATGTCTTTTCTTCTTAGTCACGTTTATCACCTACTTTCATATTGATAAATGCAAGAACTGCAACAAGAATAAATACAAAGAATGACATTGCAGATGCATATCCGAAGTTCGCTACACTATCACCAAATGAGTTGTTGTAAATGTAATGTGACATGGTGATGGTAGAGAATGCAGGTCCACCACTTGTTAAGTTTACAGATTCATCGAATAACTGTAAGGTACCGTTGATAGACATGATAACGGTCATAACAATTGTTGGTTTTAATAATGGAACGGTGATACTCCAGAATGTCTTCCATGAGCTTGCTCCATCGATTTCCGCTGCTTCATATACGGAATACTCAATATTCTGTAATCCTGCAAGGAAGAATACCATGTTGTATCCAGTCCATCTCCATAACAGTGCGATGATGATGATAACTTTTGCAGAATGTGAATTACCAAGGAAGTTATAATTGTTCTCCAGTATTCCTAAATTAACAAGGATTGTATTCACAAGACCTTCTGTGGCAAACAGAGATTTAAAAATCAATGCGTAAGATACCAGTGATGTTGCACATGGTAAGAATACACATGTACGGAAAAATCCTTTGAATTTTAAGTCTTTGTTATTTAAGATCTGTGCCAATAGCATTGCAAGTATCAACATGATTGGTACCTGAATGATTAAGTATAAGAATGTATTCGTCACAGACTGCATAAATAATTTGTCTTGAAACATTCTTGTATAGTTATTAAATATTGGCTCAACCCAGGTCATCTTAGAGCTAGGTCCTGTTTTAAATGATGTAATAATTGCCTGAATAATCGGATAAAAACTCATAACACAAATCAGTATGGTTGCCGGTGCAAGAAATGCCCAGCCAGCTGCATGCTGTTTTGCTGTTACACTTGCTCTTTTCTTGTTCATCTTCGATTCAGTCCTCCTTTTTAATTTAGGAACGCCAAAGATCTTATTTTCTGTAGTTCCAACGAACTTTTTTAAAAACGGGGAGTCAGCATAACCGATTCCCCGTTTTATCTGTTTTGCTAATTTCTAGTATGATTAATTAATTCCCATTGCAAACTTCAACTGATCTTCAGCTTCTTTTAAAGAATCCTGTACATCAGATCCGTCGTGAATCTTTGTGATAGCTGCTGCAACCTGCTCACGGCATGTGTAGTGATAATCACTCTGCTCAACGATTTGTACGTGTGTTCCCATTTCAACGATGTCAGCATATATTGGCTGATTGTTGAAGTATTCTACACCTTTGTTGTATACGTCAGATTTACCAGCAGATGTACATGTTGTGATAACGCCACCCTTTTGAAGAGCTTCATCATATGTAACAGTGCTTCCACCAAATGTGTAAGCTAAGAATTTCTTAGCTAAATCTGCGTTCTTGCAGTTAGCTGTAATATAGAGTGAAGAACCACCGTTAGAAGCATATCCGTCGCCGCCATCGATTGTAGGCATTGTAGTGATACCCCATTTACCGCTGTTTGCTGTTACCTGCTCAATTGTAGGAATAATCCAGTTACCATTGATTACACCAGCAACCATATCCTTCTGGATGGAATCATTGGTATATCCATTCCAGTCATTTGCAAGATATAATACATTTTCTTTCTGCATTGTATCAAGAATCTCAATAATCTTAACTAATTTTGCATTGTCTGTGATGTATGGCTTGCCATCTTTGAACTGTGACTCACCTTCTGCCTGAAGCATCATGTATGGTAAATCATTTCCGCTGCCATCCATAGAAAGTAAGTATTTTCCAGTTTTTGCATATACATCTTTACCGATTTCGATGAATTTGTCCCAGGTACATCCTTTCAGCTCATCAATGCTGTGTCCAGACTGCTCTAAGAGGTCTGTTCTGTATGCTGCGATTACAGTTCCGTTATCTACTGGAAGTCCGTAATGTTTGTCATCAATTGTAGAGTAAGAAAGTTTCTCTGCTCCGAAGTCATCCCAATTCACATCTGCATCATTTACATCCTGCCATGCATCTGGATAATCAGCTAAATATTTTGCAAAATAATGATCCTGGAATAAAACGATGTCTGTTAATGTTGAGTAATCCTGAGCTGATCCAGCTAATTTAATTGATTTCTCAAGGTCAGATGACTGTGATACTTCGTTGATATTCAATTTGAAGTCTGGGTCAACGTTTGCTTTGTAATCTGCTTCTGCAGCTTTCAAAGCTGGAATATTGAAGTTAGCGTCCCAAGCAGATACTGATAATGTATGCTCATCTTCGCCTTTTGTTGGATTCACTGCCTCGGAATCATCTCCTGCTGCAGAACCTTTTCCTGTTCCACATCCTGCCATCATGGAAGCTGTCATTGCAGCTACCAGTAATACTGATAATACTTTTCTCTTCATATTTTTTCCTCCCAAAAAATATATAATAGTCATAATCCCCATAGTGTTCACAAAATTTTCAAATCACCATTGTGCAATCCGTCAATTTTATTTCTCTCTCAAGTGGATTATATGTATATTATAACGAATCACTTATTGTTTTTGTTAACTAATTCATACTAAAAACGCGCATATTCAACCATGTTAATTATTAAAATCTTACCAGTTACCATCCTTTCAAAGCAGAAATGTTGAATTTCAACAGTTTTCGTTCGTAATTGCTCGGATTTATCTTCCATTGGTATGGTGACGTAGAAAGATATTTTTTGAAATTGCGGTTAAATGTGGAAGTTGTAGTAAAACCACACTTGATTGCAACTGCATCCATCGAATCATTTGTCTTCTTCATAAGATCACACGCCTTCTGAATTCGAATCATATTCACGTAATCCATTGGTGACATGTTCATATTCTCTTCAAACACTCTTCGGAAATGTGTCTCACACATATTGCATACAGCCGCAAGTTCAGATGCCTTCAACTGATTTGCATAATTGGTATTCACATATTCCAATGCAACAGTAATCTGCGATGCCTTATTAATTTTGATTGGTTTGATGGAAGTAACCTCCCGTTTTTCATCCATACGGATAATCTCAACAATCATAGCTCTAGCCAGACTTCGAACAATTTCCAGATAATGCGCATTTTTTTGGCGCATCTCTTCCATTATGGATTTTATCAAATTGGCCAGTGCAGAATATTCCTGTTCCTGAAGAAGTACTGCATTCTTATTTACGATATTTAGAATCTCCTTCTGATAAATCGGATTTCCTGGATAAATATCCTGAATAAGTGTTTCTGGATCTAGAAACAGATATTCCCAGTAATTGGCTTCCTCGCCATCGCTGACTGTCGTATGCGGGTAATTTGCAGGAATAATTGTTAACATAGAAGATTCGTAATGATAATCTGTCTCATCTAAAGCTAAAGTACCTGCGCCATTTCTACAGTATCCAATCTCCATCAGATTGTGAAAGTGCAAATGATATTCTTCATGCCCATATACCCGGACCCATGGCTCACCAAGAAGTGCCAAAACTGTCTCTTCCTGCGGAACATCATAGAACCTGAATTCCATGGTCTCCTTTTTCTTTTTTCCCATCTTGGTCTCCTCCTTACTCTTACACGCCTTGGGCAATTGTATTAAATTTTGTTTCCTTGCAATCAGATTTTGCTTCCTTGTAATTGGATTTTGCTTTCCTGCAATTGGTTCTTGTCTCTTTGCAATTGGTTCTTGTTTCCTGCAGTCGGTTCTTGTTTGCTTGCAATCGGTTCTTGTTTCCTTGCAGTTGGTTCTTGTTTCCTTGCAATCGGTTCTTGTCTCCTTGCAGTCGGTTCTTGTTTCCTTGCAATCGGTTCCTGTTTCCTTGCAGTCGATTCTTGTTTCC
>CAZTGP010000027.1:0-16669 GCA_964613325.1 uncultured Roseburia sp. | reverse complement strand
TGCAGTCGATTCTTGTTTCCTTGCAATCGGATTATGTTTCTTTACAATCGCCCTTGTAATGCTGTGTCACTTTAGATTTTACACGATGGATGAATTTTAATCAAAATCAAATTTGTCGAATCTTTTCTTCATTGCTCCATAACGGAAGCGCACCATCTCATTTTTTTCTAATACGTCCTCTTCTGTGCCTCGGTACTGGCAGCGTATACAATAGTATTCTTTCTTATCCTTATCGTAGAACATATCGATGTCGAGATCTCTCATAAAGCAGGATGGACATCTATAGTTTAATTTGCCTTTTCCAGATTGAGCCATGTGGCAAATACCTCCTTGTCTGATACTGTTTTCTTATATCCCAATTTGAACATTGGAGAAAATGCATAACCTTCCTGAATATATCCTTCCGCTTCATCGGATGGTGTCAAGGATACTTTGGTATCAATTGCAGGAATTGTTGCGCTCACTGCTGTAGCCCCCATAAGTTCTTCTTCGCGGCAGCGGTATTCGTATGCAATGGATTTTCCAGCATCTCCTTCACACTGCAAGGTAATGCCTGTCATATCCTCCGGATATTCCGTTGTTCCATAGCAAGCCACCATATATTCATCCAAGGTAACCTCTGCGGTTGGATCACTCATCTCTAAGATGTGTCTTTCAATCTTAATCTTAGAAGATCCTTCTTCAAAATATTCTTTGGTCTGCAGCTTCACTGTCAAACCGTTGAATTCAATGTCTACCGGATCAAGGGTGAGGATTCTCGTATTGCCTTCCTGTGAGAAATGTGCTTTGGTTCTGCAAAGGCAAAGGTCAACCTCTTCTCCCTTGTAACAGAGCTTTGCACTTCTTACAGTACCTTCTCCTGCATAATGTGTGAAATATCCGGCGCGGTATTTCTCCTGAATTAAGAACGGATAAGAAGCATCCTGTACGTGCTTGGTTCCGATACCTACTGGCCAGTTCAGCTTTGCGACATATGGGCGTAGATCAACAATTGCACCGCCCTGATCCATATTCACGCAGGCTCTCATATATGGGTCAGCATACCAGAATACCTGCTTGTCTGATCCATAAAGGATGTCTCTCCAAAGTGCACATTCTGGCTCTTTATATGTTTTCTTCTTGCGATAGTAATCAGCAAACTCTGACATTGTCATGTCGATCAATTTGCCTTCTTCTTTGAGTTTTCCATAATATGCACATCCATCGTTGTAGGATTTCTCAAGAAGTTCATAAGGAGCTTCCCAGCGTCCCATCTTATTCATCCAGCCTGGTCCAACGAACATCATATTGTAGGCATAACCATTGTTATACTTCTCCAGATCACGATACTGATCAATCAAGTTGTAGAGATAAGGATACTCCCAGGTCTTCGAATCGTAGATCATTCCACGAAGAACATTCTGTGGGTGTGTTCCAAAGTTCGAACCATTTCCATCATAGCAGGCGATCAAATCTCTTGACAGATGTGGGATTGCTACAATTCCACTATCCTCAGCTTCATTTGCCGCTGGTGCATGTGTATTCTGTTTGGAAGGAATCCATGGAGCCCATGGGCCGCCATCAAACAGGGTATACCAGGAATTGTTACAGGTGTGATATGCCTTTGGTCCCTCTTCCCAGCAAGTGGCAACTGCGCATTTTACAGTTGGGTACGTTGCCTTTATGTAATTGGTCAGCTCTGCATCCATATAGTAAGATCCGGTTGACTCTGGATAGAATCCAAAACGCTCATGAAATTTCTCGAAGACATCATTTACGATGGCTTTCTTGTCTTCCATAGAGAACATCCAGATACAGAAGTCCTTGGTCTTATATTTCTCTCTGAATTCTTCACAAGGCAAGCCCAATAAAGAAAGTGCGATTTCATCCCCATAAATCTCATGGTCATGTTTTGCAATCTCAACTGCTTCATCATTAAACAGTGATGCATAAGTCATCTGAATCGTAACCTTCAAGCCATGCTCATGCGCCAGTCTCTGCTGTGTCTTAAAAATATCAAGAGACTCCGTCAGTAATGCTTTATCTCCGATATCCTCTTCCTTTCCCTGTCCTGTAACAGTCGCTGAATACTCAGGGACCATTTCTGGGCGGTGAATGATATTCACAATAAATTTGTCCATCTGCTTATATCCTCCCAATGAATAAGATGTTATAGCCAATTGTGAAAGTAAAACGTTTCTCAATTAACTAAATAAGATGTTATAGCCGATTGTGTGTTCTGAGTGAACTAATAAGTTATGTGATACTCGCATACTTTGTTATGTTGCTTGTCTTATGGTGTTTGGCCTTGTTGTTCTTGTTACTCTTGTATCTTATTGTTCTTGTTACTTGTTGTTGCTTGTTGCTACTTTTGCTGCTTATTACTCTTGCTTGTTGCTTCTTGCTACTTTTGCTTGTTGTTGCTCTTGCTGCTTGTTGTTCTCTTAGTTGCGCAATCGGTTGTTCTATATTAAGTATAGCGATGGTGTTTTTATGTGTCAATGTGCACTATTCATATATTTGCGACCACATTTTCGCGCATATTTCACAATGGATCATATTCATCCGCTCTATATGCGCAACCGTTTGTCTTTCCGTACTATCAGCATTTCATGATATTATATTTTTATTCCTGCAACATATATTTTCCATTTTTATATATCATTTTTGGTTATATTTGCGTTTTTCCTATTGCTTAGCGAAGTGACAAAAGGATAATATCATGTTCCTTTCATATGTAAAAGAAGCTGCCACTGACACTCATTATGTACGTTTTGGTAAACAAAAAGAAACACAAGCTCTTTTTTCAATGAACTTGTGCTTCTTTTTCCATATAAATCCTGACACATGTCAGCAATCATTATTACATGACAAGATAGATCCGAAGCGGTGTTATCCCCAAGATAACTTAAGATTAACATTATTATTTCGGGTATAAATCTGCTTTTTTCGTGTCCAGTGTAGGGAGTAAATTATAAAATGATTTCGTGGGGCGTATAGAAAATATGTGACAATTTACATCCCCTATTCTCGCCCAAAGTGGATGTGGCAAAGAACTTTTTTTGTATACGCCCCGTTTTTTTTCCAAAAAGTGAGAAAAAGCCATTATTTAAGCGATTTGCGGGGCGTATATGGAAAAAGTATAGCATCACGTCCCCTTTCACTGAAAAAGTGGGATGTAAATTGCAACATATTTTCTATTCGCCCCCAATGTTAATTTATAATATCCCATACAGTGGACACGGAGAAAAAGATTTTATACCCAAATATTTGGAGAGACCTTTTTCATAGACACACTCTTGAATTCCTTTTACTTAAAAATAGTCTTATTCGTACTAATATCACAGCATTTTGGACATATACGTTTTTCCTTGCAATATGGAAAAGTCGTATATTTAGGGACAGTGGATTTCGCGAATACAAAAGCTAATCGAATATTTGCAAAAAATATTTCTTTGATTGCTATTTTTAAAAGCATTTTTTAACGTTACAATTTATGGCACTGATAGAACTCTTTTAAATCATTCTTTATCTCAGCATCTAACATTGTTTTTTTCACACCTTCAACAGCTCCCTCAAGAGCCATCAAACGATTGATGCAAGCAGATTCATCAATCTCTTGTATTTTCAACCATGCAGCTTTCGCACCGCATCTTTTCAATTCATCAGCTGATGTTATACCCACCTGCATAAGCTGTTCTTCAACGGTTTTTCCTATATTAGGTAATTTTGATAATTCTCCCATTTTCTCTTGTCCTTCCGTATTCTTATTGTTTACTTCATAGTCAAGCTAATTTAGTTACCGTGAATTTTATATATCTCATCACCTAGCTTTTTAACCTCAAGCGCTATATTTTTCAAGTCAGATATAGCCTGATCCATTGTTTCTTCTCTAGAACCATTTTGCACGATTCGAATTAACCTTTCAAAACAATCTACAGGTTTATACTGAAATTCATCAATTGCAGGCATTGTTCGTTTTCGACTTGGAAAATAGCACTTATTTATGGCATACACTGCTTGAAGTAAATGATCTAAAGAATTCTCGAGGACTTGATGAAAGAATAAGACCTCTTTTCGTAACTCTGATCGACCTAAATCCTCTTCGTCAAGCACTTGACAAATTTCATTTTCATACCAGCGCTGAAAGAATGTATTTGGTTTTTGATTCACCATATTTTTCAGGTTTGTCCAAGCATTTTCTTTCTCATTCAAAATATGAATTGTAGCAATGCTTGCCACGCGACCTACAGGATAAAATCTTCCCTCTTTCTCTAAATGCTTACACTCAAGTACTTCTTTTAGATAATCATGCATTTCCTTTATTGTAAAATACATAGGCATTACATCAATTTCATCTACTACAAGGATATCGCCATATCCCCATTGTCCTCCATTACATACTTCCATTTGTAAATCAAATTTCTCATTCTGAATACCTTGATACCACAGCATTCTTTCCTCCTTTGGAGGAACTTCCGAACAAAGCACAAATAAATCTATGTCACTTTTCCCCGGTATTAATTGGATGTCCATGCTTCCTGTTTGACCAATTCCTTTGATTCTATCGCAAGAAGACAATACTGTTACCAGTTTATTTTTTAGTTCTATAGCTCCCATTTCCTTTATTCACCTCTAATTCTATTATTAGTGAATTACCTTTTCATAAAATCTAACTATTCAATCAGTTGTATAGGTAAACACCCTCAGATCTGATTCATCGCTCTCACAATAACGATGACACAAAATACAAGCAATTTTGCATGGTGCAAGTAAATGATCCGATATTTCATTTGGCATTTTCATATGTAATCCACCTCGTATAATACTCAGTAGTTTATCTTAGTTATACGAACTTTCAAATCTCATCTCTTATTTTGTAGATTCCTTCAGCACAACCTCGTAAGACAGTAATGTTTTCTCAGCCACCTCTTGCCCATTAATCAAATCAAGTAAGGTCTTACAGGTCACCATTCCAAGTTCCTTTGCATCAAAAGACAGAGACGTGATTGTTGGAACGCTGTTCTCCAAGACCGAGCTGTTGTAGAAGGATGCAAGCTTCACCTGCTCAGGCACCCTGCAATTCTCCTGTCTTAATTTGCGAAGCACCTGACTGCAAATCGCATCATCCATGCAGATTAGGCAGTCTGCATTTTCCCGCAATGCATCCTCTACCGCCTTATCCACGGAAGCCTTTGACTCCAGATTCATAAAAAGCAATGATTTATTTATCTCTTTTCCAGCGTTTCGGCAGGCATCCTCATAGCCACGATATCGATTCTGGGTTACCACATAGGACTCGTTTCCACCAAGCAGCGCCATCTTTTTCACCTGGCGAGCAAGCATAACTGTGGTTAGCTCCCGGCAAGCGCTTTCATGGTCATGGTCAATTTGGACGGTTCCCTCATAATTTGTACTTCCCACTGTAACAAACGGAAGTTTCTTCTCCTGAAGGAGCTCAATTTGTGCATCCTTAACAAATGTCCGAAGCAGAATCACCCCATCAACTTTGCGATTTTGAATAATCCTTGCCAGGCTGCTGACGTCTTTCTCTTGGCAGATGCATAGCAGCAGGTCATACTCCTGCATCCCAGCGATCTCTTGAATCCCCATGATTACTTCCTGGAAAAATGGAAGGTCTACCAACGCATAATCCCCTGGCATCACAACGCAGAGATTAAAGGTCTTCGACTGCGCAAGGCTCTTGGCAATCACGTTTGGTTTGTAATCATGTTCTTCTATGTAAGCAAGCACTCTTTGCCTCGTAGGTTCTCCGATTCTTCCTTTTCCTGAGATTGCTCTGGACACTGTAGTTTTAGACACCCCAAGCGCCTCAGCCACATCTGAGATGGTAATATTTTTTTGTCTTTCAATCATGAATTTTCCCCCATTCATAATCCTTCTTAATAAGTTGCGCAACTTTATTGTCCTAATTATACCAAGAAATGTCAACCCATTTTCCAATATCCACATATACATTTCCCAATACCCTCATATACATTTTCCAATATCCTCATATACGTTGGAAAATGCACAAAAAGCCAGCCACCGGCAGCTTCCTCTATGACTTTGTGACATAGGCATGATTGGGACGTAATCGTATGTCATTATGTAAAAATCCCCCGTGAGCGATCTGACATTTTTTGTCTGCTCAGGGGGGATTCTCTTTATATTATATCTTTATTTTATATCTTAGGATTATACTAAATACATATTTAAGCTTTTGCCTTTTAGCTTGTGTCTTTTAGCTTTTAGCTTTATCTTTTTACTTTTAGCTTTATCTCTTAGCTTTATCTCTTAACTTTATCACTTTGCTTTATCTCTTTGCTTTATCACTTTGCTTTATCTTTTAGCTTTATCTCTTTGCTTTATCTCTTTGCTTTATATACCATATCCTTAAGCTTTTTGCATTAAGTTTTTACTTAATCCTTATCTGCACTTATAAGACATGAGCTTTCGCATTCGCAGTTAATTTTCTTAGTTTTCTTAATTTTCCTAATTAACTGCCGCTGCATTATTCGCTGCATTCTGAAGCTGCTGCTGTAAAGCTGCCTGCTCTGCCTGAAGTGCTGCTGCCTGATCTGCTTTGTTCTGATTAATCACTGTCTCCGCATTCACAAGTACATCATAGTTGTTTACAAAGGACTTACCTTCCTCTGTTAAAGCATCATACTGTGCACGAACACCAGCAATCTGACCCTCTTTGTCTGGTGTCACATCACCGATTTGTTTGATTGCTTTCACAACTTCTCTTGCGGCAAACTGGCTCTTTGCGGTCTCTGACTCTGTTCCTGGAAGATCATATACAAGAACCGGGAAGCCTGCTTCAACATTCTCAAAGATTGTCTTAGCCACTCCCAGTGGGAGATTGACACAGCCATGAGATCCTTTGGTCAGATAATATGCTGCTCCAAAGACAGACTGCCAGGTTGCATCATGTAAACCAATATCACCATTGAAAGGCATCCAGTAAGCTACTGGTGTCGCATAATTTGCGCCACGCAGTGTTGCATCCTTCTCACAATATGTAATACCAAATACTCCTGGTGGTGTTTCATGCTGTCCATCTGGTTTTCCAGTGATCACATCGCTCTCCAGAATCATTTGTCCATTCTTATATAAGAATAGGTGCTGTGCGGTCAAATTGATTTCCACATAGGAATCGCCATAATCATTGGCACCATGGCTGGCCGCTGTCATGGAATAATTCAGATCTCTTTCCACAGTAGCTCCGCCCTTAATATCAGAGAGGATAGCTTCTGCTTCTGCTGCTTTATCAACCTTCCATCCATAATGAACATTGCCGATGGTAACGGTTGTTCCATAGGATGTTTTCAATGTTTCATCTGTGTAACAGGTATTATATGTTTTTGACAGAGAAGACACATAATCCTCCAAAGCTGTCTGGTCAATCGAAGGTTCTAGATTCTCATCAACTTTTAACCAGGACGCAAAGGTGGAGGCATCTAACGTCTGTGTCTGATCACCAATTTTGTAATTAATAACTGATTTACAATACGTGTTTAAGGTATCTACTGCTGCAATCAAATCCTCATTGTCTTCTTTTACCTTTGGCTCTTTGTAACACGCCTCTTCGGCCAGATCCAATTCATCCGTCAGACCATTGACTGCCTCTTCCACGGTATCAGACAGTTTCTTTTCATCGATTGCTGTTCCTTCTTTGGATGGAACAATCTCAAATCCTTTTTTCGCATCATAGCTGGATATGGTAGCGTCCACTGGCTCTACCTGCTTCTCTGCGTCCATGCAATCCAGCTCTTTGATGAATTCACTTAATGCACTCTCATCATATTCTACCAATGTGTTCCCTTTTAACTCATTTGAATGGAACAATGCTCCAATCCATCCAAAACCGCTCTGCTTTTTCAGCATATCACCTAGGCTGTCATCCCATTCTGGTTTCAATGAAATATCCTGTCCTTTGATGGTGTCTTCATTTCCATCGCGGTCTATGATAGAAAGACTATAGCTATCTACACTTGCTTTCGTTTTTTCCTGAACCTTTGCTACCGAGCATCCCGATACTGGCATCCCATTCATTGTGGTTCGGAAATAAAAATGGTTCATAAAGAACACAGAAAAGCCAATATAGATTACTGCAAGAACCCCAAGTACAATTCCTGCGATCAACAATACTTTCTTCTTGTCCATATGAATGTTTTTAAACATGTAACTCCTCTTTTCTTCTTAATCTATATAGTTCATTGCAAAATACCATGATCTCGCAATTCTAACCACATTCGAAATCCATAATATTCCAATCTGTGACATACAGTATCATTATACAGTTCCATTTTAGATTGTCAAAAATTTCTCAATTCTGTAACATTTCCGTAAAATAAATGTTGTATTTTTGCACAAGTGACTCTATCATTTGGTATGAAATTATTAATTTTTCCATAAACTTTCTTAAGAAACCCAAAACGCAATTGTACTGAAAAATTTGCTGTGCTATAATTCAGTGCAATAAGGAATAAATTGGCTAAATTGATTCATTCGAAAGGTGATATATTATGAATTCAATCGGGAAACGCTTGCTATCTTTTTATGAGAAGTATAAGCATTTACTCATTTTATCGTATTTTTTTCTCTATCTCGCCTGGTTCGGCTATATAGAGACTCATATTACCACACAATTTCATGTGATACATACTGCTCTAGATGACTACATTCCATTCTGTGAATACTTTGTGGTTCCATATTTGCTTTGGTTTGGCTATGTTGCCTGGGGTATCGCATATTTCGCATTACATAACAAACAAATCTATTTCAAGCTTTGTGCTTTTTTGTTTACGGGAATGACTTTGTTTTTGATTATTTCAACGATCTTCCCAAATGGACATTTTCTTCGTCCTTACTATTTCACACATCACAATGTATTTACCATGCTTTGTGAGTGGTTATATTCCACGGATACCGCAACGAACCTGTTTCCAAGTATCCATGTGTATAATTCTGTTGCCATTCATATGGCTGTTGTAAAAAGCGAAGAATTCAAGGATCACAAGACCGTGCGTTTAATCTCTGCCATTCTTATGACAAGCATCGTGCTTTCCACCATGTTCATCAAGCAGCATTCTACCTTTGATGTGTTAACAGCGCTCTTGCTTGCAGCTGTTATGTACTACATCGTTTATGTGAAGAGCTGGTCCAAGGTTCCAGCGAAATCTGGAAATTACGAGAAGCGTTTACCGCAGATATAGATATTTATATTTATATAGTATTTTTTTATATATTATTTTTTATATATTATTTTTTAACATATCTTCTATATATAATACAAAAATGTGCTTTCGCACCCTCCACGATTCAAACACTTAGCTAGCACAGCTTTCTTGTCGCGTTGTTAAGTGCCGGTGGCACTCATTTTGTACGCTATGGTGAATGAAAAAGAAAAGGTACAATCCTTTCTTTACGCTAACCGCCCCTAGGGAACCAGGTAAGTAAAGAAAGGATTGTACCTTTTCTATTATTCATATGTATATACTACTGCAATCTTGCAGTCATCCAGTCCAGAATATCCTTGAATATCACCTCATGGTCTGGCTCATTCAAGATCTCATGGCGATCGTTTGTGTACAGTTTGCAGGATACATCCTTAACGCCAGCTTCCTTGAATAATTCGTATACCTTCTTTACGCCTTCGCCGCAATCTCCCACCGGATCATCTGCTCCAGATACAAGGAATACTGGAAGGTCTTTTGCGTACATTGCAAATGTGCTCTTCTTACAGTCAAAGAGAACGGCTTCCCCAAGACCACGATATCCGTTTGCTGTGAACTTAAAAGTACATCTTGGATCCGCATAGTATTTCTTTACGTTTTCCACGTTCTTAGATAACCAGCTGTTCTCTGGATTCTTGCCTGTGAGATCATATTTCTTGTACGGCCCGCCGAAGGATGCATTTTCTAAGAATTGACTTCTGTAATGGCTGCCCCGAAGTGCCGAAATAAGCTTGGTCATCACCACTGCGCCCGTTGCAGTTGCCACTGGCATGAATCCGGTTCCCATTACAATCACAGCAGAAAGGTTCTCCTTGTGGAATGCAAGGTATTTGCGAAGCATATAAGAGCCCATGCTATGTCCAAGCATAAAATATGGAACTCCCTGGTTCTCTTTCTGAACAGTGGTGCGAAGTGTGTGCATATCAGCAATCAGAACGTCACTTGGGTTCTTGTCTGCGAAAAATCCCCAGTCCTCTTTGCTTGCAACCGACTGCCCATGACCAATGTGATCATGACCCACAACAAGAAATCCGCTTGCTGTCAGATACTCTGCCAGCGGAAGGTAACGCTCAATGTACTCCACCATCCCGTGTGTAATCTGAAGGATTGCTTTGTATTGTCCATTTTCCGGTATCCATTTCACCGCATGTACTTTGGTTTTTCCATCATTTGACTGGAAAGAAAATTCTTCTGTTCTCATCCTTTTTCTCTCTTTCATCATTTATTGTATTCCACTGCTGAATCAATGAGCGCACCCATTGTATTCACCAACTCACCCTTATGTTCCTTCTGACCCTGAAATTCTTCTCCGATATCACTCAGCTGAATCAGATTGCGTTCCTGAGACTTCACAATCTCTTCCTCCGTATTGAGAAGACCTGTAATCTGCTCCTTCATCTGGGATAGTTCGTTAGAAAATTGATTGTTCGCCGCTGTTCCTGCACGCTGAGCTGCTCCCTCGCAATGCTTCATCAGCTTGGTGGTCGCCACATTATTCTCCTTCAATAAGCCTACCAGATAGTGAATCTGTTCTTCCATCTCATTCATTTTCTCATTGGACTTATTCACTTCTTCTAACATGCTGTTCACCGCTGCCTCGTACATGGATGCGTAGCTGCGCACCTCCTCTGCCGCCTGAACAAACTGTTTTCCATTGTCACCTATACGTCCAGCTTCAATGGCTGCATTCAGTGCAAGAACCCCCATCTGTTTCCCGAAGCCTGCCATCTGCTCCAAATCCTCTAAATAAGCCTCATTCTGGTTGCGCAGGACATCTGGAATCTCATTTATGTATTTTGCAGGGGTGGTAAAATGCTTATTGCTCTCCACAAGCTCCACCAGACTATCCATCTGCACACTTAACTGATTACTAATCTCCGCGTATTCAAGTTCAGCCTGCTTCACTGCCTGCTGACACTCTACCATGCGATGACTGAGCTCCGCAGCTGTCTCCACATTCTGCTTTGCATACTCCGAAGCAGTTCTTGTGTTTCCTTCCACCTGCTCTAGCTCTGACTGCATCTGCGCTTCCGATTCCTTCAATTTGGAAATGTTCTCTTCTAAAGATTCCTTCTGAGCTGCCAGATTCCCCACAATCAAGTTGCTTTCGCTTAATTGTTCTTTCACCTTCTGAAGTTCTTCTAACGCTGCCTTATTTTTATTGCCAAACATCACTCCGCCTCCGATACTATAGATTCCTTTTATTTATAATACTGAATTTCATATTGTAGACTATCTGTTCCTCCATAGGAATTGATTTTTGGAAAATACACCGCAGATATCACCATCTGATTGTCTTTTCCATGTAATGCACACTCCACCTGTTCCTTGCCAAACTTATCCACAAGATAATTCTGAAACTGTTCCTGATCTCCAAAATAGATTGCTGGAATTGGTCTGCCGCTCTGTGATACCAGAGTCAGCTTCCAGAATCTGCGTTCTCTGCCAATCAGCCACATTCTGGATATCCGAAGATTCCTGTCTGCAAACACCGGCTTGGGATTTCCCTTCCCAAAGGGCTGTAACAGCCCGAACTCATTTACTAATTCCATGGTAACATAATCCACTGGCATTGGCACATCAATTTTCACTTTCGGTGTCAAATCCTCTGGTGTTAAAGCAGCAAGCTCATTGATTCTCTGCCGAAACAGCTCAATATTCTCCTCTTTCATGGAGAGACCTGCCGCCATGGGATGTCCACCGAACTTTGTGAACAGCTCCTGACATTTACACATTTCTTCATACATCGAGTATTCATCTATGGATCTTCCGGAGCCCTTGATTTCCTCTTCTCCTCTGGTCAAAATGAATACTGGCTTATAGAAGCTTTCCCTGATTCTTCCTGCGATAATTCCAGCGATACTTTCATGTACCTCCGGCAGATAAATCACAAGAACCGAATCCTTCTCATACCCCTGTTCTTCATAAATTCGCTTTGCCTCTTCCACGCCATCCGCAGTCATTTCCTTCCGCTGGTTGTTGAGAACCACAAGCTCATTTGCCATCTCTATGGCTTTTCTCTCATCAGTCTCAAAGAAAAGGCTAAGCGCGCGCTTCGCGGTATCTAATCTTCCACTGGCATTGATGCAGGGTCCTAACACATATCCAAAGTGATAAGCCTCAATCTGGGCTGGCTCCAATCCGCTTTGGGCAATCAAAGCCCCCATTCCCACATTGGTGGTGTGATGGATGCGCTTGATGCCCTCCTTCACCAGAATTCGGTTTTCTCCCGTAAGAGCCATCACGTCGCCCACTGTGGCGAAGGATACATTTTCTAAATATTGATAGGCCGCTTCCTTAGAAAATCCAATCTTCTCAAACAGGATACAGACCACTTTCCAGGCCACCGCTGCGCCACAGAGCTCCTTGTATGGATAGTGGCATTCCTGCTGATGGGGATTCACGATGGCCTCTGCCCCGCTTCGCATGTACTGCCGATGCCCATCACTCTCATGGTAAGGGATTTCATGGTGATCCGTCACGAGGACTGTCATCCCAAGCTGCTTTGCAAGGGCAATCTCTTCAATGGCCGCGATTCCATTGTCACAGGTTAAAATGGTGTCGACCCCTTCTGCATGTGCTTCCTCAATGAGGTTACAATTCAATCCATACCCGTCCTTGATGCGGTCTGGAATCTGTACGCTGACATTGGCACTGCACTGCTCCAATGCGCTTTTCAATATGTAGGAGGACATCACACCGTCGATATCATAGTCTCCGATGACACGAATATGCGCGCCCTGACTTATCTTCTCCATTAAAATATCTGTAAGTAGATCTGCGTCCTTCATCTGATGTGGGTCATAGAGATCTGTCACATCTCCCTGAAGGAAGCTTCGTATCTCTGCGTCCTCCACCACATCCCGGTTGCGAATAATCCGCGCAATCACTGGATCTATCGCATATTGATTCGCAATCCCCGTAAAATCTGCTTTTTTGTTAATTGTAAACCATTGTTCCATTCTATTTCATATCTCTTTCGTGATAGGTAACCTCCGCGAGAATCAACCCCTGCGGTGGTGCCGTATATCCTGCCTTTGCCCGATCCCTCGCTTCAAGAATCGCTGGCATGTAGCCTGGATTCTTTGTGCCATTTCCCACTTCAATCAAAGTTCCTGTCAAAATTCGTACCATATTCTGCAGGAAACCATTGCCGGAAAATGTCAGCAATATCTCATCATTTATCTGTTCCACCGTAATGGAGTTCACGGTGCGTACCGCTGATTTCTTGAATTTGCTATTGCCACAGAAGGACGTGTAATCGTGGGTGCCGCATAGATGATCTGCTGCCTCTCTCATACGCTCAACATTCAGCGGCTCTTTATAGTCATACATGTATTTCCGTTCGAACACATTGGGAATATTCCCTGTATGAATGCGATACTGATATGTCTTCTCCACTGCATGATAACGGCTGTGGAACCGCTCGTCTACTTCTTCGATATCCATAACTGCAATGTCTTCTGGCAGATATCGATTCAAGTTCTCTAGGATTGCTTCCTTGGTATATTGTCCGCCCAAATGGAAATTGGCCACCTGCCCCTTTGCATGAACACCTGCATCGGTTCTGCCAGAACCAATCACTTCCACTGGATGTCCTGCGAAAGTCTCCAGCACATTTTGGATTTTCCCTTGAATGGTCATATCCGTGTTTTTTTGAACCTGCCAGCCTTTATATCTTGTACCATCATACTGAACTGTTATCTTATAATTTGTCATTTATCCAACGCTTTCTTAGCTTGTGATTCCATGCATTTTACATGGATTGTTCTTTGGAAAATGCATGGCGGCAGCCCTCCTATCGGTGTTCTTTAGGCCTTCGCCGCCAAGCGTATTTCTTATTATTTTTCATTCTATCATAGCCGCAGATAAATGAGAAGAGAAACCAGATTACTTTTTACAGTTTCCATTTTCTAACGTTAATTTAACTCTGCGATTCGTGTCAATGCAACGTAAATGGCTGAGATTTCGAACCAGGTGCGGTAGTCGATAATTCCTGTAACTGGAAGTCCAAATACGGATTGGAACCGCCTTACCGCGTTCTGGGTCTGCTCCCCATAGATGCCATCCGGTGTGATGGACGGAATGGAGGTATAGGTCTGGGAGATCCGCTGCAGCTGTTCCTGTACCTGGCGCACCTTGGCTCCAGTGGCGCCCACTCCGAGATTGTATCCTGGCCAGGAGGATGGAATCCCTGCGATCTCCTCTGCCACATTGATATACATGCTATTTCCATAGTATTCTCTTAGAATTTCAATTGCAGAATAGTTCTGATCACCAAGGTATTTTGACCCCCACTGAGTCATCCAATTCGGACACTGCACCTTCTGCCCATCACAATACTGAGTCAGAATCGGCTGTGTTACGTTTGGTCTGGACAAGTAATTTTCAAACAATTCATCTACCACTCTGGAGATATTATCGAAAATGTTTCTTCCATAAATAAATTTGTGGTCAAAGGCGGTGGAGGACGTGATAGTGAAATCATATCCTTTTCCCCTATACCACTCGGTGTACACGCGGTTCAAGGTAAATGACATAATTGCCAGCACATTTGCCCGGATGGTGGCTTCCGGCCAGGTGGCATAGATCTCACTGGATGCTACATTCTTGATGTAATCACGGTATCTGGTATAGTAATTCGGCGCAGTCGGGTCTGTAGGTGCACCGTCATGAACTACCACATACTCTGGAATTACTACTCGGCTTAGCACGATCTCCCCTGTCTCCGCTACGGGTTTTACCTCTGACTCTGGTATCTTGGCTGGATAGTTGCCCCAAAGGGTGTGGGCTGGAATCACAATATCATCTATCTGATTCCCCGGTGCATCCTCCGGCTCCAGCTGGATGTTCTGGATCGCCGTTTCTTCCGGAAGGACATTGATACCAGATACGTCAATCGCTCGATATCCGGGAGCGCTGACATTAACGGTATATTCTGCGTATGGCTGTGCTTCCGACGGTTGCATAGAGTATTCAATGGGTGGAGCATCCAATGTAAAGACATCTGTGTTCCCCGAGACATCTGTATTCACCTCCTCAAGAACCTGGGATGGATTCCCAGTATAAGACAATGTAATCCTTGCATCTGTAATTGGGGCACTCTGCGTTGACGTAACCGTGACGCGAAGTCTCCCCTTATCCACTGCTTCCTGCTGTAAATAGTGCAGATTCTTCATAGATTATCCTTCAAATTCACTCCATATAGTGTATGCAGCTTGGTGAAGTATGTTTCACTGAAACTGCATTCTGAATCAATCTCTTCTATATTTTGGGGTAATTTTAGCATCTAATTAGGAAAATAGGACTAGCTTTTTGTTCTCAAAATACATATTTTTTGCTATAATATCAATAGAAACGCAATAGAACATTAGAAGGTATTTCATTTGAGAAAAGAGGTAATTGATATGCATGTATTTCAACCATTTCCAATTGAACAAGTAGAGTTCAGCCCATTTACCAAGATAGGTAAGGAATGGGCATTAATTACAGCAGGCGATAAAAAGAAAAGCAATACTATGACCGTAAGCTGGGGTGGTGTTGGAGTTCTCTGGGGCAAGAACGTCGTATACATTTTCATTCGTGATTCCCGATATACCAAAGAATTTATCGATCATGGTGAGTTTTTCACCATGTCTTTCCTTCCAGATAGCTACCATGCCGCTTTGCAGTACTGTGGCTCTCATTCTGGCAGAGACTGTGCCGATAAATGGAAGGAGGCCGCTCTTACTCCTGCTTTTCGTCATGGAATCCCATATCCAGACGAATCGAATTTCGTTCTGATCTGCCGCAAGATGGCTTGTGTCCCGATCACAGAAGATACCTTCCTCGATCAATCCATCATGGAGAAATGGTATCCCGATCATGACATGCACCAAATGTACGTTGCAGAAATCATTGAATCCATGGCTAGATAATTAACTTGGGACGGGGTATTTCTTGTTTCGGGACGGGGTATTTATGAAAATACCCCGTCCCGAAACAAGAAATACCCCGTCCCAAGTTACTAAGTTACTGACAAGCGAGTATGCTTGAGATGATGTGCGTTACGCAGAATTGCAAGTCGGCAAGCGTAGTTTCTTTGCCCGCCTTTACAACTGCGATAATCTCCTGTATGTTCTTCGGATTTCCCGGCATGATCAGGTCATTGCCAGCAGCTATACATAATGCACTGGAGGAGTGCGGATATTTGCGCTTTGCTGCACCCTTTGGATCTATCTCATCTGCTGTGAACCAATCGGTCATTACAACACCCTTGAATCCCCATTCGTCTCTTGCACAGGTCTGAATCAGATCATACTGATTCGCTGCATGAGTTCCATTTAATAGGTTGTAGGAAGTCATAAGTGAATATGGCTGCGCTTCTTTGATTGCAATCTCAAATCCCTTTAAATATACCTCACGAAGTGCACGCTCTTTGATATGGGAATTGCAGAACATTCGGT
>CAZTGP010000026.1:0-35214 GCA_964613325.1 uncultured Roseburia sp. | reverse complement strand
AAGGAAGTTCTATATGAATAAAAACTAGGCTGGTGTTTTTGGGAATTTTAGGCAAAAAGAAAAAGCGCCGTCGCAACGCCGCTCTTCCAAAAACACGTAGTGTTTTATGATTCTGTGATTATTATATGTAGTTTTGACAGTAACGTCAACATATTTTCAAAAACAAATCATCCAATACTTAGTTGCCTCCATGACAATTTTTTTCAATTACTTCGCCATCAATTATTTTCATGTTTGTGAAAAATCATAACTCCGAAGATTTCGACAAGTATATGAATGATCACCCAGATACGAATGTTGTAGAAAATGATGATAAGATATTCTCATCAGAACTCATCTGACAACATTTGAAAACTGACATCCTTGCATCCAGCCCCAACGATTTTGATCCTATTTCTACCTTTCGTCAGTGACACTGTTTTGGTTACGTAGTCGCTCTCCACTGAATCTGGTGTGCATTCAAGAATCGTTGTTACATTATCGTCTTCATCGATAGATACAATTTTTGCTTTCCCTGCAGTCAAAGTAAGCTTCATTTGGATCTCAATATCCTTACCTTCCGAGTATTTTTGATCCCACAGAGTTTCTCGTCCATCGAATTTGCTTACTTCAAGGGAATATCCACCGTCAATTGGATTAAATACACTTCCCACCTTCGAATAGCGATCCCCCTGATTTGCAATTTTGTCAGTTGCATTATACTCTTTTTGGGCATATTCATTACCACATCCACATAGTAATAAGCTCAGGCATAGTATTAGAACTGGTAATATCTTTTTCATAGCTGATCTCCTTTATTTCTTATCGATAGGAACATATTTTATATCACTTTCATCAAATCAAAAGAGAGATTACAATATCTCCCATAAACAAAGCTGCAGACATGACTGCAACGATATTTACAAGCTTCTTCGAGCAGCTTCGTGTAAACTTCTCCAGTAACGGCATAATCGCATATTGGAAAATGCATGCTGACACGCCAAAGAACAGTACCGAACGAAGACACACATAGCCACCAATGTTCAGCCAATTCCAGATTTCAACATTGTAATCCCACAATCTCAGATGGAATGCATGGTAAAGAACATAGCCTGACACAAACTCAATCACGCCTGACACCACCACCGCCGCCGTAAAAACTAAGATTGGTTTATCCTTTATTCGCTTAATCAGGTACATAATAATAATTGCGCCAAATCCATAGATTGGAATCCAAGGTCCGAAGGTTGTCCCTCTCTTCACAAAATAGCCTAGATCAATCCGATAAAATATTTCCTCATAGATAAAACCATAGATTCCTCCTACTGCAAACAGTAAGAGCCAGCTTTGCCACTGATAGCTTACTTTCTTATCTTTCGTATTTTCCATATGTTTTCCCTCATACAATTACTTATCAATGAAACATTTTCTTCTATTTTTAGTATAATTTTTCTCGCTCCTTTTATCAAGCTATAACTCTTTTCCCATGATATAAAAATAGCGCATACAGTATTTTTAACCGCATGCGCCGTGATTTAATCTATTATTGCATCTTCTTTTTCATTTTCCAATCCCTAGAATTGCTCCCAGTCCCATGATGTGATAATAATTCAAGTTCTTTAATTCTGTTACCTTTTTCTCTGGGCTCCAATCTTTTGTAGCAATTTGTAATGTCATCTGAATATATCCGTCATACAGAATCTCTAGCATATCCTTCATATCTTCTGTTCTCTTTTCTGCTGGGCAGAAATTCTCCAGTACCAATTCCGATAGATTCTGTACCATATCCTTCCGAAATGACTCATATGGTGTCTCCTGTGAATACTGCATCAAAATCACTAATTTTTGCTGATTGTCCTTCAACATATTTTGAAAAAGATCTGTTTGCTGCAGATATTCTTTATTCTGACTCTGTTTTGAAATACTATCCGATTTTCCAGTTAGGATTTTACTTCTAAGCTTCTCCTGCAGTGATTCTACAAACTCTTTGGGAAGAATTTGATCTAATATCTGATCTTTTCCCTTATAATAGCGATAAACATTTCCAACCGATATTCCAGATGCTTTCGCAATGTCTGAAATTGTTGTGCTTTTGTATCCCTTGCTTGCGAACAGTTCCTCTGCTGAATTTAGAATCAAGGTCTGTATTTCCTCTTTTTTATATTGTGCCAATTCGTACTTTCCTCCATTCTAAATCGTCTGTATCTATTAATTATTCTTTTCCCTGCTGCAATGCATTTTCCACCGCCTTCATAAAGGCTTTGCTTGTTGTGGTAGCTCCGGAAATTGCTTCTACATCAGGTGTTTGCTGATCGATTATTTTATGAAAAACGCCTGTTGCGTAGGTGACATATATGCTGTCTCTTGGTGCAAGGTCCTCTATTTGGTCAATCTCATGATTTTTCACAGTCACCTTCAAATGATATGTATAATTACCAAATTCTGAAGTTCCTTCGTATATTCCATCCTTAACCTGCGATACATCAATATCTTCAATTGGCGTATTTCTAAGCTCTGTATGTCTGATTTCTGTCTTAATCAACATTCCTACGCCTAATATAACACATGGAATCAAGATTGCAATCACCACTTTACGATATTTAAAAGGTTTTGTTTCCCTTACTCCAAATGGTTTTTGAATGGATACATACATTGCAAGCAATAATAGAACAATCTCAATAATCAGGCTAACTTTTGCTTTATTCCAATATGTAAGGTACACATCCTTCATTTCATTCATGTGAAGTCCTGCATCTGATATGGAAGCCATACCACTAATGGAACTTCCTATGAAAAACCATGCAATTACAAATATTGCAAGCATTAATATCCATTTCAGAATCAGAAATCGATATTTGAAAAATCCCCATCCTGTAAAAAGACTATATGCAAACACCGTTACGACCATAAGAATAGCTCCATATATAACAGCCTTATTGAATATAAGCAGTACAATTTTGTCATATACGATCTCTGTCCCATTGAAGTCCCCCTGAGGTCTGCCAAATAGGATCAGAAGCATTGCGCAAAATCCGCCTACAACTCCAATCACTGATATTATGTGCAGAAATTTCAATAGGTACTGAAACAATTTATTGTTCCCTTTTGTTTTCGTTATTTCCTTCTTTTCCATTTCAATTATCCTTTCTTTTAAAAGTGAATACTTCGTTCACTTTTAGATAATATTACTCCAACTTCTTATTGTCAATACCTAAATTATGTAATAATTTGATTCTATGTGGGATATCACACTCCTATTTTTCTGCTTGATATTCCCCGATCTCCTTCAGAAAACGCATTCCATATTTCTCATACTTAGCTACTCCGACACCTGATACATTTAGCATCTGTGTCTTATCTGTAGGTA
This sequence comes from uncultured Roseburia sp., assembly GCA_964613325.1. Lineage (GTDB taxonomy): Bacteria > Bacillota > Clostridia > Lachnospirales > Lachnospiraceae > Roseburia. The sequence continues at coordinate 31,868 of CAZTGP010000026.1, read as the reverse complement.
GTTTCACACACATGTCGATCAGTGCTTTATCACTGAATACAATATAAGGAGGCACCGCTTCTTCTCTGGCAATTTGCAGGCGAAGACTGCGCAGTCTTTCGAATAATTCATACCCTGCACTTGTAAGAGCATCCGTACTTCTTTTTTTCGTTCCTTTACTTCTTCGTTCTACCTCTTTTTCTTCGTACATCCGAAGCATCACATGGTGGTTCTCATCTTTAAGTGGAGAGATGTCTCCCATTCTAAGAACACTATATTGGTCGTTTGTCTGATAGATATACCCATCTAGAATCATTTGACTAATCAAGCGGCGAAGTATAGCTTCATTGCAGTCTTTAAATTTTCCATATGATTTATAATGAATGGTTCCAAGCTCTCTCAGCCTTGCCCTGTTCGCACCAAGCAGCGTGCCAATCACAATTGTAAGACCATATCTTCCTTTCGCTTCTGCAATGCAATTCACGATCCATTTTGCCTCATCTGTGAAGTCCTCTTCCCGATATTCCCTATCGCAGTTTCCACAATTATCACAAGGTGCTCCCGTCTTCTCGCCGAAATATTCCAGTATGTAATTCCGAAGGCATCCTGTAGTTCTACAGTAATTCTCCATCACTTGAAGCCGCCTTACATCACGCTGCTTGATCAGCTCAATATCCTCGGTTGGCACATCTGTGAAGTCTTTTCGTTCTAATAGGAACTTATTAATCATGATATCCTGAGCGGAAAACAGTAAAATGCATTGCGATACTTCTCCATCTCGGCCAGCACGCCCTGCCTCCTGGTAGTAATTCTCCATGCTTTGTGGCATATTATAGTGAATGACATAACGCACATTGGACTTATCAATTCCCATTCCAAAAGCGTTCGTTGCAACAATTACAGGTGCTCTGTCATAAATAAAGTCATCCTGATTATGCTTTCTTGTCTCATTATCAATTCCAGCATGATATTTGGTGACTGACACACCTCTTGTGAATAGCATTTCGTAAACTGCATCTACGTTTTTTCTTGTTGCGCAGTAGATAATGCCACTCTCCTTGGAATGCTTCTCTACATATTGCGCAACGAAATCATCTTTTCGCTTTATATTTTCCACCCGATAATACAAATTTTCTCTGTCAAATCCCGTCACTACAATGCTTGGGTTACGAAGTTGTAAAATGCATGCAATATCATTCTTTACTTCTTCCGTTGCGGTTGCGGTAAATGCACTAACAATTGGTCTATTCTTAAAGCTATTTACAAAATCCACAATTCTTAAATAACTTGGTCTGAAGTCCTGTCCCCATTGTGAAATACAATGTGATTCATCCACTGTCACCATAGATATCTCTACCTTATTTGCGAAATTAGCAAACGCCCAGCTCTCCAATCGTTCTGGAGCGACATAGATGATCTTATATTGTCCTTTTTCTGCTGCGTCCAATGCCTTTGTAATCTGTGAATCAGTAAGTGAAGAATTAATAAAAGCAGCATGAATTCCGGCTTCATTCAGTGCCTTTACCTGATCCTGCATTAATGAAATCAAAGGAGAAATCACAATTGTAATTCCTGAAAGCATCATAGCCGGCACTTGATAACAAATAGATTTTCCAGCACCTGTTGGCATAATTGCCAGTACATCTCTTCCTGACAGAATTGTATTTATAATATCCTCCTGTCCTTCTCGAAATGCTTCATAACCGAAATAATGTTTTAATATTTCATTTGTGTTCATCCAAATTACCCTCTCCTGCAAACTTTGCGTAGCCTTTACGCTCTGTATTCTTATTACTCAGTATAATTTTTCTAGTTGTTTTTATCAAGATATGACTCCTAGCTATAGAACAAGAAAGTATGCACACAGTGCATTTTCACATAATTGGATTTCCATATGATAATGTTTTCTTCTGATAGAATTCCCAATTAATATAGAAATAGCGCATACAGTATTATTAACCGTATGCGCCAACCTCAATCTATGTCAATGTATATTTCTAATATTATTCGTACTCTAGTTTCCGCACCATTTGTACTCTATTTTCACATCATTTGTACTCTAGTTTCCGCACCATTTGTACTCTATTTTCCACACCATTTGTACTCTAGTTTCAACACCATTTGTACTCGATTTTCCAGTCAATCGTGTTCTAGTTTCCGATATCAATCGTACACTAATGTGATTGATCAAATTGTTATGCTGTTCAGTTTTCAATATCTAATTCAAGGGATAACTGCTCGTACTCTGCCTTTCGTTCTAACTTCGCAGGAACCTGCTTTAAGATTGCTTCCATTCGCTTATCATCATAGATCCAATCCTCCAACTGGCTCCGTTCCAGAATCAATGGCATACGATCATGAACTGACAGCATCGATTCATTCGCATCTGTGGTTAGAATCACGAATTTCTCCCCATCCTTGAATCGTTCATAAAAACCAGCTAAGAACATCACATCTTCGTCTTTTCTTGTAAATGTGTTTTTCTCTTTCGCTTTGTTCCATTCATAGAAGTATTTCACTGGAATAATTGCACGATTGTGGTAGATTCCTTCATGGAACATGGATTTATCCAATACCGATTCCGATCTGGCATTGAAGATAACGCCTTTATTCTGTATTCCAGAGTAGCCCCAATTCTGACATACAAGCTTTAATCCTTTTTCACCTCGTATGATTACAGGCGCATCATTGGTAGGCGCTACGTCTTTTTCCATGCGCTCTTGTCGGATTCTCTCATCCATTTCCTGGACGACTTTTGTGATGTTTTCCAAAATATCATCTGCATAATAATAGCGACAACACATAGGCATAGCCCCTTTCCATCACTAATCTTAAATTTGGTATAAAAACCATTTCTTCGTGTCCAGTGTATGGGTACACTATAGGAACATTATAGGTACACTATAACTGTTTCGCGGGGCGTATATGAAAAAAGTATAACATTACAATCCCTTTCACTGAAAAAATGGGATGTAAATTGCGACAAAATCTCTATTCGCCCCGTATTGTATTATGTTAACCATTTATCAAGACTGGCTTCGTAATATAGCATCTATTTTGCTCTGATGCCAAGCTGGCTCTTTGTTCACTCCTTGCTCATCTCTTTGTTCCGCTCTTTGCTCTTCTCTAAGTTAATATCTTAATTCAGTTCTCAGTTCATCACTTAGTTCAGTTCTCAGTTCAGTTCTCAGACTAATCCAAATTTCTATTGGCCAGCCAATTTCAATCCCATTAGTCAGCAAATTGTCCCAGCAGCTTATGAAGAATCTGATATAGGCATTCTGCTTCTTTAGAATCTAATGCGATACATCCATTCATCTTTGCTGGTACTTTCACAGCTTCGTCTTTCAGATCTTCACCCTTATCTGTAATGCGAATGCATACATTTCGCTCGTCATTCTTCATTCTTGTCCGGGTGATATATTCCTTCTGCTCCAATTTCTTTAAAAGCGGGGTAAGTGTTCCGGAATCTAAGAATAATTCTTTCCCCAGTTCGGATACTGTAACTTCCTTTTTCTCCCATAACACCATCATTGCAATGTACTGTGTATAGGTTAAATTCAGTTCATCCAAAAATGGTTTGTATCTCCTCACAATCTCCTTTGAACAAGCATATAGTGGAAAACACATTTGATTCTCTAATCGAATAGAAGCATATTTATCAACGGCCATATCGAACCTCCTAGTTTGCAATTAAATTTGACACAATTATTTTATAATAGAAAAGCGGATAGTTCAATATATATTTTTCATTTTTTTAATAAGTGCCTCGATACATTTCTCTACATCCCTCATATTTATTAACTTTGCGGTTCCTTCTTTGAACTTATCCATGTTCTTCATAAAGCGTTCATCTGTTGGATTAGTTCCCAAAAGTTCTGCAAACTTCATTAATAATGCATTTATTGAAAAGAGATCGTAAGATACCCATTTTCTAACTTGGCACTTTCTACGGACATGGTCTGAAAATCCACTGGAAGTGGAACATTACGAACCTCGTTCTTTACGGAGATGATGAGTTGATTCTCGCACTGTGACAATCCAAGTTCCTCTTTCACTGCATATGGCAGATAGATGCGAAGCTGATTTCGTCCATCCTCCTTGATTAACGCTGCTCCAAATACTCCCATATGAAGTCCCAGAATTAAGATTGGGTCAAGCGCAATATTTATAAGTCCTCCTGACAACATCGCAATCATGCTGTAATTAGCTGCGCCTTCTGCTGATATCATGTTATTTACTGTAATATTGAATACATTAAATGCTAATCCAATGATAAAAGGAATTGCATATTCTCTTGCATAAGGCATTATGGTGTCCGTTGCCCCCAGCATGGAAAGCAGTGGATTCAATAAGAGCAGCATGCCACATATCACAACTACTCCTGTCCCTATTGCAGTCACAAGTGCAGTGGAAAAGCATTCATCTGCCTCTCTGTTCTTCTTATTACCGAGCAATCTTGCAAGATAGGAAGATGCTCCGCTTCCAAATAATAATCCTACTGCTAAGAATACGATACTGATTGGGAAAGCCACAGATACTGCTGCTATCTGGGCTGTTCCTAATTTTCCAACGAAAAAAGTATCCACAAGATTATATAGGGCAGAAGTCATCATCCCCACCATCGTAGGGATTCCCAACTTCAACAGTGCCTTTCCCACTGGTTCCTGCTCCATTAGATATTTTTTCTTTTCTTTACTGTTCATGTTACATGTCCTTTCTGAGTATCATTTGTCAATACTCACTCATTATGTTTATACACAATCTCTATTGAAAAATGCGTTGTGTGTGTTGCTGTAATTGTTCTTTACTGCATTTGCTTCATTTTGTAAATATAATTAACTGTAAATGTACTTAACTCTTTTTGCAAAATTTATGGGGCATATGATTATGCCCCGTGCTCTTTCGAGTATGTGGTTTTATTTCATCCACTTATCAATTGCCTGATCAAATTGCAAAAGAATCTGTTCCATTTCTCTCGCTGTTTCCTCAGGGATTTGCTCTAACATATTGAAGAACTGGTTGTTTGTTTTCTCATGATAATTCTTATGTTCTTCATATGCTCGCTGGCCAACTTCTGTCAATCCAATACAGATTGCTGCATCCGAATGGGCTGCTACTTCCTTCGTCACAAGTCCCTTATCTCGAAGACGATAAATCATCTGAGATGCAGCACTTTTCGTGATTCCTTTCAATTTGGCAAGGGTCGTAAGATTCAGTCCCGGATGATCTCCAATGCAGGCAATGGTATGAAGTTCTGCATGCGTCAGCTCCACACCGCCCTGATAGGTATGTTTTATTTTCTCAAATTGATTGTATTTATGGACGGTTCGTTCCATCAAAGCTTGTAACTGATTATAATCGTACATGTTTTTCTCATCTTTCTGAGTGTTAATATATTAAACTGTTAATTACCTTAACTCTAATTTTTTCATTTGTCAATACTTGATTTGAATTTTTTCATCTTATAAACTTTTGGTAATGTTCTTTTCTCTCTGTCTTTTATCCAAGTGCCACATCCAATGTCATCATCAGTGTAAATCCAACTGCAAACAGAATAGTTCCAATATTGGAATGCTTTCCTTCTGACATCTCCGGAATTAATTCCTCCACAACGACATACATCATTGCGCCAGCCGCAAAGCTTAACAGATATGGCAGCGCTGGCACAATTACATTAGCTGCCATAATCGTAAGCACTGCACCAATTGGTTCCACTGCACCTGACATTACACCATATAGAAAAGCCTTTGGTTTACTTGCTCCTTCTGCCCGAAGTGGCATAGAAATGATTGCGCCTTCTGGAAAGTTCTGAATTGCAATACCAATGGACAGCGCCAACGCTCCCATGGCAGTGATCCCAGTATTTCCAGTCATCCAGCCGGCATAGACCACACCAACTGCCATTCCCTCTGGAATATTATGTAATACAACTGCAAGTACCATCATGGTAGTTCTCTGCAGTGCGCTTCTTGGTCCTTCTGCATTTTCACTGTTCATATGTAAATGTGGTATGGTCTTATCCAGCAGAAGGAGAAATAGAATTCCAATCCAGAAACCAATTACTGCCGGAAGAAATGACAGCTTTCCATAGCTTTCTGACTGTTCAATTGCTGGAATAATAAGGCTCCAAATAGATGCTGCCACCATAACTCCTGCCGCGAATCCCGTCAGTGCTCTTTGCACCAATTCATTCAATTTGTCCTTCATAAAGAAGACACATGCTGCTCCCAAGGATGTTCCAAGAAATGGAATTAATAATCCTTTTGCCACTTGTATAACCATATGCTTGCCCTAGCCTTTCTCTTTCGTATTTTATTTTTTTACTTTTCTTCACCAAATACATAATCCTGCACAACCTTAATCATCTGTGCCTGATATTCTTCATAAAACTCTTTATTCTGTACCTTACACAAATCTTCCGAAAGATTATCAATCATAGTAAACAGTAATCTTGCCATGACCGGATAAGAAGCTCTTTTCACTACACTTGGAATCTCTTCTAATAACAATTCAATATTATGAATCACCTTATCCGTATCATCTAGAAACAAGTTCTGAAGCTTCTCGCTATCTTGTACCAGTACGTTACAGTCGCTAAAGAATCGTCCGGTATCGATTGCTCTACTCATCTGAATGACAATATAATCCTTTAGCACTTTTCTTGCATCTGTTTCACTAAGCAGCATTTCGCCCAAATCCGATATCGCTGTTGCAGATCCATCGACATATCTTGCCGCCAGCTCATAATATATATCTGACTTATCTTTATAATAATTATAGAAATTGCCCACAGATACTCCTGCGGTTTTCGCAATCTCTTTGGTATTTGTATTGAAGTAACCTTTTGCACAGAACAACTTCCAAGCAGCTTCCAGAAGCTTTTCCCTGCTTTCAATGGCTCTTTTCTGAAGTTTCTTTTCTTCCACTTTGATACCTCGCTTATTTCGTTCATAGGATAGAATCTCAATGTCTAATTATCCATATTTCTCATCTTCTACATGTTTCCCATTCTAGAATAGAAACTACCATTTGTCAACAAAACTGAACTTTATTTCACTTTTCTATTGACAACATTTTTTATTACTATTACAATCTAATCTGAACTTGAGTTCAGATTCAGATTGATTTGTTTTCAAATCTAAAGGAGGATTTATACTTTGAGCATCAATACAACCAAGCTTTTCAATAAGAGTTTCACCATTATGTCCGTTGGACAATTCATATCATTATTCGGAAACAGTCTACAGAGATTTGCCTTGTCACTTCTCATCCTGGATCTCACTGGTTCAGCTAAGATATTCTCAATCATCATTGCGGTAACCTTCGTTCCCCAAATACTTCTCTCTCCATTTGGAGGAGCAATCGCAGATCGGTTCAGCAAGAAATGGATTATGGTTCTACTCGATACCATTTCCTGTGGAATCCTATTCATTTTCTTCCTACTGTTCTCTCAAACCCAGAATATCTCCTGGCTTGCCATCGGGATATTAATGTTTGTGCTCACAATCATTCAGAGCATCTATGATCCGAGTGTCCGCGCATCGATTCCAGCGGTCACCTCACAGGACAATTTATCGTCTGCCAATAGTGTTGTGAGTATTATCTCATCTATTACCGGGCTGCTTGGACCGATTGCCGGCGGATTCCTTTATGGGATGTACGGAATTGAAACAATTCTTCTGATTAATACCATTAGCTTTCTTTTCTCTGCCATAATGGAATTATTCCTTGTAATTCCATTTGCAGCCAAAGAGCTTACCGAAAATGTACTTGCCACTTTTTGGTCTGATATCAAAGGTACCTGCACATACCTGATTCATGAAAAACCTATTATCTTTAAAACCATATTGATTTCCAGCAGTATCAATCTCTTTCTTGCTCCTATTTATTCTGTAGGTATGCCATTTATGGAAAAAATCATATTCGGCGTATCCAACGAGCTTTATGGAATCTCTGAAGGATTCGTAGGAGCCGGCATGATTATCGGAGCTGTACTTGCTGGAGTAGTTGCAAAAAAATACCCATTTGCCAAAATGCATGTGTATTTCTACACCATAATTCTTCTTGTGGCTGTAATGGGTATCTGTGGTCTTCCTATTATACTTGGCACCTCTGGTCCAAGTTATGTATCCTATGTACTTTTTACTGCAAGTGGCTTCCTGTTTGCTGCCATTCTTGCTGTTGTAAATATTCTATGCATGACCTATATGCAAATGGAGATTCCAATGGCACACATGGGAAAATGCATGGCACTGATTATTGCCATGTCCAACGCATTATTCCCTGTAGGGCAGTTAATCTTTGGTGTTCTCTATGACACTTTCGCTTCTGCAACTTGGTTCATCTATATTCTAGTTGGCCTCTGCACAATTGTGATTACGGTCATTATGCAAAGCACCATTCGTAAAGCGTTCCCTGCTACAACCGAAGCATAGAATTGCTGCAACAATATGGCTAATTAGAATAGCAGTCCAGATTCCGCATAGGCCTAATGAGGTATGGACAAGAATCGCTGCTAGTGGAATTCGAATCACAATATAGTATACAAAGAAAAGCACCATGCTAAGTCCGGGTTTTCCAAATCCACTTAATTCTCCAAGGTAGCAGCTTGTAATCATATACATCACATAGCCGATACTAACAATCTTAAAGAATACTTTTACAATATCTGCAGCTGTTGCACTATCAATAAATAATCCTGACAGTTGTCCTGCAAATATAATTACAAGGGCTGTGATAACTGCTGTAAATACACAGCCTATGAGAAGTGCTGTCTTCATATAATCCTTCATACGATCTTTACGATTTGCGCCTATGCACTGTCCTGCAATTGTAGTAAGTCCCATATTCATTGCCATTGCAGGATAGAACAAGAATATTTCTAATTTATTTGTTACCCCATAGGCAGCTATTGTTGTCACTCCAAAGCCAGTTACAAGATATAGCATAGTAGCTGAACTAATTGCTGGCATACATCCCTGAACTGCTGCTGGGATTGCATTTTTCAACACTGATACAAAATAATCTTTTGAAATTTCCGAAAAATGTAACTGGAAACTATGTTTTTTCTTGTAATATATCATTGCAAAAAGCAGGCACAACACTTCGGATAAAACTGTCGCCCATGCGGCGCCAGCGAGTCCCATCATATGAATAAATACAGGATCTAAAAAAGCATTGAATATGGTGGAAATCAGCATCCCTTTCATCTGAAATAAAGGATCACCAAAAGAACGGAACACTGCGGTAAACTGCATATATAAATAAATTGCTACATATCCTACCAAATAAATAGCTAAATACTCATGTGCCATTTCAAACAGTTCTGCAGGTGTATTCATCATTTGTAATAATGGGTTCAAGACCACTTCCAAAAGGACAGTCACTGCCACCGCAAAAACTGTAGACATCATCAGAAGTGTTGCAATTACACCTTCCACCTTCTTCTTATTGCCAGCTCCTACTGTTTGTGAAACTACAATTGCAATTCCATTACTGCTTCCCATTGCTATCGCATTTAAGATTAGCACGATTGCCGTAGAATTTGTCAATGCCGCATAACCAGTCTCTCCTAAAAGATTTCCAACCCATAGACTATCCACCAGATTGTATGCCATCGTAAGAATCATTGCACATAAGAGTGGCAATACCATACGAATTAAGCACTTTTTTGTATCTCCTTTAATAAAATCAATTTCACTTTTCATGTTTCTTCCTTCTTTCTCATTATTGAATGAATATCATTCATTATGATTGTAAAAAGTATGGCAAGTCATCAACTTGCCGTACTAATGTGTTACCTCTTACGAATTATTTCGTTTATCTCTTTTCCTGTAAACCTAATATTCCCATCAAGCAATCCTGTATCTGTTGTGACTGCTCTTCTTGGGTTAGCTCTCTGTCCATTAAAATTCCAACCTGTCCAAACACACAGAATCTTGCCATCGCTGCTGGATCTTTCACAGAGATTTCTCCGCGATCTATTGCAGTTTCAAGCGTTCTTGTAACATAAGGAACCAATTTCTGTGCCACCCTTAAAAACAGTTCATTATGAAGCTTATGATTCCCTTCTTTATGAAACAGTTCATAGAGATCACTTTTCTTCTTCTCTGCTAACATGTACTCGCCCATTCTGCCACTAATCTGATAAATCTGTTCTTTCAATGGCATGTGGGGATTTATATTTGCGAGCTTCAAATTCTGTGTTGCAATATACTCTGCATACTCATCAATTGCGGCATCATACATAGCTTCCTTTGATGGGAAATAGCGATAACACAATCCTTGAGACACTCCAATTTCCTTTGCGACATCAGAAATAGTTGTGTGTTCATATCCTTTTCTTGCAAATACTCTTATTGCTGCATCTAATATCTCTTGTTTTCTTTCATCTGGGTCTTTTACTATGCGCATTGGTATTCCTCCCGACGCGATTAGTATAGTCCTCCAAAATATTTTTGTCAATGAACATTATTCATTCATATTAATTTGTTCTACTAAAGTCTGATATAACATCTTTGGATTCACGGGCTTCGATAGATGTGCATTCATACCTGAGCACAATGATAACTGTACGTCTGCCTGATAAGAATTGGCTGTCAACGCAATTACAGGCACCGTCTTTGCATCTTTTCGGGTCAATCTTCGAATACATGCTGTGGCTGCAAGTCCATCTAATACTGGCATTCCAATATCCATAAGAATTGCGTCATATGTCTCCGGCCTTGAGCGTTCAAACATTTCTAATCCAACCTGCCCATTTGCTGCCCACTCAACAATACATCCTTGTTGTTCTAGTAGCATGCGGACAATTCGTGCATTGATTGGATGATCTTCACACATCAGTATATGGCAGCCACTCAAGCTCTTTGTATCACGTGGTTTTGTCTGATCTTTCTCTTTTGAGCGTTGTGATAATGGATTATTTGTAAACACCGTATTTTCCATCCCTTCTTAAACGATTAAGTACTCATACAGCATTTATTATAGTTTGTTCTTTCCAATAGTTCAACACTCTTTTTTCAAAAGCAGTTTCTTACTGCCAATCTAATTGATCTAGTTTCATCAACAACTGTGCTGATGTTCCGTTTTCACTGGATTGATACATGGCATAATCCAGCATTACCCCATCCGTATATGGAGTCACTCTCTGAAGCAGGTTGCCTTCCCAATCCAACAATTCCAATGCATAAGCGTATCCTGCCCGTGTTTCCATATCCTCTTCCGCTGGAGCTGCATTCAACGCATAATACAAGCTCATAATCTCATTGAATGTGTTACTTCCATCTGTAATTGCATAAGTCTTTTTCTCACCTGTCTTGGAATTACTTACCACAAGAGAAGTTACCTGCTCCTTCTTAACTAAAACTGTTGACATGTCATAATCATAGGCTAAATCATGCCAGGTCATATCCGCTTTCACCTCTGCTGCTTCGTTGCCATCCACAAGCATTGCAAGCTCATAGACTTCTTGTTTTCCATTTGTGTTGGACGGTACCTCCTGTTCACTCTGACTAAGCATCTCATAGGTTAAATCCTTGTTATCCGTCAGAGCAATATATTTTAATTTATCCCCATTGTTCAACACTGGATTGAACACTTTCAGATAGGTATACTCATGCTCTTCATAGGGATTCGTCTGATCCCCAAACTTATCTCTGCTGGCATCCTGCACATGATAGAAATCCTTTCCGCTGTAATACAGGTAATTCAGGATTGGATCTCCTTCTGTGGTGAACTGTACTAACACAAGCTCCGCCTGATTCCCATTATTTACTGCTGATATGAACTCATTCCATGGCTGGACTCCATAATTAATTTTTCCTTGCTGGATGACAAAGCATCCATCCTCCGCAAATCTCTCTGCATCATTTTCGGTATAAGAAGCCAGATATTCTTTTGCTTCCTCAAATGATTTCTGCTCCACGATCACATCCACATTCTTGCCATCGCCTTCAAAGAATTCCTTTGCTTTTGCCTCACAGCGCGCCTGCTGTTCATCGATATATTTGCTCGTATCTATTGCATCATTCCAGATTCTCCTTGGGAATTTCTTATGAATACTGTCTTCGTAGCCACTTCCGTCTTCTGGAATCCAGTACTCTTTCAGAGAATACGCTCCACTCTCTGACTTGGAAAATGACATTGCCACTGGCATATGGCTTCCACTTACCGATTCAAAGCCATCATTCGTCTTGCTATACTGCTCATAGAGCACCATTGCGTACACCGTGGCTTCCTTGTCATTCTCTTCCTTTTCCAATACCACATGATCCTCGCAGCCGAACTGTCCCTCCCAGTAAGCTCCTGTGTTCTCATTTACAATTGCTTCCATAACGGCTTCATCCAGCTCCTTCGAAAGCGTCACATTTTCCTTTTTCTGTATTGGATTTGTCAGAAAACACACAGCCACGGTCACGGCTGCCACAATTGCTGCTAAGACTGCCCAGAATGCTGGCTTCTTATAATTCAGTATCTGTTTAATACGCGCTTTTACTCCCACTTCTCCAAAAGCTACTGGGCAAGCTGCAATATGATGATTTTTCACACTGAGGGAAAGAAGTGCATTGGAATAATTCTTCTTGTCTTCTAAGCTCATATCCCGGATCACTGTCTCATCACAAGCCAATTCAATATCTCTGCAAAATAGTATATATCCAATCCATACCAGAGGATGGAACCAATATACTGCAAGAATCACAAAGCCAAGGGGCTTCCACCAATGATCCCTGCGCCATAGATGTGCCTTTTCATGGGCGATTACATATTCTTCATCTCTTCGCGCAATTCCTGCTGGCAGATATATCTGTGGCTTGACTACTCCTAGAATAAATGGGGTGCCAATTGTATCATTCAGCCACATATTCTCCTCATACCGAATTGATGCCGCCACTCTTCTCTTTAAACGAATATAGCTGATTCCTGCATACAGAAGCATTCCTGCCATGCCAATAACCCACACCCAGGAGCAAACCATCCCCATATTAGCTCCTTGGGCTGCTTCATTTTTTGTATCATTTGATTTCACATCGGTATTACCACCAACAAGCTTATCTGTGTTCCCATCATTGTCGCTTGTTGAAGATAAATCTAAATCCTCCATGCGAGATGATGCATTTTCCCCCGCAATAATTGGATTCAGCATCTGATCAAGACTACTGATTCCTGTATCTATACTTGTGCTTCCGGCGATATTTCCCTGATATTGAACAGTCTCTGCACTTGGGATCAGACTGAATGCACTCTCAAACGAGACTGGACACACCAAACGAACCGCCACCAGAATCCATAATGCACAAGTTAATCTCTTTGGTGCTTTCTTCAGCAGTAACCGCAGAATAATTACTGCAAGAATCAACCAGCTTGTAGCAATACTCATATTGAGTAATTTCATAAAAACCCCTGTCATAGCTACTCCTCCTTTGCAGAATCAATCATATTCTGAATCTCAGTTATCTCTTTTTTCGTTAACGCCTTCCGTTTTGTAAATGCTGCAATGAAAGCTGGAAGTGACCCGTCAAAGGCTTCTTCCACAAGCTTCTCACCCTGCATTCCATAGAAATCATCCCGTGAGATCAAAGAAGTCACTTCGCCTTTCACATTTTGAAAAATACCACGGTCGCACAGCTTCTTTAATACGGTATATGTTGTTGTTCGCTTCCACTCCAATTCCTGCTCGCAAAGCTTCGTTAGGTTTCTAGAGCTGATGGGTTCATTTCCCCAGATAATATCCGCGAACTTGGATTCTACTACCCCTAATTTCATTTCCTCCATGGAATTAACCTCCTGATATATTACTTCTACTATTCCTATTGTGACTAATGTTCATAGTCCTGCTCTCTCTGGACAATTTTTGCCTGTCTATTCTCTATAGACTATCATTAGTCTACTATCAATAGACAGATATGTCAAGGATTGTTCTTACTATTTGCATTCCTTATTTGGCGTGGCGTGTTTGTTAGTATTCATATACGGCGGATTCCTTGGAATTTATAGCGTAATTCATATTTTGTGATGTATTTTGAAAAATTCCTCTGTTACATCACATTTTTCTAAAATCAGGCGTCAAATTTCATCTTATGTAAACTATTCTGTGATGTATAGAAAATAATCGCCTTATCTCCTCACATATTTTGCCACATTCTGTGATGTGATAAGTAATTTATTTTGTATACATCACAAGATGGCTCAAAAAATCCTATTTTCAGCTTCAAATTAGCTGTTTTCACAATGATATGTGATGTAATAGTAAAATTTTTTCAAATACCTCACAAAACCTTTAAATTAGGGACAGGTAATTCATGTTTTGGGGACAATGGTAATAAAAAAAGCCGACCTTATGCATCAAAGTCGACTTTGTACTCACCTTCCGGTGTACGAATTGTTAAGAGTCCAAGATTGAAATCGGAATCCATAATTGTAATTGTGTATTCGAAGGTCACATCATCTTCAAATTTCGATAACAAAATGTAGGTTCCATTTTCTTTTCCATCAATCTGATCACAGATATCATCGTAAACATCTGCTCCAGATATGCTTCGTGGATATCCCGCGTCCTTAATCTTCTTTTCAATTGCCTCATATAATTCGTTCATACTTATTCTCTCCTGTATCATATATTTTAGCTGCTCACTTTGCAGTAATTCTCTTGCCTCTACTTCATATATTCTAGACTCATCCTTTTACTTCAATTCATTTATTCCAAGAATATCTGTCACCAATTCCATATGTGGCATTGTATCATCTTTTTGGAAAATATCAACTGCATGAATGTTCGCACTGCGATCAGCAAATGCCGGAAACATGAATCCACACTGGGGTTCCCCTGGTTCATACTCCCCTTGAAGCGGTGCAACTGTGCAAATCATAAATTGATACACTTCCTCAGATTCCCACTGGTTTTCTTTGTCACTGCCTTTTAACGGAATATCATAGGTTCCATAGAAAAAGAATACTGCATAGTCATAATACGCCTGATACTTTTCTCCAAACAAATCGTATAGAACATCAAGTAATGCATCATTTTGCAGCTCACAATCCTTCAGTGCCATCAGAAGCTGCCAAGTGCTCCCCTGACTCTCTTCCTCTTTCGCAAACTGATATTCCTTCAGCTTCACATTCGTATCTGCAAATGGGATTGCTTTTGCCAGTGCCAGGTTCGTCTCCTGCTCTGCTGCAGAAAGCTTTAGAAAATGCGTATTGAATGTTCCATCTACAAATCCTTCTTCATCCATATATGCCCCCGCAATTCTGCTGAAGCAATTTCTTTTTACCGTCATTCTTCTGGTCAGTTCCAACATATCTTCTCGATCAATTGTACTCATATGTTCCCCTAATCTATTTGTATATTTCTCCTATTCATAGCTCTACTTCGTTTCATAATACAATTTACCCTGGCATATATTTTAACAAAAAAATGTGTGATATATGAAAACAATAAATTGGAAAGTACTCATCCTTAATCTAATTCTTCCACTGGCGGCAGGTGGTATCGCCAGTCTGCTTACCTCAACAAGTATGCAGCAATATCAAAATCTGTATAAGCCGCCACTTGCCCCGCCTGGCTATCTCTTCCCCATTGTCTGGACCATTCTATTCCTATTGATGGGAATTGCTGCTTATTTTGTTACAATCTCAGAGGCTCCAAATAAGAAATATGCATTGACTC
The DNA here is from genome assembly GCA_964613325.1 of uncultured Roseburia sp. Taxonomy (GTDB): domain Bacteria; phylum Bacillota; class Clostridia; order Lachnospirales; family Lachnospiraceae; genus Roseburia. The sequence goes on along the minus strand of CAZTGP010000026.1, from coordinate 16,219 downwards.
TCTATGGGATTCAGCTTGTTGCTAACGTCATTTGGTCAATCATTTTCTTCAATTTTAATGCCTACCTCGTGGCATTTACCTGGCTGCTTTTGTTATGGTTTCTAATCTTTCTCACCTGGCAGGAATTTCGTAGCATCAGCTCCACTGCTGGAAAACTCCTAGTTCCTTATCTTGCCTGGGTTACTTTTGCCGGATATCTGAATCTAGCCATCGCCATCAATGATATACTTTACGGATAAATCAAAGATTGCTATAATCTTTTTCAAGATTATGAAACCAGTTGAATTTTGTATCATAGTGAATAGCATAATATTCTTTTGTACTCAGCCTCTTCATTATATCAAAAAATGACTATTATTTAAATGTAATTACATATCAATCGAAATAAGTATACATGAATCGAATTAAGTACACATGAATCAAAGCAAGTACATACGAATCGAATCAAGTACATATGAATCGAATTAAGTACACATGAATCAAAGCAAGTACATACGAATCGAATCAAGTACATATGAATCGAATTAAGTTCACATGAATCAAAGCAAGTAACTATCAATCGAAATAAGTTCACATGAATCGAACCAAGTAACTATGAAATCAAAGCAAGTAACTATGAATCGAATCAAGTAACTATACAAACATTAAAACATTTCTATATAGAAAAAATAGAACGAAAGAGGAATTCCATGTCAATACACCATTCAATCAAACGAACTGCCTTTTGTGAAGGGATGCGGGATGCTATCCCAATTGGTCTTGGTTATTTTGCAGTATCCTTCTCATTAGGTATTGCTGCTAAATTTGCAGGACTTAATCCACTTCAAGGCTTCTTTGCCAGTCTACTGAACAATGCCTCCGCTGGAGAATATGCTGCTTTTACATTAATCGCTGCCAATGCTACGTATCTGGAAGTGGCACTTGTTACGTTTATCGCCAATGCCAGATATCTTCTCATGAGCTGTGCACTAAGTCAAAGACTAAAGCCTGATGAATCTCTTCTTCATCGCATGGTTGTTGGATTTGATGTCACCGATGAAATATTCGCAATAACGATTTCGCGTCCTGGCTATCTGAATCCCTTCTACAGCTACGGTGCCATGGTCTTAGCAATGCCCTGCTGGGCTACTGGAACTGCCCTTGGTATTATCGCCGGCAATGTGCTTCCAGTACGAATTGTAAGTGCTTTAAGCGTCGCTCTCTATGGCATGTTCCTTGCAGTGATTGTTCCTCCTGCAAGAAAAAACAAAGTCATCGGCGGGCTGATAATTATTAGCTTCATCGCAAGTTATGGAGCTAGTACTCTTCCGGTAATCTCTGATTTATCAAGTGGAATGAGAACCATACTTCTTACAGTTATCATTTCAGTTGGAGCTGCACTTCTCTTTCCAATTAACGAAGACACATCGGATGATGGAAACACTTCAACAGATTCAACTACTAATATCTGTGATCACAAAGGGGGGCAGTAACCATGACGCATAATATCTACATATACATCGCAGTAATGGCCTGTGTATCCTATGCCATCCGAGTGCTGCCACTAACCTTAATTCGAAAACAAATAAAAAGCAGATTCATACAATCCTTTCTGCATTATGTACCCTATGTCACATTGTCTGTCATGACATTTCCAGCCATTATAGACGCAACACAGGCTCCGATTGCCGGAGCCTGTGCATTGGTAGTTGGTATCATTGCCGCATGGCGTGGGGCAAGCCTTTTCAAGGTGTCCGTATCATGCTGTGTCGTTGTGTTTATTGCAGAATTCATCATTCCATTCTTCTAGTTTGATAATTAGAAGCATAATTTCTGTGAGACAATGGATTCCGAATTATAAATATCTTGTATGAAATACTAAACCCATTAGTCTTTACTATTTTTATTTTATTCTATTTCTATTCTTTTCTATTTTTTCTTACACTTTCTCGCATTTTATTTTGTAAATTTGGTGGTTCTTCGATAAATCACATAAGAGATTACAGCCATAATGATTTCTGTAATCCAGAATGCATGCCATACTCCATTTGCTCCAATTGCCTGGGACAATCCCCATGCAATTGGGAGAATAATTGCAATATAGCGAAGCACATTTATCACAAGTGATTCTACACCTTTTCCAAGGCCTTCTAATGCGCCAGACACTGTCACAGACACTGTAGATGCGACAAAGCCAATACTGATAATTCGAAGTGCAGTAACTCCATAGGCAATCGTTTCCTGATTGGCTGTAAAGATTCCAATCAGCTGTGCTGGAATGGCTAAGCAAAGCACGGTTCCAATCACCATCACAGAGGCAATCAGTCCCAATCCTGTCTCGAATATCTTCCGAACTCTTTTATATTCTCCAGCACCATAGTTGTATCCAATCAATGGTCTCATTCCCTGTAATACGCCGTTACCTGTAAGATATAGGAATGTCTGTAACTTATAATATGCTCCAAGAACTAATACATAGCTCTGAGAGAAGCTGGCAAGGATTCCATTTAATGCAGTAATAAGGAAGGATGGTAATGCCATGTTTAAGCTAGCTGGAATACCAATGGAATAGATTCGTTTTATCAGATTCTTATCCATTTTCATATATTTCCATGATATTTTCACGGGAATTGGCCGTAAGCGGTACATTACCAGATATATTCCAAGGGAAATCAGCTGACCGATTCCTGTTGCAATTGCGGCTCCGCGAATCCCCATTGCCGGCACGAATCCAATTCCAAATATCATAATTGGATCTAGGATAATGTTAGCAATACAGCCGCACGCCATTGCTACCATGGACACCTTCATTCTTCCAACAGACTGGAATATCTTCTCATAGCTTACTCCGATGGTAAGCGGTACGCAAAAAAGCATGGTGATATAAGAATAATTCAATCCTAATCCAATAATGCTGCTACTGTTGGTAAACATTCCAAGAAAGCTCTTCATAAAGCCGATGCATACAATTGTAAGGATTAATCCATGAATTGCGTTAAGAAACACACCGAGAGAGGCTGTTTTATCTGCATGTTCCTGTTCCTGTGCGCCAAGGTAAAATGCAATGACTGCATTAATTCCAATGGCAAATCCCACACCAACGGCGGTTACCAGATTCTGCACTGGAAATACCAGTGACAAAGCTGTCATCGCATCCTCGCTAATTTTAGCCACAAAATAGCTGTCTACAATATTATATAAGGCATTCACAAGCATCGATATGGTCATTGGCAGTGCCATCGACACCACAAGCGGAAATACCGGTTTTTCTTTCATAAATGTCTGATTCATCTTCTCATCCTTCTCATTTCTACTCTTCATTATTCCTACCGTTCTGATAAATATGTGCTTTTCTTTTGCGGCTACCCATTTTCACACCTCATAAATCTGTAAATTTGCGCGCAAAAAAACCACGCAGCTCTATTACCTAGCTGCGTGGCGAAAAATAGGATTACTCCCAGAAAAGTCCACTCCATAACGGTTTTGGAATGTCATTGTACCAACAGTTCCCAAATCTGTCAACCGGATTTTGGAAATTCATATATATGTATTTGGAAATTCATATATGCATTTTGGAATTCATATATAGGTATTTTGGAATTTACATATTCGTATGCTGGGAATTTACACATTCTTGAAGTTCTCAGATTCTGCTTTCAGAGTTTTCGCAACAGTGCTATTTTCTTCCATCTGGTCTGTAACTGTTGCAATCGACTGAACTAAGGAATCAATATTAACTGCTGCATCGGTGACTCCATTGGCACTCTCTTCTACTGCTCGGTTAATGCCATCGATGGATTCGGTCATTTCTTTCATGTTAGCAAGAATCTCCTGTGCTTCTCTGGAGTACTCTGTCATACTCTGATCAATATGAGTTGCATCTTGATTGTACTGCTGACCACCCTCTACGAAAGACTGATAATCAGGAAGAATATTCTCATTTACATAAGTAATGATCTTCTCGGAAGATTTCACCAGACCCTGAACAGCTTCGATTACCTGCTCATTAATTGTCTGGATGTTGTTTGCTGTCTGACGACTGGAATCTGCCAGCTGACGAATTTCATCTGCAACAACTGCAAAGCCTTTACCAGCTTCACCAGCTCTTGCTGCTTCGATGGAAGCATTCAATGCCAGCAGGTTCGTCTGACTTGAAATACTTAAAATATCATCGGTAAGCTGTGCAACCTTCTCAACACTCTTGCTATTCTCAAGAGCCTGCTGCATCTCGTTTGTAATATCTCCTACAACACTTGTTGTATTGTCCATGTTCTCCTGTGCAACATTTTCCAGCTCATTGGCACGGGCCTTCATCTCTTTGGCATATTTTGAAATCACATCGGACTGCTCAGCCATCTGCTGAACCTTGCTTTCTGCCATCGCTGTATTCTCGCTTACACTGCTTGTGGTTGCGGATACTTCCTCCATTGTTGCAGAAAGCTCTTCCATAATTGCGGAAATATCATTTGCACTATCGTTGGATGAAGAAACACTTGTTACCACATTGCCAACAACGCCATCAAGGACATTGGAATTGGTAATAATCTTAGACATAATATTCTGTAAGGTCTCAATGAACTGGTTAATTCCCTCGGAAGATGCACCAATTTCATCTGTAGATAAGACATCCACACGTTTGGTCAAATCACCCTTACCTTTGTTAATCTCATCGATGATAGTATGCAGCTGCTCTTTCTGCTTCTTCAATGGTCTTACAATTGATTTGTAGCAAATGAATACCGTCACAACAAAAGCAAGTATTACAACTGCCATCATAATTCCTGCAATAATAAGGCTATTGTCATATAATGTCTGCTGTCTTTCTGTAAGATCATCAATTCTCTCATCATTACTTGTAATCAGATCCGTCAAATTAACTTCTATAGAATCCGACCAATTGGCCATCTCTTCATTTGCCTTAAGGAATGCTCCTTTTTGATCTGTCTGAGCTAGTGCCATAATTTGAACTACTACCTCTTGTGCATCTGCCAAATCTTCAAACGTATCATCAATTTTCTGCTGATCCTCTGCTGAGAACAAATCCTTGCGGTCGATTACACGCTGTTCGTAATCTTTAATATCTTCTGCATATGACTGCAGCTGCCCTTTGGTATAATTACCAAGGTCCGCATTCAATGGATCTGCACAATACGCAAGGGTCAGTTTCTGTAACTCCTGGAAAAATAAGTTAATCTCATCTAATGAAACAACGATTTCCATTCCATCGCCTGAGATATCTTTGCTTTGAGCCTGAATTTCCCCCATCGATCTCATAGAAACTATGGTTCCTGTGGTTCCTGCAAGTCCAAGAATAATCACTGGGATTAACAGTTTTAGCATTACCTTCGTGCTTCGTTTCTTCTTGTTATTATTTGTTTTCATAAGTAATTCCTCCTTGAGTTCCACTACGCTAGTACTATTTTACCACCATTTAATTTATTGTTTAATAGTTTTTTTATATAAAAAATAAACTTTTTTTGATTATACCACTTATTTCATATTTCGTATTATATGAATAATCTTATATTCGTAGTAAACAGCCACAATAATTAGAATTCCAATTACCAGAAGACTATAAGCACTCTGCACCTGGAAACCTGCTGCATCTGCCACACAGGGGATTAACAGGCTCGTGATAAAAACAATTTTCACGATGCGCACCATCCGAATCGAATATTTACGTATTTTCCCTTTACACAGCTCTGGCGCAATCCCATTAATTTTCTCAGGGTAATTGGACAGCAGGGTAAGTCCCGCATATACCAGCACCGCCACCAATAGATTGAGAATCAGCTTCATGGGCTGCGCATGATAAGCCACTCCATAGAATATTTGCAATCCAATATATAGTATTCCTAAAATAAGCCCAGCTGCCTCCGCGATGATAGCTGGAACGGTTAAATCTTCTTTTCTCATGTTACCTCCCTATGGCTGGAAGATGATATTTCTCATCCAGCTCATTGATTCGTCTCTGTTCTAATAATCTGATAATTCCAAGTAATCCTGTCTCACAGTTTCTATCTTATCATAATTCTTATAGAAGTTATAGATTTTATGTTCTTTTTCTCCCACAACGATTGAAAAAGAATCTCAGTATGCTATAATATTTTAAGATTTTTTATGAATATAATTTGTGATAAAGAATAAAAAGGAGCATCAATGGACCAATTAATTATACCAAAGGACTATGAATCCCAGCTGAATCTTCACGATACCCAGCTGGCAATCAAAACAGTAAAGGATTTCTTTCAGGGATTACTTGCTCAGCACCTGAATCTTTCCCGTGTTTCCGCACCAATCTTTGTTGATCCGGAATCAGGAATGAACGATAATCTTAATGGTTATGAAAGACCTGTAGCTTTCGGAATCAAAGAGCAGGATGATAAGGAAGCAGAAGTTGTACAATCTCTTGCCAAATGGAAACGTTTTGCTTTGAAAAAGTACGGATTTTCTTATGGGGAAGGTATCTATACGGATATGAATGCCATTCGCCGCGATGAAGATACCGATAATATCCACTCTATCTTTGTTGATCAATGGGATTGGGAAAAGATTATAAAAAAGGAAGAACGCACTCTTGATTTTCTAAAAGATACCGTGCGCACTGTATACAAATGCCTTCGCAAAACTGAGCAGTATATGTCCATTCAGTATGATTATATTGAGCAGCTGCTTCCAAAGGATATTTTCTTTATTACGACTCAGGAATTAGAGGATATGTTCCCTGACAATACCCCAAAGGAACGCGAATACTATATTTGCAAAGCCAAGGGTGCTGTATGTATTATGAAAATTGGTGACACTATGGAATCCGGTGAACGTCATGACGGTCGTGCTCCTGACTATGATGACTGGTCACTGAACGCTGATATTCTGGTATATTTCCAGGTTCTTGATATTGCATTAGAGATTTCTTCTATGGGTATTCGTGTTGACAAGAAGGCTCTTTTGGAGCAGCTTGACAAAGCAGGTTGTCCTGAGCGGGCAGAGCTTCCTTTCCAGAAATCCATTATAAAAGGAGATCTTCCACTTACTATCGGTGGTGGTATCGGACAGTCTCGTATCTGTATGTTCTTCTTACGCAAAGCACATATCGGTGAAGTACAATGCTCACTGTGGCCTGAGAAGATTGTAAAAGAATGTGAGAAAAACGGAATTCAGTTATTGTAATTTATATAAAAATTGCGAACCCAATTTACTCTAGTCAACAATAGCTAGTGAATACAAGGAATAAGCAGGTACTCTGGCGAGGCCGGTTCTTAGCGACAGTACTTAGGTCGCTTAGTACCGTTGCACGAGCCAATGTAGCGGAAGCGTGCCTGCGTTTACTTGTATTTACTAGCTATTGTTCTCATAGATGAAAAAGGTTTGCAATTTTTTTACCATAAATGGAACACCTGAATGGCTCCTTTTACGAATTTATACGGTAAATTTTCTAGTTCTTTCGATGCTTTCTTCAGCTCGTCTCGGATTGCTATGTGCTGTGGGCAGTGAGTTTCGCATTTGCCACAGCGAATACATTGGGATGCTGAGCTTGTTTCCTTACGGAATGCTGTACACTGAAGGTATTCACGGCGTCCTGACTTCTTTCCTTCTGAGTACATCTCATTGTAACAGCGGAAGGTTCCTGGAATATCCACGCCCCTTGGACATGGCATGCAATAGCTGCAGCCGGTACAGCCAACCTTTACAGTCCGTGCAATCTCTGCCTTTATCTGATTGATGAGACTCTGATCACTTGATGTGAGACATCCTGGTGCACCAATCTCTGCAGTTTTTAAGTTCTCTTCTACCATTTCCATGGAATTCATTCCCGATAATACACAGGATACTTCTGGCTGATTATATAGCCATTTAAACGCAAGCTCCGCAGCAGTACGTTTTTCCTCATCCGCAGCGATAAGACTCTTTGCAGATTCTGGAAGCAAATCTACCAAACGTCCTCCCCGAAGGCCTTCCATGATAATCACTGGCAATCCCTTTTCATTGGCATATTTTAATCCTTCTACCCCTGCCTGGGAATGTTCATCCATGTAGTTATACTGAATCTGGCAGAAATCCCAATTATAGGCATCGATCAGCTCCTTGAACTCTTTGGTCTTTCCATGATAAGAGAACCCGATATTTCGAATCTGTCCGCTTTTCTTTTTCTCTTCAATCCATTCCACCATTCCCATGCTCTTTAATTTCTCCCAGGTATGAATGTCTGTGAGCATATGCATGAGGTAATTGTCTATGTAATCGGTCTGAAGTCTCCGAAGTTCCTCCTGGAACATTCGCTCCACTCCATCCATGGATTTAATCAGATAGTGCGGCAGCTTTGTAGCAAGCATAATCCGATCTCTGCATTTGTTGCGGGCAAGAATCTCCCCAACTGCTGCCTCACTTCCGGAATACACATATGCAGTGTCCAGATAATTCACGCCATGCTCAATTGCATACATGACCTCCTTCTCTGCCTTATCAATATCTATTTCAGAGCCTTTCCTGGTAAAACGCATACATCCATATCCAAGCACTGAAATATCTTTTCCGCCTTTTGTCTTACGATACTGCATAATATTCCTCAACTTTCTATTAATTAAATTAGGCGTTTGCGAAACTCTTTAATTTCACACTGGCTATATACTATGAATACAAAGAATCATAGGCACGCTCTCGCTACATTGGCTCATGCAGCGGTACTAAGCGACCAAAATACGGTCGCTAAGGACCGGCTTCGCCAGAGTACCTATGTTTCTTTGTATTCATAGTACATAGCCAACTAAAGAATTGTGTGTTTCGCAATCATCAATTTTATATGTTATAAAGTCTCCAGTTCATCCATCCAGAGGCGTCCACAGGCATCTGATGGCATACGAAGATCTCCTCTTGGAGATACTGCAACGGTTCCGACCTTTGGTCCGTCTGGCAGGCAAGAGCGCTTGAACTGCTGGGAGAAGAATCTGCGATAGAAGGTCTTCAACCATTTCAGAATGAATGCATTGTCATAAGTTCCTGCAAACGCAATCTGTGCAAGACGATAGATTTTCCCAGGCGTAAAGCCATGACGAAGTACATAATACAGGAAAAAGTCATGAAGCTCATATGGTCCTACAATGTCCTCGGTCTTCTGAGAGATCTTTCCATTTTCTGGTGGAAGAAGCTCTGGTGATACCGGGGTATCTAATACATCAAGAAGGATTGCTTCCAGCTTCTCATCTCCGCAGGTGTCTGCATAGTAGCGCACCAGATGGCGTACCAAGGTCTTTGGTACAGATGCATTGACGCCGTACATGGACATATGATCTCCGTTGTAGGTTGCCCAGCCCAGTGCAAGCTCTGACATATCACCGGTTCCAATGACCATTCCATTTTTCTTGTTGGCAATGTCCATCAGAATCTGGGTACGCTCACGGGCCTGTCCATTTTCATAAGTAACATCATGTACAGAAGGATTCTGGTCGATATCACGAAAATGAATATTAACCGCCTCCTTGATATCCACTTCCATGAACTCTGCACCTACGCACTGAATCATGTTCACAGCATTGTCATAGGTACGGTCTGTGGTTCCAAATCCCGGCATGGTAACTGCGGTAATACATTTGCGGTCTTTTCCAAGGAGATCAAAGGCACGAACAGTAACAAGCAGTGCCAATGTGGAATCCAATCCACCGGAAATTCCCACTACCGCACTCTGGCAGTTGGTATGTTCCAGCCTCTTCTTCAGTCCCATTGCCTGAATGGATAGAATCTCATCACAGCGCTTCTCGCGGTCATATTTGTTTCCCGGAACAAATGGAGAAGGGTCAATATGACGTGTAAGTGTCGTCTCTTCCAGGTTCAAGTGGAATGGAATGATGGTATGGTCATCTTCAATAACGAATGTACCCATTCTACGGCGTTCTGCCTCACTGCATTCCACATCTATTTCACTGTAGATTGTCTCATTGGTAAAACGCTTAGATTCCGCGTGAATATGTCCATTCTCTGCAATGATGTTGTGACCAGAATAGACCAAATCCTGTGTAGACTCTCCATCTCCGGCAGATGCGTAAATATATGCACAGAGAAGTCTTGCCGACTGCCCTTTCACAAGGTCTTTACGGTATACGTCTTTGCCTGTGGTCTCATCCGATGCTGACAAATTCACAATTAGGTTAGCTCCGGAAAGTGCATGGTGAATACTTGGTGGTTCTGGTGTCCATAGATCCTCACAGATTTCAACTGCTACTTTCAGCTTTGGAAGCTCTTCACAGGTGAAAATTAAATCTGTATCCATTGGAACCGACTGTCCATTTTCCAACGTTACTTCACAACAAATGTCTTTTCCAGTTGTAAAATGTCTTGCCTCATAGAATTCGTTATAGTTTGGGATATAAGTTTTTGGCACGAATCCCAGGATTTCTCCTTTGGACACTGCTGCAGCTACGTTGTAGAGCTTCCCATTTACATCTAATGGAAGTCCCACAAAGAATAAGCCATCATATTTCCAGCTCTCTTTTGCAATGGCAAGAAGCTCTGTTCTAGCTCCCTGCAATAATTTTTCCTGCAGAAATAAATCCCCGCAGGTGTATCCAGTAATACATAATTCTGGGAAAACCACAACCTTTGCTCCCTGGTCTGTGGTCTCCTTCATTAAGTTACGAATCAGTTCACCATTGTAGGTGGTGTCTGCTACTTTAATCTTCGGTGTCGCTGCTGCTACTTTTACAAATCCCTGTTTCACTATGCTCTGATCTCCTTCAATTCATCGATGTTAAACTTATATGCGCTGTTACAGAACTGGCATTTAATCTCGATTTCTTCTCCATCATTGATAATGTCGTCCAAGTCTTTCTTACTGATTGTGGAAAGTGCACGAGCCACTCTCTCTTTGGAGCAGTCGCAGTGAAATTCTGCTGGAATCTTATCGTTGAATTCCACTCCGAACTCTCCGAGAATCTCCTCTAGGATTCCTTCTGGTGTCAGACCACGCTCTAACATGGTAGTAACGGAATCAATTTCCGCGATGCGTTTTTCCAATTGATCAATGACTTCATCACTGGTAAAAGGCATAAGCTGGATAATGAATCCACCTGCCTGCATCACGGAGCAGTCCTTATCCACAAGAACACCAAGACCTACTGCAGATGGCACCTGCTCTGAGGTGGCAAAATAATAGGTAAGGTCTTCTGCAATCTCACCAGTCTGAAGCTGGCACTGTCCCACGTATGGCTCTTTTAAGCCCATGTCTTTGATGACACTTAAGACTCCAAGGTCTAATGCACCGCCAACATTCAATTTACCCTGTGCATTTGGTGGCAATTCTACCACTGGGTTCATGGCGTAACCTTTCACCTGACCGGAAGCATTGGCTGTTACAATAAGTCCTTTGGCAGGTCCGCTGCACTGAATCTGAAGAGTAAGCAGATCCTTCTCCCCCTTCATCATAGTTCCCATCATTGCCCCTGCTGATAATAAACGACCAAGAGCCGCTGTCATGATCGGTGAAGTGTCATGTGCCTGTCTTGCCTTTTCTACTAATTCTTTGGATGAGATAGCAAACGCGCGGATGCTGTTATCTGCTGCAGTTGCTCTTACAATATAATCTGACATAATGATCTCCTTTTTACTTTCCACATTCTCTTGCCACGATGGTCATACGGTCGCTGTCCTCCGTAAGTGGATTCTTCGTATAGGCATCATAGACTGCCACGAATTCCATTCCCGCCTTGGCTAACAATTCTTTTACGGTATCAAGGGAATAGCATTTCTGATAATGCTGCTCCTGAAATCTCTGAAATCTTCCATCTTCCTCTTGAATAAAGAGGGTCAGGTCATATTCATTGATTTGTTCTTCCTCATCATAATAATTATCCCAGATAAAGCTGCTTGCATCACGGCTTTCTGCAAAGGTATTCTCTCCTAATAATTCCTCATATTTATAGGAAGTATTCATATCAAATATAAAAATACCCTTCGGGTCCAGATAATTATTCACCAGCCGAAATACAGTGAGTAAGTCTTCTTCCTCTAAAATGTAATTCAAGCTGTCACATGCGCTGTAAACTGCGCGCACGGTTCCATATAATTCGAATTCCCGCATGTCCTGCATGAGGTAGAGGATTCTTCGTTTTCCTGCTCCCACATCCTCCAGATCGATATCTTCTGAATAAGCAATCTCTGACTCATCGAATTCTCTGGCGATTTCCAGCATCTCCATGGAGTTATCCACTCCAATCATATCGTATCCGAAGTCTGCCATGCGGCGAGTCATTTTCCCAGTGCCACATCCCAGATCCAATATCAGTCCATCCTCTATTCCATAGGAACTGAGCTGTTCTTTCAGATATTCACACCATTCCTCATAGGGAACGTTATCCATAAACAGGTCATAAACCTGTGCAAAACTTGTATATGCTTCCATTTGCGCTCCTTTTTACAACTGACATAATACTAACAACTTTTCACATGAAAAGCAAGGTTGATTATTCCCTCTCTAACCTTTATACTAAAAGCGTAAAGGCAGGTTAAGCAATGATAGAAAACTACGAACATTACATATCGAAAAATATAAAAGCCTTCTATAAAAGAAGACTTTTTTCTCCAATTATATATTTGATCCTCCTCTTGGCACTCTGGCTGATATTTCCACTTGCAGATATGCGTCATCCTGAGACTCTTTCCACAGAGGAGTCTTTGCGTTCTGTGTATTCCACCAGCAATCGCTATGTGACTGCAAGTCTGTCCGATTTGGAATTCACCGGATACACCAAGACTCGTATGGGTGCAACGGTGGGCTACTACTATTACTGTAACTATGGTAATCAGGTCATCATTGTTCTGTTGTCACCATACACCTGTGAGCAAGGTCTCCCGACCATTGAGAGTCTCTCCATCACCGGAAAAATCGTCGAAGGTGGCGAATCCTACGCCTCACTTCTTACAACGTTATCCACAGATTTGAAATGGACCACAGAAGGTATCACCAACCAGCTTACCAACTATTACCTGAGTGAACCAGATTACTCTATGCCAACTACGATTTTTCTATTTGTTGTGTACTTCGGAACTATGGGTTACGCCCTATTAAGTCTCATTGTGTATGCCATCTACATCAAGTTCCCGAATTTGGCACCAGCGTGCCAGAACTTAATTGTATTTGGCAATCCGAAGAAGATGCTGGAAGAAGCGGAAGAAGAGCTTGCCACACTGCCACAGCTGGCAACGGAGGACATGTTCATTACTGAGCATTACTTCATAGAGACCTCACAGTATGGTAACGCCATCGTGCCAATCAAAGAGATTCTGTGGATCTACAAATATTCCACCTTACACAAGTTCCTGTGGTATCACTTCAGTATCTCTTATACCTTGCATATTTCAGCCAATAAGCATATGTATATTCACTGTCCGAAAAATATAAAGTCCGACATCGATGGTATCATCGATTACCTTTCTGAGGCTAACCATGACATTCTTGTCGGTTTTAATGAAGAGAACCGATTGAAGGTACAAGCTGTTCAAGGGAAGCCACTTCACATTGAGAAATTATATGCATTCCTTAGAAGAAAGATATAAATTTTACATGAGCTGACACGTTCTGGGCCGAAAACAGGAATCCTCTGTCCCCAAGTTAAATTTGATTGTCCCAAAACATGATTATTTACTACCTTGCATGTCAAAAGCATAATTACATCAATTGAACATGCTTTTTATGAGGTTATCTATTTAATTTTAAAGGTATTAGCATGTTTATATTGCATATTTTGTAATTCGACATGTTTTTATCGGAATATCTTATCCTATTTGATATAGTTCGAGCATGTCATATTCTATATTTTTTCAAATGAACATGCTCCATTTATCGAATCAACTCATATATGAGGAAATTAGACATGTCTTTATTGCAATTTTGCCAAGAATACATGCTTTTATTCTGTTTATCATTTTCTCAAACGATGAATCATAGATAATCTCCCGTCAAACGTCCCAATTCCGACAATCTCATTGGCGTAACTCACCTTTGGTGGAAGGAAGAGAATATTCTTAACCTTAAAGCCCGCGTATTCACTTGGTATGTTTATTCTCCCTAGATTGGTCACACCACAATCGGTGTAGCCTCTTCCAAGATATCCCATGCTTTTTGCGAGCTTTGCAGCTATTGGATTATGATAGCAGTTCTGTGATTCCATCAGTACTGCATCAATGAGCGTGGGCGCGAATGCTGCCATGTATACGAGAATGAAATATTTCTTTGTAGCATTTTGAATTATATTTTGGATTTTCTTATGTACCAGCTTTAGATTTTCTTCAAAGGATCTCTTCTTATGATACTGATATTTGATTGCAATACCAGATGTCTGGTTGCACATCGATGCATTTTCTCCCCGTATACTTACAGGGATTCCAAAGGATTTCCATTCTGGATGTTCCTTCGCGAGCTGTGTAATCAGAAAACTGTTCAATGTGATGTTCTTCGGGCATTGAGATTTCATCTGCGCCAATTCTTCCTTGCCATATTCTTTAATCCCAACCTCTGAAGTGTGTGTTGACCAGTATTCCTTATGAATTCTTTGATAGTCTTCCCAGGTGAACACGCATCCCATCCTCTCCCATTTCCGATTTATTCTATCAATCATCCATTGTAATAACGTTGGAAAATGCATATTGCCTCGTAACTTGTTATCATCCACTAGCTCCATCGGTTGAAATGCAATTTTTTCTCCATCTAATATCCGCAGCACATCACGAATAAAGATAAGAACAGCCTTTCCATCTCCCACCAGATGATGAGCCATGATAAATAGAAATGGCCTCTCCGCTGCTGTATTAATATAAGTTCGAATTAACTCTCCATTCCATAATTCAAATGGATGCTTCTCATTTTCTCGTAGAATATCTCTCCAGTCATCCCTTGAATCCTCAAATACTTTACAGCCACTCTTTTCTTGTAGCTCATAATAAGCAGTTCCATCTGGTTCTAGAACTATTCGTGACATGGTTGCCTCATGCTTGGTGTAGGCAGTTTGTACGGCATCAGATATCCGTTGTCTCCAACTATCTTGAACTGTCTTTTTCTCTGTTTGAGTCGATACTGGATTCAATTCGTCTAACTCTACCACCATGGATATATAGACATTTGGCTCAAATAAATTGGGGCGCTCTGTCCTGATATATTTTTTCTCCATAATCACCTTTATGCCCCCATTACTGCACTAATCTACATATTCTTTAATTCCGCGCATCCACAACTTCATAACCAATCGCTGTGGTAATAGCTTTACATTGAGATGTTGACATTTCACATAGAGGGAGCATACGGACATGTCTTTTCCGCGCTTTGCATCCTTAATTGCCTTTGTCACCACCTGCTCTGCTTTTACAATGCCTGGGAATTTCACTTCTTTGCCATTCACATCATGGCTGAGCATTTCCGTATCCACCCAGCTTGGGCATACTGCTGTAGATGTGATACCTGTTCCTTTCAGTTCCACGTTAAGTGCTCTCGAATAGCTTCGCTCAAATACTTTCGATGCGGCATATAAATTGATATATGGATTTGGTTGAAAAGCCGATGCAGATGAAAGATTCAAGATGCGACTCCCCCGTGACATATATGGAATGCAGATTTTACACATCAGTACTGGCGCCTTGCAATTCAAATTGACTGTTGTATCGATCTCATCTTCTGAGAATTCTTTATAAGAAGCCATCTTTGCAAGACTTGCATTGTTCACCAGATACAAAATACTTGGCTGCTCCTCTTCCAATTTCCTTTTTAGCTCTTCAAAAGCCTCTTTTTTGACAAGTCCAGGGAGACTGGAACAATTGTTTCTCCCAATTCTTCTTTCATCGCTTCAAGCTTCTCCCTATTTCTTGCAATTGCCCATATCTCATCTAAAGATTCTTCTAAGAGCTGTCTTGAGAATTCTTTTCCGATTCCACCAGTTGCCCCTGTGATGACTGCTATTTTCTTCATAATCTTTACTTTCCTTCCTTATCTTTTTCAACTCCATATTATTCTTGATATGTTTCACACTTCAAATATCTATCATTTACTCATACGAATCGTTCTCTCTAAATATTTATCATCTACCCACATGTGTATTTCTCTTCAATTATCTATCATCTACCCACATATGTATTTCTCTTCAATTATTTATCATCTACCCACATGTGTATTTCTCTTCAATTATTTATCATTTACTCACACGAATCGTTCTCTCCAAATCATCCACCGTTATCATCTCGAACTCGGTCGTATACAGTCTCT
>CAZTGP010000025.1:0-36015 GCA_964613325.1 uncultured Roseburia sp. | reverse complement strand
AAAACTGCGCCACAGCCTTGGCAGGCCGTCGCGTAGCGACTTGGTTCAATTAAAATTCTTTAAAATAAGAATAAAACAGTCTATTGGTGAACTGTTTTTTGCAAAAAGTAAGGTGATTACATGAATCTATATTTTGAATTGTTACAAAAGCCAGTGTTTACAACAGAATTTGGATGTTCCATTACGAAAAGTGCATATATTTCCCATCATACAGCAATCGAATATCATGGAATGTCCGATCAGGTATTTTATGATGTCTATGTGTCATCTGAAACAAGATTTCAAGATTTTGAATTTGATGGATACACTTATAAATATCTTTCTACAAAAATGAAGACAGGTGTAGAGAATGTACAGTACAGTGATGGTATTCGGGTAACAGACATTGAAAAGACGCTGATTGACAGTGTAAAAGATATGGATAAAATCGCAGGTATGGAAGAGATAATTGCTTTTATTGGGTCAATACGAAAATTAAATGAAAAGAAATTATGCCAATATTTATCAGAATATCAGAATCAGTTTTTATATCAGAAAATGGGATATTTAATAGAAAATTATTGTGGAGCAACAGGAATTACAGAGGAATTTTATCAAATATGTCTGGGGCATATCGGAAAGAGTAAGAGGTATTTATCAAACGATATTTATCAGGGCAGTTATAATTCTAAATGGAAGCTGGTTGTGGCAGATACAAAAATATACCGAAAGAATGGGAAAAATGGAGAAGATGATAGAATATAATAAAATTCAGCTTGGCAAAAAGGCGCAGGAATACGATTTCCCAGGAAACAGTTAATAAGCAATTTGATACATCCGCAATCGAAAGACTGTCATTTCAGAAAATAAGGCGTGATCTATTTCCAGTTCTTTGAAAAAAGGATAATTTTTATTTGGAAGAGAGAAAATCCAGTGCCAGAAAATATCTTTCAGAGTTAATGCAGGTAACTCAGAAGGAAATGGAATATATGGAGGCTTTTGAGAACAAGGAGTACAGACCAGAATTATTATTTCAAGATCCAGATATTCTTGAGAATGTGAAAGACCATCCGATGGCATTATGGAAATGCAATTCATAGGAACGATTGAGATGTCTAAGAAAGGGCAAATTCACTATATTATTGTAAAGGATTTAGATAAAGAAAGAGAAAACTATGGTGCAGGAAAAACAAAATAGATTTGGATGAAACACTTTAGAAATGAAATCACTCATTTTTAAGGTGTTTTTATTTTTGTCTCACAATCTAAATGTTCATATTTCCTTACGAGAGACCAAAATGACATGGCCTTGAAAAATAGAAAGGAGGAAAATGAATGTCAAAAATCAAGTCGTTTCAGACAAAATCAAGACAAAACATGAAAAAACGAGCAGCCTGTATTTCAAACTGTGTAACAGCAGCTCTTTGCTGTGTAACACCTGGGTTTTGTGATATCAACGAAAATACCAGTGCTCAAAAAGTAATTAAGATCGTATTCAACGTAATTATGTTGGCAGGAATCGTACTAATTGCGGCAGGAGCGGTTATGCTCATTAAAACAATTATCTGATTTTGAGAAGCTTATGCTACAAATGGAAGAACAGTCAAGACAGGAACAATCAGTAAAGGAAGAAACAGAAAAAATAAATCAGTCCGTGGAGGAAAGAATCCAATTTTGGGATAAGGAGTTATTGGCTCCCACAAATGAAGAAGGTGTGATATAATCCATTAGGACTAGAAAGAGGAGCAACAATGAAAACAGTAATTATTTATTATTCAAAACATCATGGGAATACAAAAAAGCTACTGGATGCAATTGAACAGGAACATGAAGTGGCTTTAATTGATGCTATAGAAAAAGCAGAGGTAAATCTAACAGGATATGACAGAATAGGATTTGCATCTGGTATATATTACAGCAGTTTTGCAAAACAGCTTCTATCATTTGCAAGTGTGAATCTGCCACCAGAAAAGGATGTTTTCTTTATCAGTACCTGTGGAGCACCTAGATCTTCTTATTTCGATGCAATTCGAAAAGTTACAAAGGAAAAAGGTTGCCGTGAGCTTGGTACATATCAATGCCTTGGTTTCGATACGTTTGGACCGTTCAAAATGGTAGGTGGAATTGCAAAAGGGCATCCAACAAAGGAAGAGATTCAAGGAGCGGTTGGATTTTACAAGAAATTATAAACTGAAATAATGAACAGATGGAATATGAATTATTAATACTTCAAGAATGAAATATGTCTTGAATGGATATGAATCGAGATAAAAAGGAGTGCTTGATTTCTCAAGCACTCCATAGTATAATCTAATCAACAAGAGGTTCAGATGCAAAATCTGATGCCCTCAGTGAATATGATTATTTAAGAAATAAGCATCTTACTTTGGACGGTGAGGATGCTTATTTTTTATTATGCCTATCTATGTAGGTAAGCGCCGCAATAATAACAAGTAAAAGTGTTAATACTTCCATCGTTGTCATGGGCATCACCCTCTTTCGTTGAACTAGAGGGCAATAAAATAATGCATCCTTCGATCTCTTGATTTTCAATTATACTAAGATAATCATAACATGTTGTGTCAGTATGGACAATCTAAAAATTGGAAAGACGGGAAAAGTTTGTTGCTGTCAGCAATTGTATTTATGCATCAGTTTTGCAAAACAACTTTTATCATTTGCGAGTGTGAATTGCCACCGGAAGAGGCATCCAACAAAGGAATCAGAATATTGGCATAATGGAAGTACCTCTGTCCCTAAAGTAGGAATCCCCTGTCCCTTATTACATGCTATTTTGCAAATATCCCTGATTTAACGAAATATGCAAAAAAACTACATATTTTGGGTCGGATATGAAGTGACTTTTTGCAAATATTCCTGGTTGGTTGATATTTGCAAAAAAATCCCAAGATTTTTTGCATATATGAGCCTAATAGAGCTATGTTGCAAAAAAATATATTAAAAGCATCATAAAAAGCCGCTATTTTTTGCAAATATCGAACCTATAGGAATATTTGCAAAAAACAACTACGACACTGAGAATACACAACATAAACAAGAATACGTCACATAAACAAGAATACGTCACATAAAACAAGTATATGCCAACACAAAACAAGAATATCTTGTCAAAATTGATTGAATTAGTACTTAGGTAGGAGTATACTGAAGAATGATAATTGCACAAAAATTGCCATATTTCATTTGTGGAGCAATTATGATGAGGTGATGAATATGAATTTACCAACAGCGTTAAAACAATTTCGTACAGAGTTAAATATAAAACAAAAAGAAATGGCTGAAATGCTGAATGCAGGGGTTTCAACTGTAAACCGATGGGAAAAGGGGAAGTTCCTCCCAACAAAGCAGATGGGAAATCGAATACTTCAGATTGCAGAAGAAAAGAATGTATCGCAGGTATGCATTGAGAATTTGAAATTGACATTATTTCCAGGTGAACGGATACCGTCCGAAATCAATGATTTAAGAGATGCGCATATTGATCGAATTAACCAACTGGTAAACGATTCTTCGAATGGTGTCGTTGTAGTGGATGTTGATAGCTTTGAATTACTATATATCAACAATAAAGCGACTGAAGTGGCGGAATCGACACTTGAGGATGCAAAAAATAAAAAATGTTATGAATTATTCATGCATAGAGACACACCTTGTCCTAATTGTCATTTGTTTTTTTCACAAATTAATGAAATGTCAGAGTGGGAATATTCTTCCAAATTTACAGGACATCACTATCTTGTTCGTGGTAAAAAAGTAGACTGGGCGGGACGTAAAGCACAAATCAAATATATTACCGATATAACAGAGACATATAATCTGCAAAAGGTTTCAGCTGAAAGACAAAAAATGCTTAAGTATGCAGCAAGATTTGCAAATATGAGAGTATTTGAAATCGACCTTCCTAAGAAGAGAGCAACACTTTTGGTTGATTTCAATGATATGAATTTTTTCCCGATTACATTGGATAATTATCCGGACTCTGTATTTGAAAAAGGGTATGTTGATAGCAGATACGAGACTGACTATCGAAATATGGTTCAGAAAGTAATAGATGGTAAAAAGCAGGCAGAAGAGAAAATATGTACGATGGATCAAAAAGGTTCATTTCGTCAATGCCTGTATCGAATTAATGTTGTAAACTGGGATGAGAATGGGAAGCCGGTTAAGGCTGTTTGTTCGGTTCAAATTATTGATGGATAGAAAATATGAATAAAGCAAAATGATTACATGAAAAAACAACAGAAATATTTAGCGTGCCGAATATTGAGAATAATGCCGAATATTGAGAATAATGCCGAATATTGAGAATAATGCCGAATATTGAGAATAATGACAATATTAAGAATAATGACAATATTGAGAATGATTACATCTTTCTAAGAAAGGAAAAGTGTAATGAAGATTACGAAAGACAAGAAATCCGATAAATTAAAAATTGATATTACACCATATAAGACGGTATTTGAGCAGTCTCCATCCGCATTTGCACTGATCCATGTTTTACGTGTGAACGGGGAATATGATGATTTTGAATTTGTATATGTCAATAAAGGCTATGAGAACATGTCAGGGTTTACAGTAGAGACGTTAACTGGACACACCTATTCCGAAGTTTGTGGACAGAAAAATGAACAGTGGAATTCCTTGTACGGTGGAGTTGCATATACCGGAAAACCAGTTATGACGATACAATACGGGGCAGAGATTAACCGCTATGTCAGCATACAATGCTATCAGATTGTAGAAGGATACTGTGCTGTTATTGTATTGGATATCAATGATCAGATAGAGGCAGAGAAGAAAATCGAGCGTGAGTATCAGAGAAAATATGAACTGGAACGAAAGCGTCTGCAGCATGATTCCAGCTTGCTCGCTTACGCTGTCTTTAATGTTACACAGCATGAAGTGATTGAAATTGTTAGAAGTGAAAAATTAGGGGAAAGTAATAGATTTTTTTCACAAGAAGAATTCTTTCAGGATGTAAGTAAGAACATTGTATATGAAGAGCAGCGCAAATTATTTCAGGATGCTGCATCCATTCATACCGTTGAACATAGATATCGGGAAGGTGAAGTAGAACAGATTGTTGAATTCCAAAGGAAATTACCTACTGGAAAAGTGATATGGGTTAGGGCAAGATTCTATGTGCTGGAGGAACCATCCAGCAGAGATTTGATTTTGTATTATACCTGCAACAATATTGATGAAGAGAAATCTTTGGGAATCGTAATGAGCTATATTACGGATACCGATTATGATCTGCTTGGCAGTATTAATTTTCATGATGACAGTGCGCTTTTGTTATATGGCAAAAATAGCAGTCGAATGAATGGACAGCTTGGGGTACAGCGGGAAGAGAACTATTCCGAAAGCCTGGAATGGTTTGTAAACCACGCAGTGGTTCCGGAAGAAAGAGAACAGTATCGGACACAATTATTTATAGAGAAGATAAAACAAGAATTATCGAAAAGTAATACTTATGAATTCTTGATTCATGTGTTTGGAGCTGATGGGGAACGACTGACAAAGCAGATACGCTATACCAATTATGATGTGAATATGCAGACATGTTTTTTTACGCAGACAGATGTTACACAGCTTGTCAAGGAACAGGAAGAGAAACAGAAAGAATTGTTTGCAGCATTGGAAGACGCAGAGCGGGCCAATCAGGCAAAGACAACGTTTCTATCCCGCATGAGTCACGATATGAGAACTCCAATGAATGGAGTCCTCGGTCTTGCAGCTCTAATGAGAGATGAAACAACGGATGAGAAGATGAAATCAGATTTGGAACAGCTGGAAATGTCGGGACAGTATCTTCTCCAATTGATCAATGATACCTTAGATATGAACAAAATAGAGTCTGGAAAAATGGAACTGAATTTACAGAACATTGACAGTCGTGCTGTTTTTGCGAATATTTTAGCCAATGCAGAGATTATGGCAAAAAACAAAGGTGTACAGCTTGAAGTTCAAACTCCAGATATCCCTGCAGAAAAATGGCTCCCAGTGAAAGCGGATGCAGCGCGGTTGGAGCAGATTATTATGAATATTGTCTCCAATGCAATCAAGTTTACCCCTAAAGGTGGAAAAGTTGAAATGATTATGGAATCTGTTTCTATTTCAGATGATATAGTTACAGATCGGTATATCATAAGAGATACAGGGATTGGAATTATGAGTTTGTTCCATGCAGTGATTTTGCAGAAGGTCTGATTATGCTGGAAAACGGTGAGATTGATATACTGAACAATGTATCGAAAACACCGGAAAGGGAAGAAATATATGATTTTCCTATTCTTTTTTCTGGACAAAACACAGCCTATCTTGCCATGCAGCCGGGCGATGATCGTGTTGCATATGGAGACTTGAAGGGGATGGAATCAATTAAAATAGGATTGGCCAAAGATAGTATCTTTAGCCAGAGACTTGTTGACTACTTCAAGGATAACAATGTGAATGCCAATATTACATGGTACTCCTCTCGGGCGGAAGCAAAGGAGGCTTTCAAGCAGGGAGAAGTAGATGCCCATGTGATTACAAGCTCTACCAAATCAAATGAACACCTGATTCTCAGCTTTTCACCAGAGGAATATTATATCGCTACAACAAAGGGAAATGTTGAAATTGTTCAGACCATCGATTCCGCTATCACATCACTTCGGGAAAATAATCCTTATTTTGAAGTGAGATTAAAAGAAAAATATTATGGACAGGCGGCAGAGAATTATTCTGTTTTGACTGAAGAGGAGAAGGAATATGTCTCTTCAACAAAAGGTATCCGTGTTGTCTATCAGGCAGATTGGTATCCAATCTGCTATCAGAATGAGCAGGGCGAATTCTCAGGGGCGATTCGAAAGATTTATGACCTTCTGGAAGAAAAAACAGGTCTGGATTTTGAATATATTCCGATAGATACAAAGGATAGTTCATTTGATGTATTGGATAAATATGATGCGCAGATATTGGGAGAACTTCCATGTGACTACAGCTATGCAAACCAATTTCATGTAAAATTATCCGATGCTTTTGTGACACCGCCATTAACAGAGGTAGCCAGCCACAATCTCAAGGCTGGAGATACCATTGCACTCATTGAAGAAGACTATCTCAGTGAGTTGACTAAAAAGATATATGGAACAGAGTATTCCTATCTCTATTGTGATTCCATCGAAGAGTGTATGGAGCTTGTGAAGAATGGAGAAGCGGATGCAACAGTATTGTTATCCTATGAGAGTGAATATTTTCGAAGTAATGCACGGTATAGCAGTTTTACCTATACCATTGTGGACAGTGGAAGCTATAGTCTGGCAATTGCAGTGGCTGATGATGCAGATCCATTATTGTATCACATCATTCAAAAGGGCTTGAATGCCATTACACCAGGCGAAATCATGAATATATTCGAAGAGATGCTGCAGGAAACAAGAAGTGAGGATTTGCAGACAATGATTGCAAACCATCCGGTTCAGGCGACACTAGTGATTGTAATTATAGCAGCTGTAGCTGTCTCATTGATTTTAGGTTACATTTTCATACGCAAATTAACAGCACAAAATCAAATCATCTATAATCAGAATGAGAAACTGCTGCAGGCAAATTCTTCTACAAATGAGTTCCTATCACGAGTCAGTCATGATATGAGAACTCCTATGAATGGAATTCTTGGAATTGCGCAATTGTCTGAGGATAATACCAATCTTGAACAAATGAAGATTAGCATGGAAAAAATTAAGGCTTCCGGACAGTATCTACTTGGTCTTATTAATGATACATTGGATTATCAGAAAATTGAAAGCGGAAAACTAACCTTAGATCCGCAGGTTGCATCTACCAGAGAAGTGATTGAGAGTACAATTGCAATGCTGCAGCCAACGGCAGAGGAAAAGGGAGTAGAATTTAAGGTAACAACAAAGAATGCAGATATTAATTCTTATGTAAAGATTGATGTGATGCGAATGAAGCAGATTTTTGTGAATCTGATATCCAATGCAATTAAGTTTACCCCTGCAGGTGGAAATGTTGAGGTGAGTTTTGAATGTATCGGTCATGATGGTATGATAGCTCATGATGTGATTACGATATCAGATACTGGAATTGGTATGAGTGATGAATTCCTAAAAGATGGAATTTTCAAGCCTTTTTCCCAGGAATCAAATGAGGTAACGCATTACTATGCCGGCAGTGGCCTGGGACTTTCTATTGTAAAAAAGCTAGTTGAATTGATGCACGGTACTATATCGGTGGAGAGTAAAACTGGAATGGGTGCAACATTTACAGTATGTATCGACTTCGAAAGAGCAAGCGATGAAGAGATTGCGGAATACTTGGAAAAGAAGAAGGAAACAGATTGTACGTCATTGGATTCATTATATGGAAAGAATATCTTGATTGCGGAGGATCATCCGTTAAATGCAGAGATTGTGACACGGATTTTGGAAAAAGCAAAGTGCGTTGTGACCTGGGCAAAGGACGGAAAAGAATGTTTGGACTTGGTGACAAAATCTGATGAAAATACCTATGATGCAATTCTGATGGATATAAGAATGCCAGTCATGAATGGATTGGAGGCTGCAAAACAAATACGTGCACTTGACCGCAGCGATGCGCAAACAATCCCTATTATTGCGATGACTGCAAATGCATTTGCAGAGGACATTCAGCAGAGTATTGATGCTGGAATGAACGCACATCTGAGTAAGCCTATCGACGTGGAAAAATTATATCAAACACTTGCAAGAATGATATAAGATACATGTGTCCCTCATTATATATTTTTTGCAACAAAATGAAATAAATGCTATATTGCAAAAAAACGCCTTCATCTAGTTTTTATGTAAATCAGTTTTTTGCAAATATTCCCACAATTGCGATATATGCAAAAAAATCATAGTATTTTTTGCATATATCATCTAATAGGGCTATGTTGCAAAATTACTCTTCAAAAATGACTTGATTTCCGCTGCTTTTTTGCAAATAATGAGCTACAAGGAATATTTGCAAAAAAACATGCCATATTAATGCATAGAAAAAGTATTGACAAATACAAAATGATTGTGTACAATTTAATTCATAAAAATTGCACACAATTAAACGGAATACAATATAAAAAAGGAGAACTTTAAATGGAAAGATACGATATCGCAATAGTTGGAACTGGACCTGCTGGTTTAGAAGCAGCAATCACTGCAAAGATAAGAAATAAAAGTGTACTTTTACTGGGAAGTAGCAGTTTAAGTGATAAGGTAGAAAAAGCTCATACCATAAAAAATTACCTTGGGCTACCTGAAGTGTCAGGAGAAGGAATGCAAATAGCATTTCAAAAGCATCTGGCAGCATTAGAACTTGAAATTACGCAGGATCGTGTAAACACGATTTATGCCATGGGGGACTACTTCGCAATTCAGGGACATCAGGAGATGTATGAAGCAGCCACTGTAATTTTGGCTTGTGGAATGTCTGTATCCAAACCATTTCCAGGAGAGCTTGATAATCTGGGAAGAGGTGTGAGCTACTGCGCAACTTGTGATGCAGCTCTCTACAAAGGAAAATCTGCAATCGTAGTTGGTTATAGTAAAGAAGAGGAAAAAGAAGCGGAATTCCTGGCAGAGCTGGCAGAGCATGTCTATTATCTTCCAATGTATGAGGAATTCGTTCCTCTTAGCAATGGTATTGAGATGGTAACAGGGAAGAAGCCAATTGCAATTGAAAAGAATGGTCAGAAAGTAAAGATGCAATTGGACGAGGGAGAGCTGGAGGCAGATGGAATCTTTATTCTAAGAGAGTCAGTGGCACCATCACAGCTTGTACCAGGTCTTGCAATTGATAAAAATCAAGTAGTGGTAGATAGAGCACTGAAAACCAATATTGATGGCTTGTTTGCATGTGGCGATATTACAGGAGCGCCATACCAATATATCAAGGCAGCAGGCGAGGGAAATGTGGCAGCACTTTCCGCAGTGAATTATTTGATTGCTAAAAAGAACTGAAGCCTCAGATATGCGAGGAGCTTTTCCAACGCGATTATTCGGTTTATGATGAGCCGGAGGAAGACTAGAAATAGTACCAATTTATCAGTCTAAAATCAAGCGGTAAGAGGAAGCAGTCATTGACAAGAAAGGATGCTTATGTTAACATTTTCTACATGTGCTAATAGCATTTTTAGGAGGTCAATATGCAGACATTGCTTGATAATATAAAGAAATTTTTTAGTGGAGAGAGTTGGGACAAGGTGAAGAGGTTCTGCGCAAAAAATAAACGTTATTTTGCAGCAGCACTTCTTTTTGTGATACTTGTTCTTATTCTTGTGAAATTTGCAGGAACATCAAATCATAAAGTACAGGATTCTACAGAAGATAGTACTTCTGTGAGCAATTTTGAGATTGCCAAAGACTTTGATACGGATTCCAATGATGAGTTAAAGGAGCTTCTGACAGAGTATCTGAAAGCATATGCTGCTGGCAATTTGGAGACACTGGAGACTTTAGCAACCCCAATATCTGATAACGAGAAGAGTTATGTAGGTGTGTTCAGCCAGTATATTGAGGAATACCGTAACATGAATTATTATAGTAAGCCAGGACTTACCGAGGGCTCCTACCTTGTATCGGTATCCTATGATTTGAAGTTCTATGGCGTTGATACCGTTGCACCGGGGCTTGAATTCTACTATGTAGAGACAGATAAAGATGGCAAATTATTTATCAATAATCTTTATAGCTCTTACAACCTCGGCAGGGGAGAGAATGAACTTGATCCAAGTATCTATTCAATTATTATCAAGTATGAGAAGCAGGAAGATGTTGTAGCATTACAGAAGCAGATCGAGACAGCATATAGTGATGCGGTTGCAAGTGATGTGAATCTGGCAACAATGCTTACATCAACAATTCCTACTGCAATGAATACCTGGGTGAATTCATTGACTCCAGCTGACTCAACAGAGCAGACGGAGCAGGATACACAATCAAGCGAGCAGTCGGAAGCAACACAGAGTACATCAGAACAGCAAACGTCAGAGCAGCCTGCTTCAGAACAGCCAGCACCAGAACCAGCAGCTCCTGTCGTTACCAAAGTTCAGGTGATTGATAATGCCGTGAACCTTCGTGAGACTCCAAGTGCGGATGGGAACCTCCTTGGTCAGGCTAATTCAGGTGAAACATATACGAAGCTTGGTACAGACGGAGACTGGACACAGATTGATTATAACGGAACGAACGCCTATGTGAAATCTGAGTTCGTACAGGATGTAGCAAATTAATTAGACAAAATGAATCCAGAAGCTGTCGCAACTAAGAACTTTGTTTTGATAATAAAGTGATTAGTACGGCAGCTTTTCACGTCGTTAAGTGTTCGAGGAAGCGGCAGGTGGCAGATTCTTTGCACGAGTAGAGGATTGCAAGAAAGGAACCATACATGGAAGAGAACGGAGTTCGTATCAATAAATTTTTAAGTGAAGCAGGTGTGTGCTCAAGAAGAGAAGCAGACAGACAGGTAGAGCAGGGAAATGTGACAATCGATGGGAAAGTTGCAGAGACTGGTGCACGTGTCATGACTGGGCAGAAGGTGGCTTTTCAGGGAAGAATCGTTAGCAAGGAGGAAGAGATGATACTTCTTGCATTTCATAAGCCAGCGGGAATTGTCTGTACTGCGGAGAAGCGAGAGAAAGACAATGTCATTGATTATCTGAAATACCCAAAGAGAATCTATCCAATTGGCCGTCTGGATAAGGACTCCGAGGGACTGCTTCTTCTGACCAATAACGGGGAAATCGTGAATAAGATTATGCGCGCGGGCAATCGCCATGAGAAGGAATACATTGTGACCGTGAACAAGCCAATCACAGACAGTTTTCTTCATGGAATGGCAAACGGTGTACCTTTGGTAGAGTTGAATGCAACCACCAGAAAATGTACAGTTGAGCGAATCGCCAAGAAACAGTTTCGCATCGTATTGACTCAGGGGCTTAACCGCCAGATTCGCCGAATGTGTGAATATTTCGGATATCGTGTGGAGAAGCTTGTTCGTGTAAGAATCATGAATATTGAATTGGGTAATCTGGAAACCGGCAAATACCGCGATGTGACCCCAAAGGAATTCGAACAGCTTCAAAGAATGATTCAGAATTCTTCAAACGGACCGGTAGGAGGAAAACGCAGCAATGGATAAAATGAATTATGACGAATTAGTAGAAAAAATAAATTATCATATGAACCGATATTACAATATGGATGAGCCAGAGATATCTGATTATGAATATGATCAGATGATGCTTCAGCTAAAGGAGATAGAGAAGAATCACCCAGAATGGATCACCAAGGATTCGCCAACCCAGAAGATTGGTGGAACAGCAAAGCGTGAGGCTGGTGTGAAGGTAACACATGATGTTCCAATGCTCTCCATTGAAGATGTATTTTCCAAAGAGGATGTGACTGCATGGATCGATAAAGTACATGCAAGATTCCCAGAATGTGCATTTTCTGTTGAAACGAAAATTGACGGGTTAAGTATGTCATTGCGTTATAGAGGCAAAGAGGATGGGAAGCTTCACTTATATCTGGCGGAAACCAGAGGGGATGGCCTAATCGGCGAAGATGTGACTACAAATGCACTTGTGATTCCAGATGTACTACAGGTGATTGATCTGCCATATGAAGCTCTGGAGCTTCGTGGGGAAGTGTATATGAGCCATGAGGACTTCGAGAGATTCAATGAGGAACAGGAAAGAAATGAGAAGAAGCTGGCTGCAAATCCAAGGAACCTGGCTGCAGGAACTTTGCGTCAGCTGGACTCGAAGATTACAAAAGAGCGTGGACTTCGCATGTTTATCTTCAATGTACAAAGCGGAGATAAAGAACTGACAGAGAGCCATATTGCAGGCTTGGATATTCTAGAAGAAAAAGGAGTTCCTGTGGTACAACACAAGCTGTGTCATACAGCAGAGGAAGTGCTGTCAGTGATTGACCAAATCGCAGAATCTCGCGAATTATTACACTATGACATTGACGGAGCGGTAATCAAAATCGATCATGTGGAGTATCGGGATGAGTTCCCAGCAGGAAGCAAGTATTCCAGCGGGCATATCGCTTATAAATATCCACCGGAAGAGAAAATTGTTGTGATGGATGAGATTCTAGTCGATGTGGGCAGAACCGGAAAGCTGACGTTTACTGGAAGCTTCCATGACAGAGAGACAGGAAAGCCTGCAAGACTCTGTGGAACAAGTGTCTCAAGAGCGACACTTCACAATCAGGACTATATCACATCCATGAGCATTGGTGTGGGTGGGGAGTATAAGCTATTTAAAAGCGGAGAGATTATTCCAAAGCTGAATGGCTGTGTGAAGAAGCCTAGTCTTATTTATATAGCACCAGAAGTGTGCCCAGTATGTGGGGAAACCTTGATTCGCGAGGAGGATACCGCGGATATTCGCTGTATTAATCCGCTTTGCCATGCACAGCTGTCGCGTACAATTGCGTATTTTGCTTCGTTGAATTGTATGAATATTATGGGACTGGGAGAAACAATCGTAGATGATCTTGTGAAGGAAGGCTATCTACAAAGCTATGCAGATATCTATGAGCTTAAGAATAAACGCGAAGAGTTAATCGATAAGGGCTTGATTGGAAAAGAGAAGAATACTGATAAGATTCTGGCATCTATCGAGAAGTCCAAAGACAATGATCCTGTTCGCTTGTTGACAGCTCTCGGAATTCGAAACGTTGGCAAGAATACCGCACGTGAGATTATGAAGCATTTTGGGACTGTACAGGAATTAGAAAATGCATCGGTTGAGATACTGACTGCGATACCGGATATCGGTGAGACAACTGCAGCGTGTATCTATGAATTTTTCCATAATCAGACAAATATAGAAGTACTTAAGCAGATGATTCAAGCGGGTGTGAATACCAAGATGGCAGAGACAGAAGCAGCATCCAATGCCTTAGAGGGCATGACCATTGTTGTAACGGGAACACTGCCTTCCATGGGACGGAAGGATGCGGAAGAACTCATCTTGAAGAACGGCGGCAAAACATCCGGAAGCGTAAGTAAGAAAACAAGTTATCTTCTTGCAGGTGAGGCTGCAGGAGCAAAACTAACAAAAGCACAGAGCTTAGGAGTGCCTATCATTTCAGAAGAGGAATTCCTTGAGATGATAAAGGAAGGAAGGGAATAAGAGATGCCTATTCGAACACAGAGTGATCTCCCAGCAAAGGAAATCCTAGAACATGAGAATATATTTGTAATGGATGAATCCAGAGCAGCACATCAGGATATTCGTCCAATTAATATCGCAATTGTGAACTTGATGCCACTGAAAGAAGAGACGGAGCTTCAGATTTTGCGATCTTTGTCCAATACGCCGCTTCAGGTTGACGTATCATTTATTGCGCTTTCGAGCCACGAATCTACACATACGTCCTTGAGTCATTTGAATAAATTTTATGGAACATTTGATGAGATAAAAGCCCAATACTTTGATGGCTTGATTATTACAGGAGCTCCAGTGGAGCAGATGGAGTATGAAGAGGTAGATTATTGGGAAGAAATCAGCGCGATTATGGAATGGTCTAAGACCCATGTGACTTCCACACTTCATTTGTGCTGGGGCGCACAGGCAGGATTATATTACCATTATGGGATTCCAAAGCATAGACTGGATAAGAAAATGTTTGGTGTATACGAACATCATGTGATGAATCGGAAGATTCCGCTTGTCCGTGGATTTGATGATTATTTCTGGGCGCCGCATTCCAGACACACAGAGATTCGCAAAGAGGATATCGAGAAGCAGGAGAAGCTTACAATCCTCGCAGAGTCAGAAGAAGCAGGTGTTTTCCTTGTAATTGCAGAAGATGGACGCCAGATCTTTGTGATGGGACATCCGGAATATGACCGCATGACGTTACATAGCGAGTATATGAGAGATAAAAATAAAGGTCTGCCAATAGATGTGCCTGTAAATTACTATCCGAATGATGACGATACAGCAAAACCGAGACTTCAGTGGCGTTCCCACGGCAATATATTATATTCCAACTGGCTCAATTATTATGTGTACCAAAATACTCCTTACTCCTTTATTAATACAGCTGAGATTATTGGAAAATAAAAAAAAATTTCAGATGTTGAGGTTTGAAATTCGGAAAGAAGGCGTACTATGAGATTTATATTGACCACTTCACTGGAACCGGGAATGATTCTGGGGAGAGATCTTGTGTTTGGAAAAGACGCATTTATGCTCTGCAAGGGAATTGGGCTGACAGAGAACTATATCCAGAGACTGAATGCTGCCGGCTATTATGGAGTATATATTGTGGATCATTTCTCCAAGGATGTGCAGTATGACGAGGCAGTGGACGAACGACTTTTCCAAAAAAGTGTGGAAGCGGTGGAAGCAGAGGATATTGGCTCCATGATGGAGCTATCCACGAAGCTTGTTTCCGATATTACTGCAAAAGAGCATGTGGGATTGGATTTATATGATTTGAGATCTTATGATGAATACACGTATCATCATTCTGTAAATGTTGCAATCTATAGTGTTGCGGTGGGCAAGAAGCTTGGCTTATCGGAAGAGGACTTAAAGATGCTGTGTCTTGCATCACTTACCCACGATCTGGGAAAGCTGCAAATCCCAGAGGAGATACTGAATAAACCGGGAAAGCTCACTGACAAAGAATATGACCAGATTAAAATGCATCCAAAATACGCATTTGATCGACTTCAGGGAGTATCAAATGTTCCAGCGAAAGTGCGTCAGGCAGTACTATGCCATCATGAGAATGAAAATGGTTCGGGATATCCTCTGGGTAAGTCGAAGAATGAGATTCCATATCTTGCGAAGATTATCCATGCGGTGGACGTATATGATGCGCTGACAAGCAGACGTTCCTATAAGGAGCCATATGCTTCGGTGGAAGCGTTTGAGTATCTGAAGAGTGGAAAGAATATCCTTTTTGATGAGAGCATTGTAGATGCAATATTTCATGTGATTCCTCTTTATCTCCCAGGAACAGAGGTGGTGCTGTCCAGTGGCGAACATGCGCTGGTAGTGGGACATTCCGCAAATCCCAAGAGACCAATTATCAAGCTCTTTGAAAATGAGAAGCTGGTGAATCTGGAGATGAGTCTGGAATACCGAGATAAATTCATCGTCAAATCAGGAATGTTCATTCAGGAAAAGCAGGAGAGAGTGACCACGCTCAATGAAAACAGAGGGGAAAACAAGGCATTCAAGGAGGTTATTATGGTTGTGGATGACAGCTATATGACTCGTATGAATGCAAAGCGGATTTTGGAAAAGGAATACCAGGTTGAGACATTCCAAAGTGGAGTGGAAGCAATCTGTTATATTCAGGAACATAAAGAGCCCGACCTGATTATTATGGACCTTGAGATGCCGGGACTAAATGGAATTGACACAATCAAGACACTTCGAAAGAATGGACACAATAGTGCGCCATTTATTATCTTTACTTCTACCTGCAACAGAGATACGGTAATAATGT
Organism: uncultured Roseburia sp.; assembly: GCA_964613325.1. Lineage (GTDB taxonomy): Bacteria > Bacillota > Clostridia > Lachnospirales > Lachnospiraceae > Roseburia. The sequence continues at coordinate 19,501 of CAZTGP010000025.1, read as the reverse complement.
GTAAGGAATTAGGAGCTGTTGACTTTATTGTGAAGCCTGTACAGCCAGTATATTTATTAGAGCGAGTGAGTGTGGCTCTGAAGAAGAATCTGGAAGCATAGCTGCCATGGCTTTAATGAAGAAAATAGTACAAAAGTCATAAAAATATTGAAAATATATATAAGATGGATGTAAAATAAAAGAAGAATGAAAGCAAAGAAGCAAGTAATTCCATGAAGTAAGGCAGGAGGCATTCGAAAGATGAAGCAGAGAAAGGTGTTAACAAGATTTGTATCATTTGTGATAGCAACAATACTTTTGTGCAGTATGGGAATGCCTTGTTTTGCAGCGGAAAATGAAAGCCGTGTAGTTCGCGTCGCATGTGGAATGAATGATATTTTGTATCTCAATGGGGAAGGTGAGCCAGAGGGAGTGGGTCTTCCTTATATTCGGCAGCTGGCATGGAATAATAATTGGACCATTGAATATGTGGAAGGCTCCTATAATGAAAGCTTACAAAAGTTGGATGACGGTGAGATAGATCTGATGTTTCCAGTTGGAAAAGAAGAAGATCCTAATGGGAAATTGTTGTATTCCGAATATAATGTTGGATTTCAGCAGATTGGGTTGTTCGCCAGAGAAGATGCAGATATATTTTATGAAGACTTTGAAGGCTTTGATCAAAAGAAAGTTGGATTATCCATTGGTTCTAATAGTGAGATATTAGATCAGTATGCCAAGAAGAATGGGTTTTCCTACAAAAAAGTCTCACTGAATTCCATGCAAGATAAAATGAATGCGTTGGAGAACGGGGATGTGGATCTTGTGGCATTTAGTACATTGAATACTGTGCCAAATGGAAAGCTTGTAGCATTGCTTGATCAGCTGCCGTTTTATATATGTACCTATGCGGGAAATCAAGAACTTTTTGATGAAATTAACTCTGGTATGAGTGAGATGATGGTACATACACCGGAGATTGCTTCCGAGCTGTATAAAGAAGTACTGGTAGGAAAGACTCCTATCTCGTATACAAGAGAAGAGAATGAGAAAATAGAACAGGCCAATACAATTACGTTTGGGGTATATAGTGACAGGCTGCCGTTGGCAGGAATCGATTCAGAAGGAAATTGCGTAGGCATCTATGTAGATATTCTAAATGAAATTGCAGATGAGTCCGGATTGACAATCGAGATTGTTCCAATCCAGGACAGCAATCGGCTATACAGCTATATTGATGATGGAACGGTGGATTTTGTGGTTGGAGAACAGGAATTACGATTCTCTCAGGAGAATGCGGATAATCATCTCTCCTCCAATCACTTGACGGATAATACCACAGTGGCGGTTACCAATCCAGATTTTGAACTGGATCAGGCAAATGATATTACGGTGTCACTTACAGAGGATAGAACCTATTTAGAGAGTGTTATTTTGGAATGGTTTCCAAATGCTACAATTGATTATAAACAGACACGAAGAGAATGCTTGGATTCCGTATTGCATGGAAAAAGCGATGCGACATTTTTAAATGTGTGGGAATTCAGTTATGAAAAGAAAAATGCCCGTTATGAGAATATGCGTGAATGGGAAAATTATCGATTTGTCTCAGGTCCGACGCTGGGAGCAAGCAGAGACTCCGATTTGGAGATTCTTTCAATCCTAGAGAAGACAATTGGAAAAATCACTGCCACGAGAATTACAGATATTATTACGACGAATCAGAATAACCCATATCAGACATACACCCTGGGGGATCGTTTCTATGCAGTTAGAAAAATTCTCTTTGCATGTACTGCATTTATTATGCTCGCAATGATAGCACTAATTCTATATGTAAAAGCAAAAAGAAAATATATTCGTCAGCTGGAGGAAGCCAATCAGACAAAGTCAGAGTTTTTATCGCGAATGAGCCATGAACTACGGACTCCGTTAAATGCCATTAATGGATATTCCACGGTGATTGAAGATAATCTTCAGCAACCCAATATAGATTATCAGACCACAGCAAAGAACCTGCAATCAATACACAGAGCGGTGCAATATCAATTGTCGATTATTGGTGATTTGCTGGATATTCAGCAAATTGAATCTGGAAAAATAATCATACATCCAAAAGAAGTGGAAATCGATCTTTTTATGGATAATCTTGTAGCAATGATTAAGTCGGAAGCACAGGAGAAGAGTATTGAATTCTGTTATAACAAAGCGTCCAACCTGAATGCTGTCTATCAGTTTGACGAGATTCGCTTTCAACAGGTTCTTTTGAATTTGCTGCATAATGCAGTGAAGTTCACGCCAGAGGGAGGGAAGGTAAGTCTTTCTTTGGAGGTGAAAGAGAAGCAATCAGGGAGCGATCTGCTTTGTGTCGCTATATCAGATACAGGAATTGGAATGAGTGAAGAGTTCCAAAAGACGAAGCTGTTTCAGCGCTTTGCACAGGAGTATCAAGGAAATACCTCACCATATGAAGGGTGTGGTACTGGATTGGAAATCTCCAAAGAGATTATGAATATCATGGGTGGAAATATCACTTGTGAGAGCCAAAAAGGTGTAGGCTCAACATTCTACATAGAGGTACCTTTTCCATACGGAAAAGAAAGAAAAACACGGAGAAAGAGATCTTACAATTTCCAGAATCTTCAGGGGGTACAGGTACTTCTTTGTGAAGACAACAAGATGAATCAAGACATGGAACGCAGATTGTTGGAAAAGATGAAGTGTGAAGTTGAAGTGGCAGAAGATGGAGCAATTGGACTTGACAAGTATTTGACTCATGAAGCGGGGTATTATAACATAATACTTATGGATATTCGAATGCCTAATATGGACGGCTGGGAGTGTTGTAAGAAGATTCGTGAATCCAGTCAATCGGATGCAAAGACAATACCAATATTGGCAGTGAGTGCCAATGCGTTTGAGGAAGATAAGAAGCATTCTTTAGAGGTAGGAATGAACGAACATCTTTCCAAGCCTGTAGATGCTAAGAAACTGAATGATAAATTAATATTCTATTGTAAGAATAATCAGCTTACAGATAATATAGAAAAGAAAGTTGACAGATAGAGAAATATGAAGAAGCAACAAGGAAAGCTATCGTTTCTGTGGGCGTGCCTGATTGGACTGATATTCCTATTTGGAGGATGCTCGGGCATTGCAATTGTGCAGAATTCTTCAGAGAAAAGCCCAATATCAGATAGTACCTATTCGTTTTCAATGGAAGATGTTCCAGAATATTCTGGAGCACCATATATCTCATTGAATGCTAATATTCCTACATTCTCAGCAGAAGAGATTACAGAGGAATCATTTGAGAGCTATAGCGAATATGACACACTGGGACGCTGCCAGGTGGCAGAGGCTTGTGTGGGACAGGATATTATGCCAACTGAAGAGCGCGGCGCAATTGGCAGCGTTAAGCCCAGCGGATGGCATACAGTAAAATACGACGGTATAGATGGTAAGTATTTATATAATCGATGTCATTTGCTTAGCTATCAGTTAACCGGAGAGAATGCAAATGAGAAGAATCTTATTACTGGAACCAGGTATCTGAATATAGAAGGAATGCTTCCCTTTGAGAATCAGGTGGCGAATTATGTGAAAGATACGGGCAATCATGTGATGTATCGAGTGACTCCTATTTTTGAAGAGAATAATCTGATCGCCACAGGCGTTGTAATGGAAGGATATTCTGTGGAAGATCAGGGAGAAGAAATATGTTTTCATATATTTGCATATAATGTACAACCAGGAATACGTATCGATTATGCCACGGGAGATTCATCCCTTGCGTCACAAGCCGATTCCGAGATCATGGATGATGCAGGCAGTGAAAATGAGGATGAGGAATCCTTTGTCTGGATATCATCGAAGGGTGGTAAGAAGTATCATAGCGATCCATCCTGCAGCGGAATGAAGGATGCAGTGCAAAAGTCATTAGAAGAGGCGGTTACAGAAGGGTATGAGCCTTGTAAAAAGTGTTATCATTAAAAAGAGGAAAATATTATGAGTAGCGAAGTGAAAATGACGGTGTCTCCAATCTGTGTGAAAGATGATGAAAAATATGCATTTGTTTCTTTCACGGATGGGACTAGAACAGCAGAAGGAAAGATACCAGATTGTAAAATCCTTACCAATAAAGGGTTTGATGCAGAGGAAGTATCACAATTGGAGAAGTATATGCAGCTTCAGCTGCCGGATTTGAAGAAGATGGCTGCTGGAATTCGCGTGATGGATTCTTTTTTGAAATGAAAAATGAGAATAATGAGAAAATGAAAATAATGTTTTCAAAAGTATAATTGTCTGTTATAATGTATGAAGAAAATACCGAGGAGGCACACAAACATGGCTGATAGTAGAAAAACTTTTAAAATAAAAGAAGATCAATTAGGCGAAGTTAAGATTGCAGATGAGGTAGTAGCTATTATTGCCGGACTTGCAGCAACTGAAGTTGAAGGCGTAAGTTCAATGGCTGGAAATATAACCAATGAGATCGTAAGCAAGCTTGGAATGAAGAATCTTTCGAAAGGAATTTTTGTTGAGGTTCTCGAAAATGAAGTGAAAGTAGACGTCGCAATTAATATTGCTTATGGATATAGTATACCAGAGGTATCACAGAAGGTTCAGGATCGTGTCAAGAGTGCAGTGGAGAATATGACAGGACTTACAGTGGCAGTTGTCAATATTCGTATTGCCAGTGTAGATATGAGCAGTGACAAATAAACACTTTTTAATTAGTTGAAATTGTAGTATAATTAAGGATGTCTTATAGGCATCCTTATTTTTCACCATAGCGCTTGTAATAAGTGCGCATGGGATGGATTATTATTTAGAGAAGTATCAATTTTATATATATCAGAGAGGAATCATTTATGACCAGAAGAGAACAGAGAGAAAACGTATTTAAGATGCTTTTTCGTGTAGAATTTCACCCAAAGGATGAGATGAATGATCAGATTACCTATTTTGAAGAGGGAATCGAGAATTTGGCACAGGCAGATCAGATTTATATTCGTGAAAAATGTGAGAATATTGTAAAACGCCTGACAGAACTTGATCAGTCAATTAACGAAGTCGCACAGGGATGGAAGACATCACGTATGGGCAAGGTAGATCTAAGCTTGATTCGTCTTGCCGTATATGAGATTAAGTACGAAGAAGATGTCCCAACCAAAGTGGCAATTAATGAAGCCGTTGAGCTGGCTAAGAAATATGGAACAGATGAGTCCCCTTCATTCGTCAATGGTATTTTAGCGAAGTTTGCATGACCAAAAACGTATATTCGGTAGGCCAGGTCAACCAATATATCAAAAATATGTTTGCCCAGGATTTTATGCTCCATCAAATCAGCATCAAAGGAGAGGTGTCCAACTGTAAATATCACTCCTCTGGGCATATCTATTTTACAATCAAGGACTCAATGGGAACCATGAATGCGATTATGTTCGCAGGGAACCGTAAGGGACTTGCGTTTACAATGAAAGAAGGGGATAAAGTCATTGTAACAGGTTCTGTAGAAGTGTATGAAAGAGACGGAAAATACCAGATCTATGCAAAGGAAATTGAATTGGATGGATCTGGTAATCTATATCTGAGATTTGAAGCCTTGAAACGCGAGCTGGAAGAGATGGGGATGTTTGCGTCCGAATACAAACAGCCAATTCCCAAATATATTACAAGGCTTGGAATTGTAACGGCTCCAACGGGAGCAGCAATTCAGGATATTCGTAACATTGCAGCCCGAAGGAATCCACAGGTTCAGTTGATATTGTATCCAGCACTTGTTCAGGGAGATGGAGCAGCTGCCAGTATTGTAAACGGAATTTGCGCATTGGAGAAGCTGAATGTCGATGTGATAATTGTCGGACGAGGCGGAGGCTCCATCGAAGATTTGTGGGCGTTTAATGAAGAAATAGTTGCAAGAGCAATATTCGAATGTAAGATACCAATTATATCAGCAGTTGGCCATGAGACAGATTGGACAATTGCTGATTTTGTTGCTGATTTGAGAGCCCCTACACCATCTGCGGCAGCAGAGCTGGCAGTATATGATAAAGCAGTCGTAATGGAACAGCTGCATGCATATAAGGAGCGTATGAACCGTATTATGACAGGTCAGCTGGAATTCGCTAAGCAAAGGCTTGCCCATGACAGAACCAGACTGAGATATTTAAGCCCAGGGAATCAGCTCAATGAGAAAAGGCGTAGAGTCCTAGAGTTCGAAGAGAAGATATCTGAACGAATGGAAGGAATTCTTAAAGATAAAAGGCATCAGCTAATGCTGCTGGCGGGTACACTAGACAGCTATTCCCCTGCGAAGAAGCTGAGCAAAGGTTATGCATATGTAGAAGGCCCACAACAGGAAGCCTTACTTCATGTGACAGATGTACAGCCTCAGGATGAGATAACGGTACATTTATTAGATGGAAGTGTAAAAGCATATGTTTCGGAGGTAATTACCCATGAGTGATGAAAATAAGAGAACGTTAGAAGAACGTTTTGAAGCATTAGACAAAATTATTGAAAAGATGGAGCAAAGCGGTGTGTCCTTGGATCAATCCTTTGATTTATATAAAGCAGGACTCGAAGAAGTAAAGGCCTGTAATAGTCAGCTGGATGCCATGGAAGCTACAATGGCGGTCCTGAATAAGAATGGTGAATTGGAGGAATTTTAATGGATATCAAAGCAGAGATTGCGAAAAGAGCAGCTCATATTGATACAGTAATCTTAGAATATCTTCCAAAAGAGGAAGGGTATCAGAGAACCGTTTTAGAAGCGATGAATTATAGTATTCTTGCAGGAGGCAAACGCCTTCGCCCAATGCTCATGGAAGAGACCTATAAATTGTTTGGTGGAACATCGAGAGCAATTGAACCATTTATGGCTGCAATCGAGATGATTCATACGTATTCCCTGGTTCATGATGATCTTCCTGCTATGGATAATGATGAGTATCGAAGAGGCAAGAAGACAACACACGCGATCTATGGGGAGACAATGGGAATTCTTGCAGGAGATGCGCTTTTGAATTACGCATTTGAGACTGCAACAATTGCGTTTGAGCTGGAGCCAGAGAATACAGCAATTGGAAGAGCACTTCGTAAGCTTGCCTGCAAATCAGGTATTTACGGAATGGTCGGAGGCCAGGTGGTTGATGTGGAGTCCGATCAGAATGAGCAGATTCCTGTTTCAAGAGAAAAGCTGGACTTTATTTATCGACTGAAGACTGGTGCGCTGATTGAGGCGGCAATGTCAGTGGGAGCCATTCTTGCTGGTGCTTCTGTTAAGGAAGTAGAAGCAATGGAACAGGCAGCTTCCAAGGTTGGTTTGGCATTTCAGATTCAGGATGATATTTTAGATGTCACAAGTACACTGGAAGTACTCGGAAAACCAATTGGCAGTGATGAGCGGAACAATAAAGCAACTTATGTGACATTTGAGGGCATTGATCAGGCAAAAGAAGATGTGAAGCGCCTTTCAGAGGAAGCAGTAACACTTTTAGCATCATTCCAACGAGAAGATGAATTTATGAGGCAGCTATTTCTATACCTTATCCATCGAGATAAATAGATTTATGTACTGCAAGAGGTATGTGTGAATGGTATTAGATAAAATTCAAAAAGAGAATGATATAAAGAAGCTTTCTGAGGAAGAGTTAAATGATTTAAAATCAGAGATTCGGGAGTTTTTAATAGAAAGCATATCCAAAACCGGCGGTCATCTTGCGTCCAATCTTGGGGTTGTGGAGCTTACAATGGCACTGCATCTTTCTTTTGATCTTCCAACAGATAAAATCGTATGGGATGTGGGACATCAGTCTTACACACATAAGATCTTAACCGGAAGAAAAGATGGATTTGAATGCTTGCGCCAATATGGCGGAATGAGTGGTTTCCCGAAGACAAGTGAGAGTCCTTGTGACTGCTTTAATACCGGGCATAGTTCAACTTCGATTTCAGCAGGACTTGGAATGGCAGCTGCCCGTGATATTATGGGGGACAACTACCATGTAGTATCTGTAATCGGTGATGGAGCATTAACAGGTGGTATGGCATTTGAAGCAATGAATAACGCAGCAACATTGAAGTCCAACTTTATTATTGTATTAAACGATAATAATATGTCCATATCAGAGAATGTTGGAGGAATGAGCCGTTATCTTGGCGAGTTCCGTACAGCTGACGCATATCGGGGACTGAAAAATGATGTATTGAATTCTTTGAATAAGATCCCTGTATATGGCGAACGAATGGTAAGAAGAATTCGTATGACCAAGAGTGGAATTAAGTCCTTGTTTATTCCAGGTATGTTATTTGAAGAGATGGGGCTGATCTATCTTGGTCCAGTGGATGGCAGTAACATAAGTGAGATGCGCAAGACATTTGCGGAAGCGAAACGTGTGGATGGACCAGTGCTTGTCCATGTTTTGACCCATAAGGGAGCAGGATATCTACCAGCAGAACGTCATCCAGCGAGATTCCATGGGGCAGAACCCTTTGATATCGAGACGGGGATTCCGTCCAAACCAAGGGTAAAGGCTAATTATACGGATGTATTTTCTACCATTATGAAGAAGATGGGAGAACGAGATCCCAAAGTGGTTGCAATCACGGCAGCTATGGCAGATGGGACAGGACTTCGCCGATATCATAATATTTACCCGGATCGTTTCTTTGACGTGGGAATCGCAGAGGCACATGCAGTTACCTTTGCAGCTGGACTTGCTAAAGCAGGCCTAAAGCCTGTGTTTGCAGTATACTCTTCTTTTTTACAAAGAGCATACGATCAGATATTACACGATGTCTGTATTCAGAATCTGCCGGTTGTTTTTGCAATTGACAGAGCAGGTCTGGTAGGAAGTGATGGGGAGACACATCAGGGAATTTTTGATCTCTCTTATTTATCCTCCATACCAAATATGACGATTATGGCACCCAAAAACAAATGGGAATTATCGGACATGATGAAATATGCTTTACAATTCAATGCACCGATTGCAGTGCGCTACCCAAGGGGCGAAGCATATGATGGCTTGAAGGAATATCGAGCACCAGTCTGTGTGGGACACAGTGAAGCAATCTATCTTGAGAGTCAGGTGGCATTATTTGCATTGGGAAGTATGGTAAAGACCGCAGTTGCTGTCCGTGAGATGCTGAAGGAACAGGGAATATCCTGTACGCTCATCAATGCAAGATTTGCAATGCCTTTTGATCAGGATTGCATTCGAGCGTTGACAGAGAAGCACACACTTCTTGTGACAATGGAAGAAAATGTACAAAGTGGTGGATTTGGTGAACACATTTCTGGCTTTGTAAAGAATGAGAAATTAGATATCGATGTGATCAATGCTGCAATTCCAGATTGTTATGTGGAGCATGGAAATGTGGAATTGTTGAAAAAAGAGATTGGAATCGATGCCGAGAGCGTTATGAAACGTATCATGGAACAGATTCATAAACAAGCGGAGGAAATATGAAAGAACGTTTAGATGTATTACTGGTAAAGCGAGGACTGGCGCCATCCCGAGAGAAGGCCAAGACCATGATTATGGAAGGAAATGTGTTCATCAATAATAATCGTGAAGATAAAGCGGGTTCCACTTTTCCAGATGACTGTAATATAGAGATACATGGGAATACGTTAAAGTATGTAAGCCGTGGCGGACTGAAATTAGAGAAGGCTATGACACATTTTGGAGTTACATTAGAAGGCAAAGTATGTATGGATATCGGTGCTTCTACCGGTGGGTTTACCGACTGTATGCTCCAGAACGGCGCCGTGAAGGTGTATGCCGTAGATGTGGGATATGGACAGTTCGCATGGAAGCTTCGCCAGGATCCGAGAGTGGTATGCATGGAGAAGACAAACATCCGTTATGTGACACCTGAGAATATTGATGATGCTTTGGATTTTGCTTCTGTGGACGTATCTTTCATTTCTTTGACAAAGGTATTAGGACCTGCAAGAGAGCTGCTAAAAGATCATGGGCAGATGGTGTGTCTGATTAAGCCTCAGTTTGAAGCCGGAAGAGAAAAGGTCGGGAAAAAAGGCGTAGTTCGTGACAAAAAGGTGCATGAAGAAGTCATCCAGAAAATTGAAGATTATTGCTTAAGCAATGGATTTTCTATCCACAATCTGGAATACTCTCCAATTAAAGGACCAGAGGGAAACATTGAATATCTTATCTATATCGAAAAGGCAGAGGAACCAATAAAGGAGGAGTCTGTGAATCTTCATGAGGTTGTAGAAGCAGCACATGGAGAACTGGACAAATAAGTATGCGCAATTTTATTCTTATTACCAATGAATTCAAAGATCAAAATTTAAAATTGAGCAAAGAAATGGTACAATATATTTCTGACAAAGGCGGAAGAGCAGATATCTTGGTAAGCAGCGTGGAACGCATAGAAGATGGAGATTTTTCGATTGAGGAGATTCCACAGGATACCGAATGCATCTTTGTATTAGGTGGTGATGGAACCCTGATTCGTGCAGCCACAAAGGTTGTAGCACTTCAGATTCCACTGCTTGGGGTGAATCTTGGCACCCTTGGATATCTTTGCGAATTGGAAGCAGCCACGGTATTTAAAGCGATTGACAGCTTAATGGACGATTCCTATATGATGGAAGAACGTATGATGCTCACCGGGCATAAACAGGGAGATTCCAGTTCCCGAATGGCAATGAACGATATTGTAATTCATCGTACGGGGGAGCTTTCCATTCTCAGCTTAAAGGTATATGTAAATGGAGAACTCTTAAATACATATCATGCGGATGGAATGATTGTTGCGACACCCACAGGTTCAACCGGTTATAATATGTCAGCAGGGGGACCGATCGTGGACCCAAAGGCAAAGATGCTGTTACTAACACCGATTAATGCACATAATCTGAACTCCAAAAGTATTGTACTTGGAGCAGAAGATGTGGTAGAAATAGAGATAGGAACCAGAAGATCCGAGAAAGATGAGCAGGCATGTGTCAGCTTTGATGGGGATTCCGTGGAGAAGCTTGGCGTGGGAGAACGGTTCGTGGTATCTCAGTCGCAGCATATTACCAAAATCTGTAAACTCAGCAACAAGAGTTTTCTTGAAATATTGCGTAAGAAAATGGAAGCATACACTTAGAGCGGAGGGCTTATGAAGACCAGAAGACAATCGAAAATACTTGAACTCATTCAAAAAAATGATATTGAGACTCAGGAAGAACTTTCAGCATACCTGGTAAATGAAGGCTATAAGGTAACACAGGCAACGGTGTCTCGTGATATACGTGAAATGAAGCTTACGAAAGTATCTTTAAGCAACGGCAAACAGAAATATGTAGTTCTTACGGATGCAAGAGAAGATATGGCAGAGAAATTTGTACGCGTTTTCCGTGATGGATTTGTTTCTATGGATATGGCACAGAATATACTGGTAATCAAGACGGTATCTGGTATGGCCAGTGCAGTCTGTGCAGCAATCGATGCGATGCAGATTCATGAGATCGTGGGTTCTATCGCAGGAGATGATACAATTATGTGCGCAATTCGTTCCGTAGATGATACAGTTGCAATCATGAAAAGACTTCGTAAGATTATTGAACAGTAAACATATGCGTTGGTTGGGAGAGTAGAAGGAGAGACTATGTTACAGAATCTGCATGTGAAAAATCTGGCTTTGATTGATGAAGCGGAGGTTGAGTTTTCCTATGGACTCAATATCCTATCAGGCGAAACTGGTGCGGGTAAATCGATTATCATCGGTTCCATTAACCTTGCACTGGGAGAAAAAGTAGCAAAAGAAATGCTAAGAGACAATGAGGACACAGCTCTTGTGGAATTAGTATTTCATGTGGATAATGAGAAAACTCTAAAGAAACTGCAGGAAATGGATGTGGAGGTTGAGGACGAGACGGTCATATTAAGCCGCAAAATCACATCTGGAAGAGCAGTTGGAAGAGTAAATGGAGAGGCAGTATCCGTATCTAGAATGAAGGAGGTTGCTTCCTTACTGATTGATATTCATGGACAGCATGAACACCAATCTTTATTATCTAAGAGAAAACACTTAGATATCCTGGATGAATATGCCAAGCATGAGATTGGCAATCAGAAAGAGAAGGTCGCAGAAGCCTATCAGGAATATCGCAGGCTCATGGAAGAATGGAAGCATTCCAATGTGGATGCAGAGGAGCGTGCAAGAGAGCTTTCTTTCCTGGAATATGAAGTGAAGGAAATCGAGGATGCACAGTTGGTGTCTGGAGAAGACGAACAGCTGGAAATGGACTATAAACGTTTCTCGAACGGCAAGAAAATTATGGAAGGCGTGAGCGCTGCTCATTCCATCACCGGTGGCGAGATGGAGAGCGCTTCTGAGATGATTGGCCGCGCAGTGCGTGAACTTACAGTAGTAGCTTCCTATGATGAAAAGGTAGCGTCCTTAGAAAATGAATTGGCTGAGATTGATAATCTTCTCAGTGATTTTAACCACGAGATATCAGCATATATCTCCGATGCAGACTTTGATGACGAAACATTTTATGAGATTGAGAAGCGTCTGGATCTTGTTAACCATTTGAAATCAAAATATGGCAATACGATAGATGAAATATTAGATACCTATCAGAAGAAAGCCGAACGTATTCAGGTATTGAACGATTATGATGCGTATTTGTCCAAGCTGGAAGCATCTGTAAAGGAAAGCAAAGCAACACTAGAGGAAGCCTGTGACACATTGTCTGGAATTCGTAAGAATGCAGCAGGAGAACTGACGAGTGCAATTAAAGAAGCCCTGCAGGATTTGAATTTCCTTGATGTGGTATTTGAGATGCAATTTCAACGTACCGATGATTATACAGCAAACGGCTATGATGATCCGGAATTTATGATTTCTACCAATCCAGGAGAACCGGCAAAGCCGCTTGGCAAGGTTGCATCCGGTGGTGAATTATCTCGAATTATGCTTGCAATTAAGACGGTGATGGCAGAAAACGATGACATTGAATCACTGATTTTTGATGAGATCGATAGTGGAATCAGTGGAAGAACTGCGCAGATGGTTTCAGAGAAAATGAATGTGCTCAGTCGAAACCATCAGATTATCTGTATTACACATTTGCCACAGATTGCAGCAATGGCAGACAGTCATTATCTCATTGAGAAATCCGTAGAGAATCAGTCTACCTATTCGAAAATTCATAAATTGAGTAAAGAGGAATCCATTCAGGAGCTTGCAAGAATGCTTGGTGGCGTAGAAATAACGGACACCGTAATTCAAAATGCTCGTGAAATGAAAGAAATGGCATACATGAAAAAATAAGTTATTCCGCATACTATTACAAAATTCCAAGGGAATGGAGTAATTGGTATGCGGCATTTTTTTTATAAAAAAAGAAGAAGTAAAAATAGAAAAAGTAGAAAGAAAATACATTTGCTGTCGAATCTGATTGGTCTTTATGCATGTTGCTTGATTTATTTTGGATATGTAACCTTTATGGAGCAAATACCAGATCAAATTTATCTACGCGAAAGGGACTCCTTCCAGGGAGTATTCCCAGTTCCTGTGACAATCTCGGAGGTACAGTCTGACAAGAGAATCGATACAGAAGAGACGGCTTCTTCTCTAAAGGAATTGCAGCCGAAAGGAGTACAAGCAAATTGGGAAAATGGACAAGAGACGGATGCTTCTTGTGATACCTATAGGGTACTTTGCCGCTTGTTTGGCATTTTCCCAACGAAGGAGGTTCAGGTATCGGTTGTTCCAGATAGTAAGGTATATGTATCCGGAAAAGTGATCGGAATCTATGGACAGACCAATGGAGTGCTTGTACTTGGGACAAGCACGGTGGAGGCGGTAAATGGACTGAATTACACGCCAGCAGAAAATAAGCTGAAAAGTGGAGATTATATTATCTCAGTAAATAAAGAAAGTATTGAAACGAAAGAGGATTTAATTGATCTGATCAATAAAAACGGTGAGAAAGCAATTGACTTTGGAGTAGTCCGGGATGGAAGCTATATTGATGTGGCTGTGACACCCATTCCATCTGGAAATAACAAATGGATGATAGGAGTATGGGTCAAGGATGATATGGCGGGAATTGGAACCTTAACTTATTATGCACCGGACAAACAATTTGGCGCATTAGGTCATGGCGTGGGAGATGGCGAAACTGGATCACTGCTTCATATAGCAGATGGAAGTATATATCATACAGAATTGACGGGAATTGAAAAGGGAGAGAAAGGAACGCCAGGCGAATTGGAAGGCCTCATATATTATAACGAGGCCAATAAGCTGGGAACGGTGAATCAGAATTCAGATCTTGGAATCTTTGGTACATTGGACACGGAGGAATACAATCAATACTCACAGGAGGATGAGCAATATGAAGTTGGGTTTAAGCAGGAAATCAAGAGAGGTCCCGCGCGAATTGTATCGGATATCTCAGGAACTGCAAAAGCTTATGATATTGAGATCACTTCTGTGAATATGGATACAGCCAATACCAACCGTGGAATTACCTTCCAGGTGACCGATGAGACCTTATTGAATCAGACCGGGGGAATTGTGCAAGGGATGAGTGGATCACCGATTATCCAGAATGGGAAGCTTGTGGGAGCTGTGACACATGTGTTCGTCAATGACCCTACATCAGGGTATGGAATATTTTTGGAAACAATGCTGGCGCAGGAATAATTTTTTCTGGTTTTAAAGAAAATGTGGTTTACATTTGAAATTGCAAATGTAAACATAAATATATTTGAATATGCGAATATATAAGAGAATATAAAAGATAAAACAATGGAATTACACCAATTATTATAGAGGATCAATATAAGATGTTCTATTATAGAGGTTTGAAAGAGTATGAAACGGAAAAAGGTTATTTAGTTGATACATGTCTGGGCGGTCAGGATTTGTACCAAAAGATGTTGGATTCCTCTGTCCCTAAAGTGGGATTCCTCTGTCCCTAGGCTGAGTTTAATTGTCCAAAAGCAGAAATATTTACTACATTGCATGTAAAATGCTAAATTCTGTTAGTTGGACATGCATTTATCTTGACGTATCTAGTTCATTTTAGTAAGGCAGCATGTCATTTGTCGTTTTCCCCTTAAAAACATGCTTTTATCAGAAAAAACTATAGTATTTTATAGAGTTCGAGCATGTTCAACTTATATTTTTTTCATATGAGCATGCTCCATTAGCCTATTTACTTCATATAAGAGAAAATTAAGCATGTCATTATTGTATTTTGGTCAAGAAAACATGCTTCCCAACAATCTTGTAAAAAAATCCTACTAACGAATTACAGATTTTGTCCATCTATTCTATCTTGCTGCGTTTTTCCCATCATTCTTGTAATCTTTGGCAAGATAAGTGACCGTTTCTTCCGTCATACTATGAATACGTCGGTTGCTGATATCCCATGATAAATAATATTAGTACTGACCTCTTTGGTCGGGAAGGTCCAGGCATTGACTTATAGATAAACAAACCTTATAATACATTAAACCTATCGTAAAAATAGGAAATAAAAAGTAAGGTGGAAATTGAAATGAGTGAAAGCAAATTAAAGACAACAGAAGAAAAGTTAATACAGCTATAGGATTATTTAAAAAGCCTCGGCAGTGTAGCAGTTGCATTTTCAAGTGGTGTGGATTCCACATTTTTATTAAAGGTAGCACATGATGTATTAGGAAATCAGGTAATTACAGTTACAGCCATGTCATGCTCCTTCCCAAAAAGAGAGCTGAATGAGGCGAAAACATTTTGTGAAAAAGAAGGAATCCGTCATATTGTGTGTGAATCAGAAGAACTGGAAATCGAAGGGTTCAAGCATAATCCAAAGAACAGATGTTACCTTTGCAAGCACGAATTATTTGAAAAAATACAGGTAATAGCAAATGAAAATCATTTGAATGCTATCGCAGAAGGTTCTAACATGGATGACAATGGTGATTACAGACCTGGACTTCAAGCTGTGGCAGAATTAGGAATCAAAAGTCCACTGAGACAGGTTGCGTTAAACAAGGCAGAAATCAGAGAATTGTCAAAAAAACTTGGACTTCCAACCTGGGATAAACAGTCCTTTGCCTGTCTCTCATCCAGATTTGTATATGGTGAAACGATTTCGGAGGAAAAGCTGAGTATGGTGGATAGAGCAGAGCAATTGCTGCTTGATTTGGGCTTTCATCAGGTTCGTGTCCGAATTCACGGAAGTATTGCAAGAATCGAAGTACTGCCTGTGGAGTTTGAGAAAATTATTGCTCATTCAGAACAGATTGTACAAGAGTTTACAGCTTATGGTTTTACCTATGTAACAATGGATTTGAAAGGCTATCGTACAGGCAGTATGAATGAGACTTTGAAGAAAAACGCATAATGATTTATAGCAAAGCAAAGAAAAGATCCTGTAATGAGATTTTTCTTTGCTTTTTTGATAAGTTTTTCTTATCTATTATCACTGAAAAACGAATTGATACAGGTTCGTGTGTTCTCTATAATTAAAATTATGCAAATTATAGTAAGAAATTATGAATAAAATTTTGGAGGGAAGAAACATGGCAGAAGTGTTTGAGGAAATCAAGAAAAGATTCGGTTTTGGATGTATGAGATTACCAATGAGTAATGGAGAAGTTGATACAAAAGAATTCGGTAAAATGGTAGATACATTTTTAGAAAATGGATTTAATTATTTTGACACAGCCCATGGATATCTTGGTGGGAAAAGTGAGACTGCACTGCGTGAATGTCTCACAAAAAGGTACAGCAGAGACAAATATATCCTTACAGATAAATTAACAGTAGCATATTTCAATAAGCAGGAGGATATCCGTCCATTTTTTGAAAGCCAGCTTGAAGCGTGTGGCGTGGATTATTTTGATTTTTATCTTATGCATGCCCAGAGCGAAGAGATATTTGCAAAGTTTAAAGCATGTCATGCCTATGAGACAGCATTAGAGTTCAAGGAAGAAGGAAAAATAAAACACTTTGGAATTTCTTTTCATGACAGAGCGGTAGTGCTTGATCAGATACTTACGGAATATCCACAGATTGAGATTGTGCAGATTCAGTTCAATTATCTTGATTATGATGATCCAGCAGTGGAAAGCAGAAAATGCTATGAGGTCTGCCAGAAGCATGGAAAACCTGTCATTGTTATGGAACCGGTAAAGGGTGGTAGCCTTGTGAGATTACCAGAGGATGCACAGAAGATTTATGATGAATTAGAGGGTGGAAGTAATGCAAGCTATGCAATCCGTTTCGTTGCAGGATTTGAGGGAATTCGTATGGTACTTTCCGGTATGGGAAGCATGGAAATGATGGAAGATAATATCAGCTTCATGAAAGATTTTAAGCCACTGAACGAAAAAGAATTGGAAGCAGTACATAAGGTTACGGATATTTTTAAAAATATGAATTTCATCCCATGTACCGCCTGCAGATACTGTACGGATGGATGTCCAAAACAGATTAAGATTCCAGACCTATTTGCCTGCATGAATGCCAAGACCCAGTTCCATGATTGGAATGCAGATTATTATTACAATGTGGTGCATACCAAACAGGGAAATAAGGCATCCGACTGTATCAAATGCGGAAAATGTGAGCATATCTGCCCACAGCATCTTCCAATCAGGGAGCTTTTGACGGATGTAGCACAAGAGTTCGAGTAATTTTATTCATGACAAATGGTGGGTAGCCATGTACCTGGATTGGTTCGCTAAAGCAATCATCTATGTGGTATACTATAAAAGAAATAAATGGACACAGCTTAAAACCTAAAAGGGGTGCAATCAAATGCTAAGACAGGTTCGGTATTTTCAGTCTGTTGTAAAAAACAACAGCTTTTCGGAAGCAGCAGAGGAATGTAATATTTCGCAGTCAGCAATTTCCCAACAGATCAAGGCGTTAGAAGAAGAACTTGGATTTCCTCTGTTAGAGAGAAAGAAACGAAAGTTTGAACTGACACCTGCAGGGGAGCATTTTTATAAAAAGAGTTTAATTCTCACAGCAGATTATGACAGAATCTGTGATGAGGCAAAAAAAATAGCCCACGCTGATGATTTCAGACTTAGAATTGGGTATCTGCGTTGCTATAGCGGGCAGGAGTTTCAAAAAACAGTGGAAGAGTTTGCTATGAAGAATGCAGACATTAAAATAGAAATCATGCATGGAAATCATGAAGAACTTTATAATCATTTGATACAGAATGAGGTTGATATTGTGTTAAATGATCAGAGAAGAGCATTTTCAGATGATTATATTAATCTGGAGCTGATTACCAGTCATCTATATATTGAGGTGTCTGCCGCCAATCCAATCTCACATTTGAAAGAAATTGAATTGGGTGATCTGAAAAATACACCGTGCATACTAATTGCACCAGAATCCCAGAGGGAAACAGAAGAAGAGTATTACCGTAATATTGTAGGTGTGCAGGGAGAGATTCTTTTTACAGATAATCTGGAGGAAGCAAGACTTCTGGTCATTAGCGGAAAAGGGTATATGCCATTGGAAGGAGTGTGCATTCCTCAGAGCTTTGGCACCACAATGAAACGTATTGCACTTAATAAATCAGGGCGACCAATCACCAGAAAGTACTGTGCTTTCTGGAAAAAGGACAATTCTGGATATTATGTGGAGGAGTTTGCAGAGCTGTTAAAAAAGCATTTTTCCTGTATGGAATAATTTTATCCACACTACATGAATCATATGAAAAGCTGAAAGATAGGGAAAAGGTGTATTCCCTGTCTTTTTTTGTTTTTAAAATAGAATAAAAACTATAAATCATAAGAAAAACTTATTAAATACTGCTGAAATTGAAATTGATTGAAAATGTAGATTTTCTATAATAGAGATAAAGAAAAACGAATGGAAGGAAAATTCATATGAAAATATTAGCAATCAGTTCCAGTCCAAGAAAAGAAGGAAATTCAGATGTACTGTGTGATCGGTTCTTAAAAGGAGCCAGTGAAGCAGGGCATGCAACAGAGAAAATTAATCTTGGAGGCAAGAGAATAGCACCATGCAGTGGCTGTGGGGTATGTCAAAAGGATCATAAGTGTGTTCACATTGATGATATGGAAGAAATATTAGAGTCTATGGTAAATGCAGATATGATTGTTCTTGCAACTCCGGTTTACTTCTATTCTATGTGTGCACAGATGAAGCTGCTGATTGACAGAAGCTACTCCAGATTTATGGAGATGAAAAATAAGAAATTTTATTTTATCGTGACATCGGCTGATCCGGAGCACAAAGCAACAGAGGAAACAATCGCAGGTCTTAGAGGATTTCTCCGATGTCTTCCTGAAGCAGAGGAATGTGGAATTATCTATGGTTGTGGAACCTGGGATAAAGGGGATGTATATAAACATCCAGCATTTGATAAGGCATATGAAGCAGGAAAAAATATATAGGTGGATTGTTATGGCTATATCAGAATAAACAAAAATATATAAAGTGAAATCGAAGGAGCTTTTATCATGAAGAAAGATGTAATGATCGTAACAGGAGCAGGACAGCT
>CAZTGP010000024.1:0-38460 GCA_964613325.1 uncultured Roseburia sp. | reverse complement strand
ACTAGCTTTATTAGATAGCAATCAATCAATATTTTATTAGGGGGTATAAGAAATGAGAATTAAAGATTTATTGAAAGCTGAAAGCATTCAGCTGAATGGAAAAGCCACAAGCAAGTCTGATATTTTGAACCAGATGGTTGAGCTTATGGCAAAAGGTGGTAATATCAATGATGTGGAGACTTATCGGAAGGGTGTTTACGCAAGAGAAGAGGAAGGTACCACAGGAATTGGAGAAGGAATTGCAATCCCACATTGTAAATCTGATGCTGTAAGCAAACCTGGGTTAGCTGCAATGGTGATTCCAGAAGGTGTGGAATTCGAATCCTTAGATGGTGCACCAGTTAGTTTGATTTTTCTTATTGCAGCACCAAATACAAAGGACAATGTACACTTGGATGTATTAAGTAAATTGTCAGTACTTCTTATGGATGAGAATTTCACCAATCGCTTACGTAGTGCATCATCTGTAGAAGAGTTTTTACAGATCGTAGATGAAGCAGAAGCTGCAAAGGATGAGAAGGAAGCACCTAAAGAGGAAGTAAAATTAACAGGGCTTCAGGTATTAGCAGTAACTGCATGCCCTACAGGAATTGCACATACTTATATGGCGGCAGAAGCATTGGAAAAAAAGGCAGAAGAGCTTGGAATTACCATAAAGGTTGAGACACGCGGTTCTGGCGGAGCAAAGAATGTCCTTACAGATGAGGAGATAGAAAACGCAACATGTATCGTAGTTGCTGCAGATACTAAGGTTCCAATGGATCGATTCAATGGAAAGAAACTCATTGAGTGTAAGGTGGCAGATGGAATAAACAAGGCAGGAGAGCTTTTGCAGAAGGCAGTACAAGGCAATGCTCCAGTATATAAAGCAAACAAAACAGAGGATAAGGAGGAGAAAGCAGAAGGTGGAATTGGACATCAAATCTACACACATCTGATGAGTGGAGTATCACATATGCTTCCATTTGTAATTGGTGGCGGTATTATGATTGCCCTTGCATTTCTAATAGATACAATTATGGGATATGGTACAACAGGAGGAGCAAACTTTGGAACCTGTACGCCACTCTCAGCATTTTTCAAATATGGTGGTGGACTTGCAATGGGACTGATGGTTCCGGTACTTGCAGGATATATTGCTTATTCTATTGCAGACAGACCAGGACTTGCAGTTGGTTTCACCGGAGGCCTTCTTGCTTCCAGTGGTAATGCAGCAATTTTTGGTTCTATGGGAGCAAATTATATCTGGGCGGATCAGACAACAGGATTTCAGAAATTCATCGCTGATTTTGCATTCCAGGGAGCAAATAGTGGTAATACCGTATCTGGTTTCCTTGGCGGAATTGTAGCTGGTTTTCTTGCGGGATATATTGTTCTGTTATTAAAGAAATTATGTAGTAAACTTCCACCAGCATTGGACGGAGTAAAACCAACGTTAATTTATCCATTAGGTGGAATTTTCATTATCAGTGTATTAATGTGCTTTATCTTTAATCCATTGATTGGATTAATCAATACAGGACTTAGCGCAATGCTTACTTCACTTTCCGCAGCAGGTATGATTACGTTATTAGGACTTATTCTAGGAGCAATGATGGCAATCGATATGGGCGGTCCAATCAATAAAGCAGCTTATGTATTTGGTACGGGGATGTTAGCAACGGCATCTCAGATGATGGCAGAAGGTGCACAGGCATCGGATCCAGCAGTACAGGCATGCTACATTGCAATGGCATCCATTATGGTAGGCGGAATGGTTCCACCAGTAGGAATTGCCCTTGCATGCCAGTTCTTCCCTAAGAAATTCACTGTAGCGGAACGTAATTCTAAGGTTTCAAACCTGGTAATGGGGTGTTCTTTTATCACAGAGGGAGCAATACCTTTTGCAGCAGCAGATCCAGCACATGTAATTCCATGTACTTTAGTTGGTGCAGGGGTAGCAGGATTCTTATCTGCATTATTCGGATGTACCTTGATGGCACCTCATGGTGGAATCTTCGTTTTTGCAACGGTTGGCAATCCACTGATGTATATTCTAGCATGGTTCATTGGCTCCGTGATTACAGCAGTGATGCTTGGATTTATTAAAAAAGATGCAGAGCAGCGATAGGATACATTAAGAGTTTGGAGAATTGTATCTGTTAGAAAAAAGTTCAAATAAGTATATAATATATAAAAAAACAATCATAAATTAAATGGAGGATATCAAAATGAAAGAATTCAACTACACAATCAAAGATGAAATGGGAATCCATGCTAGACCAGCAGGACTGTTTGTAAAGGAAGCAGCAGCTTTCCCTTGTAATGTAACAATCGCAAAAGATGGAAAAGAAGTAGATGCAAAAAGAATCTTCGGAGTAATGAGTCTCGGAGTAAAATGCGGTCAGGAAATCACATTGAAAACAGATGGTGATAAAGAAGAAGAAGCAATGGAATCATTAAGCAAATTCTTAGAAGAAAATCTGTAAAAGGCATTTTCGAAAGGAGACAACATGGTAATCCAAGGAAAAAGCGTATTTAGTGGTATTGCAATTGGAAGATTATCTGTGTATAACAAATCAGAGAATCTGGTAAAACGAACAAAAATTACAGATATCGAAGGTGAAATCAAGCGATTTGAGGATGCCAGAGAGGAAGCCAAAACACAGCTCGGTGTAATATACGAGAAGGCACTTAAAGAAGTGGGCGAAGTGAATGCAGCTGTATTTGAAGTTCACCAGATGATGTTAGATGACCTCGATTATGTGGAATCCATTACCAATATGATTAGAGCACAGGAAGTAAATGCGGAATTTGCAGTGGCAAACACCGGAGATAACTTTGCGGAGATGTTTGCAGCAATGGATGATGACTATATGAGAGAACGTGCGGCAGATGTAAAGGATATCTCAAACCGTGTGATTACCATTCTCCAAGGGAATTCTGCCAGTGGTATTCATTCGGAGGAACCAGTGATTCTTCTAGCGGATGATCTGGCGCCAAGTGAGACGGTACAGCTCGATAAATCCAAAGTGCTGTCCTTTGTCACACGTCATGGATCAACAAATTCTCATACAGCTATTCTTGCAAGAACTATGAATATTCCAGCATTAATTGGTGTAGATTACAATGATGACGTGGATGGAAAGATGGGAATTGTAGATGGTTATGAAGGAAAAATCATCATTGATCCAACCATGTCTATATTGGAAGAGTACAAAGAGAAGAAAGAGAAAGAAGAAGAAAAAAAACGACTTCTTCAAGAACTGAAGGGAAAAGAGAACATTACCTTAGATGGTAAGAAAATTAATCTATATGCCAATATTGGTGGTGTTGCAGATGTAGCAAGTGTACTTGCTAATGATGCCGGTGGAATCGGACTTTTTCGTAGTGAGTTTCTGTATCTGGAATCCGAGAATTATCCAACAGAAGATGAACAATTCCGCGCTTATCGTACGGTAGCGGAGAATATGGCGGGGAAAAAAGTTATCATACGTACCTTAGATATTGGAGCAGACAAGCAGGTAGATTACTTTCATCTAGATAAAGAAGAGAACCCAGCAATGGGATACCGCGCCATTCGAATCTGTCTGGATCGTACTGAAATCTTTAAGACACAGCTGCGAGCACTGTATCGTGCCAGCTACTATGGAACCATCTCCATTATGTTCCCAATGATTATTTCTGTAAATGAAGTGAAACAGATTAAGGCGATTGTGGAAGAAGTGAAGAAGGAATTGGATGAAGCCAATATTCCATATAAAGAGGTGGAGCTTGGAGTTATGATCGAGACTCCAGCAGCTGTCATGATAAGTGATGAGCTTGCCAAAGAAGTTGACTTTTTCTCCATCGGAACCAATGATCTTACTCAATATACACTGGCTATTGACAGACAGAACCCAAAGCTTGATAATATCTATGATTCTCATCATCCGGCAGTGCTTAAGATGCTGCAGATGGTGGTAGAGAACGGACATAAAGGCGGATGCTGGGTAGGAATCTGTGGAGAACTTGGCGCAGATACTACATTGACAGAGACTTTCTTGAAAATGGGATTTGATGAATTATCAGTAAGTCCATCCATGATCTTAAAAGTACGTGAACAGATCCGTAAGACTGATACTACAAAATAGGAGAACATATGCGATTAATCATTGTGCGACATGGAGATCCAAATTATGAAATCGATTCATTAACACAAACAGGTTGGAAGGAAGCCGAGCTAGCAGCAGATCGGCTATCCAAGATGGATATTAAAGACTTCTATGTATCTTCCCTGGGAAGAGCACAGGATACCGCTTCTTGTACCCTGAAGAAAATGCATCGTACTGGTATCACTTGTGAGTGGCTCAGAGAATTCTGGCCACGTATTCAAAGACCGGATGTGGCGGATGAATTGAAGAATAGCTGGGACTGGCTGCCACAGGATTGGACAACAGAACCACGCTTCTACAATGAGGAGACTTGGACTGAGCCAAAGGCAATGAAAGATGGAAAAGTAAAGGATGCCTATGAAGAGGTTTGTGAGAACTTCGACCGTGTGCTCGCAGAACATGGATATGTCCGCGAAAACAATTATTACCGTGTGGAGAGCGCAAATAGTGACACACTCGTATTTTTCTGTCACTTTGGAATGGAGTGCGTACTTCTAGGTCATCTACTTCATGTATCGCCAATGATACTGTGGCATGGATTTTGCGCAGCGCCAGCTTCCATCACGACAATTTATTCGGAAGAACGCAGAGAAGGCATAGCATCCTTCCGTGTCAGTGCATTCGGGGACATTTCTCATCTGTATGCAGCAGGGGAGGAGCCGTCCTTCTCCGCAAGATTTTGTGAATGCTATAAGAATCAGGATGAGAGACATGATTAAAAATACATAATGTGTGTAAAAAATGGAACCTACTGGGAGATATGTAGGTTCCATTTTTCTATTTGCAATATGAATAAATCACTGCATACATAGCATCAACAATTTCTGTATTGTGGCGTCCACGTTTCTCGTAAGCTGCAATAATGCGAGCCTGTTCTTCTAATGTCAGAGAATGATATTTCTTGTAGTACAAGGAGAAAAACAATTGTAGCATCTGCACGTGAAGAAATCCTTTGGTCAGTGTCTTTGCAAAGCTGTAGGTTTCAAAAATTTCGTAATAGCAACAATCCAGATAATAGCCGTAGTATCGTTTCATGGTCTCTGGAAGTGTCGGAATATCTCGGATAACATGATTCCACAGAATCTGAAGTTCCTTGGTTGCCGCTTCTTCTGTTAATAAATCAAAAGAGTTAAAGTAAAGTTGACATAACTCATATAAGAATGGTGCAGTCCGTTTTAATCTTGTATGGTAGATTCCGGAAGTCATTAGTGCATCCATGAGGGAACCAGTAATGTTGATAGCCTTGCATGTGATTGCTATATCAGATGCTATGTCCTCTTCTAGGTTGCTAGAAGGATAAGAGCTGCTATTATGACTGTATTTCAAAAGCTTTACACAGTCCGTATAATCTTTCGCTTGGAAATCCCCATAAGGCTGCTCACCACCCTTGATAATCATTTGGTTCTGTATGCATTTTCCGTAGTCTAATATCTGCGGAAAGAGATATTCCAAGGCGTAATCAGAGTTCTTAAGGAATGCAAGTAGCTGTGCTTTGGAATCCATTAGAAAATGCAGAAATGCATAATCCTGATTGGTGCCAGAGCGTGGATAATCCACGTCCTCTTCTAAAGTCAGAAAAGAATAATTCTTTTGATTTTTCAGAAAAATCTTTGCTGTTTCAGGGCAGGACAGTTCTAAAGTCTCAACAGCAAATTCACCGTAATTCTTGTGATTTCTCGGATAACGTCTGCAAATTGCCGGCATGTGGGCTTCTCCATGCTCTTTTTGAAGGGAGCAAAGTCCATCCTTATCATGAAAGGGACAGCCAACAAGAGTGCGGTTCAGGGAAGGTATATTGTCCTTTCTTGATATGGAAAGTTTTAGCTTCAAGCCATAGGAACCTTTTTGAGTCCGATAGAGTGCCAGTGTTTGTGGATCAATTGGAATTCTCCAACCGGAGCAGCAGGTGTCTGGGCAATTATTTATCGCACAATGAAACTGATTATAAAAAGAAACTCTTTGTATTTTCATAAATACTCCATAGCATAAAAGCAAACAATGAATTATAGAATATTGTTCATCCTATAAATTATGTTATTTACATAATCACAGTATCAACATTTATTATAGGGATTCCGGTGGAAAACGAAAAGCTTTTTTGGATAAAATGTGGAAAATCTGCTCAGACTATTGTGAATAGGAGGCGCAAAACATGAAAGAATATTTGTTGATCAAGCAGGGGCGGATTCACAACGCAAAAGAGGAAGAGCCAATGGTAGCTGACATCCTAATAGGAGATGGTCTGATTAAAAAAATTGCACCAGTATTAGACGGTAAAATAGTAAATGAAGCAAAGGTCATCGATGCAGCAGGACTAGAGGTATATCCGGGATTTGTGGAGGCACACTGTCATTTGGGCTTGGACGGGTACGCCATCGGGTATGTGGGACAGGAATTCAATGAAATGAATGATTGCCTTACACCGGAATTATCCGCCATTGATGGAATCAATCCAATGGATCCGACCTTTCATCAAGCAGTAAAGGGTGGAATCACCTGTGTGGCAACAGGACCAGGAAGCTCCAATGTATTGGGCGGAACCTTTTGTGCCATCAAGACAGCAGGGCACCGCATAGATGATATGATTGTTCGTGAGAAGATAGGGATGAAATGTGCATTTGGAGAAAATCCAAAGAACTGTTATAAGCAGACGTCGATCTATTCCCGTATGACCATTGCGGCAAAGCTTCGAGGCGCGCTCAAGCAGGCGCAGGTTTATAATCAAAAGAAAGAGGCATTAAGCCGTGGACAGGAGAGTCATGAAGAAAATGCTCAAATACCGGAATTCTATGATCAGAAAATGGAGGCTCTAGTTCCTGTTGTTGCAGGAGAATTGCCATTAAAAGCGCATTGCCACCGAGCAGATGATATTTTTACAGCAATCCGAATCGCAAGAGAATTTCATATCCAGGTAGCCATTGATCACTGCACGGATGGGCAATTGATTGTGGAGGATTTGGCAAGAGAAGGCATTTCATGTGCGGTGGGACCATCTTTTGGGCATGTTTCTAAGGAGGAGCTATATCATAAGAGCTTTCGTACTCCAGGAATTTTGGCGGATGCAGGTATCAATGTGGCAATTATTACAGATTCACCAGTAGTAGAGCAGCGTTACCTGCGTTTATGTGCAGCCATGGCAATCCGGGAGGGAATGAAGGAATTCGATGCATTAAAGGCGATTACAATAAATGCAGCAAGGCATATTGGCGTGGAAGACCGCGTGGGTTCCATAGAAGAAGGAAAGGACGGCGATCTTGTCATTTTCCAGGGAAGTCCTTTCCAAGTAGATTCTCATGTGCGATATACGATCATCAATGGAACAATTGTATATGAGCTGGAAGATGAAAACCTTGTAAAGAATCTAAACAATGTATGAAATATCGCCCAGATGCCTTGACTTCCCAATGGCTGGGGCATAAATTATTCTTCAGAGACAACAGATGAGTTGGAATATTGGAGGATTTTTTCATGGGAAAAGTCATAGGAATTGATCTTGGAACTACAAATAGCTGCGTGGCAGTGTTAGAGAATGACCAGCCAGTAGTAATCACAAATGCAGAAGGCTCAAGAACTACACCTTCGGTTGTGGCATTCAGTAAAAACGGAGAGCGATTGGTAGGCGACCTGGCAAGACGTCAGGCAGCAGTCAATGTAGAGCGAACCGTTTTCTCTATCAAGAGGGAGATGGGAAGTGGCTCCAGAACCAAGATTGATGGAAAGAACTACAGTCCGCAGGAGATATCTTCTATGATTCTTCGTAAACTGAAAAAGGATGCAGAAAACTATCTGGGAGAGACCGTCAGCGATGCGGTCATTACAGTTCCAGCGTACTTCAGCGATGCACAGAGACAGGCAACAAAGGATGCAGGTAAGATTGCAGGACTTAATGTCCTTCGAATTATCAATGAGCCAACCTCTGCAGCCCTTGCTTATGGACTGGATCATGGAGAACCACAGAAAATATTGGTTTATGATCTAGGTGGTGGAACCTTTGACGTATCTGTAATTGAGATTGGCGATAACTTAATAGAAGTACTTGCCACTGCTGGAGATAATCATCTGGGTGGCGATGACTTTGATGAGCGCATTACCAGGTTCTTAGTAGGAGAATTCCTAAGAATGGAACGGGTTGACCTTAGCAAGGATGCCACTGCCCTTCAGCGAGTAAGAGAGGAAGCAGAAAAAGCGAAGAAGGTATTATCCTCTTCCTCATCTACAAATATAAATCTTCCATTTATCACAACAGTCAAAGGAGAGCCAAAACATATGGATATGACTCTCACCAGAGCGAAGTTCGATGAATTGACCCATGATCTGGTGGAACGAACAAATGTGCCAGTAAGTCAGGCATTAAACGATGCTGGAATTACAGCATCACAGCTTGGAATGGTGCTATTGGTAGGAGGCTCAACTCGAATTCCAGCAGTGGTGGATGAGGTAAGAAAATTAACAGGAAAAGAGCCTTCTAAGACCTTAAATCCAGATGAATGTGTAGCACTTGGAGCAGCTATTCAGGGCGGAAAATTAGGTGGCGCACTGATGACAGGGTCACAGGCAGCAGAGATTATCCTTATGGATGTTACACCACTCTCTTTATCCATTGAGACCGTGGGCGGTGTAGCAACGAAGATTATTGAGCGTAATACAACAATTCCAACGAGATACAGTCAAATTTTTTCCACAGCAGGTAATTTCCAAACCAATGTTGAGATTAAGGTACTACAGGGAGAGCGACAGTTTGCAAGAGATAATAAACTTCTTGGAAGCTTCCGTTTAAGTGGAATTAAAGCAGCCATGGCAGGAGTTCCACAGATCGAGGTAACTTTTGATATCGATGCCAACGGAATCCTTCAGGTATCCGCTAAGGATCTGGGAACTGGAAAACACCAGGAGATTACGATTACAGCCAGCACAAATTTGTCGGATTCAGATATTGAACGAGCAATGCGCGAAGCAGCAGAATATGAAGCAAGTGACGGACAGCGTAAAGCATATATTGATGCCAGAAGCGAAGCAGATACCCTGATTCGTCAGACAGAAATGGCATTAAAAGAGAAGAAAAAGACCATAGACCGCAACGAATTGAAAGAAATTAAGCGAACATTAGGCTATCTGAAGAAACTGGTATCAAGAACTAAACCAGGCAATGTGACAGAGGAGCAGGCAGCAGAAATGAAGCGGGCATCTGCAGAGCTTCGAAATGCAGCAGCGCATTTGTTAGCGTAATAAAATACATGAGATTCAGAATATTGATTTTGTGGAAATCGAATGATACCTATTTCCTTTTGGAGGAAGAATCAGTATAATAGATATAAAAAGAGTAGCAAACCACATAATCAGGAGCAGATATGAGTGCACAAGATAACACAGAAAAGGTATTGAGAAGTTTACATATCATGCTTTCAAAAAGTCCTTTATATGACAAAGAACCAAGTAAAGTACTGATTGATAAACAGAAAATGCTAGATTTGTTAAATGAATTGAATCAATGTATATATAAAATGCAGGAATCCTATGAACTGACCCAGCAGAGCCGTGATAAAGCGGAGAGGGAATTTCGTAAGCGGGGGGATGAGATTGTATTGGATGCCAGCCGTAAAGCGGAGGACATCTATGCAGCTTCCGTTATGTATACAGATGAAGCATTGAACAGCATCCAGGAGATCATGCAGAAGTCCAATGATTCGTTACAGACGATTTATCGTGAGATGGGTCGTAAACTTCAGGAGCAGGAGCATATTGTCCGTTCGAATCAGCTGGAACTCAAATCACAGCTTCAAGATCTGACAGATACCGAGAAGTACCTGAAATTGATTGAAGAACGTAATCGTGAGATTGAGAAGGAAAAGGCGGAGAAAGAAGGAAAGGCTGAGGAACTTCTACTTAAGAAGAAGGAACGAGCAATATATGCAAACCGTCAGACCGAGATTAAAATCAATCCAGAATACTTCGAGAAAGCGGGAATTCCGATTGCAGAGGACTTAAGCGATGACGAAGAGACTGACATTACGGAAAATACGCCTAAGGTAGAGCCGGAAGTGAAGGTGAATCTGGACTCCGAATACTTCCAATGGAAAGAAAAAGAACAGAACCAAGAAATACCTGATATCGAAAAGACCAAGCAGACCAAGGATATCACAGGAGAAATCCAAAAAGTCTGGAAGAACTTGACCTCGGGTAAGAAGTAATAGAACGGGCATCGAGACAATTCCAAGAAATGGGTTGTGCGATGCCCAAATTGTTGATAAGGGGATATGTTATGAATATTTTAGTATGTGATGATGATAAGGAAATCGTTGAAGCCATTGAAATATATCTGGCTCAGGAGGGCTATGATGTTCTGAAAGCCTATGACGGTGAAGAAGCAGTCACCATGATGAAAGAAAATAAGATAGATTTGCTGATTATAGATATTATGATGCCTAAGCTGGATGGAATTCGCGCAACTCTGAAGATTCGTGAGGATAGCAGTATTCCAATTATTATTTTATCAGCGAAAACAGAGGACTCCGACAAGATACTGGGCTTGAATGTAGGAGCTGACGATTATGTGACGAAGCCATTTAATCCATTGGAGCTGGTAGCTCGTGTGAAATCTCAGATTCGTAGATATACTACATTGTCTAGCGTAGCATCCACATCGGACACCATTTATGAGGCAGGTGGACTGATTATGAATGATGACTTGAAAAAAGTCGTTGTAGATGGCGAGGAAGTGAAGCTGACTCCAATTGAATACAATATTCTGTTATTGCTTATGAAGAATCAGGGAAAGGTATTCTCCATAAGCCAGATCTACGAGAGCATCTGGAATGAGGAAGCTATCGGAGCCGATAACACAGTAGCCGTACATATTCGTCATATTCGTGAAAAAATCGAGATTAATCCAAAGGAGCCAAGATATTTGAAGGTAGTCTGGGGCGTTGGATATAAAATCGAGAAAACGAATTAGAAAGAAAGAGCGAATTTATGAAACAGTATACATTGGGAAAGAAAATGAGTGCATTAGTCCTTCACCAGATGTTTATGATTCTGATGATGTGCAGCTTATATTATATGGGATATCTTCATAGACAGCGAATGGTATCCGATGGGAATATCTATGGAATTCTATCTGTAGTCGGTCTTGTGGGAACCTTGTTAATGTTGGCTTATCTCACCAGTGTGGCAGGGCGAAAATCAGAGGATGATCCACAGATATATCTTTCTATTATTGAAAAAATCGATAGTGATGTTTTAGTAGTACTATCTGCAATCTTTGTCTATATAATCTCGATACTTATGATGCGGATGAAACATCAGAACTTTGAAATATCAGGCTTGTTAGTCGCAGTAGGGACAGTGACATATGTGGTAGATGCCGTGTTCTTAATCATTTACATGAGTGTAGTAAGACGAATCAAGGGTGATATTATATGGACGAGGAGTATTATCTATAAAGCTTGCGTACTCTTTGGTAAATTCGCAGATGAGAAAGACTTAGTGTTAAAATATTTACCAGAAAAGGTATGGAATATTGTACTGCTCATTATTGGAATCATCTTGTACTTTGGATTTCATATGGACTGGGCAGTAGGTGTCTTTATTTTAGTCTGTATTATCGGACTTGCACAGTGTGCGAAGAAGACTTATGAACAAATGAAAATTCAAAAAGCTGTGGAGGCAATTGCCAAAGGGGCATTAGATACAAAACTAAGTGTAAGTGACTTCCAGGGACAGGAACGAAAGGTTGCTGAAGCAGTAAACCGTATTCGTGACGGACTTAAGGAAGCGGTAAGTGAGAGTATCCGCAATGAGCGGATGAAGGCGGACTTGATTACAAATGTATCTCATGATATCAAAACACCATTAACTTCAATTGTAAATTATGTGGATCTCTTAAAAAGAGAGAATTTAGAGAATGAAAAGGCAAGAAACTACATTCAGATTCTTGATGAAAAGTCACAGCGGCTAAAACAGCTGACAGAGGATCTGGTGGAAGCATCTCGAATCAGTTCTGGAAATGTAAAGCTTGATATGCAGAACATTGACCTGGTGGAGCTACTCTATCAGACAGGGGGCGAATTTAATGAGCGCTTCGAGGCAAGAAACCTGACAATCGTAACCAAATTACCGAATGAATCCATTCTAATACATGCAGATGGCAGACAGCTTTATCGCGCCATTGAGAATCTCTACACCAATGCAGCGAAATATGCTTTGGAGCGAACGAGGGTCTATGTAGACTTATTTCGAGAAGGGAATGAGGTTGTATTTTCAATCAAGAATGTATCCAAAAGACCAATTCAAGCAGACGAGGGCGGAAGAAATGATTTGACAGAGCGTTTTGTTCGTGGCGAATATTCCAGATCCACGGAGGGAAGTGGATTAGGTTTATCTATTGCCAAAAATCTGACAGTTCTTATGGGAGGTCAATTCGATATATCTGTAGATGGAGATCTATTTATTGCAACGATTCGTTTTCCAACAGAATAAAACAAAATCTGCATAACTTCAGGTTTTAATATAAATAAACATTCCTTATAGGGAAAGCGCTTGATTTCCCTATATGCAAAAGATATAATTTTTAAGAATAGAAAACGGAGGTAACATATATGAAACTATACGAGACAGGCGCTTATCTGGTTCAGGGAAAAGACGTTGTAATCGATTCCCCAGAAGCAATTGCCGCAGTTAAAAGCAAAACTGGAAAAGATGTAACCAAACAGGAAGCAGCACAGAATACCATTGCATTTGGAATTTTAAAAGACCATAATACCTCTGGCAATATGGAGAAGCTGCAGATTAAATTTGATAAATTGACATCACATGATATTACATTCGTAGGGATTATTCAGACAGCCAGAGCATCTGGACTTGAGAAGTTCCCAATTCCATATGTACTTACCAACTGTCACAACAGCCTTTGTGCAGTAGGCGGTACAATTAACGAGGATGATCACATGTTTGGTCTCACTTGTGCGAAGAAGTATGGTGGAATGTACGTACCACCTCATCAGGCAGTGATTCATCAGTTCGCACGCGAAATGCTTGCAGGAGGCGGCAAGATGATTCTTGGCTCGGATTCTCATACCCGTTATGGTGCATTGGGAACCATGGCAATCGGAGAAGGTGGACCAGAGCTTGTAAAACAGTTGTTAAATCAGACCTATGATATTGATATGCCAGGAGTAGTAGGAATTTACCTTACAGGTGCTCCTACAAAAGGTGTAGGTCCTCAGGATATTGCACTGGCAATTATCGGTGAAGTGTTTGAGCGTGGATTCGTTAAGAATAAAGTTATGGAATTCGTAGGACCTGGTGTTGCCAACTTAAGTGCAGATTACCGTATCGGTGTTGATGTTATGACAACGGAGACTACCTGTCTTTCTTCCATTTGGAGTACCGATGAGAAAATAAAAGAATTCTATGAGATTCATGGAAGAGAGAATGATTACAAAGAATTGAATCCAGGGGAAGTGGCATATTACGACAGTTTTATTGAGATTGATTTAAGTACAATCAAACCAATGATTGCAATGCCATTCCACCCAAGTAACACATATACCATTGATGAATTAAATGCAAATCTTATGGATATCCTAGATGACTGTGAGAAACGTGCACAGGTAAGCTTTGATGGAAAAGTAGATCTTGATTTAAAGAGTAAGGTCCGTAATGGCAAGCTTTATGTAGATCAGGGAATTATTGCTGGATGTGCAGGTGGTGGATTTGAAAATATTTGTGATGCAGCAGATATCTTAAAAGGAACGTCTATCGGTGCAGATGAATTCACCCTTAGCGTATATCCTGCTTCTACTCCAATCTACATGGAACTTGTGAAAAACGGAGCGGTTGCTAATTTGATGGCTACTGGAGCTATTGTCAAAACTGCATTCTGTGGACCTTGTTTTGGTGCTGGTGATACTCCAGCAAACAATGCATTTTCTATTAGACATTCCACAAGAAACTTCCCAAATAGAGAAGGTTCTAAGGTTCAGAATGGACAGGTTGCATCTGTTGCACTTATGGATGCCCGTTCCATTGCCGCAACAGCAGCAAATAAAGGTTATCTTACATCAGCAGCAGATATTGATGTGGATTACAGCAAGCCAAAATATTTCTTTGATAAGACAATTTATGAAAACCGTGTATTTGATAGCAAAGGCATAGCAGATCCATCGGTAGAGATTCAGCTCGGACCAAACATCAAAGATTGGCCTGCAATGAGTGCACTTCCAGAAAATATGGTATTGAAGGTTGTATCTGAGATTCATGATCCAGTTACCACTACCGATGAGTTGATTCCATCCGGAGAAACATCTTCCTTCCGCTCAAATCCTCTTGGACTTGCTGAGTATACGCTTTCTAGAAAAGACCCAATGTATGTAGGCCGTGCAAAAGAGATTCAGAAAGCACAGAAGGCATTAGAAGCTGGAGAATGTGCAGGAGAAGCTGTGGCAGAACTGAAACCAGTTATGCAGGTAATCAAAGAATCCTTCCCTGAGGTTGGAAAAGAGAACCTCGGTGTTGGAAGTACAATCTTTGCAGTGAAGCCAGGTGATGGTTCTGCTCGAGAGCAGGCTGCATCTTGTCAGAAGGTACTTGGCGGATGGGCTAATATTGCGAACGATTATGCAACGAAACGTTATCGCTCAAACTTGATTAACTGGGGAATGCTTCCATTTATCATTGATGAGGGAGAACTTCCATTTACGAATTTGGATTATCTATTTGTTCCAGGAATTCGTAAAGCAATTGAGAATGATAAGAGAGAATTTGAAGCATATGTTGTAAAAGACGGCAAGCTTGTTCCATTTACTTTGAGAATGGGTGAATTAACCGCAGATGAAAGAGAAATTATTCTGAAAGGCTGCTTAATCAATTACAACAGGAAATAGGAGGCTCGCGTTTGAATACAACTGAACAGTCAAACAGTGCAGAAATAGATGAAAGAGAAACAGAAATGAATCGGAGCCATAAGAATCAAGAGCTACGTAAGTATTTTAGGATTGGATTAACCGTCTTTATTACCTTTGTATGCTGTATTTTATTTTTCTTTATTTTATTGCGATTCCAGGGCTTTACAGATATCTGGAAGAAGATTATGGCTACCGCACAGCCAATTATCATCGGGCTGGTTCTGGCATATCTTTTGAATCCAGTAATGAAATTCTTTGAGCGACATATTCTCAAATGGGTGAAGCCAAGGATGAAGACTGAGAAAAAGGCAAAGAAATTATCACGTGCGTTAGGTGTAACATGCGCGATTCTCTTTCTAATTATTGTAATTGGGTTATTGATTGCTGCAATTGTCCCATCTGTCATTAACAGTGTGATCAGCCTGATAAATACCCTTCCAGGGAACGTAAATAATTTCGTGGATTGGTTGAATGAATTCACAAAAGGGGATAATGAAATTGCAAAAATAATCGGAGAGAACATAACAAAGGCTTCCGATTTTGTAGAAAACTGGTTTACCAATAAACTTCTTCCGCAGGCAAATACCTATATTACAGAGATAACTACAGGTGTGATATCTTTTGTTAAGGGAATTCTCAACTTTGCTATTGGAATTATTGTTGCTGTGTATGTGATGATGATTCAAGAGACCTTGACAGGACAGAGTAAGAAAATAATTTATTCCATTTTCAATGCGAAAACAGGAAACATCGTTATTGAAACTGTTCGTAAATCCAACGAAATTTTCGGAGGATTCGTGACTGGCAAAATTCTCGACTCTGCAATTATCGGAGTAATCTGTTATGTGGGCTGTTGCATTCTTCGTATTCCAGACGCTATGCTGGTTGCAGTAATTATCGGATGCACCAATGTGATCCCATTTTTTGGACCAATCATTGGAGCAATTCCATGTTTATTGCTTGTGGTTATCCAGAGTCCGATTCATGCATTGTACCTATTTATCTTTGTAATTGCATTGCAGCAGGTAGATGGTAACATTATTGGACCAAAGATTCTTGGAGATTCTACGGGATTATCATCTTTCTGGGTAATGTTTGCAATCCTGATTGCCGGAGGTATGTTTGGATTCCCAGGAATGGTGCTTGGAGTTCCCGTATTTGCGGTTATTTATTATATCATTCGCCGCTTGGTAGCATATGCACTAGAGAAACGAGAGCTTCCTGTGGGAACGAAAGAATATATTCATATGACCAGTGTGGATGTTGGAAAAGGCACACTTCAATATGAAAGCAGAAAAAAAGATATCAAAAAAGAAGAAAATCAAAGTGTAGAATTTGAGAAAGCTCCTGGAGAAAATACAAAGCAAACGAAATAAAAATTGATACACAAATCAAATGGGAACTGAGAAGAAATCAAGTTGTTTTGAGACAGCAATGAGTTTGGAAACAGTTCCCTTTTTTTGTGGTAATTTTTTGACATCTAATACTGCCTATGATACACTAAAACTAGATATTTAGATTCAATTTTAAGGCATATATTGAGGTGACACAGTTGGATAAATATGAATATAATTTGAAGTTAGATCAAATGAAAAGCCTCTGTGCAGAAGAAAATTATAGTGCTGCAGCAGAGATCGCTGACACAATCAACTGGAATAAAATAAAGAATGTGAATGCACTGGTTCGTGCAGGTGAAATATATGAGAAAGTAGATCGTTACGAAGATAGTAAGGATGTACTTTTAATGGCATACGATCGTTCTCCAATTGGAAGAATGATTATTTATCGTCTTGCAGAAGTAGCAATCAAGATGGGAGATTTTACGGCTGCCCAGGAATATTTTGAAGAATTCGTAGAAATTGCACCACACGATAATTTGAAATACGTATTGAAATATAGTATTAAGAAGGCGCAGGGAGCAGGCTATGAGGAATTAATTCCAATTCTTGAAGAACTAAAAGATCAGGAATACTTAGAAGAGTGGGCGTACGAGCTTGCTTATTTATATCATAAAGCTGGAATCAGTGATAAATGTATTGATGCATGTGATGAACTTATCCTATGGTTTGGTAATGGACCTTATGTGGAACGTGCTTTAGAACTTAAAATGTTATATCAACCACTTACGAAAGCACAGGAAGAGAAATATCGTGAATTTCGTCAGAAGCGTGAAGGCATCACACAGATTGGTGCAGAGGAGATGGAGAAGGCAGGAGAATATGCACATGAAGAGGTTGCAATTCCGCAGGTATCTTTAAGTCCAGAGCGATTTAACACCGTGAACCTTCAAGAAGAAATTGCAAGAGGTATGCAGCAGATTCTAGAAGCGACAGAGAAAGAGACCGTCTCCGATACAATGGACAATATTAAGAAAATGGTAGAAGAGATTCCATACTTGAAGATTGATAAAGAAGGTGAAGAATCTGAAAATAAAGGCGAGCATATTGAGACGGATGAAGAGATTGATGGTTCGTTAAGGATCAACTTTCAGGAAATGATCGGGGAAGAATCCGATGGACAGATGAGTCTTGTTGTTCCTGAAAAACAGATGTTAGAGCGTCAGATTACAGGGCAGATGAGTATTGCAGAAGTACTTGAAGAGTGGGAAAGAACTCGCCATGCAGCAGAGGTAGCATTGCAGGAAGCAGAGCAGCGCAAGCTGGAATCAGCGAAAGCAAGAGCACTTCAGGAAGCTGGAGACATCATGGATCGCCTTACCGATGTGATTCCAAAATTAGATGCAGGCTTTACTCCAAAGGAGCTATTGGAGCAGGAATATTTGCAAGAGGAAGCAGCACAGCTAGACACAGAGAATGAAATTGGGGAAGAAATCAATCCGGAGGCAGCATCTGACCTTGAGACAGAAGTGGATGCAGAGGTAGAACCAGAGGAAGACTTCGATGTAGAGGAAGAAAATTTAGAGGGGGACGATGAGAACCTTTCAGATATGGAACTTCCAGATGTAGAACTTTCCGAAGATGAAATTGAGAAGGAAATAGAAGCTCTTGAGGAAGAAGAAACAGAGACTCCAGAAGATGTATTAAAACAGCAGGAGCAGGAAGCGGGACAGATCTTTGCAGACATGAATCACATGCTAGGAAAAGAGATTGAACGTCTTAGTAATGAAAATGCATTTTTCGATGAGCAAATTGCAAAGGTAACAGAACAAAAGAATGAACCAGAAGAACAGCCTGAGGAATCCACAGAGGACGAGGCAGCTGAGGCGGGAGATTCATCAGAAGTAGAGGATTCATCAGAAACAGAGGATTCACCAGAAATAGAAGATTCACTAAAAGCAGAGGATTCATCAGAAGCAGAAGACAAGCAGGAAACAAGGCGAATGCCAGATCTGTCGGAGATTGAGAAACAGAAGCTGATGCGTGCAGAGACAAGAAAGCTTCCAGAGATTACACTTCCAGAGGAAGAAGATGAATTTGGTGAACCTAAGAACACGGCGATTAAGAACTTATCAGATGAATTAAAAAGTGTATTCTCTTATTTCGTTCCAGTAAAAGGAATGGAAGGACAGCTGTGTCAGGCATTGACAGGAGTACGTTTGCATTTTGACACAGATTCTACTTCAGGGTCAGGTAATCTGATTATTCAAGGTGGACATGGATGTGGTAAGACAGTACTTGCAACAAGTGTAATCAAAGCACTTCAGAAAGTAACAGGCCGTCCAAATGGCAGAATTGGCAAGATTGATGCAGATGCATTGAATAAGAAAGATATTCAGCAATTGCTTCGGAAGGTGGCAGGTGGATGTCTGATTATTGAGAATGCAGGAAATATATCAAGACAGACAGCAGTGACTTTGTCTCTATTATTGGAGCATGATACCAGTGGAGTACTCATTATCCTTGAAGATACCTCCAAAGGAATAAAGAAAGCACTTACTACAGATGACGGATTTGCGAAGAAGTTCACTGAGAAGATTAATGTACCTATATTTACAAATGATGAATTAGTATCATTTGCAAGATCTTATTCAAGAGAGCTTGGATATGAAATAGATGAGATGGCAGTACTTGCATTGTATAATCGAATTAGCAATATCCAAAGACTGGATCAGGCAACTACATTGACAGAAGTGAAAGAGATTGTGGACGGAGCGATTGATAAAGCAGAGCGAGGAGGCATCAAAAAAGCCTTTAGTATTCTGACTGCAAAACGCTACACAGAAGATGATCGCGTAATTCTACGGGAACGCGATTTTGAAGACTAAATAGAAAAAGGAATGACATCAAGAGGTTCATGTGTATTGGAGGGTTGTGTATGAGCTATTTCACAGAGTTAGACAGCTATTTATTTGGACAAGGGACACATTACGATATCTATAAAAAGTTAGGGGCACACATCCAACAGAGAGAAAAGGATAGTGGGGTATGCTTTAACGTATGGGCACCAAATGCAAAGCAAGTGTTTGTAATTGGAGAATTCAACAAATGGAATGAAACTTCACATGAGATGGAACGCGTAGTCCCTGAGACAATGGGGGTCTATGAACTATTCGTTCCGAATGTGGCGATTGGCTCACTTTATAAATATATGATAGTTACCAACGATGGAAGAAAGCTGTATAAAGCAGATCCATATGCAAGTTATGCAGAGATGAGACCCGGTACAGCGTCTGCAGTCTATGATATATCAGATTTCCAATGGACAGATAATACATGGATGAAAAAGCGGGCAGAATCAGAAAAAAAGGATGTATATGCACAGCCAATGTCAATCTATGAAGTACATCCAGGTTCCTGGAAACGTCATATGTGGGCAGAAGAAGACGGATTTTATAGCTATCGTGAGTTAGCTAAAAGCTTAATTGCATATGTGAAGGATATGGGCTATACACATATTGAATTAATGGGAATTTCAGAATATCCATTTGATGGTTCCTGGGGATATCAAGTCACGGGTTATTATGCACCGACCTCAAGATATGGAACACCTGATGAATTCGCACATTTTATAAATGAATGTCATAGAAACAAAATTGGAGTAATTCTTGATTGGGTG
Organism: uncultured Roseburia sp.; assembly: GCA_964613325.1. Lineage (GTDB taxonomy): Bacteria > Bacillota > Clostridia > Lachnospirales > Lachnospiraceae > Roseburia. The sequence continues at coordinate 18,410 of CAZTGP010000024.1, read as the reverse complement.
CCTGCGCATTTTCCAAAGGATGCTCATGGATTAGCAGAATTCGATGGAACCTGCCTCTATGAGTATGCAGATCCAAGAAAAGGAGAGCATCCAGACTGGGGAACTAAGATCTTCAATTATGAGAAGAACGAGGTGAAGAATTTCCTCATTGGAAGTGCACTTATGTGGATTGAGAATTACCATGTGGATGGGCTGAGGGTGGATGCTGTTGCGTCCATGTTGTATCTTGACTATGGAAAAGAGCCAGGTCAATGGGTTCCAAATAAATATGGTGAGAACAAGAATCTCGAAGCGATCGAATTCTTTAAACATATCAATACTCTGATTCTTGGGCGGAATCCAGGAACGGTCATGATTGCAGAGGAATCCACCGCATGGCCAAAGGTGACTGGAAAAGTTGAAGATGATGGATTAAATTTTAGCTACAAATGGAATATGGGATGGATGCATGATTTCTTAGATTACATGAAGCTTGATCCATATTTCCGTAAAAACAATCACCATAAGATGACGTTTGCTATGAGCTATAATGAAAGCGAGAAATACATTCTAGTATTATCCCATGATGAGGTAGTTCATCTGAAATGCTCTATGCTTAACAAAATGCCAGGACTTGAGGATGATAAATATCGTAATCTGATGGCAGGCTACGCATTTATGATGGGACATCCTGGAAAGAAATTATTATTTATGGGACAGGATTTTGCTCAGGCGCAGGAATGGAGCGAAGAGCGAGAACTGGATTGGTATCTGCTAGAGAATCCAAATCACCAAAAGGTGAGCAATTGGATGAAAGAGCTATTGCACATCTATAAGAAAAATCGCTGTATGTATGAGCTTGATAGTAACTGGCAGGGATTCGAATGGATTAATGCCAACGATGCAGAGCGAAGTATTTTCAGTTTTATCCGTAAGAGCAAGGATGGAAAGAATAATTTGCTGTTTGTGATTAACTTTACCCCAGTAGAGAGACCAGATTATTGTGTGGGTGTTCCAAAAAATGGAACATATAAGTTAATCTTAAATAGTGATGATGAGAAGTTCTTCGGCCCAGATAAGAATCGTCAGGATAGTTATAAAGCAACCAAATCAGAATGCGACGGAAGAGACTACTCCATAGCATATCAGCTCCCTGCATATGGAGTTGCGGTATTTAAATACGAATAAAATTAAAAAATTTCATGGAAAATGCAACCAAAACAGGTTTTCATACGTCTTACTTTATAGAGAGAAGGAGGAGTGACGTATGAAAAAAGGTAAGGTTGCATTTTTTATTGTAGTTCTATTAATTCTAAGGTCCATGATTGGATGTGGAGCTAGTAGAGATATTCAAATGAGTGATGCTAAATTGCTGCAATGTACAGAGGCTAATTTGTCACAGAAACAGGGGGCATCGGATGGAATGGAAAATGATATTGCAAATCTGTCAGAAATAGAGAGGCAGGAAGCCTTTGTAAAAGATACAGAGGATTTTTCCATAAAGCTGTTCAAGGAATCAGCCCAAGCGGGAGAAAATGCAATGATATCACCAACCTCTGTACTATTGTCGCTTGCTATGACAGAAAACGGAGCATCGGGTGATACAAGAGAGCAGATGTGTAAGACAATGGGAGGTTCCTTAAGTGAAGAAGATTACCATACTGCATTAAGCAGCTGGTATAGGGGACTTCTATCGGATAAAGATAATCAGATAAGTATAGCCAATTCTATCTGGATTCGAAAGGGGGATCAGGGATTTCTTGCAGAGGATGCATTCCTACAGGCGAATCAGCAGCTATATGATTCAGAAACCTATGAAGCTAGCTTCAATGGGGATACAATTGTGGATATCAATCACTGGGCATCAGAGAAAACACATAAAATGATTCCAAAGATTATCAATGAGCTCTCCGATGCGGCACGAGTAGTACTGATCAATGCGGTGGCCTTTGATGCAAAATGGGAAGAGCAATACACGAAAGCAGATATCTGCGATAACTATTTCACAAACGCCAGCGGAAAAGAAATCTGGGCATCCATGATGAATTCCACAGAAGGAATCTATTTAGAAGATGCGAAGGCAACAGGATTTGTAAAAACATATAAAAATGGTTATTCTTTCGTGGCAATTCTTCCAAACGAGGATACAACAGTGGAAGAATATATGGAACAGATGACAGGTGTGTCCTTCCACGCATTACTGGAAAATAAAGAGGAATGTACGGTATGGGCTCAAATGCCAAAATTCAAAGCAGAGTATGACATACGGATGAACGATTCCTTAAAGAATATGGGAATCAAAGACTTGTTTGATGCAGGTAAAGCAGATCTTTCCAGAATGGGAACTGTGCAAAATGGGAGTCCGCTTTATATCAGCCAAGTCATTCATAAAACATATATCTCGGTGGATGAAAATGGAACGAAAGCAGCTGCAGTGACTGTAGATTGTGCAGGAGGAGCCGCAATGGATACGAAATCTGTTGTGTTGAACCGGCCATTTATCTATGCAATAATAGAAAATAAGAATAACCTTCCGATTTTTATCGGAACGATGCAGGACGTGAAAGAGTAGAAATAAGATGTGGGAGTAGTATATTAACAGAAAAAAGGGGAGCGGATATGGAAGACAAGGAAATTGTGGAACTGTATTGGGAACGTGATCAATCTGCCATTGCACAGACAAAAGAGAAATATGAACACTTCTGCTATTCCATTGCCTATGGCATTTTGCGAAATCAAATGGATTCGGAAGAATGTGTCAGTGATACTTACTTACGTGCATGGAATGGGATTCCACCAGAACATCCACAGATTCTGTCTGCTTTTCTTGGGAGAATTACTAGGAATTTGTCTTTAGATCGATATCGAATGATACATGCAAAGAAGCGCGGTGAAGGGGAAGTAGAAGTAGTATTTGATGAGGTGCGTGACATGCTGCAAAATGATTTCTCTGATCATCATGTGGAACAGTTATCGGTGACAGACATCATGAATGAATTTCTGGCCAAACAGAAGAAAGAGAATCGAATTCTGTTTGTACGGAGGTATTGGTACATGGACTCCATTGCAGAGCTGGCGCAGAAATTCGGCTACAGTGAAAGTAAGGTGAAGTCCATGCTGCTTCGTATGCGGCAAAGCCTTAGAACATCTTTGGAAGAGGAGGGCATAGTATTATGAAAATAGATGAATTGCTAAAAGCAATCGGGGATATTGACGAAAAATATATTGCAGAGGCAAGTGAGCCCATCGTTCCAAAATGGAAGAAATATGCAAGATGGGCAGCCATCGCTGCAACAATCTGTGTAGTAGTTGGTGGTGGAACCATGCTAGCACTTCTGCAACCAGAGTCGAGTGGAGGTTCGAAGGATGCTACGGTGTTAAATGAATCTGGAGATACAGGTGATATAGATGGAGTACCAAGTGGAGGTGCGGATACGGGAGCAGCATCCACACAAGAAACGGATTATGCATTTCTATTTCAATCCAGTGATAATTGGAATATTACTTATGAAATGAAATTTGCAATAGAGCGAGGTGGTCCGATATACTCTTTCGAAAACGAGGAAGATATTCCAGAATTACCATTTGATCGATCAGCATTTTCTCAAATTCAGGTTAATTTATTTACTACACAAGATGGAATTGTGGAAAATACATTGTTAGAGCTTGCTGGATATGAAAGTAAGAGTTTAAGTATTCTTGTGAATGAAAGTGGACAATTTAATGAGTGCAGGGCGGAGGACTTGCATGATGGAGTAGAACGCAATGGAGTCACCATTTATGCATATGATATGTCAAAAAATATGGATGAATCAGATTTACAAGTATTTTTTACAATCAATGGGGAGGCTTATAGTATCAGCGCAAATAATATGAACTACAATGAGCTTGGAATAATTTTAGATGAAATTATCCAAAATGGAATATCGACAGATGACTTTGATTTAAGCAAAGCAACGAAAAAATTATCGGGGATGCAGTGAATCCGTAGAAGCTTATGTTAATAAAAACAGCAGAAAATCCGATATACATTATAGAAATTAATGAGAGATAAATCTTGATAATAATGTATACGGAGAACTTAATGAAAATAGATCAAAGCAATATCATGGATACAATTGCAAAAGGAAATGATGCAACTACACCGAAAGGAATTGATGAGTACCTGTTAAAAGAACAGGATAAAACAGGAGGTATTGGAGCGGCAGGCGTTTTCCAAAAGACAGATGAACTTGCAGGGGTAAATGAGTCTGGAAGTGTGCATTTAAATGATGCAACTTATATGAAGCCGGGAGCAGAAGACACAAAGACAGCTGCAGATTCCTTAGAAAATTCCATGACAACCAATTCAGAGACACGAAAGAATCAGATGGTGGTTCTAGCAAGCACAACATCAGCAGAAGATTATAAAGAGATGGAGAAGCAGGGATTCTCTCTGTCTGAAACAGATAGTCATACAATTGTAACTGTGACAGACAAGATTAAAACCACACTTGCAGCTGCAGGTGTGGATATTTCAGGTTATGGAGATGCGCCAAGCACCGAGGAGATGGAGAAGATTACCGGGAGTGCAGCGGTGGCGAACCAGATTGAACAGAAATTGAAAGCAAATGATCTTCCGGTGAAGGAAGACACCGTAAACGAAGTAGAAGATGCATATGAAAAAGCAGCCTCTATGAAAAATGTGAACGATGCGACTATGAGCTACCTGATTCGAAATGAACAGGCACCAACTATCGCCAATGTCTATAAAGCACAGTATAGTAGTGGAAACAGCAAGACAGTATCCATGGAAGAAGCAAAGTCAGAGTACGCAGAATTAGAAGAGCAGATATCACGAATCCTCGAAGATGCAGGAATGTCAGTAGACGAGCAGAACATGATCAATGGAAAATGGTTAATTGCCAACGAACTTCCACTGAATGCAGAGAATCTGAATTATTTGAGTGGACTGCAGAAGCTGTCACAGCAAATGCAACAATCGCAAGGTGCAGCGGGTCAGGTCATAGGTGGAAACCAACAAGAAGAATTGCAGAATAAAGATTGGATTTTGGAGGCTTCGGTTACAGCAGTAGCAGAAGGAAAAAGCGCAGCAGATGGGTACTTAATTCCAGGCTTCTCTTTATGGGAGCAGGCAACACATGGAAACGATGTTGTGGCTCAGACAACCGACGAGGATCTTCGGTATTGCCAACAGAATCAGATGCCCCTTACTATTGCAAATCTTGAACTTGCACAGATGAAGCGAAAAACAGATAATACGATGCAGGAGGAGTCTGCACCGACTCAGAGTATTGGAACACAGAATACAACCGAGAATCCAACGCTTCTGACCTATCGGAGACAGTTAGAAGAGACAAGACTTCTTATGACATCTCAGGCGAATTATGCACTTCTAAAAAAAGGAATTGCAATCGACACCAAACCATTGGAGCAGTTAGTCAATGATCTGAAAAGAGAGGAACAGAGCTATTACAGCAAGCTGTTAACAGGCTCTGAATCCACGGAAATGACCGAAGGAACAGCACTGGCAAGTCAAACAGCCTCTGTTGTAGAGAGCTTGAAATGGCAGCCGGCATATGTTCTGACCATAGAGCATGCAGATGAGAATACGCTCCAATCCCTATATGAGGATGGGGAGGCTTTACAGAAAGTATTCGAGAAAGCAGGAAAAGCGTATGAGACATTGTGGACAGCACCGAGGGCTGACATGGGGGATTCCATGAAAAAAGCCTTCCAGAATGTGGACGATATCTTAACGGATTTGGGACTAGAGACAACCGAAGAGAATCGACGGGCAGTTCGAATTCTTGCTTATAATAAGACAGAGTTAACTAAAGAAAACGTGGATGTGATAAAGCAGGCAGATGAAACCGTGCAGCGTGCATTTTCTAATATGACACCAGCGGTTACCTTAGAGATGATACGCCAGGGAATTAACCCACTGGAGATGAGCCTGTCAGAACTCAATACGAAAGCAGAGGATATCAAAGAGGACATGGGGTATGATGACACCGAGCGGTTCAGTAAATTCCTGTGGAAGTTAGAGCATAAAAATGGCATTACCCAAGAGGAAAGGGAATCTTTTATTGGAATCTATCGCTTGATCTCTCAGGTAGAGCAAACGGATGGAGCAGTGATAGGGGCACTGGTTCAGCAGGATACAGAACTTAGCATGAAGAATCTCTTGACAGCAGTTCGAAGTAGAAAGAAAGGGAATATGGAATACGGTATTGACGATGACTTCGGTGGAGTAGACGGAAAACGCACAGGTACCGCAATTGACGAGCAGATTCATGCCGCATATCAAGCAGATTGCTTAAAGGATGTAAAAGAGAATCTCAATCCATCTACACTTATGTCAGAGAAGCTCAGCAACTGGGAAGATATGACACCAGAGCAGATGAAAGAAGCAATGCAGCAAGCGACAGAAGATGTGCAACAGGAAGACGCAGTTCTAGAACAACAATATGCAAAGGAAGAAATCACACAGTTTGATGAAGTGCTTCAGGCATCCGATGAAGTATATCAACTATTGGATCGCATAGATATGCCGAATACAGTATTGAATGTTATGGCAGCGAGTCGTATGATGCGTAATCCAAATCAGATGTTTCGAAAATTATTCAAACAGCTCGATGACAGTGATGATATTACAATTACAGATTTAAAGGAGCAGGTCTTAGAACAATTCAGTGAAGCGGTGAAAACACCTGAAGCAATGGCAGATGCTCAGGAGAATTTGGCAGATATCGCAGAAAATGTAATGAAGACTATGATTATAGAAAGAAAAGATGTATCTTCCATTGATTTGAGGGAGCTTCGCATTTTAAATCAGCAGTTTACCTTATGTGCAAAACGCACAGAAGAAGAAAGCTACATGATTCCAATGCAGACTGGCGATTCAGTTACGGGAGTGTCCCTTAAGATCGTACGGGGCACAGAAGAGAAAGGACTGGTGGATATTCTTTTCCGGGGAGAACTGATGGGCAAGGTTGCGGCATCTTTTCAGGCAACAGAGAACGGAGTATCTGGTATGATTGCAACAGATAATCAGGAAACCAGACAGCTGCTATCTGATCATCTAGGGCTTCTGGCTTCCATGATAAATGAAGAGGGCAATGAGCCAATGGATGTAAGTGTTGCGTATGTAGAGAAGCTGGATCTAGATCACTATGAAAGAAATACAATCCAAAGCTATACCAAAGACTCTGCAGCTTCAACGAAATCCTCACAAACGGATTCGATAGTAGCTACTGACAGTACATCATCGACAAATGCTGCAGTACAAACGCGACGCCTGTATCATATTGCAGAAAAATATTTAGCAGCAATACGTGAACTTACTGAGTAGATGGGAGAGCCTCCGAGGAATCAGTGCCATCGGATAACAGATTCTTGTCTTTCAGATAGTTAGCAGCACCAAGATATATCGCTCTTGCGAGTTGATTCTGATACGAGTCATCTACTAAGCGTTTGGATTCATCTGGATTACTTAAAAACCCACACTCAACAATTATCGTTGGTGTGGGTGTTTTCTTTAACATATAGTAATTATCATTGGATTTAATAGAACGCGGTGAAGCTGGTGATAATTCAGAGTTAAGACTCTGCTGTATCGTTTCAGCTAACTCTTTCCCAGTAGCAGACTGACTGTAATAGAAGACCTGTGGTCCAGCGACCGATGCATCTGGATAACTATTCTGATGAATGCTTATGGTAAGTGCTGCATCAGAATCCGCAATGAGCTTAACACGTTTCTGCATATCTTCCACCTTCTTATTGGTGGCAGCACTGCTCGCCATAGTAGAATCATTGTCTCTTGTTAGTACAACTTGAATGTTCTTATTCTCAAATAATGGTTTCAGCTTCAATGCAATAGCCAGATTCACATCTTTCTCCAATACATTGTCCACGCCCACTTTTCCGGGATCATTTCCACCATGTCCAGCATCAATTACAACACATAGAGTTGATTGATTTGCCTTCTGACTTTGTACCAGTGCAGCACCTCTTCTTGCAAGGAAGAACGAGGTAGCCAAAAGGCAGATTACCATAAACATTTCAAATTTCCTTCTCATAGAATCATCCTTACTGTTTTACTTGTATTTTATGAAAGAAAGAAAACATTCAGTACAGGATGAGAGGAAAAGATATCGGTTCTAGTTGATATATTTGATAATAGTGTCCCAGGTATCGCTGGTTTCTAGACCTAATTTCCAGAAAGCAGCACCGGCAAGACTATTCTCATCTACAACTTTGCATTTCTGCTCGATGGAAGAAGCATCCTCAAGCCAAATCTTGTAGGTAACATCATTGTTAACATATTCTACATAGTTCTGCCCGCAGTCATCTAACCATTGTTTTACAGCACCATTGGCATTTACAAGTTTGTTTGCTTCACTCATGCCACAGGCATAGGAATCAAGATCAAATAATCGCTCCGTATCGGAAGAATTCTCTTCAGTTACAGCATCCTGATTGGTAGGAGTCTCACTCCATACACGGGTGTAGAATGGCATACCAAGAATCAACTGTTCAGCAGGAACCTGAGTTAAGGTATTCGCTACCCCTTCTTTTACCCAGTTCAAAGAGGCAACAGAGCCCTCCTCAGAGCCAGCGTAATGTTCATCATATCCCATAAGAACAATGTAGTCAGCAAAGTTGGCTTGTTCTGTACGATTGTAAAATTCATTGAAAGAATACAGTGAATAGTTATCAATAGAAAGAACAATTCCATTGTTTGCACATTTCAAAGAAAGCTCACGAACGAATTGGATAAAGGAATCACCTACAGCTGCTTCATCCAAGGCTTCAAAATCAAGGTTAATACCATCAAGGTTATACTGAATTGCGGCAGACACAATCTGGTTCACGAGATTCTGTCTTGTGGAAGTATGAGTAAGAACATAGCTGCAATCCACATCCTTATTCTCAAGGTTGCTGATCAATGCCCAAACTTCAACGTTTTGCTGATGACAATAATTTACATAAGAGGTGCTGGCAAGATCTGCAATATTACCATTGTTGTCATTTAAGTAGAACCAGGTAGGAGAGATGACATTCATTCCCTTTGTATTTGAAAGAATGTTGGCGATTTCATTATTGGCGGATTTGTTCGTTACCTGATGCCACCCCATACTGATTTCGTAATCCTTTTTAATATGAGAGAACTCATCGGGAGTGAAATCAGAGGTAACCGTCTCCGTGGTAGTATTGGATAATGCATTAGAACGAATATATCCAAGAACACCATCAGCAGTCAGAACCTCAGTCCATTTGGTATCTGGAGCAACGACGGTAAGGGTATCACCCTTGGCAACATCTGAAAGTATTGGGCTTTTAATGCCACCTAAAACACGAACTTCAGTCTTCTTCTTAGAAGTGGCAGTGGTTACTTCACCAAAAGTGTTAGTGAGTACTACCCGTGAAGGGGACTCGAAGTAACGGTATTCTAAAGCGGTATAATTCTTAATAAAGTCAATATCAATATAAGCAGAATCTGAGGACGCTTTAACGATGGCATGTCCAAAATCATTAGAAGATTTGGTAACCGTATAAGAAGAACTATCTGCTGATGCAGTAATCAAATCAGAAGCTGTTGTGTATAACAGAACATTTTCGTTTGCATCCCAGTAGAAACGACTATTCAGATTATCATGTACAAAGTTATAATCGAGGTATATATGACCATCAATTACTTTTCCCTGCGATTCAACAAAATCGTTATTGAGAATGAGAGCAACCTGATCCTCAGCGGTAACACCATAGTGCTCTGCAAGATCCTGGCGTTCTTTGGTAGGCGTATATTTTTTGACTAGCTGTGAGATCAGCATAATAGCAATAATGATAAGAATAAGACCTATCACTGCAACTATAGGTAATGCTTTTTTCTTCATGTAAGAATCCTTCCTTTTCTTTGCCACTTGGCTATAATTACGATTATTATAACATAGATGAAATGAGTTTCAAATGACAAAAGAGACCACCTGTTACAAAAGGTGGTCTCTTGCTCTTTTTTCATGATTGTCTACTTGTAATGAAAGGCGTTGAGATTCTTTCATTTCCCATACAATTAAAATATAATTAATAAGTTACAAATAACTGGCTATTTTCGGTAGCCGTTTCGGATACTGCATCACCTCTTTCTTTAAATGAATTTCATAGGTATGCTGTTCCTCCCGCACAGATAATCGACTTGAAGCGTGGGGAGAATCAGTGGGAACATCATTAAGCCAGATAACGGCACCTTGATGTTCCAATGGCCTGTACTCAACGAGCAGCTGATTTAAGATATCGTTCATAAGCACATCCTCGTTTGCTGAAAAAAATCTTTTGTCGTGGTATATTACATTTTCTTCAGTATCTCCTTAAGTATTCCCCATTCCCTGGAGGTAAGTTGAAACGGATCGTCCAGATAAGGGAAGGAATGAAGCAAAGCAGAATACTTCAGATTCCATCTGCCTAGAGTTATCTTTGTCCCTAAATTTCCCAGAAACATCAACTTTTCCTGATCGATTGTAGTTGATGTAAGTAAATGGCGGATAAAATCTTCATATTGCTTGATATTCCATGGACTTGCCGTGCCCACAACAAAGCAGTGATCCTGGCGCACAAATTCTGGATAATTATTTTGGTGTAGAATACCGAAATCAAGCACACAATAATCATAATGAAGTCGATATATGAAAGGCAATGTATCAAATACAGTATTTGGAAAGAAATCAATCCCCATATATGTAAACACATTTGATTTCCCCTTGCGATCCAGCGTTTGTATCTGCTTTGAAGCATTCAATTCGATATATGCGGTTCTAAGATTGGATTTGCTGCATAAATAATTAGAGAGTGCAAGACATACCGTGGTAGTTCCTACATTGTGAGCGATTCCACAGACTGCTATAGTTTGGGCTTTCGTATTATCGTCCTCCCTTTCTTGGACAAGAGCTGGCTGGCAAAGGTGGCTTTTTCTTTGGATATTTGAAAAGGATCTGGGTCATAGACAAATGGATATACCGGGGAAGAGAACTGTTTTGCATAAAAATGTGTTGCTTTTGGATCACCCGGATTACAAATGAAAATGAGACGTTCCCGATATGCATGCAAGAATTCTTCTTTATCGATTGCATCCTTTCTGTGCCATAGTGCGCTACCGCATACTAGAAGAATTAGATCGCAATCCGAGATATCAGATAGCTCGAAATCAGATCCAACATCATATATACGCAGAGAGCAATTTGGTTCAGAAATGGAAATGCCAGGTCCATATACAGGAAAACCAGAAAACCCTTTATACATAAAATACCCATCTTGTTCTTTTATATGCTTTTCTTGGACAACCATTTTGCGAATATTGTTTTGGGTATTTCGTTCAAAATAGACAGAATGGATTCCAAGATAATTACAGACACAGACAAGCGAGATTGCCAGATGTGTACTACCACAGCCTTTGTAGCTGCCAGCAATTGCAATTGTTTGATAGAGATGTGATTGCTGTGTTTTGTGTAGTTCTGAGTGAATTGCCTTCTCCAAAGCATCTACCGTTTCAAATCGAAGCTGAGGATTGGACTGAGTTGCTTTACGGATAATATGTTTGAAGTTTCGTGTAAGTGGGCGTTCCAGGTAATTGGAAAGAAAAAGGAATAATTTGCCAAGACTGTAAATATCTGATGCAACTGATGGAATTAATCCGTCTAAACTCTCCGGTGCTGAGAACTCCTCATTTCCGAAACAATTGAAGTTATTTCCTAAACTGGTAGTATTCCATGATGCACCAAAGTCTATTAATTTCAACTGTAATCCACATACTATAATATGTTCCGGCTTCAAATCCTGATAGAGGATCGGAGCAGGATGTAAAGAATGCAGATAAGTGAAAATATCACAAAGCTGTTCACAGAATGATAAAAATAAAGCTTGGGAAATAAACGTCTGATGAAGCAGAAAAGCTTCTAAAGAATCTCCGGGAATATATTCCTCTACAAGATAGTAATTCTGATCGTCTTGTTCAATATCATAAATAGTGGGGATACCTGGATGATTCAAAGATCGTAAAAGCTGTGCTTCCGAAAGCACTGAAATAGGGTGAGCTGAGGTCTTGGGGAGAACCTTGATTGCTCGATTCACATTCAGTGTAAGATGTCTGGCGAGATATACATGACTTGTTTGTCCAGTGCCGAGGCACCGAAGAAACTGATACTTGCCAGATAAAATTAGATTATTACTATTTGTCATACGCTCCTTTTGTACAGCAACGCATCTCATGGATAAAGATATACCACAATTTTTTTCTGAATGCAACAACTTTTTGAAAACTTTGTCGAAAAAGACAAAATTTAGAAAAATTTAATCATACGTCATACTTTACATCATCAGGGCATTTGATTATAATAAATGTACAATTTACAAGGAAATTTTCAAAGTAAGGATGTGATCATATGAAAATTGAAAAAGTAAATGACAATCAGATCCGTTGTACACTGACCAAAGAAGACTTGGCAGACCGACAGATCAAACTAAGTGAGCTTGCATATGGCTCAGAAAAAGCGAAAACACTTTTCCGTGATATGATGCAGCAGGCGAACTATGAATTCGGCTTTGAAGCAAATGACATTCCACTGATGGTAGAAGCAATACCTCTTTCATCAGATACAATCATATTAGTCATCACGAAAGTAGAGTATCCAGAAGAATTGGATACCAGATTCTCCAAGTTCTCAGAAGCTGGAGAAGACATCATGTATGATGAGAATTCTGACCAGGAAGTGGCGCAGTCACAGGGGGCAGATGATATTCTTGGATTATTTAAGAAGATTCGTGAGGAGAATGCGAAGCCATCCAAAGAGGTTGGTGAAGATTCTTCGAAGAAGGATAAAGAGAAAGAATCGGATAACGAGAAGCCTTCCATGGAGATTCCAGTCAATCTTACAAAGTTATTTGAATTCCGCAATCTTGAACAGGTCGAAAGACTCGCACACGTGTTAGACGGTTATTACAATGGAGACAATGACCTGTATAAGAACGAAGTGAAACATCGCTTCTACCTTACCGTCAGCAAGAGTGAGCATTCACCAGAAGAATTCAATAAAGTATGCAACATTATCTCGGAATATGGAAGACAGCAGAAATATACAACTGCCGTCGGAGCATATTATGAAGAACACGGAAAAGTAATCGTAAAGCAGAATGCCCTTCAGGTATTAGCTCAGATTTAAAAAAACCATCGCTGTTAAGCGATGGCTTTTTTTATAAAAGAATAATTAATTAACCGATATCCTGTGAGATAAAGGTATTGATTTCTTCAACAAGATCGTCTGCGTCAATGCCGTGAACAGCAGCAGCCTCTTCGATTGTCTCCATCTGAGAAGATGGGCAGCCGAGGCAGTGCATGCCAATATTTAAAAGCATTGGAGCTACATTTGCATCAATCTGAAGAAGTTCACCAATCATAGTACTTTTGGTTACTCTAGCCATGTGATATATCCTCCTTGATAACTTTGTTCTTTGGAATGGGCTTATTATAATACGATTCCCGTCTAAATGCAAATTATACTTAAGAAAAATGAGAAATGTGTCGATATAGAACACAGATGAAGCTGTGACAGGGAATGTTGCAGATGAACAGCAGGGAAGCTGATACACGGCCTGATTCGGCAGAAGAGGAGAAATATATGAAGATCAATCAGAACATGTCAGCAGTTCGAACAAATAATCAGTTGCTGCGTACCGAGAAAAATCTCGCAGCATCTATGGAACGCTTATCAAGCGGATATAAAATCAATCACGCAGGGGATAACCCAGCAGGAATGGCAATTTCTAACAAAATGAAAGCACAGATCGATGCCTTAGATCAAGCGGAGAGCAATGCATCCGATGGAGTATCCGTCCTTCAGATCGCCGACGGAGCATTGAACGAAGTAAGCAGTATGGTACAAAGAATCAGTGAATTATCCGTCAAAGCAGCAAACGGAATCCAGTCGGAGAACGACAGACAGGCAGTTCAGGACGAGATCAATCAGCTGAACAAAGAAATAGATCGTATCTCCAGTGACACCGAATATAATACCAAATCCTTATTAGACGGAACGAATGATGTGCGTACATATGCCAAAGAAGCAGAGCGTGTCTATATCTCAGATAGTGTACCTTCTGGAAAATATTCCATCACGATACAGCTTGCACATGAAGCAGGGGAGGACACAGCAGCAGATCCAGCAAGACCTGAAGTAGTTACATTAGGTGAGGGATTCTCCGCAACAGCCAAGGTTACTATCGATGATAAATACATCAAAGTAACAGACGCAGATGGATTCTCTATGGATTTTACCATGCCAAATGCAAATGATAGCGAAGCAACAACTGCAGAAATCGAAGTGACTGAAATCGGAGCAATGACTATGCAGATTGGTGGAAATGAGCATCAGACCATGGATATTCGAATCCCAGAAGTCTCATCCCAATCCTTATACACGGACACCATCAACGTCGTAGAAGAAGGTGGACCAGAAAAGGCAATGCGCATCACAGACCGTGCAGTCGCAAGACTATCCGAGATCCGATCCAGGATCGGAGCAAGCCAGAACCGTCTGGACTATGCAACCAACAGTCTGAGTGAATCACAGGAAGACATGACCTCTGCATATTCTAACTTAATGGATACGGACATGGCAACGGAAATGACCGAATATACACAGAAGAACATCCTGAATCAAGCATCTATCTCTGTGCTCTCCCAGGCAAATGACCTTCCACAGCAGGTATTATCCCTATTGTCCAAATAGGCAGTTAGAAGCAAGGAGGAAAATGCATGACGCGCGAGAAAATACAGGAATTCACCCTGCGGCTTAGCCAATGTAATCGTGGTGGAATGATCCTCATCATATATGAGATTCTGTTCACCTACATGGAGGATGCAGAAAATGCATTGGAGCAGAAGGATAGGGAGGAATATAAGCACTCTCTTCGGAGAGCTCAGGATGCCTTAACCGAACTGATTGGAGCACTGGACTTCAGCTATGAGATCTCCAAGAATCTCTATTCACTCTACGTATATTCCAGAACAGAGCTGGCCAAAGCCATGTATGAAGGCAAAGCAACTAGAATCATAGACACAAAGAAGATCCTGAAGCCGCTGTATGCCGCTTTTGTCAAAGCAGCAGAGCAGGACACTTCAGGACCACTTATGAGCAACACCCAGCAGATCTATGCGGGCATGACTTATGGGAAACACAATCTCACAGAAAATTATATGGAAATTGATACTCACAGAGGATTCTTCGCATAAGAATCCTCTATTTCTTTGACACAATGCAGCAGGAATTTGTAACGCATTTGTACTGCCTTGGCCTGGTAGATGTAGTAGTCAATTAAATCAGGATCAACAACACTCTCCAGATTCGCATAGACGGTATTCAACTCATTGGTAGTCTGGGCAAGATTCTGTACGAGCACGGTGTAACTGTCCTCTGGTTCGGGAGATGACTTAAATAGTCTCAAACACTTATCCACTTCCTTTCCGAAATACACTTCTAGTAAAGTATAAGCATGAAAAAACCATTCTATACAAAAATTTCCTGCATATATTAATAAAAAGCTGTCCAAGGATCATGTATGAAAATCATTCGAAGCATTCTACACTTTATTCTACGGGTAATATTTGGCGTTGCAGCGCTGATCTGCATCGCAGAATTGTTAAAAAATCAAGGTGTCTCTACTATTGTCGGTCTGAATGCAGTCAGTATTGTAACAGTGGGAACCCTTGGTATCAGCGGGTTGGCACTTCTATATGGAATTGTTGTGTGGGAAAATTTGTAGAAAATACACAAATCGTAACTTTTTAGCGAAAGAGACTAGACATTTGAAAGACAAGTGTCTATAATTCGATTCACAACTTGATACAACACCGCAAAATATATTGCAAAGGGGTGATGCAAAGTGGATGCAATTGGGGTAGCATCGAATTTGATCCTATATGGGATTATTATTATTGCAGTTGTACAGGATTTATATTCAATGAGAATCAGTAACCGGCTGATTGGAATTGGATTAGCACTTGGATTGGGATTCCGAATTACATTAGAAGGACCAATCGCAATCGTTTACTTTCTGGTAAACATAGTAACTCCGGTTATCACGTTATATCTGTTATTCCTCATTGGCGCAATCGGTGCAGGGGATATCAAGCTTTTTTCCGTAATAGGCAGTTTTGTTAATTTCAAACAACTTATTCTATGCATGGGAGCATCTTTTTTATTTGGTGCGGGTATATCACTTTTTAGAATGATCCAAAATAAAAATCTTCAAAGAAGTGTATTTCATGCAATGGGATATTTTAGAGAACTTATGCAAGGACACTATTTTTCATATCGAGAAACTGGTTATGAAAATCAAAATGTCATTCATTTTTCTCTTGCAATATGCCTAGGTGTTTTTGCTATTAAAGGGGGGATTTAGATGAAAAAAATAAAACTGGCACTTGCAATTGGGGATAAAGAGTACCAGAAAAGGTTTGTAAACTGTCTTATGAACCATTACCAAACGGAACTAGAAATTTATGAATATAGTTCTTTGAAGCATTGGATGGATAATATAGCAGATCAGTGCAATTTGGTGATTGTTTCGGATTGTGATGAGAATGAGCAATTACAGGATATTCAGAAAGTGAAGGGGATGCCAATGATATATCTTGAAGATGAAGAAAGTGAAACAGATCTTTTGCTACATGAAAAATACAATCAGAATAGTAATAGCGAAATAGTCTTTGTGGAGAAATATCAAGAAGTCAATCGTATCGTTGATGAAATAATGAAACATATAGGTGAGGAAATTACCAGCGTAAAGAAAACAGGTGAGATACCTCAAAAAGCAAGAATTATAGGTGTGTATTCTCTTGCTGAGAATGAGTATCAATTGCCAATGGCAGTTACGTTGGCATCAATTATGAGTGAAAAAGAAAAGACTTTGGTTATTGATTTACAAGAAAATAGTGGAGCTTCACAAATTTTGAAGCGAGATGAATCGATGGGGTTAGAAGAGATGTTAGTTATGTCGGAAAGCAATCAGTTTTCTACAGCAAGGATGCGTTCATGCATTGGTCATGTGGATAAAGTGGACTTTGTGTATCCAGCAGAAAATACGGAATGCTTTTGCGAGATAGGAGCATCTTCATACTTAAGAATAGTACAAACAATGATTCAGGAAATGGAGTATCAAGTAATTGTATTGAACTTTGGATCAAGATTTCAGGGTTTCTTTGAGGTGCTAAACCACTGTCAGGAAATATATTTGTTAAAGGGAAGGGGGGGACTATATCAGTGGAGAGAATATGAATTTTTTGAGGAACTAAAGAACAAGGGATATACAATGGCCTATGAAAGGATACAGAAAATTGAATTGCCGATTTTGAGTACAATGATAACATCATACGAAAGATTGATTGAGCAGTGGAAATGGAATGAATTTGGAGATATGATACGAAGAGAAATTCCAAGGCGTTCAGGAGGAATGCAAGTTGGATGAGTTAGCGAATTTAATACGCGAAGATGTTCTGAGACAGATGGATCTATCTAGAGAGCTGCAGGATGAGGAGATCCAGCATCTAATTGCGAGAGAAACATCCAAAAATACAAAAGGAAGAAATCTTTCAATCCATGAACGGTTTCACTTGGAAAAACAAATTTTTGACTCACTTCGCAAACTTGATGTATTGCAAGATTTGGTAGATGATCCTGAAGTTACAGAAATTATGGTGAATGGACCAAATCATATTTTTTATGAAAAAAATGGTACAGTATATGAGTCTGAAAAATCGTTTACGTCAAATGATAAACTAATGGATCTTCTACAGCAAATAGTTGCAGACCATAATCGAGTAGTAAATCAAAGCTCGCCGATTGTGGCGACAAGGCTTGCTGATGGATCTAGAGTACACATAGTATTAGAACCCATTGCATTAGGTGGAGCAGCAATAACTATCCGCAGATTCCCGAAAACGCCAATCACAATGACTCAATTGATTGCAATTAGATCTATTAGTAAAGAGGCGGCAGAGTTTTTAGGACAAATGGTAAAAGCTCGTTATAATATTTTTATCTCTGGAGGAACCTCCTCTGGAAAAACAACATTCTTAAATGCATTATCGCAATATATTCCCTCGGACGAAAGAGTGATTACAATTGAAGATTCCGCAGAATTACAGATTATAGGAATAAAAAATCTGGTGAGGCTGGAAACCCGTAATTCTAATATGGAAGGAGTGCAAGAGATAAGTATTCGCGATTTGATACGTACTTCCTTGCGCATGCGACCAGATAGGATAATTGTCGGAGAGTGTAGAGGAGCTGAAACCTTAGATATGTTGCAGAGTATGAATTGTGGGCATGATGGGAGTCTATCGACGGGACATTCCAACTCGAGCAAAGATATGCTGTCTC
>CAZTGP010000023.1:23926-38772 GCA_964613325.1 uncultured Roseburia sp. | reverse complement strand
CTATACAAATCTCATAAAAAATAGTTACGAAAATTAGCGAAAAAGTAGAAAATGAAAGATAGACTTGAAAAAGAAGAACTAGAATTCTATACTATTGTTGTTATGACTGAAAACGTTTTCAGGAAAATGAATCTGGAAGGGTAAAAATGGTTACAATTAAGGACATTGCACGGGAATCCGGCTACTCCATCAGTACTGTTTCGCGAGTGCTGAATCACCAAAGAGATGTCAGCCCGGTTGCCCGTAAGAAAATTGAAGAAATCGTTGAATTCTATCATTTCGTTCCAAACAACAATGCGAAGCATTTGAAGCAGGCAGCCAGTAAGACCGTTGGAATATTGCTGAAGGGTACATCAAATATGTTGTTTGCCAGCATCCTGGAAGTAATTCAGAAACGAGTTGCAGGTGCAGCGTACACGTCATTTGTCCTTTATTTAGATGAAGATGCGGATGAAGTGGAGCAGGCCAAGATCCTATGCAGAGAAAGAAAACCACTAGGTATTTTGTTCTTAGGTGGTAACCCGGAGAATTTTAAACGTGGATTTGCTTCTATTGAGATACCATGTGTTCTGGTTACCAATAAAGCAGGAGGTATGAATTTCCCAAATTTATCCAGCGTATCAACAGATGATATTACCGCGGCAAAATGTGCGGTGGATGAGCTGATACATAATGGGCATAATCGAATTGGAATTATCGGTGGCGATTTACATTCCTCACATACCAGTAAAGAACGTTATCAGGGATGCAAAGAGAGCTTTGAAGAGAATCATGTGCAGCTAAAGCTGGATGATTATTATGAGAAGGCAAGATTCTCATATGATAGTGCCTATCAGGCAGCAAAGCGTTTACTGGGGCGAAGGAAGGACATAACAGCAATATTTGCGATGTCAGATGTAATGGCAGTTGGTGTGATAAGAGCACTGCGGGATATGGGATATGTCGTACCGGATGATATCTCTGTAATTGGATTTGACGGTACAGAATATGCGAAGTACTATAATCCACAAATAGCAACAGTGAAACAGCAGTCAGAAACACTTGCTACAAAAAGCGTTGATATTCTATTTTATCAGCTGGAACAAGAGAGGAAACCAGTTCACGAGATTGTACCTTTTGAGTTCGTAAGCGGTGAGAGCATAAGAAAAATGAATTAGGGTTTTAGGAGGAATAAGATTATGAGAACAAGTGGTGTATTAATGCCAATTTCATCTTTACCATCACCATATGGTATTGGAACTATGGGAAAGGCAGCACGTAAATTTGTGGATTTTCTTGATAAATCAGGACAGACCTACTGGCAGATACTTCCAATCTGCCCAACAAGCTATGGAGACTCTCCATATCAGTCTTTCTCCAGCTTTGCTGGAAATCCATACTTTATTGATTTGGAATATCTGTGCAAAGAGGGACTTCTTAAGAAAAAGGAATGCGAGTCCTTTGATTGGGGCGGAAGCATCAAACATGTGGATTATGGTACCATGTACAGCTCTCGTTATGCACTATTGAAGAAGGCTTATACACGTTTTATGAAGCAGGTGCCACAGGATTATGACGAATTCTGTAAAAAGGAAAGCGAATGGTTAGAGGATTACGCATTATTTATGGCATTAAAAGATGCCAATGATGGAAAGGCATGGAGCGAGTGGAAGAAGGAGCTGAAGTTCCGTCAGGAGGAAGCAATCACCCAGGCGAAGACTCAGTATGCAGAGGATATTGAATTCTATCGTATGCTGCAGTATCTGTTCTTTGAACAGTGGAAGAGCTTAAAGGCTTATGCCAATGAAAAAGGAATTGAGATTATCGGAGATGTCCCAATCTATGTGGCTGGAGATAGCGCAGATGTATGGGCCAATCCTTCACAGTTCTATTTAGATAAAGAGTTAAACCCAATCGAGGTGGCTGGATGTCCTCCAGATGCATTTTCTGAAGATGGACAGCTCTGGGGAAATCCATTATTCCGCTGGGATGAGATGAAGAAGGATCAGTATACATGGTGGACGAAACGTATTGCTGCCATGGCAAAGCTGTACGATATTGTTCGAATTGATCACTTTAGAGGATTCGATTCTTACTATGCAATTCCTGCCAAAGATGACACTGCAAGAAATGGAAAATGGAAAGAGGGTCCAGGTATGGACTTATTCGATGCATTGGAGAAGAAGCTTGGAAAGCTCCCAATTATTGTAGAGGATCTTGGATTCTTAACGCCTTCTGTTCATAAGCTGTTAAAGGATTCTGGGTTCCCAGGAATGAAAGTAATTCAGTTTGCATTCGATGCAAGGGAGGATAGCGATTACCTTCCTCACAATTATCCAGAGCATTGTGTGGTATATACAGGAACACACGACAATGATACCTGTATGGGCTGGATGAAGACTGCGCCAAAGGCTGCAATTAAATATGCGAAAGAATATCTGAATCTGACCAAAGAAGAAGGCTACAATTGGGGACTGATGCGTGGCGCATGGTCATCTGTTGCAGAGCTTGCAATTGTGCCAATGCAGGATTTGATTGGACTTGGCTCCGAGGCTCGTTTAAATACACCTTCCACCATTGGAGACAATTGGAAATGGAGAGCAACTGAGGAACAGATTGATAACAAGCTTGCAAAAAGACTCTTAAAATACATGGTAATGTACGGACGTGAGCGCAAGAAAGAGCTTCCAGAAGAAAAAGCTCCTGTGAAAATAAAGAAATAAGAATAAATAGATAACCCCTTCCATATATTTTTAATAAATGAGGAAGGGGTATTTTTATGGACAAAAATACGAGTAGTGAATTTAACCTATATAAAGACATCCAGGGACGTACGGCAGGAGAAATCTATATTGGCGTTGTGGGACCGGTTCGAACAGGAAAGTCTACCTTTATTAAACGGTTTATGGATATCTGCGTGATCCCGATGATGGAGGATGGAAGTGCCAAGGCGCGGATGATTGATGAGCTGCCACAATCGGCCCAGGGCAAGACAATTATGACAACAGAGCCGAAGTTTATTCCACAGGAAGCGGCACAAGTGAGCTTGGAAGACGGAAGCTCAATACGTGTAAGACTCGTGGATTGTGTGGGCTTTATGGTAGACGGTGCAAGCGGGCACATGGAGGGGAATGACGATCGAATGGTGAAAACACCATGGTCGGATGAAGAAATCCCATTTGTGGATGCAGCGAGAATAGGAACCCAGAAGGTGATTCATGATCATGCAACCATCGGCGTTGTAATTACAACTGACGGATCAATTGGAGAGCTGCCAAGAGAGAATTACTTAGAAGCAGAGGCGCGGACGATCTCTGAAATCAGTGGAATCGGCAAACCATATGTGATAGTGCTTAACTGTGAGAAGCCTTACAGCGAAGAGACGAGAGTGCTTCGGGAACAAATGCAGTCAACTTATCAGGCACCAGTAATTCCAGTGAACTGCAAGCAGATGAGAAAAGAAGATATCCATAGAATTTTAGAGGCGATGCTGTATGAATTCCCTGTATCAAAGGTAGAATTCTATATTCCACGCTGGACAGAAATGCTTCCTTCGGATCATGCGGTGAAAAAGCATTTGATCGACAGGGCAAGGACGATATTGAACGGTATGGGGAAAATGCGAGATGTCTACAGCGACGATTGGAAGCTTCCAGAGGAGAAAGAGAATGAGAGCGAGGCCTCTTCCTTTTCCAAGGTAAATCTAAAGAGTGTATCCCTTGAAGATGGAACCGTTGCAATTACAATGGACGTGGATGATAAGTATTATTATGAGAATATGAGTGAGATGACTGGTGTGCCAATTCAAGGGGAATATCAGTTAATTGCAATGGTAAAGGAGCTTGCTTCCATGAAGAGGGAATATGAGCAGGTAAAGGATGCGATGGAAGCAGTACATAGTAAAGGCTATGGTGTGGTGATGCCGGAGCTGACAGATATCACCATGGAGAATCCGGTACTGATCCGGCATGGAAATAAGTTTGGTGTGAAAATGAAAGCCATCTCTCCGTCTATTCACATGATCAAAGCGAATATTGAGACAGAGATCGCACCGATTGTCGGAAATGAAGAGCAGGCCCAGGATCTGATTGACTATATCAAAGCAGGGGAAGAAAGTGGCGAGGGAATCTGGACGACAAATATTTTTGGAAAATCCGTTGGAGAATTGATGGAAGATGGAATTCGAAGTAAGATTGCACTGATGGATGACGAGTGCCAGATGAAGCTTCAGGATACGATGCAAAAAATTGTGAACGATAGCAATGGAGGAATGATCTGCATTATTATATAGGGTAATTTGCTGTTTCTATTTCAATAAATCTCTGCTATAATTTAAACAGTTATCGAAAAGTGAGACATAAGAAATACGGAGGAGAAATAAGTGAATATGAAGGAATTTTTTCAGGGAATGTATCAGAAACCCCATTTCGCAAAACGGTTTATTGCATGTCTTATAGCTGTCTGCATAATGGGGTTTTGTGTTTCCTGGTTGAATCTGATAAATCTTGGAACAGATCCTTGCTCAGCAATGAATTTTGGACTATCAGATAAGCTTGGAATGACCTTTGGCAACTGGCAGGCACTTTTAAATGTAGGCTTGTTTGTAGTTGTTATTCTGGTTGACAAGAGAAGTATTGGGTTTGGCACGGTACTAAACATGTTTATGGTTGGCTATGCCTGTGATTTTACAACCTGGTGCAGACAGAAGCTTTGGCCCGATCTTCAGATGGACAACCTGGTAATCCGCACGGCAGCAATGCTTATAATTCTTGCAGTCTTTGTGTTTGCAGTAGCTGTGTATATGTCGGTTGAACTTGGAACAGCCCCTTATGATGCAATTCCGATTATTATCGGGGAACGACAGAAGGTACTTTCATTCCGTGTGGTTCGTATTATTTTTGACTGTGTGGTTACGGTAATTGCGATTGCAGCAGGAGCAACCGTCGGAATTGTGACGGTGTTAATGGCGTTTACCATCGGACCTGTTGCTGCATATGTGAAGAAACACATTGAACGTTTTTTACAATAGAAGGGAGATATCTATGAATCCAGTATATGGCAAGTTATTGAAATGCTTTGAGTGCTTCAAGAGTAAGATTGACTTTGAACCACAGGTTGCTTTGATTCTAGGATCAGGGCTTGGAGATTATGCAGATGATATCCGTGTGGTTGATACCCTTGATTATCATGAGATTGAAGGATTTCCAGTGTCAACAGTTCCAGGACATAAGGGAAGATTCATTTTCGGCTATGTGGGAGATGTGCCAGTTGTATGTATGCAGGGACGTGTTCATTATTATGAAGGCTATCCAATGTCAGACGTTGTTCTTCCAACCAGACTTATGAAAATGATGGGCGCAAAGGTGCTTTTTCTTACAAATGCAGCAGGTGGGGTACAACAGGGAATGCATCCCGGCGATTTCATGCTGATTACAGGACAGATCTCTACCTTTATACCTTCTCCACTAATCGGAGCCAATATAGATGAGCTGGGGCCAAGATTCCCAGATATGAGCCAGATCTATGATGAGGACTTACAACAGCTTGTTCGTAAAGCATCCGTGCAGCTAAATATTCCAATAAAGGAAGGAACCTATGTGCAGTTTACCGGTCCACAGTTCGAGACACCTCAGGAAATTGGCATGTGTAGAACCATCGGTGGGGATGCAGCAGGCATGAGTACTGCCTGTGAAGCCATTGCAGCGAACCATATGGGAATGAAAATTGTAGGAATTTCCTGTATATCGAATCTCGCAGCTGGTATTTCACCAGTACCTCTCTGCCACGCAGAAGTGCAGGAGACAGCAGACCGTGTAGCACCACTGTTTAAGAAGCTGGTAACAGAGACAATTCTTGAAATAGGGAAAACTTTATAAGATCACTGCTTGTAATAGCTGGGAGCAATAGGCAGGTGTGGTCCTTGGACAGGACAATGGGGGATAGCATATGAATATACGTTTTTACAATGCCAAGATATTAGTCCCAGGAGAGGGACATGATTTTCAGATTGTGGAAGGTGAACTTTGGGTAAAAGGAACGGAGATTCTTTATATCGGAGATGGAAATGACGTGTCAGGCGTCTGCCGGGGCGACGAGATCCTTATCTGGGACAGAGAGCTGGATGTAAAAGGCAATCTGCTGATGCCAGGGTTTAAGGATGCACATACTCATTCGGCAATGACCTTCCTTCGCTCCTTTGCGGATGACCTTCCTTTGCAGAAGTGGTTGAATGAACTTGTATTTCCGAGGGAAGCACAGCTGACCCCAGAGGATGTATATCCTCTTAATATTCTTGGAATAATGGAATACCTAACCTCTGGAATTACATCGAATTTTGATATGTATTTCTTCCCGGAAGTCAACGCAAGGGCTTCTGTCTTCTGCGGCTTTCGGACAGTGCTGACATCTGCTATGAGTAATTTCCAGTCTTCGGTGGAGGAGATGGAAAAGGACTACTATTATGTGAATGAGCTCAGTGAGTTGACAAGCTATCTTCCTGGATTCCATGCAGAGTACACCACATCGATGGAGCGGATGAAGGACCTTGCAAAGCTAAGCCAGAAATTAAAAGCTCCTGTCTGGACCCATAACTCCGAGACGGAACTGGAAGTGACGGAATGTAAAAAACGCTGGGGAAAGACTCCTACGCAGATTAT
Organism: uncultured Roseburia sp.; assembly: GCA_964613325.1. GTDB lineage: Bacteria > Bacillota > Clostridia > Lachnospirales > Lachnospiraceae > Roseburia. The sequence continues at coordinate 32,137 of CAZTGP010000023.1, read as the reverse complement.
GGATGAAATTGGCATGTATGAATATGGCGGTGGAGGCTATCATTGTGTATGGTTTGATGAGAAAGACATGGACATTTTCCAAAAGCACCATATGTCAGTGGTGACGAATCCGGCCTCGAATTTGAAGCTGGCCAGTGGAATTGCTCCGATTCAGGCATTCGTGGATAGGGGAATCAATGTGGCAATCGGTACCGATGGACCTGCAAGCAATAATTGCCTGGACATGTTTCGTGAAATGTTCTTGACTTCCGGACTTGCAAAGATCCGCGAGAAGGATGCAGAATGTGTCAGTGCGGAAGAGATTCTGTATATGGCAACAGCCGGAGGCGCGAAAGCAATGGGACTGGATGACTGCGATTGTCTGGCAGTGGGAAAGAAAGCGGATATGATTATGATTGACTTGAATCAGCCAAATATGCAGCCAGAGAATAATCTGGTTAAGAATCTGGTATACAGCGGCAGTAAACAAAATGTGAAAATGACTATGGTAAACGGAGCGATTCTTTATGAGAATCAGAAGTTTATGATTGGCGTAGAACCGCAGGATATTTATAAACAGGCGAATGCAATTATTCGCCGCATGAAATAAGAGGTAATGATATGTTAATTCGATTTATACACCACAGCTGTTTTCTGGTTGAAATAGACGATAAGGTACTTATTTTTGATTATTTTCAGGGAGACAGGGTGGAAGGCTATCAGTTTCAGGGGGTGATACCTGAATATGAGAGAAATACCAGAATCTATATGTTTTCCAGCCATAGCCACCAGGATCATTACGATATGGATGTGCTTCGATGGACAGAGAAATATCCCAATATTAAGTTTGTTTTTTCCAAGGATATTCGGGTGAGCCCGAACTTTTTGAAGAAGCACGGGATAGATCCGGAAGTAAGAAAACGGATTCTCTTTGCAGCGCCTTGTGCGGATTATGAACTAGATGACCTGAAAATCAAAACATTGCGTTCAACCGATACCGGCGTGGCCTTCTATGTTGCAGTAAAAGGGGCATATATCTATCACGGAGGAGACTTGAATGATTGGTACTGGGAAGGCGCTGGCGATCTTGTGAATGGGCGTGTGCGCAGCAATTATCGTTCCCAGATCAAGCGTCTGGGGAATCTTCCAATTCATATTGCATTTGTTCCAATGGACTCAAGACAGGAGCAGCATCAGTTTGACGGAATTGATTATTTTATCCGAAATACGGACTGCGAATACATTTTCCCAATGCATATGTGGCAGGACTATTCAGGAATTGCAAGATATAAGAAACGCATTACAAGCCGCGAAATGATGGATAAAATCGTAGATATTTCCTATGAGAATCAGGAATTCCCGATTTTAGAAAATGAATAATGTTGAATTCTCACTAGAGTTCATATATAATATTTAATTACGATGATATGCGATTTGTTTACAGACCGTATATAAGCTATGACATACGATTCTTATGAATCGCGTCAATGATATAGGTATGAATAATACTTATAAAATAAGGAGGAATCACAATGACAGCATTTTTAGGATGGGTTGTACATTATCTGATTGTTTTAGTTGTGTTAGCTGTTTGCGCAGCACTCGGCTTAACAGTAGGGATTAAGCTCCGTAAAAACAAAAATGCCAAAGATAAAGCCGCGGCAAATACTGTTTCTGAGACAGTAGAAGAAAAATAAATTACATTACAGCATAACAAGGGCAATTTCTGCCCTGAAGGAAGAAAATGCTGGATATTTGGAGGAAGTCACATTATGAAAAAGAGTTATGGCGTAAATGAGTTACGTCGCATGTACCTTGAGTTTTTTGAGAGCAAGGGACATCTTGCTATGAAGAGCTTTTCATTAGTACCACACAATGATAACAGCTTACTATTGATCAACGCTGGTATGGCACCACTGAAGCCATACTTTACAGGACAGGAGATTCCACCTCGCAAGAGAGTGACTACCTGTCAGAAATGTGTGCGTACAGGAGATATTGAGAATGTTGGTAAGACAGCACGTCATCTGACTTTCTTTGAAATGCTTGGCAATTTTTCGTTTGGAGATTATTTCAAACATGAAGCCATTGCATGGTCTTGGGAATTCTTGACAGAGGTTCTTGGATTAGAGGCAGACCGCCTTTATCCTTCTATTTATTTCGAAGATAAAGAAGCATTTGATATCTGGAATAAAGAAATCGGTATTCCAGCAGAGCGTATTACTCGTTTCTACAGAGATCCAGAGACAGGAGAATGCGATAACTTCTGGGAGCATGGTGCAGGACCTTGCGGACCTTGTACAGAGATCTACTATGATCGTGGCGAGAAATATGGCTGTGGTGGACCTGACTGTAAGGTTGGCTGTGAATGCGACCGTTTCATGGAAGTATGGAATAACGTATTTACTCAGTTTGAAGGCGATGGCAAGGGCGGATATGTTGAGCTTGCTCAGAAGAATATCGATACCGGTATGGGATTAGAGCGTCTTGCAGTTGTTATGCAGGATGTAGATTCTGTATTTGACATTGATACCATGAAAGCTATCCGCAATAAAGTATGTGAGATGTCTGGAAAAACATATCAGACAGATGCTTTAGATGATGTATCCATCCGTTTGATTACAGACCATATTCGTTCTTCAACATTTATGGTATCCGATGGTATTATGCCTTCCAATGAAGGACGCGGCTATGTACTTCGCCGTCTGATTCGCCGTGCAGCTCGTCACGGAAGAATGCTTGGCATTGATGGATTATTCCTTGCAAAGCTTTCAGAGACAGTAATCAACGAAAGCAAAGACGGATATCCAGAATTAGATGAGAAGAAAGACTTTATCTTCAAAGTACTGACACAGGAAGAAGAGAAGTTCAACAAGACCATCGATCAGGGACTTGCTATCTTAGCAGACATGCAGTCTGAGATGGAAGCAAAGGGCGAGAAAGTATTGTCTGGTGAGAACACCTTCAAATTATATGATACTTATGGATTCCCAGTTGATTTAACGGCTGAGATTCTAGAAGAAAAAGGATTCTCCTATGATGAGAAGGGCTTTATGGCTTGCATGGAAGAGCAGAGAAACAAAGCTCGTAATGCCCGTAAAGTAACGAATTATATGGGAGCAGATGTGACAGTATACGAATCTATCGATCCATCTATCACTTCTGAATTTGTTGGATACGATAATTTGAACTATACATCGGAAATCACTGTACTTACAACAGAATCTGAAATCGTTGAAGCATTAAGCGATGGCGAGATTGGTACAATTATTGTAAAAGAGACTCCTTTCTATGCTACCATGGGTGGACAGCAGGGAGACAAAGGCGTGATCCGCACAGCAACAGGTGAGTTCAAGGTAGAAGACACTGTGAAGCTGCTTGGTGGCAAAGTGGGTCATATTGGTAAAATGACAAGCGGAATGATCAAATCTGGAGATAAAGCAGAGCTTTTGGTAGATGCAGAATTACGTGGTCAGACCTGTAAGAACCATTCAGCAACTCACTTACTTCAGAAAGCACTTCGTATGGTCCTTGGAAACCATGTAGAACAGGCTGGTTCTTATCAGGATAATGAGAGAACACGATTTGATTTTAGTCACTTCCAGGCTATGACTCCAGAGGAGATTGCACAGGTTGAGAAGCTGGTAAATGATGAAATTGCTGCAAATCTTTCTGTTGACACTGCAGTTATGACAGTGGATGAAGCAAAGAAGACAGGTGCGATGGCATTATTCGGCGAGAAATATGGCGAGAAGATACGTGTCGTATCCATGGGAGATTTCTCAAAAGAATTCTGCGGTGGTACACATGTAAAGAATACAGGAGAGATTGCCGCATTTAAGATTATTTCTGAAAGCGGTGTCGCTGCAGGTGTTCGTCGTATCGAAGCTTTTACCGGCGATAATGTATTTGCTTATTATAAACATTTAGAAGATGAATTAAACGAAGCTGCTAAAGTAGTGAAAGCTACTCCAAGCAATCTGGTAGAGCGTTTAGAGCATTTAATGGCTGAGATGAAAACACTTCAGAGTGAAAATGAATCATTGAAGAGCAAAGCTGCAAAAGAAGCACTCGGTGATGTTATGGATCAGGTAGTTGAAGTAAAAGGTGTGAAATTACTTGCAACATCAGTAGAAGGTGTTGATATGAATGGTCTTCGTGATCTTGGAGATCAGCTGAAAGAAAAATTAGGAGAGGGCGTAGTGGTTATCGCTTCTTCCAATGAAGGCAAAGTGAACCTGATTGCAATGGCAACGGATGCTGCAATGGCAAGCGGAGCACATGCAGGTAATCTGATCAAAGCAATCGCAGGCAAAGTTGGCGGTGGCGGCGGTGGACGTCCAAATATGGCTCAGGCCGGCGGAAAGAATCCAGCTGGAATTCCAGATGCAGTAGCAGAGGCAAAGGTCGCTTTAGAAGGTATGCTGAAATAATTTTTTTGAAAATATTCGCAAAAAGTATTGACAAATGGTAGAAATTTGATAAAATCTTTACTAGTGCAATAAAGATTACCTACAGTTGATGCACAATACGCAACTGGAGGGAGGTTAGGTGTAGATAATGTCTAGTGTAATTGTAAAAGAGAACGAGACTTTAGATAGCGCTTTACGCAGATTTAAGAGAAACTGCGCAAAAGCTGGTATCCAGCAGGAAATTCGTAAAAGAGAACATTACGAAAAACCAAGCGTAAAACGTAAGAAAAAATCTGAAGCAGCAAGAAAAAGAAAATTCAATTAATCAAAGCAAAGAAGTCACCGCGTATGCGGTGACTTCTTTTTTCGGTTCATCATAGCGTACAAAATGAGTGCCAAGCATCCGAAGAAGCTGCCAGTGGCAGGTTCTTTCGGTATGGTATGTTTAACTCCGAAGGGAATTTAGTAACCAAGTTCTTCGCCCACAAGAATTACTTTGATTCGGTCTGGATTAGAACTTTTGCGTGTGATTACGATGTCACTACAGATACAGTCAGGAGACAGGCAGTTGGCGCAGGTTCCGGTGACGGCACATGGAGTGCTTCGTTCCAAACGAATACAGTTCATAGGAGAGGCAACATTACGAACTCGCGTAATGGCTTCCTCTACAGTAGTGGCGACCTTATTCATACCTGCAACAATGATTACCTGATCTGGACCATAGATGAGAGAAGCAACACGATTTCCAGTGCCATCGATATTTATGAGCTCACCGTTTACTGTGATTGCATTGGTACTCATGAAGTACACGTTTGCGGAGAAGGCATCGCGGTAAAGCTGCCTGATTTCTTCTGGACCATTACAGGTAGTTCTATCAAGAAGACGAATCTGTGCATTTTCCCGCAATGCAGACATGATACCGGTTTCTTCGATTGTCATGGAACCGCCGTATCCGACAACATCTCCATTAGATACAAAGGACAGTGCTTTTTTGGCTGCTTCCTCTTTGGTGGAACAATAGAATGCTTCTATCTGTCGTAACTTCAGGTTCTTAATAAGCGTGTGAGCCTGATGCTCGTAAAATTTCTTTTTAATTTCCATAGAATACCTCCAATATGTAATTGTGTAATACATTACCCTACTAAAACGATAAAGTATAGGTATATGATATCTTATTTTTCCCTCGATTACAATGAAAAGTAAGTGGAATGGATCTATTCTTCCGAATAAGGTTGATGTAGAACAAATTATATGTAAAAATAGTGAATGACTTACATGAGAAGGAGAAATGTTACATGAATAAGAACTTAAAGAAAATGATAACTTACTACAGGCCGTATAAGAAAATATTCTGGGCTGATATGTGTTTTGCAATATTAGAAGCAGCAATTGCATTATCGCTTCCGCTAATTATCCGCTATATTACAACCAATGTCATCTATATGGACCATAAGGATGCACTCTCATGGATTCTAAAGCTGGGGGCTGCGATGATTGCCATGGTTGGGGTATCCGGTTACTGTAATTTTTTCATATCCAATTATGGACATGTGATGGGAGCTAAAATTGAGTATGATATGAGGGCTGAGATCTTTGGGCATTTTCAAAAATTATCCTTCTCATTCTTTGATGATGAGAAGGTAGGGCAGCTCATGTCCCGAATTACCACAGATTTATTTGATATCAGTGAGTTGATGCATCATGGACCAGAGAACCTGGTAATCTCTATTTTAAAGATTGCTGGCGCGTTTGTGATTCTTATGACCATCAGCCCAAAACTTGCAATTGCTGCGTTTCTGCTAATCCCATTTATGATTTTATTTGCGTATGTGATTAATAAGAAAATGCGTAAAGCTTTCAGACAGAATCGAATCAAAATTGCAGAGATTAATGCGCAGATTGAAGATAATCTCTCGGGAATACGTGTTGTAAAATCCTTTGCCAATGAAGATATTGAGCGTGCCAAATTCAAAACTGGAAATGATGGCTTCCTTGGAGCAAAGAGGGACAGCTATTTCCATATGGGAACCTTTCATGCAGGGCTTAGCAGCTTCACAACCTTGATACAGGTGAATGTTATCATTGCCGGTACTTATTTTATTACCAAAGGATATGTGGACGTAAATGATTTGATTACGTTCCTTCTCTATATTACTGTTTTTACAGATCCAATTCGAACACTGATTGATTTTACGGAACAGTTTCAGAATGGCTACAGCGGATTTGAGCGTTTCATGGAAATCCTATCCATTGAACCCGATATAGAAGACGCGGAAGATGCAGTGGAAGCACCTGCATTCAAAGGAGATATATCCTTTGAAAATGTATCATTTGCCTATAATGATGATACTCCGGAGGTATTGAAGAATATTTCTATGGAGGTGCCGGCGGGGGCTTACATGGCACTTGTGGGTTCCTCAGGGGCTGGCAAAACAACACTTTGTTCTTTAATTCCTAGATTCTATGAGGTAACAGGCGGAAGAATCTGTATTGATGGTATGGATATCAAGAAAATGAAGTTGAAGAGTCTTCGAGATCAAATCGGAATCGTGCAGCAGGATGTCTATTTGTTCGCAGGAACGGTATTTGAGAACATTCTTTATGGAAAGCCAGATGCTACAGAGGAGGAAGTGATTCAGGCGGCAAAGAATGCTAATGCACACGAGTTCATTTTAGGTCTTCCGGAAGGCTATGAGACTGATATAGGACAAAGAGGAATAAAGCTGTCTGGCGGTCAAAAGCAGCGTCTGTCAATTGCGCGGGTATTCCTTAAGAATCCTCCAATTTTAATCTTTGATGAAGCCACATCTGCGCTGGATAATGAAAGTGAACACGTGGTACAGGAATCCTTAGAGAGCCTTGCGAAGAATCGAACCACGTTTGTAATTGCCCACAGATTAACCACGATTCGAAATGCAGAGAAAATACTTGTTCTGACAGAGGATGGAATTGCAGAAGAAGGAACGCATGATGAGCTTTTAGCCCAAGGCGGAGTATATGAGAAACTGTATCATATGCATTATTAATGTTTGCAATATAAGGAAAATACGAGTAAAATAGATTCACATGATTATAATAAAAAGAAAAGTATGATAGTGATAAAGGAGTGATATACAATGACGAAAATAGACATTATTTCAGGTTTTCTTGGAGCAGGAAAGACAACTTTTATAAAGAAGATGATCGAAGAAGCATTTGTGGGAGAACAGGTTGTTCTGATTGAGAACGAGTTTGGCGAAGTTGGTATAGATGGTGGATTTTTAAAGGATGCTGGAATTCAGATTACAGAGATGAACTCTGGATGTATCTGCTGTTCTTTAGTAGGTGATTTTGGAAAGAACTTAAATGAAGTAATCACCAAATATCATCCGGATCGTATTTTAATTGAGCCATCCGGAGTTGGAAAGCTTTCTGATGTTATGAAATCTGTAATTGATATCGAGAAAGAGCAGGATGTGAAATTAAACGGACTTGTAACAGTTGTAAATGCATTGAAGGCAAGCAAACAGATGAAAGCCTTCGGCGAATTCTTTAATAATCAGATTGAATATGCAACCACTGTTATATTAAGCAGAAGCCAGAATGCTACACCAGAACAGCTGGAATTCTGCGTAAAGCAGATTCAGAAATTGAATCCGAAGGCTGCCATGATTACAACCAAGTGGGATGCAATTCGAGGAGAACAGATTCTAAAAGCAATGGAAGGCCAGGATAATCTGGAAATGAAGCTTCTTGCAGAACAAAAGCATGAGGAAGAAGAGCATGAGCATCATCATGACCACGACCATGAAGAGCATGAACATCATCACGATCATGAAGA
>CAZTGP010000023.1:0-23826 GCA_964613325.1 uncultured Roseburia sp. | reverse complement strand
AGCATCATCATGACCACGACCATGAAGAGCATGAACATCATCACGATCATGAAGAGCATGACCACGAACATGATGAGAACTGCACCTGTGGATGTCACGATCACGAAGAGCATGACCATGATCACGAGGAACATGAACATCATCATGACCATGAAGAGCATGAACATCATCACGATCATGAAGAACATGACCATGAACATGATGAGAACTGCACCTGTGGATGCCATGACCACGATCATCACCACCATCATCATGCAGATGAGATATTCACAAGCTGGGGAAAAGAGACTCCTCACAAGTTCGACAGAGATAAATTAGAAGACATTATGAAGACCTTCTGCAATACTACAGATTTTGGTACAATCATTCGTGCCAAGGGAATGGTGGAGAGCACTGATGGAACCTGGATCTATTTTGATCTGGTAGATGGTGAATACGAATTGCGTGATGGGGAACCAGATTATACTGGAAGACTTTGTGTAATTGGAACTGATATGAATGAACACAATTTGGAAGAATTGTTTGGCATTGCTTAATAAAGAGTATAAAGGAGTAAATATGGCTCAGGAAATACCAGTATATTTATTTACCGGTTTTATGGATAGTGGTAAAACATCACTTGTAAATGAAACCTTATTTGAAAATGATTTCGCAGAAGGCGGAAAAGGCATCATTATCATGTGTGAAGATGGTGATGTAGAATATGATTTGGACAAGCTGAAAACTGTGAATTTTCAGGTAGTAACCATTGATTCGGAAGAAGAGTTTACAGAAGAAAAGTTAAAGGAAATCAATCTTTCTTATCTTCCAGAACAGGTATTTATTGAATACAATGGTACTTGGGGAATGGATAAGATATTAGAAGCAACACTTCCTAAGGATTGGGTGATTGTGCAGTCGTTAGCTACTGTTGATTCCACGACATTTGAGATGTACATGGGAAATATGCGCGCAATGATGCAGGAACAGTTCTTTGCAGCTGATGTCATCATCTTTAACCGCACCGATGACAACACAGACCGTGGCAAGTTCCGTCGTCTTATTAAAACTATCAATCGTAAAGCTCAGATTGTATACGAAAGAAAAGACGGTACAATCGATGAGAGACCAGAAGAATTACCATTTGATATTACCCAGGATACCATTGAGCTGACGGATGCAGATTACGCAATCTGGTATATGGATGCCATGGATAATTATAAGAAATATGATGGTAAGAAAGTGAAATTCCGTGCCCTTGTCTATAATCCAGATAAACTGAAGAAGGGTGTGTTCGTCCCTGGACGTTTTGCAATGACTTGCTGTGTCGAAGATGTTACATTTATTGGATTTAAATGTAAATACGAGAAAGAGAATGAGATCGTCCATAAATCATGGATAGACATTACGGCAGAGATTCATGTGGAATTTGCAAGAGAATATAAAGGAAAAGGACCAGTTCTCTATCCAATCTCAATTGAACCTGCAGACAAGCCAGAAGATGAGTTGGTATATTTTACGTAATATAATATAAAGAAATCATAACAACGATTTCTATAACCGTAGAGAATGATTAAGATTACTTTTTATTGGGTTGACAAAGCTGCTTTATTGAGATAAAGTTGTCATATATTCAAGCGGTAATAAAAACCGTTTCAAGCATTGCTTGAGACGGTTTTTTATGTAATGATATACGATTCATAAAAGAATCGAGTCTAAGCACTATGACATACGATTCGTAAATGAATCAGTTTAAGCCGCTATATGCATTCGATGTTTGAAGGAGGAAAGATATGTATCCAATCGTTAGAAAAGAACAGCTGGCAGATCAGATTATTTTGATGGATATCAAAGCACCACGTGTGGCGAAATCATGCCTACCAGGACAGTTTATTATTGCAAAGGTTGATGAGGTAGGGGAGAGAATTCCACTTACAATCTGCGATTATGATAGAGAGAAAGAGACAGTTACCATTGTTGTCCAGACAATCGGCGCGGGTACAAAGAGAATGATGGCATTAGAAGAGGGAGACGAATTAGAAGATTTCGTTGGACCTTTAGGCTGCGCATCCGAACTTTGTATGGAAGAGAATTTAGAGGAAACTAAGAAAAAGAAAATTGTTTTTATCGCAGGTGGACTTGGTACTGCTCCAGTTTATCCTCAGGTAAAATGGCTTCATGAGCATGGAGTAGATGCAGATGTCATCATGGGATCACGTACCAAAGATCTTCTGTTTTACATTGATGAGATGAAAGCTGTTGCTGGCAATGTATATGTTACCACAGATGATGGAACTTACGGCTTCCATGGAATGGGAACCAACCAGTTAGAAGAGCTTGTAAATGCTGGCAATCATTATGATGTATGTGTTGCAATTGGACCAATGATTATGATGAAATTTGTATGCTTATTAACAAAGAAATTAGAGATCCCTACCATTGTATCCATGAACCCAATTATGGTAGATGGAACCGGTATGTGTGGAGCCTGCCGACTTGTTGTAGGCGGTAAAGTGAAATTCGCATGTGTAGATGGACCAGAATTTGATGGACATTTAGTGGACTTTGATCAGGCTATGAAGAGACAGCAGCAATATAAGACACAAGAAGGCCGTGCAAAGCTTGCTTTAGAAGAAGGCGACTCACATCACGGTGGATGTGGTCACTGCAACGGTTAATAAGGAGGAAGATATGGACGTTTTGACAAAAGTACCAGTTCGTGAGCAGGAGCCATTGGTTCGTGCAAAGAACTTTGAAGAAGTATGTTTTGGATATAATGAAGAAGAAGCAGTAGAAGAAGCAGCTCGCTGCTTGAATTGTAAAAATGCGCAGTGTATGAAAGGCTGTCCAGTATCAATTAACATTCCTGGATTCATCTCAAAAGTGAAAGAAAGAGATTTCGAAGGAGCATATCAGGTGATTTCTGAATCCTCTGCACTTCCAGCAGTATGTGGTCGTGTATGTCCTCAGGAGAGCCAATGCGAAGGAAAATGTATTCGTGGTATCAAAGGCGAAGCAGTCTCCATCGGTAAACTGGAGCGATTCGTGGCTGATTGGGCAAGAGAACATGGAATACAGCCTAAAAAAGCAGATAAATTAAATGGCAAGAAAGTTGCTGTTATTGGATCTGGTCCTGCAGGCTTAACCTGTGCAGGAGATCTTGCAAAATTAGGATATGAAGTTACAATCTTTGAAGCATTACATAAAGCAGGCGGTGTATTAAGCTATGGTATTCCAGAGTTCCGTCTTCCAAAGGATAAAGTAGTAGCTGCAGAAGTAGAGAACGTGAAATCATTAGGAGTTAAAATCGAGACAAACGTCGTTGTTGGTAAATCAATTACAATTGATCAGCTTATGGACGAAGAAGGTTATGAAGCAGTATTCATCGGATCTGGTGCTGGACTTCCAAGATTTATGGGAATCCCTGGTGAGCAGGCAAACGGTGTATTTTCTGCCAATGAATTCTTAACAAGAAATAACCTGATGAAAGCATTTGAAGAAGGCTATGAGACTCCTATCGCTGAAGGTAAGAAAGTCGTAGTTGTAGGTGGCGGTAATGTTGCAATGGACGCTGCAAGAACAGCACTTCGTCTTGGCGCTGAAGTTCATGTTGTATATCGTCGTGGTGAGGAAGAGCTTCCAGCACGTAAAGAGGAAGTGCATCATGCAAAGCAGGAAGGAATCATCTTTGATCTTCTTCAGAATCCTACAGAGATTCTTGTGGACGAGAATGGCTGGGTAAAAGGAATTAAGATTATTAAGATGGAGCTTGGTGAGCCAGATGCATCTGGAAGAAGAAGCCCAATTGAGATCCCAGGATCTGAGTATGAGATTGCATGTGACACCGTAATCATGTCACTTGGAACTTCACCTAATCCACTGATTTCTTCTACAACAATAGGTCTTGATACCAATAAGAGAAAATGTATTGTTGCAACAGAAGATACCGGAGCTACTTCAAAAGAAGGCGTATATGCTGGTGGAGATGCAGTTACTGGTGCAGCAACTGTTATCCTTGCAATGGGAGCTGGTAAAGCAGCAGCCAAAGGAATCGATGAATTCCTTTCAAATAAGTAGGAAACATAACAAAGAGGTCAACACATGTAAAAATGTGCTGGCTTCTTTTTTGCTTGTATTCGCAGTACATAGTCATTGTGATTTCAAAGTGTTTTGCAGTTAACTAAATACTATTTATTAAGATAACCGAAACGTAGTTTATGATTTTGTAAATATTTCTTAAAATTCCGAAAGAATACAAACATCAAGTACAAAAAAGGGTATAATACACATTGTTAGAAGCATTATTAGAAATAGTGCGTATTATCATAGACGTATAGGTATAATTATGTGTGAATATAACGATATTTGGTACATAAGAAATGGGTGTGAAAAATGGAAGCAGAAGAAAGAGAAGTTCAACTAAAAAGAGTCCAGGCAGATCCAGGTGTGGGATTGACCACAGAGCAGGTAAAGCATCGATATGCTGCTCATGCAGTAAATAGTCAAGTGGATTCTGGTACAAAGTCTATTTCAGATATTGTGAAATCCAATGTATTTACGTATTTTAATATGATATTTCTGATTCTCGGTATTTTATTGGTATTCGTAGGAGCATGGAGAGATTTACTATTTCTCTTTGTAATCATTGCAAATACAGCAATTGGTATTATTCAGGAAGTACATTCTAAGAAGGTGTTAGATGACTTATCCATCTTAAATGCACCGAAAACAGTGACGGTGCGAAATGGAAAAGAAGAAGAATTACCCTCTGAGAAGCTAGTGCTGGACGATATCATCCTACTTCGAGCAGGAAGCCAGATCCCAGCAGATGCAGTCGTAGTAGAGGGAGAGATACAAGTAAACGAATCTCTGATTACTGGTGAAGCAGATGAGATTAGCAAAGGCTGTAATGACAAATTGATGTCCGGAAGCTTTGTAGTATCTGGAGAGGCAAAGGCAAGACTCGAACAGGTCGGTAAGGATTCCTATATTTCGAAGCTTACACTTCAGGCAACAAAGGTCAAGGAAGGCGAGCAATCAGAGATGATCCGTTCCTTAAATAACCTGATTATGGTAATGGGGATTATCATTCTCCCAATTGGAATTGCTCTGTTTGCACAGTCCTATTTCTATAATGGGGAATCTTTATATACCAGTATTACTACCATGGTTGCAGCTGTCATCGGGATGATTCCAGAAGGATTATATTTACTGGCCAGCGTGGCTATGGCGGTAAGTGCGGTGCGGCTTGCAAAGCAGGAAGTACTGATTCACGATATGAAATGTATTGAGACCCTGGCACGGGTGAATGTGCTGTGCGTCGATAAGACAGGAACGATTACGGAGCCTGGAATGACTGTCTATAAGATGGAGGTTGTGCATCCATTGAACCTTCGCAGCGCAGACAAGAAAGATAGTACCTCAGCTGATAGGAAGCAGACATTAGAAAATGCACAGACAGATCAAAAGGCAGAGGAGCTTCAAATATTACTATCAGATTTCGCATCGAATATGCCAACGGATAATGCCACCATGGAAGCCATGCAGGCATATTTTAAACAGACCTCTGGGAAAAGGGCACAGGCAGTGTTTACATTTTCTTCTGAGACAAAGTTCTCTGGGATGATAATAAATGATGCTTCTTATGTATTGGGAGCACCGGAGTTTATTCTAAGGGATGCGTATGCTGGCTATGCAGCACAGATTGAGAACTATGGACAGCAAGGCTTCCGTGTACTTGTGTTTGGAAAATACAATGGAACGTTAACAAAGGCACCTCTGACAGATAATGTAGAGCCATTGGCTCTTATCATGCTCTCAAATCCAATTCGAAAAGGAGCAAAGGAGACATTTACCTACTTTGCAAAACGAGGTGTGGAAATCAAGGTTATCTCTGGAGATAATCCGCTTACGGTATCTACGATTGCAAAGGAAGCTGGAATTGCTCGGGCAGAGCGCTATGTGGATGCAGCAACCTTAAAGACGAAGAATGACTTTAAGGAAGCCGTGGACAAATACACAGTCTTTGGACGTGTGACACCAAACCAGAAACGCTTGCTGGTTCAGGCATTGAAGGACAATCGTAAGACCGTTGCAATGACTGGGGATGGCGTGAATGATGTGCTTGCATTGAAAGATGCAGATTGCAGTATTGCTATGGCATCTGGCAGTGACGCAGCTTCCCAGGTTGCGCAATTAGTGCTTTTGGATTCCGATTTCTCTCGAATGCCATCGGTGGTAATGGAGGGAAGACGAGTCGTAAATAATATTGAACGAACAGCTTCGCTTTATATTGTGAAGAACATTTTCTCTATGCTGCTTGCAATCTTTTCCGTAATTTTATTACTGGGATATCCATTGGAGCCTTCACAGGTGTCACTGATTAGTATGTTTACCATTGGAATACCGTCCTTTGTGTTAGCTCTGGAGCCAAACAAGAACCAGATTCAGGGTCACTTTATGACGAATGTGCTTCTGAAGGCCTTGCCGGCAGGAATCACAGATTTTGTGGTAGTAAGCGGGCTTGTATTGTTCTGCAGGGAGTTTAACGTGGATTTGGACTGCTTATCTACCTCATGCACCATACTTGTTGCCATTGTAGGATTTATGATTCTGTATCGTATTGCACAGCCTATGAACAAGGGACACATCATTATGATGGTTGGAGTGATTGCTGGCTGGCTTTATTGTATGCTGTTTATCAGTCACCTGTTTGCAATAACCGGTATCTCTAAGCAATGTGCAATGTTAATGGTTGTATTTGCAATTATTACCGAACCAATGCTGCGATACCTAAGCCTTGCAGTGGAGTGGTCCAGAAAGACCGTGAAGCGGTTTATGAAATAAATTTGTGTCACCTTTTTCCTTGTCGGTGCGTCTTATTATTAGAACAAGGAAATGGGGGGCACAGAATGGTTTTTAGCAGCTTACAATTTATATTTATTTTTATGCCAGTCTTTTTTATATGCTACTATTTGGTACCAGCTCGGTGGAAAAATGCGTTATTGCTTGCTGGAAGCTTCTGCTTCTATTTTGCAGGAACAATTTCGAATCCAGAATATCTTATTTTGTTTATCATCACCATATGGGTGGATTATATGACCGGGCTGGAGATAGAGCACCTTTCAGAGAAAAAAAGAATATTCCTGCTTGCAGGGATTGCATTTCATCTTATAAGTCTTACGTCCTTTAAATATCTGGGATTTATTTTCAAAGAGATTAGCAGGTATACACAATCAGCAAAAATGATGAATCAGGTTGTGCTGCCCATAGGGATATCCTTTTATACCTTTCAGGGGATTTCCTATATTGTAGATGTATATAGGGGAAAAACGAAGGCAGAGAAAAGTTTGCTTTGCTTCGCAGTCTATATGGCGATGTTTGAACAGCTCATCGCTGGACCTATTGTCACCTTTGAACAGGTACGAAAAAAATTGTATAAAAGAAAAATAGATCTGACTATGGTACAAAAAGGAGCAGGTACGTTTGTTTTGGGATTGGGATTAAAGGTTCTGCTGGCAAATCCAATTGGAAAATTATGGACACAGGTCTGTGCGATTGGTTTTGAAAGTGTTTCAACTCCTCTTGCATGGATGGCGATATTGGCCTTTACCTTTCAGATTTACTTTGACTTTTGGGGATATTCACTTATGGCAATTGGATTGGGAAAAATGCTTGGTTTTTGGCTGCCAACAAATTTTAATTATCCATATTTAAGCCTGACCATGACAGAATTCTGGCGGCGATGGCATATGACATTGGGAGCTTGGTTTCGTGAATATGTCTATATTCCATTAGGTGGGAGCAAAGACGGATGGCTTCACACAGTTCGCAACTTAGCCATTGTGTGGATGCTGACCGGAATCTGGCATGGAGCTGGATATAACTTCATATTGTGGGGAGCAGTTCTTTTTGTGATTTTACTCATAGAAAAGCTATGGCTGGGAAAAATTATGAATCGTATTCCAATGATTGGACATTTATATATGTTAGTAATGATTCCACTCACTTGGACTATCTTTGCAATTGATCAAATGGATCAGCTGTGGGTCTTTTTTACACGACTTTTTCCATTTGGAGCACAGGGGGTATGGTCTGTATTTCGGTATGACTATGTGAAATATTGGAAACAGTATTATCCGTTTTTTCTCATTGCAATTCTGTTCTCTACCAGAATTCCATTTCGAATTTTAAAGAAAATAAAGAAGAACTGGATCGTATGGGTGCTTTTAGGGGCAATCTTTGGAGCCAGTGTGTATTGTATGGGAAGAGGCTTAGATGATCCGTTTTTATATTTTCGATTTTAAGGGGGCAGCTCATGAAAAAATCAAATGTAATTACAACAGTGGCGTTTTGCATAGTGATAGCAGCACTTCTGGTTTTTAAAGGAATAACAGGAACAAATGATAAGGGAAATGAAGAACGTATAATAGGTAGCAGGGAGATGAGCAACGAGATAAATAGCGGGATAAACGGTGAGAAGAATAGCGAGATAAACAAGGTGATAAAGAATGAGACAAACAGTGAGATACATAGTGAAATGAACAGCGAGACAGGCAGCGGGGAAGAAGAATTATCCCAAATCCAGCATTCTTCGGAAAATGAGATACATACAAAGCAGCTTTTATTTATTGGTGATTCGAGAACAGTGGGGCTCATGGAATATTCACAGCTGGAAGGAGCCGATTACTTTTGCACAGTGGGAATGAGTGTATTTAATATTCAGGAAACGTTGGTGTCCGTACCAGGTGCAGGAAAAGTTTCTTTGGAGGAGTTATTAGAAAATAAGAAGTATGATAATATATGTATTATGTTGGGAGTGAATGAAATGGGATACCAATTCGATCGCATTCTGGAGAAATATCAGGAGCTGATTGAACAGATTCAAAGTAGAGAACCGGACAGTGCCATCTTTCTACAAGCCAATTTGCATGTGACCGAGAAACGATCAAAAAGTGATGAGATATTTAACAATCAATCGATCAATCAGTTAAATGACGCGTTAGCCAAAATGGCAAATAATATGGGGCTTTGTTTTCTGGATGCCAACGAATTGTTCGATGACGAAAATGGCAATTTATCAAGCGATAAATCATCCGATCAAACACATCTCTACGCCAAATATTATACAATCTGGGGAAAATGGATTGTAGAGCAAATGGTACAATAAATGGAGGAACAATAAGCTTGAGTACAAAGGAAGAATTTTGCAGAAATGTGAGATTATATGAGAAATCCATGTATTATCTTGCATATTCGATTGTGCGAAATGAAGCAGATGCAGGGGAAGTGATTAGTGAATCTATCTTCCGAGCCTATAAGAATTATTCAGCTTTAAAGAGTGAGAAACACTTTAAGGCTTGGATGCTTCAAATTGTTCATAATACAGCGGTGGAACTGATTCGGAAGAATTCGAAGTACATACCAGTGGAACAGATGGAAGAGACTGGTTCCGGAGATTTTGGAAATGAGATTATAACGAAGATAGCGGTTCGTGAGGCTGTGGAGAGTCTTAAACAGCCATATCGAACGGTGACGGTGCTTTATTATTATGAGAACCTTCCAGTGAAAGCGATTGC
Organism: uncultured Roseburia sp.; assembly: GCA_964613325.1. Taxonomy (GTDB): domain Bacteria; phylum Bacillota; class Clostridia; order Lachnospirales; family Lachnospiraceae; genus Roseburia. The sequence goes on along the minus strand of CAZTGP010000023.1, from coordinate 14,269 downwards.
ACGCATTACAGGCACTAATATAGTGACGGTCAAAAAACAGCTGTCCCGTTCCAGAAAAATGCTTTTAGAAATGTTAAAGGAGGATTTTTAAGGTATGAAAAAATTCGATCAGTACTTAAAGCAGAACATATCAGAAGAACAGGAAAATATTCCGGGATTTATACAGAATCAAATTGAAGATACACTGGATCGGCTGCCTGAAATGTCAGAGAAAAAAGTCAAGAAAAGACAAACATTTCGTTTTTACCGAATTGCAGCTGCGTTAGCTGGTCTCGCTGTCATAATGCTTTTTGTTCTCCCAAATGTGAGTGAGGTATATGCGAGAACATTAGAAAAGGTACCAATCATCGGGGAGCTTGTTCGAGTGATTACCATTCGCAATTACTCATATATGGACGAGAATCATGAGATGAGTATTCAGGTACCACAGATAGAGGATGAGAAAACATTTGCATCAGTTAATCAAGAGATTGCAGAAATGTCAGATGCTCTTCGAAGCAGGTTCTACGAAGATCTGGATATGATCGGAGATGAAGGACACAGTTCTCTTTATGTGGATTATGAAGTGGTGACAAATACGAAAAACTGGTTTACTTTGAAAATACAGGTCGTGGAAGCTGCTGGAAGTGGAAATGTGACCTATCAATTTTATCACTTGAATAAAATTACTGGGGAGATTGTCACTTTGAAAGATATTGTGGCAGATCAGAATTTCTATCAGATTGTGGAACAGAATGTGGAACAGCAAATGTTAGAGGCAATGAAGGATGACAGTAATCTTAGATACTGGGTGCAGGATAAGACATTTGGCGATTGTGTATCGATTGATGAACAACATAATTTTTATTGGAATAAAGATGGCAATCTTGTAATTCCATTTGACAAATACGAGGTGGCCCCAGGTTACATGGGAACACCAGAATTTGTAATCGACAGGGATGAAATAACAGATTGCCTGAAAGATTCTTATAAGGATGTTATTGAGTAACAACGATGAACACATACACAAAAGAGCTATCTCAACAGACATTCAGCAAGTCTTGTGTTATCCTCTGGATTCATAAAGCAGAAACGGATGTAGTGGTTGTCCAAAAATGGGAATGTAGAGCAGTCACGGATCATCATTTTCTCACGAATTGCGCGATCAAACAGTACTTCGGAGGTAAGACTCTCATCTAGAATCTTTAGCAGCATGAAGTTACCGTATGGCTTGTAGGCCTTATAGCGGGTGCTTGATGAGAAGAGCTTATACATTCGTTCCCGTTCTTCGAAGATTAAGCTGCGTGTAGCTTCAATATAGCCGGTATCGCAGAACATGGTCTCACCAGCGACAACAGCAAGAGAATTGATAGTCCAGGGATTCTTCCTGGTATTGATCTCATGAATCAGATCATGATTGCCAGTGATGGCGTAGCCAAGTCGAAGACCAGGTGCGGCGAAGAACTTTGAAGTTCCACGTAAAATGACCAGGTTGTTATAGTCATTTGTCAAGGAAACAGAGGATATATTCTGGATGTCTGGGGCGAATTCCACATACGTCTCGTCCACCATCACATAGATGCCATGTTCCTTACAGCTATCAAGAATCTCCCGCATCTGCTTCTTGGTAATACAGGTAGAAGTAGGGTTGTTTGGATTACACATAATAATGAGGTCAATGGAATCATTCAGGTGAGAGATGAAGTCTGGTACATCCATTTGAAAATTATTTGATTCTTTCAGAGGATAATAATGGGTTGTACCACCTTCCAGAGTGATTTCTCTTTCGTATTCCGAGTAGGTTGGCCCGAGAATAACTGCTTTTTTTGGATGCTCAATCTGGATGAAAAGAGAGATTAACTCGGTGGAACCATTTCCCACGAGAATATCCTCGTAATCACAGCCGCAATAAGCTGCCATGCATTTTCTAAGAGAGGTGTATTCACGGTCTGGATAAGAGGTAATCACATCGATATGCTCAGAAAGTGTCTCGCGGAGACGTGGCGATACGCCCAGCGGATTTACATTTGCGGAGAAGCTCACAATGTCCTCTTTGTGGATCCCATATATTTGTTCTATTTTTTCAAGGTCACTGCCATGAAAATGGTCTTTATGCTTTATCATTTCCTGTTCCTTTCCGGTTGCAACAGATTTGCAAATAGTTTATAATTCATTATAATCTAACTTAACAAAAAATCAACTAAACTAGAACGATAAAGTAGGTGGGGGATTGCGTAAACGGATTAGGCAGCTGGCAAGTGGCAGATTCGATTACGCGGGACCAAAGCTATCATTTTCCGTGGATAAGATTGATATTGAAGTACTAGAAGGAAAAGAGTATTTATCAAGCTTTGAGATCAGCAGTACGAATCATATTCCAGCACGAGGTGTTATTTATTCTTCCAATCCTCGAATGGAATGTCTGACACCACAATTTGAGGGTGAGGAATCGCGAATCAAATTTCAATTTCATAGTGAAGGATTAAGTGAAGGGGATATTCAAAGGGGAACATTTACCATTGTATGCAATCAGTGCGAATATAGCCTTTCTTTTTGTGTATCTATTTATAAGAGCTATCCAGATGCCATGACTGGGAAAATACGCAGTCTGAGAGATTTTGCAAGAGTTGCCCAGGAGGATTGGCAGGAAGCCTATAAGCTGTTCTATTCCAAAGAGTTCTCTGCGCTATTTCAGGATGATGGGAAAGAAGCTCTGATGTATCGCGGGATGCTTCATGCCAGACCAAGCAATATGAATGTGGAGGAGTATCTGGTTGGAACACATAGGAAGAATCAGATTTATTTCTCCGTGAATCAGGCAGATTTCCTGTTCGATGAATTCCCAGAATCCAGAAAAGAAACGATTGAGATTACAAAAGATCAATGGGGCTATGTGGAAATCGAAGCGGAGGTATCTGGTTCCTTTATTCGTGTAGTGAAAGATCATGTGACTTCTGAGAATTTTATAGGAAGCGTTTGCCCATTTGAATTCTATCTGGATAAAACCAAATTACATGCAGGAAATAATTATGGCCGAATTCTCTTAAAGAGCGCATATCAGGTAATTGCAATCGATATTACCATTAAGGATAAGCAGGAGAGGAAAGAGAAAGCAGTATCCCATGAGATTAAGGAATACCGGGCTGGAATCGCAGAGCTCTATGAAGCTTATCGTTTAAAACGAATCGTTACAGGTGTGTGGGCCAATGAAAGTATTGAAATTCTAGACCATCTTCGCGTTTTAGAACCAGATAATCCAATCTACGAATTGATGAAAGCCCAGGCACTTATTATTAATCGCCAAAGACAGGATGCAGAATGGATTTTGAATGCATTTAAGAGAGAGTGCACCGACCATAAAACACCGACATGGGGATACTATTTATATCTATTAACTTTAATGGAACGTGAACCAGCATATGTGGATCGTATTACAAAGGAGATTGAAGTTATCTTCCATGATAATCCAGACAATGCGATGCTGTTTTGGATTCTATTGTTTTTGGAGGATGAGTACTATAATAACAGCTCAAGAAAGTTAAAAGCGATAGAGTATTGGGTGAACAGCGGGCAAAACTCGCCATATCTGTATTTGGAAGCTTACTATATGTTCTGGCAGGACCCTTACCTGCTGTCTAAATTAGAGAGCTTTGAAGTGCGAATCATGCGATGGGCCATTCGCCATAAGACCCTGACGAAAGACCTTGCAGCACAGATTTTTGAGCTTGTTGTGTTTGAAAAGGAATTTTCAAAGGTTATCTATGAAATCATGGCTGCTGCATACGAGATTGTGCCAACCCCAGAAAACATTGGAACCATATGCAGTTATTTGATTAAAGCCCAGAAGTTTGAGCCGGAATTTCACGGGTGGTATGAGAAGGGAATTGAGCTGGAGCTTCGTATTACAGGATTATATGAGGCATTTTTATTATCCTTGGATAGCCGTGATATCGTAAGGCTTCCTAAGATTATTCAAATGTATTTTCAGTATGAAAGTGCATTGCCTTATAAGAAAATGGCAGTATTATATAATAATATTATTGCCGCAAAGGATACAGAGAAAGAGGTATATCAGAAGTATCGCAGAACCATGGGGCGATTCGCCATGGAACAGGTGGAGCAGGAGCATATTGATGACAATCTTGCTGTGCTCTATCAGGATATGTTAGAGATCGGACTGGTGAATCAGGATATTGCCCATTCTCTTGCCCACATCCTATTTACCAATAAACTGGTGGTTTTTGATACCAGAATGGTACGGGCAATTGTGTATCAGAGCCAGTTGAAGAATCCGCAGATTGTTCCGATTCAAAATGGTGAGACCTATGTGCAGCTCTATTCGAAGCAGTATGCAGTACTTTTTGAAGATGCCAATGGTCATCGGTATGCTGGAAGTGTCAATTACCGCATTCAGCCACTGATGAATCCTCAGAATTACCTTGAAAAATGTATGAGCCTCGCACCAGATGAGCTGCCATATATTATTTGTCGTATGGAAAATTGCAATAATCATACAGACTGGGAACAAGATGACAGTAAGTATTTTCCTGCAATTCTTTATTCGGATCAGTTAAGCTGTAACTATCAATCACAGCTGACAGTGGAGATTATTCAATTCTATAAGATACAAAACGAAGAGAAGCTGATCAAAGCATTCCTAGATCAGGCAGATCCACTTACCTATACCAGTGAAACGCGAAATGAACTCTTAGAATTGCTTGTGGAGGAAGGCTTTTACGAAAAGGTATATTCACTATTGGAGACTGTGGGAATCGATCAGATTAGCGCTTCCGCTAGGGTAGCGCTATCCAGCTATATGATTGATAAATATACATACGAGCTGGATGACTTCCTTCTCAATCTCGTGACCTATACATTTTCTACGGATAAATATAATGATGTGATGTTGATCTATCTCTGTAAATATCTGAATAGCTCTACGGCGCAAATGCTGAAATTATGGAAAGTTGCAGGAGAGTATGGTATAGATACGTTTGATTTGGAAGAACGTATTTTAGAGCAGCTGATGTTTACCAGACAATACCCGAAGGAAGCAGACGAGCTGTTTGACCGCTATCAGCAGAATGGTGGCCGGGATATGATTATCTTAGCGTATCTGTCAGCGAGAGCTTACACGTATCTTGTGGAACAAAAGGAGGTGGCTTCGGATATTTTTGAGGTCCTGTCTGCAAGATATCTATATCAGAAAGAGACAAATGATGCTTGCCAGCTGGCACTCTTGAAATATTTGGCAGAGACAGGAAGACACGAAGGCACGAACTATAAGATTGAAGATGAGCTTCTTGCAGAATATACCAGACGTAATATGTACTTTGCATTTTACAAGAAAGTGGATAAAGAGTTAATCCTAAAATACCATCTATATGACAAGGTGTTTATTGAATATTACACAGATCCGAAGAAACGAGTGATTCTTCATTATAGCAGTGATGAAGATGGTGAGGAGTTTGTTACAGAGGAGATGACAAATGTATTTGATGGCATATTTGTGAAATCCTTTGTCATGTTCTTTGGGGAGCTGATTCAATATTATTTTTCGGAAGAAGGAGAGAATCAGATCAAGGTATCTGAGACAGAACGTATCACCAACAGTGATGTCTACAGTGAGAAGGATGTCAGCAGATATAATCTGATTAATCAGATGTTGATTTCCAATACACTGCAGGATGAAGAAATGCTGCAGCGGAATATGAAGCAGTATAAAGAGTTAGAGCAGATCACGAAGAAGGGCTTTGATATTTTATAAAGAAATGAGGATACAATGGAGAAAGAACGCGAACCATATTTTCTTGGTATTGATTTGAGTGATCAATACGCAATGATAAGCTTTTTCCAATTGAATATGAAAGAACCGGAGACACTGAGTACAGTGGCGGGGAGTGAGCTTTATCAGATTCCATTGATCCTGGGAAAGAAGAAAAATATAGGACAGTGGTATATCGGGGATGATGTAAAACGCATTGCAAAGTCAACGGAGATCAGCTGTATTGATTCCCTCTGGAAAAGAAGTCTTGGGGGAGAAACGGTGCGTATCGACGAGGATATCTATCAGGCAAAGGACCTTCTGGTGCTTTACTTAAAGAAGCTTATGAGATTGCCACAGAAGCTGGGGAATGCAGTGACTTGTGACAGACTTGTGATTACCGTTTGGAACTTAACCCATGAGAAAATAGATTTGTTATGGCAGATTGCGCCACAGCTTGGTGTTACGAAAGAGCAATTTAAAGTAATTGACCACAAGGAAGCGTTTTATTACTATGCGCTCAATCAAAAGCCGGAATTATGGCTTCATGATGTGTTCCTGTTTGAATATTCGGGGGAGGATATCAGCTACTATGGGCTGAGCCGGAGCCAGAATACAACACCTCAGATGATTCGCATTACAGAGAGTACCAAAAATCATCTGGGCGGGGATAAAGATATTAATTTCCTGGAACTGATGCAGAAGGCATTTTTGAACCGTATTGTGTCAACGGTCTATCTTGTGGGAGATGGATTTGACGGAGGCTGGATGAAGTCATCACTGCCATTTTTATGCAGAGGAAAACGAGCATTTCTCGGGAAGAACTTATTCTCAAAGGGAGCTTGCTATGCGGCAGGGGTGTATGAGGATGACAGTAATTGGAACTTTGTATACATTGGCGAGCATGAGATGAAATTCAATCTGCGCTTAAAGGTGAGCAGTCACGGAGCGATGGAGTTCTATGATTTGATTAATGCGGGGGACAGCTGGTTTGAAGCACAGGGAGAATGCGAATTGATTCTATCCGGAACTCCGGAGATTAATTTCTGGAAGCAGCTGCCCCACAGCAGAGAGGCAGTCATTGAAACCTTGGAGCTTACGGATTTTCCAGATAGACCGGATCGGACTTCAAGATTGCGCGTGAAGGCCAAACCGGTATCGGACAGCAAGATCGAAATCGAGATTAAAGATCTGGGATTTGGGGAAATCTTTCGTGCAACAGATAAAACGTGGAAATATACCATGGTGATATAGGGAGGCAGTATGGGAGAATTATTATTATGTAATGAGCCGATTGCTGCGATGCCTTACTATATAGAAGGAATCGGCCTTAATATCTACTCTTTAGAGGAGCTGAGTTATTATATCTCGCGAAACGTATATTTATTAGACCAGGATTTTATCTGTGAGGATTTGTGTGAGTGGATCGAGGTTGAAGTTAAACAGACCAATTTAGCGGCAGAATTACGCAAGGAAATGGACAGCTCATGCAGGCTGTCTGCATTTGTGCTACTAATTTTGAAAGAATGTGGGTATTGTACCAATGCCGAAATACAGCAGATTGTCAAACGTGTGCAGGAGATTGAGACAAAGTCTGAGTATGAGAGAAGCAAATTCCGGGCAGATCAGCTTTTGGAAAAAAATAAATGTATTGCAGCAATCTACGAGTATCGGATATTATTGGAATATGACAAGGCACAATCAGAAAATGCATTGATCGTGGGAAATGTTTGGCACAATCTCGGAACGGCATATGCCAGATTGTTCTTATTTCAGGAAGCTTCCAATTGCTATTTCAATGCTTATAAAAAGAATGAGAACCGTAAATCTTTATTGGAATATATAAGAGCTCTCTTTTGCCTGGGACAAAAAGACAAAATAAAAGAGATGGCGGCTGCCTATCAGGTGGGGGAAGACCAGCTAATACAGATTCAGAAAGAACTATCATCATTTGCAAGTGGACCGGAGAACGATATGTTTCTGGAGAAACTGAAGAACTTAAAAGAATTATATGCCACTGGAGATAAGCAGACATATCAAGAAGAAGTTCACAAGATGATTTATATGTGGAAGGAAGAGTACCGAAGAATCAGTCGGATATAGAGGACATATGTTTTTTAAAAGAAAAAAGCGAAAAGAAAAAGTAAATACAAATGAATTCGATGAATCCGTACACTTGAATCAGTCAGAGAATAAAGACAGCTATATTGTGGATCAGTGTGAGCAGATTATCGATGCATCAAGAGAATTAGAGGATGCAAGAAGTGAATATAAGCTGGTTACTTCTTACCTAAATGATATACAGGTAATCGAAGAATTATCAAAAGAAGAGATGAAGCAGATTGCAGAGACCGCTTCTAATATTGTACAGCTTAATTCGGCACACAATGAATTCTTAAAGACGGAACGACAAATATCGGACGCGCAGTTTGCGCAGCTTCAGGAGGCGGAGGATGAGATTCCGGATGCAATTAAACGCTTGCAGGCCAACGAAGCATACTTAGACACCGTAAAGCGAGATATGAATTACTTAGAAGGCGAGAAAACGGAGCTTGGGTATGAGAAGCATCATTGTATAAAGAAGCAGAAGCTGTTGCGAAAGCTTGCTTTTTTATGGATGGCTGTTTTTGTGATTGCAATATTCATTTTACTTGTGATGCGTTTTGCATTTTCTATGGATACGCAGCTCTTTATGATTATCGCCGCATTTCTTGCCACTGTGGCGGGAGCATTTACTCTTATTCGCTATCAGGATTATACTGCAACCATTCAGAAATCGGACGTGAATATCAATCATGCAATCTCTCTGGAGAATCACATTAAGATTAAATATGTGAACATCAAGAATGCAGTGGATTATGTCTATGAGAAATATCATGTGAAGAATTCCTACGAATTCATCTATATATGGGAGAAATACAATGAAGCCGTCAAAAAACGGGAAAAACAACGTCAAACCAATGAGGACTTGGAGTATTTTAATGGAAAACTCGTGCGTCAACTGAAAAATTATCATTTATATGATGCGAAGATATGGATTAATTATGCCAATGCATTGGTGAATAAGAAGGAAATGGTCGAGGTGAAGCATGATCTGATTGTGCGCCGCCAGAAGTTAAGAGCAAGAATTGAATATAACATTCAAGTGATTGGAAATTTGAAGAAAGAGATTCATTCGAATTCTTTGGAGCTTGGAGAACGCAGCAAACAAGTACAGAAGATACTGGAACGTTTGGAGCAAATTAATGGAATTTAGAGGTTGCCTTAGGACAGCTTCTTTTTCACCATAGCGTACAAAATGAGTGCCAGTGGCACTCATTTTTGTTTTATCGGTGGCACTTAATTTCGTTCAAGGAATTTTCCAGTGTTATTCACATAGCCATCACGTTGCAGCTTTATGATTCTGCATATAGTCGAAAGGAGCAAACGCGATGGTACAAAAAGTATTTAACCGAGTAGAAAAAAAATATCTATTGAATGAAGAACAATTTCAGGCAGTGATGGGGGAATTGAAAGCGTATATGGAAATGGATGAATACGGGCTGCATACAATTCGAAATATCTATTTTGATACAGTGAATAATGAACTTATCCGCACATCCATAGAGAAACCATGTTATAAAGAGAAATTCCGGGTGCGTTGTTATGGCAAGCCAGAGGAAGATTCGCAAATATTCTTGGAAATCAAAAAGAAATATAAGGGAATTGTGAATAAGCGCAGAATCACCATGACAAGAACAGCGGCGAGAGCATATCTGCTGGAGAACGAAAAGCCAAAACAGATGGGGCAGATCGAAAGAGAGATTGACTATTTCCTTGCACATTACGATTTAAAACCTGCGCTGTATCTTGCCTATGACCGCATTGCTCTTTTTGGAAAAAAAGACCAGGAATTCCGAGTGACCTTTGATCAGAATATCAGAAGCAGAAGAGAACATCTTGTGCTGGATGACGATACAAATACCGTTCCCTTGCTTGAAGAGGGATATCACTTGATGGAAGTCAAAATTACAGATGCAATGCCACTCTGGTTTGTGGATATATTAAGCCGCTATGAGATTCGAAACGTTTCATTTTCTAAATATGGAACAATATATTTGAACAATCTGGTGGCTGGGGCATATGAATATGGCACGAAAAATACAATAATTCATACAACAGATACAGAAAACTATGCGAACTGTGTGCTGCAGGGCGTTATGGTATCAGCATAAAAAGAAAAGAGGTAATCTATGTTAGAATCAATTATATCAGCAACTACAACTTCAGGAACCACCACATCACTTGGAATGGCGTTTCTATATTCGGTAATCGCAGGAGTATTAGGGCTTCTCATTTCAATTACTTATATGAAAACGGGAAAGGTATCAAAAAATTTCGCACGTACCTTAATTATTCTACCAATCCTGGTATGTGTAGTTATGTTAGTGGTAAATGGCAATTTGGGAACATCAGTGGCAATTGTAGGAGCATTTAGCCTTATTCGATTCCGTTCCCTACAGGGAAGCTCAAGAGACATTGCATACATTTTCTTTGCAATGGCAGTGGGACTTACCTGCAGTGTTGGATATGCAATGTTTGGCTTCGCGATTACGATATTCGTATGTGTAATTCAAATTGTTCTGCATGTACTTCATTATGGAGAGAAAAGTATAGATACCAAGGAGCTTCGTGTGACAATTCCGGAGAACCTTGATTATACAGATATTTTCGATGAAGTGTTTGATACCTATACTTCCAAGTGTTCCTTAAACAGAGTAAAGACAACAAATATGGGAAGCCTCTATGAGCTCACCTATGATATTAGTCTTAAGGAAGAAGGAAAAGAAAAAGAATTCTTAGATGCTATTCGGTGCAGAAATGGTAATCTGACTGTAATCTGTGGCAGAAAAGATATGAATCAATATGAAGAATTATAAAAAAGGAGAAATCCCCCTGGCGTTTTTCGTCAGAGGGATTTCCTGCATTCACCAAGTGTTCGAAGAAGCTATTTGTCGAAGGCTGGGTTAAAGGCATAATAATTCTTAGAGTCAAGCTGATCTGTCACAATGCGCAGTCCTTCTCCAAAACGTTGAAAATGAACAATTTCTCGTTCCCGTAAGAATTTGATTGGATCTCGTACATCTGGATCTTTTACGAGACGTAGAATGTTATCATAGGTAGTACGTGCCTTTTGCTCTGCTGCTAAATCTTCAAATAAATCAGTAATTGGATCGCCTTTGGATTGGAATTCACATGCATTGAACGGAATTCCGCCTGCTGCCTGTGGCCAGATACCATTGGTGTGATCCACATAGTATTTATCAAAACCGGCGGCCTTTAATTCCTCTGCAGTAAGATTTCTGGTCAATTGATGAACAATAGTTGCCACCATCTCCAAATGTGCCAATTCTTCAGTTCCGATATCTGTCAATAGTCCAGCTACCTTGCGGTCAGGCATTGTGTATCGCTGAGAAAGATATCTCAGTGAAGCACCCATTTCTCCATCCGGTCCTCCGTACTGGCTCATGATAATCTGAGCTATAGCAGGATCAGGATTCTTGATATTTATTGGATACTGTAATCTTTTTTCATATTTCCACATTAACGGTAACCTCCTTCCCATGGCCATGGTGTTTTCGTCCAATCCCAATTTCCCAAAGGCTGGTCAGATTCGGTGGTCAATGGGCCATATTCCTCTTCATATGCTTGTTTTGCTTCGTTTAGGAGCTCTAGACATTGGTTATAATACGCAAGTGCTTTTGGATCATCCTGATGTGTATCGAGATAAAGCTCCATGTCATCCTGACATAGACCAAGCATCATAATCCAGCGCATCAATTGTTTTTGGTTCATTCGTCCTTGATTCATCGCTTGCTCTGTCATCGTCTACCTCCAGACCTTCCAGTAAAAGGCTTATCTAGTTCAGGAAAGATGGTTCCGACCATTAAAGCTTTCTCAGGATCATAGGTTTTATTCAGATACTGCCATGGAACGTAGGCCATGGCAACGGTCATGTCGTCAGTGTCTCTCATATATCCAGTTGATTCTAAATCGCCAGACGTTGTTGCATTACTCATGTTAGATTCCTTTCATTGATTGCTACATTATATGGTATGCAGAAGATTCCGTTTTGCCAAAAGACAAAAATTATTTGTTCGGTGTGCGTTGATTAAAGGCACAATTTGGTATATAATAGCCTTTGCCAAACCAGGAAAAGGACATAGTGCCTTTTCTTTGGACATTTGCTAATGAAAGTGCAGTGGTTTACTGCATTTAATATAAGGAGATAAAAAGATGAGCAAGGTTAGAACCAGATTTGCACCAAGTCCAACAGGAAGAATGCACGTAGGTAATCTTCGTACCGCATTGTATGCATTTCTTTTGACAAAACATGAGGGTGGAGACTTTATTTTACGAATTGAAGATACCGATCAGGAGCGTTATGTAGAAGGCGCTGTTGAGATTATCTATCGCACGCTTCAGGAGACAGGACTTGTTCATGATGAAGGCCCAGACAAAGATGGTGGATGCGGCCCATATGTACAGAGTGAGCGTCAGGAAGCAGGCATTTATTTAGAGTATGCCAAGAAATTAGTGGAAAAAGGCGAAGCATATTACTGCTTCTGCGATAAAGAACGCTTAGAGAGCTTGAAAAGAACAGTAGCTGGGAAAGAGATTACTACTTATGACAAGCATTGTCTTTCTCTTTCAAAAGAAGAAGTAGAAGCAAAGCTTGCAGCAGGTATTCCTTACGTTATTCGTCAGAATAATCCTACAGAAGGAACTACTACTTTTGAAGATGAGATCTATGGTGATATTACAGTAGATAACTCAGAATTAGACGATATGATTCTGATTAAATCAGATGGATTCCCAACTTACAATTTCGCAAACGTTGTGGATGATCATTTGATGGGAATTACTCACGTTGTACGTGGTAATGAGTATTTATCTTCCTCACCAAAATATAATCGTTTATATGATGCTTTCGGATGGGACGTGCCTGTATACGTTCACTGTCCATTGATTACAGATGAGAATCATACCAAATTAAGCAAACGAAGTGGACATTCTTCCTTTGAAGACTTAATTGAACAGGGATTCTTAACAGAAGCAGTGGTGAACTTTGTGGCATTACTTGGATGGAGCCCAGCAGACAATCAGGAAATTATGACCTTAGACGAATTGATTGAGAAATTTGATTATCGTCATATGAGCAAGTCTCCAGCAGTATTTGATTACACCAAGCTCAAATGGATGAACGGCGAATACATCAAAGCAATGGATTTTGATAAATTCTATGAAATGGCACTTCCTTACATGAAAGAAGTAATCTCTAAGGATTATGACTTCAAGAAGATTGCAAAGCTTGTTCAAAGCCGTATTGAAATCTTCCCTGAGATCAAAGAGCACATTGATTTCTTTGAAGCTTTACCAGAATATGACACTGCAATGTATACACACAAGAAAATGAAAACCAATGAAGAAACATCTCTTGAAGTATTAACAGAGTTTCTTCCAGTACTTGAAGCGCAGGAGGACTACAGCAACGACGCGTTGTATGCTGCTTTATGTAAATATGTAGAGCAGAAGGGCTGCAAGAATGGATATGTTATGTGGCCAATCCGTACAGCAGTATCTGGAAAACAGATGACTCCAGGTGGAGCAACAGAGCTAATGGAGATTCTTGGCAAAGAGGAATCTATTGCACGTATCAAAAAAGGCATTGAATTATTAACAAAATAAATTTATTTGATGAGTATATTTCGGCTAATGTGGAATGAGAATACATAGTAGCTGGGATATACTTATTTTTTATATAGAATATTATGGAGCTGTAGTGATGTACTTGTTTATAACATGAAAATATGTGATTCATTAATATGGCGTGTAAATACGTGATTTATTAATAAGTCATGAAAATATGTAAATCATTAAGTTGAGTATACTTACAAGATGGTTGGGAACATGTATTCATACGTAAGATAATTGGAAACATGTATTCATACGTAAGATAATTCGAAAACAAGTTTTCATATACAAGATAATTTGGAAACATGTTTTCTTGACAAAATTGCTATAATGACATGCTTAATTTTCTTCTTTATGAGCCAAATGGGCGTGTGGAGCATGTTCATTTGCAAAAAATCAAAATAGACATGCTCGAACGCCATAAAATACGATAGGATTTTCCGGTAGAAGCATGTTATTGGAGAAAAAACGATATATGACATGCTTCTTTCACAAGTTTTAAACCGATAAGCCCATATATAAGCATGTCAAACTGGAAGAATTAAGTGTTTTACATGCAGTGGAGAAGATAATTCTGTTTTGTGACACTCAAATTCAACCTAGGGACAGGGGATACCTACTTTGGGGACAGAGGAGCTTTCTTTAGGGACAGAGGATACCTGCTTTAGGGACAGAGACTTTCCAATATAGGCAATAACAACTTAAGTGTTGAACTACAAAATGCCAAATGTAGTGCGCATTCGCCAGCAGACATTCAGATCATAATCCCAACTACAGTATCATAATCCCAAC
>CAZTGP010000022.1:0-39255 GCA_964613325.1 uncultured Roseburia sp. | reverse complement strand
ATACAATGGAATTATACTATGAACCCAAACAAAAATCAAGTTTGCCAATTTTCTCTATTATTACCTATTGCTTGTTTTTTCAATTCAAATTGCACTTTAAAATCATATGTGGTATCATTCAATTTAGTCACTGACAAGACAGTAGTAATGTCACAAGGAGGAATTATGAAAAAGGTAAAATCACTATTAAAAGAAATCTTTATCGACGGGCTCAGCGGAATGGCTTCCGGTTTGTTCGCCACACTTATTATTGGAACCATCATTGTACAAATAGGCACATTTCTTCCAGCTTCCACTGGTATGTATCTCACATATATTGGGAAATTAGCACAGTCTCTCACTGGCGCTGGAATTGGCTGTGGTGTCGCACTGCGTTTAAAAGCAAGTCCTCTCACCACAGTCTCTGCCCTTGCTGCTGGCCAGATTGGTGCCTTTGCAAGTAAGATCATTGCTGGTACCGTATTCGTGGACAAAGCCGTCACCTTAGCTGGTCCTGGAGAACCTCTTGGTGCCTTCATTGCAGTTATCGTTGCTGTATATATAGGCCGTCTGGTATCTGGAAAAACTCAGGTAGATATTCTTGTTACACCATTTGCTTGTATTGTGTCTGGTGCTGCTGTAGGCCTGCTTCTCGGGCCTCCAATCTCAGCCTTCATGACCTGGCTTGGTTCTATTATCAATTGGGGAACAGAACAGGCACCTTTCCTTATGGGAATTATTGTATCCGTATTAATGGGAATTATCCTGACACTTCCAATTAGCTCTGCTGCACTTGGAGTCATCCTTGGCTTGAATGGAATTGCTGCTGGAGCTGCCACCATCGGCTGTTGTGCAAACATGATCGGTTTCGCGGTTGCATCCTTCCGTGAAAATAAATTTAATGGCTTATTGGCGCAGGGACTTGGAACCAGCATGTTGCAGATTGGTAATATCGTGAAAAAGCCACTTATCTGGCTTCCGGCAATTATTACCAGTGCTATCCTAGGACCTGTATCCACCATACTTCTCCATATGACCAACAACAGTACTGGTTCTGGAATGGGTACTGCCGGACTGGTAGGACAGATTAATGCATATCAGGATATGGTAGCCGCTGGCACTTCATCTACTCTTGTCTTAGTAGAGATTATCGCTATGCACATTATTCTTCCTGGAATCCTGGCTCTCGGAATCTCTGAACTCATGCGTAAGAAGGGCTGGATTAAAGACGGAGATATGAAACTGGAAGTGTAACCTATCCAAATAGAAACCATAAATCTACTGCAAACACATGAAAACATGGAAACATATTGCAACTCTGGTAAAAAAGGCTTATTCTTAAGGTAAACTATACAGTAAATCTGCCGATAACATTATTAGGAACTAATACACAATCAATGTAGGCGGATATGGTTATCCGTCAGAACCAAGGAGGGTTTATCATGAGTGTGAATTCAATCAGCAATGTATATGGCAATACTGCATCTGCAGCAAGCCAGACAAACACGAGTAAACAGACCAGCAAAACAGATGAGACTAAAGCACAAAGTACCACAGCAAATAGCTTCAGCGATGCAGCTGCTGTTTATGAGAAGACTGCTTCCACCAAGGACGGTGTTATGCAGAAGAAAGACAATTCTGCAATTGTTGCTCAATTAAAAGCAGATGCAGAAGCAAGAACAAAACAATTAATGGATATCGTTCAGCAGACCATTTCCCAGCAAGGGAAAACACTTGGTCAGACAGATAGTATCTGGTCTTTTCTTGCAAAGGGTAACTTTACAGTTAGTCCTGAAGTAAAAGCTCAGGCTCAGGCTGATATTGCAGAAGATGGATATTGGGGTGTGGAGCAGACCTCTGATCGAATTCTTGATTTTGCCAAAGCTTTAGCTGGTGATGATGCATCTAAGGCAGATGAATTATTTAATGCTTTTAAGAAAGGATTTGAGAAAGCTACTGGCACTTGGGGTTCTAAACTTCCTTCCATTTCACAGGATACCTACAAAGCTGTTGAAGAGAAATTCAACAGTTGGAAAAATGAAAGCAAAACTTCTGATTCCACAACGAATTCTAATGCCAATACAGCAACCACTACTCCTACCAACGATGTAGAGGTATAATTTTAAGCATAGCCTTGATAAGATTTGTATACAAACTCTATGTCTAGTACTCAGACACAATTACAACATAATCTATATCAAGTACCGAAAGAACCTGCCACTGGCACCTTCTTCGGATGCTTGGCAACTAAGAAATCCTCATAGTTTTGTTTTTCAAAACCTTGAGGATTTCTTTATGATTACCTTACCATGTATCTAATATACTTTCTTCTATTCTCTTTTCCTTTGTTCTCTTTGCAAATAGAAGCTTTATCTTTCCCATAAATCGCAGCTTCTGAATCATCTGATGCATTTCTCCACACATGACACATTCAGACTGATAGTAAGCATAATAACAATTCTTTGGTAAAAGCTTTATGGAATACTGTTTATTTATACATTTTCTGCAAGTACAATGATTATCATTTATTAATTCTTTTTCTTTCATTGCAATATCACTTCCCATATAAATATATGAGTAATATCGCAGAAATATTCCAGTTTTTACCTATTTCTTTAACTATTTCTTTATTTTCGGATACACTCCTTGGTTATTTCCTCTAAAGAAGCCACTCCGCACATCGTCATGGCATCTTCCAACTCACTTCCAATCTTATTAATATAGGAGGCAACTCCTTCTTCCGCTCCGCCGTATACTGCCGTAACAAATGGTCTTGCAATAATAACTGCATCTGCCCCTAACGCTAGTGCTTTTAACACATCTGCGCCAGAACGAATTCCACCGTCCACAAAGATTTTCATAGAGTCTCCAACCGCTTCTGCAATTTCTTCTAATACCTCTGCTGTTGCTGGGCACTGATCTAATACTCGTCCCCCATGATTTGATACAACAATTGCTGATGCGCCAGCTTCTTTTGCTTTCAGTGCTCCTTTTACTGTCATAATACCTTTTACAATGAAAGGCACTCCTGTAGCTTCAATAATCTCTTTTAATTCCTCCACGGATTTGCTTCCTGCAGGCGGTGTCATGTTCTTAAGAAATGGCAGTCCTGCTGCATCCACATCCATAGCTACTGCAAATGCCTTTGATTCACGTACCAGACTCATCTTCTCTTTCACCGTATCTACATTCCATGGTTTTACAGTGGGAATCCCTAGTCCATCTGCCTTTTGAATTGCTTTTGTTGCTGCCACCATTACATTGGCATCTGTTCCATCACCAGTAAAAGCTGCGATTCCATTCTGGCTGCAAGCAGATACCAGTATATCATTATAAGTAACATCATTGAGTTTATCCCCATAATGAAGCTGAACTGCTCCCACAGGACCTGCGAAAAATGGATACTTGAACTCTTTCCCCCAAAGTGAAATGGAAGTATCCACTTTGCGATTCTCCACTAGCGTATCCATATTCAAACGAATCTCTTTCCACTTATCATAATTGCGAACTGCAGTATCCCCAACCCCCTTGGAACCTGGTCCCGGCATTTGATTGCGGCAAGCTTTCCCATTACACTCTGGGCAAGCTTTACAATAATCTCCAATACATGTTCTTGCATTTTCTATACATTCTATATAATTCATACATCTCTTCCTCCCACCATACTATATGAACTATTTTATCATCATTCAATAAAAAAAGACAGTTAAACTAAGCTTCAACTGTCTAATCTTATTTAAAAACTATTTACGTTTTACCGGAATCCAGATGCCACTTTCATAATCGATAGAACTCATATCTCCATTACTATACCATTCAATATTTGCGCCCATGGCAATCTCATATTCCTGATTGTTTGGAAGCCACTCCTGGAAAATTTTTGTATTCACTGACTGTAACGCACCCGGCATTGGTCCTGTGCATCTGAATTTTGCCCACTCCATATCCGGAAACTCATAGACGGTCATACCTTCTGGCACTTCCCCTTCTGTGTATTTTCCTGCAATCAGATAGCGGAATTTGCCTTGATCTCCCATATCATCAATGCATACTCCGAATTCTCCAACACAACAATTACAGATGGTTTCTTCGATTTCTGTCTCTGGCTTCTCCTTTGTCATAAGTGGCTGGCAATATTTTGCTGACCACTCATTCCAGAATTCAGGGATTTCCTTATAGGAATTATCAAACCCAAAATCCTTCTCGAAACCAATCACCTTAAATCCATTCATTTTCTCCACTACAAAGTCCATATCATTACCTCCTAGTATTGAAACAACTATGTTCATCTGTCCTATCCTTTTTCATAAACACGAGGGTAAATACCATTGTCACCAGCTCTGTAACAAGGCTCACCATCCATACCCCAGTAATTCCAAAGATCATTGGCAGAACAAAGATTGCAATCAAAAGAACTACCAAACCTCTTGAGGCAGAGATCACTGCGGATTCTTTCGCTTTGCCAATGGATGTAAAATAAAATGATGCGATAGAGTTCACTCCTGCAAACGCAAAAGAACTCATCTGAATGCGAAGTCCCGGAATCACCATCTGCTCTATATTTTCCTGTGCCGTGAAAAATCCACAATACCAACCCGCTACAAGTGACATTACCACAAAAACAGCAATCGCCACTCCTATCACCATTCTCATTGTAAGGCTTCTTACATGTCTTGACAACGCAAAATGTTCGGCACCATATGCAAAGCTGATGATTGGGACAATCCCCTGTCCAAAACCAATGATGATCATACTAAATACATACGATACATAACCAATAATCGTAAATGCTGCTACTCCATCGACTCCAGCACTCTTCAGAATTACATAGTTATACGCTGCCATAGATAAACACATGGAAAACTCTCCAATGAATTCTGAGCTTCCGTTTAAAAACATTTCCTTTGAAACTGCACACTGATATTTGAATTTTCCAAAATGAAAAATCTTTGCTTTCCGCCACACATACAAAACATTTAATCCAAGAACTGCTGCTGCAGAAATAAATGATGCCCAGGCAACACCAGCCACTCCAAGATTCATCGGTCCAGCAAACACGTAATCAAGAATTGTGTTTATCAAAATTGATATGATGTTTGTAATCATAACAAACACTGGGTTACCTTCTCCACGAATGAACATCCCAAATGCAGAAGTAACCACCATAAGTGGCAGCTCCCAAATCAGAATTCCATAATAGGAACAGAAGTATCTCTGTGTTAATGCATCAGCTCGAAACAGTTGTGAGATCGGTGCCAACAGAAGCATCATAATTACCGTAAGTGCCACTGTCACTACTACACAAATTGTGATAGTCTGGCGGAATACCTGATTCGCCTGCTCAATCTCATTCGCTCCTAATTTTCTACCAGCAATGGCGATTCCGCCAACCGCAATCATAAGTCCAATTGCAAGATACAGGTACACGATTGGCAATCCCAGATTAACCGCTGCTAATCCTTCTGTTCCAACATAGTTTCCAATGAAGTATCCATCCACAATATTGATCATGGAAGTCAATACCATTGCAATAATTGATGGAATTGCATATTGAAGTATTACTTGTGCTCCTTGTTTCTCAACTCTTTGTAAATCCATATAAACATCCTCCTTATATATCGTTCTTAGCGATTATAGCAAGATATATTTATATAGACTTCTGAATTCTTACTCTCTTTTTGTCACTACTTACAAGAAATATCCGTTTGTCATTTCAGTATCCCTAATCTAGGATTCTTCTTAACGGATAGGAATACAAATATCAAATTCCATGTATCCATCTTCTTCGACTTTATGATACTGATCATAAGAATAGCGATCATCAATCTGATAATGATTCGCCGGAAACCAAATTCCAACTAATTCCTGATGGAGTGGATAAATTTCTTTTATATATCCCTTAAATGGGTATACTAAGAACTTTCCTCCTTGTAAAATACATGAGTTCTCATATTGCTCAATATGTTTTGTAGTCATGCAGATATCATATATACACTGGCTCTTCTCCGTAATGGTTGGGTCATCAAAGGTTCGTTCAAAGAATATCGTATCGGAATCGATATCCCAGCTATTATGCTCAATAAAATCACACCATTGCTTCTCTAGATTTACATAATCTCCTATTGTTCGTTCATATACTACCTGATAATCTGGCTTCTCCTCAATTCGTATTACTGAATTAATTCGGTCAATAATTTCCTGGACCGTTTCCTGCTCTGATTGAACATCGTTTCGAAACTCTGAGGGAGATTTGCTATGATATCGACTAAAAGCCCAACTATAATTGGATGCACTGTAGCCATAATCTTCTCCTATCTCAGTAATACTGCGGTCTGTTTCCATCTTCAACTTAATTGCACTCTGCTCCATCTTCACCTTTTTGATAAATGCATACACGCTCTGCCCCGTCTGCTTTTTGAATATCTTGCTAAAATACGACACGGACATATTGCAATGAGCTGCAACCTCTTCTAAGGTCACATTGTCCCATATATGTTCCAAAATGTATTCAATTGCATCTGCCACATACTTGTTATCAATCATGAAGTCCCCCGTCTTTTACGAATCAAAATAATTCTGTATGTTATCTTTATCTATCACTTTTTTCTTTTCGTAGTATCCGAACAAGTCCACCAGCCATCAGCAACGCTTTTAAAATATTATCTCCAATCATACAATACCAAACCTCTGTAATCCCCAGATGGAAAACGCGTACTACTAAGAAGGAACCGAAGATACGCACGCCCCATCTCGTAATCAGCTCTACCACAAATGGATATTTTGTGCGTCCCATTCCATTATAGATTCCTTCCATAACCGCTGTGGTTCCAAAGATTGGTTCCGTGAATGCTACAATACGAAGAAGCCCTGTTCCGATTCGAATCACCTCTGGATCTTCCGTAAAGAGACTCATCATGAACTCAGCCCCAAAGAATAACAGCAATCCTGTGATACACATTACAGCAAAAATTACCATGATTGCAATGAGCATCACACTGCGTTCTTTCTTCCGATTCTTCTCCCCCATGGCATTTCCGATCAGGGTAGACGTAGCTGCCTGCATTCCATAGCCTGGGATGTAGAAGATCTCCTCCGCTGTAATCGCGATTGCATGGGCTGCATAAACCGTGGTTGCCATAGATGAAACAAAACTCGTAGCTACCACATATCCACTACAGGACATGACTCGATTAAGCATAACTGGAATCCCAATTGCCATAATTGGAGCTAACACAGTTCTCTCTAAGTGAATATTCTTCCACTCCAATGACAGTGTTTTATTCCGTACCAGCACAATGGTCATTAGAATTCCACCAATAGTAAAGGAAATAGCCGAGGAAATTCCAGCCCCAATAGCCCCAAATCCCATTGGATAGATCAAGATATAGTTCAATACAATATTTACAAGATTGACAATCACATTCACAATCATCGGTGATTTTGTGTCACCGGTGGATCGGATTGCGGCGCCAAAAATAATTGTTGCAGCACGAAATACCATTGGAAGATTCAAACACACGAAATAGACCGTAGCATCATGACGGATTGCTTCCTCCGCTCCCATCCAGACTGGGATAAAAGGCGCAATTACCAGCGTAATGATCATGAGAATCATTCCCACCAGAATAGTCACAAATACGGTCTGTCCTGCTGCAATCTTAATTTTACTCTCATTTTTCTCCCCGATAGCTCTTGCAATATACGCAAGGAAGCCGATTCCCATAGCACTCATTACACTGTTGATGAGCCAGGTATAGGTAGAGCTTAAGGAGACAGTAGCTGTTGCCTGGGCTCCAAGATGCCCAACCATCGCTGTGTCAATGTACTGGACAATGGTTTCCAGTAAGCTTTCCAAAATTGTAGGCCATGCCAGCATCAAAAGTGACACAAACATAGCCTTATCCAAATTTAATTTCTTTAGTTGCTCTCTCATATGATTCTATTCCTTAAATTTACTTCCAAACAAATAGGTCAGGAAGAAAATAACAGATGCAATAATTACGATCATCGGACCAGTTGCCACGTTTGTGTAATAGGAAATAAACAAACCAGCAAGACCGGAAAATACTGAGAAAATCACAGAATACAAATGATATTCTCTCATATTCACAGCAATATTTCTGCTGGACGCGGCCGGCAGAATCAATAATGCATTGATAATCAGTATACCTACCCACTTAATGGACAGCATTACAATCAGTGCAACAAATACGGCAAACAGATTATCCATAAGTGTTACTGGCACACGTTTGCTTTTTGCTAATGTGCGATGTACACAGATTGCATTCAGCTTATTGAATCCGAAGATCCAAAAGATAATAGTTGCAATGAATATTACAACAAGATATATCAATTCTTTCTGTGAAATGCTAAGTATATCCCCCACAAGAAGACTTGAATACTTGCTAAAATTGCCACCCTTTGATAATATTGCAAGTCCTACTGCTACAGAGCAGGAGGAAAATACAGAGATAATGGTATCTGTGGAAGCTGTGCTTCTACTTCCGATTCGGTTTAACAAGAGTGCAAAAATAATGGCAAATACAATCATAGAAATTGTGGTATCCTGCACACCAAATACGATTCCCACTGCAATTCCAGTGAGCGCAGAATGTCCAAGTGCATCGGAGAAAAATGCCATCTTCTTATTCACAATCATTGTTCCCATAAGCCCAAACAAAGGCGTGATAATAAGCACTGCTATCAGTGCATTCCTCATAAAGCTGTAATCCAGCCAGGAAGTCAAATTAATCATTCTCTTTGCCCTCCTTGATCCATCTTTCTTCACTGGAAGCACCGAAAATCTGATCAAACTCTGGACTTTCATATACTTCCTTTACGGTACCCTGCTTTACAATGGTGGTATCCAAAAGAATTACTTTATCCGCATATTTTGCAACGTAATCCAGATCATGGGAGATAAGAATAATTGCAAGATCATAATGCTTTTTCAAATAGTCCATGGTCTTAAAGAACAATTCCATTCCGTTTTGGTCAATTCCTGAAACTGGCTCATCCAAAAGAAGAAGATTCGGCTCATCCATGATTGCCATAGATAGCAGCACCCTCTGTAGCTGACCTCCGGAAAGATTGCAGACCTGCTTATCGATTAAATCTTCTGCCTCAAATGTAGCCAATGTCTCCTTGATCTGATTATATATTTTCTTACTTTTTCGAAAAAACACAGGCACATTTGATTGATAGCTCGCAATCAGATCATACACGCTGATTGGGGTGTTCTTCTCAATATTGATAGACTGTGGGACATAGCCAATTTTTAGTTTTTGCATATGTCCATCTTTGGTGTCCTTAAATTCAATTTCGCCTGAATGTGGAATATCATTGAGCATGGCGCGAATCAGCGTAGATTTACCTGCACCATTCTTACCAATAATTGCATTTAAAGATCCACAATGAATATGGAGATTAATGTCCTCTAAGACTACCTGCTCCCCAAATTTGACGCCAAGATTGTTCATCTTGATGCAATGGAATCCACAGGGTTCAATTATCTTACGCATGTAACCATGCTCCTTTCTTATTTGCAGAATGCCTCACGCAATAAGTCAATATTGGATTGCATAGCATTGAGATAGCTGTCTTTGTCGTAATCACCGCGATTACAAGCATCCAGATAGATTACTTTTACATTGGCTTCCGCCTCAACCGCATCTCCTGTTTTAGCTCCATAGCGCTCTTCTGCTAAAATGTATGATACACGATCATTTTCGATGGAATCCAATACATCTGCACGTTCGCCTGCACTGACTGCACGTTCCTCGTCCAAATCCAGTACATAAGTAACATTTAATCCATAATCCTCTGCCACATATGCATATGCCTCGTGAAATAAAATCACATTCTGTCCATCTGCATACTCTCGAATTTGCTCCTGCTCTTCCTGAAGCTTTGCCAGCTTTGCATCGTAAGCTTTCACATTCTCTTGATACTGCTCGGCATGTGCAGTATCAAGCTTTGCAAGCTGCTCTGCAATTGTAGATACCTGATTACGATATGCTGCAATACTCATCCATGCATGCGCATTTTCCTCATCCTCTTCAGTTAGAAGAGTAAGGTTGCTGCTGGCCTCCACCATGGAAAGCGCTGGATAGTCCGATGCAATATCTGTAAGAAAGTTTTCGATTCCACCACCGTTTACAACAAAGATATCCGCTGTGGATAACAATTTCATATCTGCGGTAGTCAGTTGATAATCATGCAGGCATCCTGTCTGTGGCTCACTTAAGTTCTGAAGTGCTACACCATCAACACCGTCTACAATGTTTGCAGTAGCCACGTACATCGGATAAAAAGATGTGACGATTGAAAGCTCACTGTCTTTTTTAGTTTCTTTATTTGAATTCACATAAATCATTGTAACAACAATGGCAACTGCTACTACAGCTGCCAACATTGCAAGAACAAATATATTCTTTTTTTTCATATTTCTCACTTTCCTGTGGGATATTTCTTACTACATAACTAATTCTTATTAGCTAATTTTTACCATCTACTTTTTCTTAGCTGAAGACTTCTTGCCCGCTTTCGTAGAATCTGACTTACGGCTGGCCTTGCGTTTACCGGTTTCTTTTCCTACGGCTTTCCATCTAGGCTTGCGTGCTTTCTTTGTTTCCCCATTCTCATCTGTTTCTGTCGATTCATTATCTTTTTTTACTGGAACCGGCTGCGCTTTTCTTTTTCTGCCTAATGATGCGATTTCCTCTTCACTGAGTGGATTTCCATCCTCATCTACAAGAACCAGAGAGTCAACAATCTCCCATATTTCCTCGCGACCTTGTTTGGTCTCTGCAGAAAATGGAATGATAATTGTTCCAGGTTCTACTTCTAATCCAACTTCAATTGCTTTCAAATGCTGTGAAAGCTGACTTCTTTTCAGCTTATCTGCCTTTGTTGCAATAATAATTGGTGCAAAGCCCTGGGATACCATCCATTCATACATGAGCTGATCATTTTCTGATGGATCATGGCGAATATCAATCAAAAGGAATACTCCTTTTAACTTCTTGGAGGTATGAAGATAATTCTCAATCATCTTTCCCCATTTGGCCTTAATTTCCACATTGGCATTGGCGTAACCATACCCTGGCAGATCCACCAGGTACATTGCATCATTTACATTATAGAAATTGATGGTCTGTGTCTTACCTGGCTGTCCGGAAGTACGTGCTAATGCTTTACGGTTCATCAGCGCATTAATCAGTGATGATTTACCAACATTGGATTTACCTGCAAAAGCTACCTCATAGCTTTCATTCTCTGGGATTGTACTTGTAATGCCACATACAGTCTCTAGGTTGACGTTTCGAATTACCATATTATCTCCTCTAATCCAGGGCACTTATTCGTTCACAAATGCCACTTTCAGGACCTCCTCAAGCTTGTCCACGAATATGATTTCGAGTCCCTTCTTGATTTCTCCTGATATTTCATTGATATCTTTTTCATTCTTGCTTGGTACACAAACTGTTTTGATACCTGCGTTCTTTGCTGCAAGTATTTTCTCTTTCAACCCACCAATTGGAAGAACTCTTCCTCTCAATGTAATCTCGCCAGTCATAGCTACATCTGCACGTACTGCCGTCTTTGTGATAGCAGATAACATGGCTGTTGCCATTGTAATTCCTGCGGATGGTCCATCCTTTGGCACTGCTCCTTCTGGGATATGAATATGAATATCATTCTCCTGGAAGAATTTCTTTGGAATCTTATATTCATCACTGATAGAGCGAATATAGCTGATTCCAGCCTGAGCCGATTCCTTCATCACATCACCGAGTTGTCCGGTAAGCATGAAGTCGCCTTTTCCTGGCATGATGTTCACTTCGATTTCCAAAGTGTCTCCACCAACGCTGGTCCATGCAAGTCCGCGCACAATTCCTATCTCATCCTTCTCATTTTTCATATCGAAGGTATATTTCTCTTTGCCAAGGTACTTACTTACATTTTGGCAGGTAATTTTCACTGCTTTCGTATCCTTCTGATAGAGTTCTCTTGCTGTCTTACGGCATATCTCACCAAGCTTACGCTCTAAATTACGTACGCCTGCTTCTCTTGTATAAGAATGAATCACCATTGCAAGCGCAGAGTCACTGATAGACAGCTGCTTCTCCTTGATTCCGTTCTTTTTCATCTGTTTGGTAAGAAGATGCTCTTTGGCAATGTGCATCTTCTCATTCTCTGTATAGCTTGTGACCTCAATAAGCTCCATACGGTCTAGAAGCGGTCTTGGAATATCCTGTACAGAATTGGCAGTTGCAATAAACAATACCTCTGATAAATCTACAGGAATCTCCACATAGTGATCTCTGAATTTGTTGTTCTGTTCAGAATCCAATACTTCGAGAAGTGCTGAGGAGGTATCTCCCTTATAGTCGCTGCTGACCTTATCAATCTCATCCAAAAGCATCAGAGGATTGTTTACTCCTGCAGTGCGAAGCCCAGTGACGATACGTCCCGGCATCGCTCCAACATAGGTTCTGCGGTGTCCACGAATCTCAGCCTCATCACGCACTCCACCAAGGCAGATGCGCACATACTCTTTATTCAAAGCCTTTGCTACCGAACGGGCAATACTTGTCTTACCAGTTCCCGGAGGTCCCACCAGACAGATAATAGGGCTTTCCCCTTTACTGGTAAGATTTCGAACCGCAAGGAATTCCAGCATACGTTCTTTCACCTTCTCAAGCCCATAATGATCTTCGTTTAGGATCTCTTCCGCATGATCTAAGTCTTTATTGTCTTTGGAACTCTTATTCCAAGGAAGCTCCAATAAAGTCTCAATATAACCACGACTTACCGCGCTTTCCGAAGAATTGGAACTGATATTCTTGAATCGGTCAATTTCTTTTTTGATTTTATCTTTAACTTCCTTAGGAGCTTTCAGCTTCTTCAGAGATTCCGTATACGCGTCTGCGTCAGACTCCGTATTATCTTCCCCCAGCTCCTCACGTATAAGTGCCATCTGTTCACGCAGAATATATTCTTTCTGGTGCTTATCCACACGCTCTTTTACTTTCTGTTGGAAGTCATTCTTAATTGCTGTCACTTCAATCTCATTGAATAACAAGGACAGCAATACTTCATAACGCTCTGTCAATGTAACTGCTTCTAGTATCTTCTGTTTCTGTTCATAATGAACTGGTAGATTATTCGATACAAAATCCATGATTTTCTCAAGATCCTGAATCTCCATAACCTGTCGTTTCATTTCTGATGCCAGCTTACTATTTACCGCAGCATATTTTGCAAATGTTTCCTGAATGCTTGATACCATTGCCTGTTTCGCATTCTCTGGAAGTTCCTCATCCACCTCATCACCAAAGCGAATAATCTCTGCCTCAAGGAATTTCTGGCGATCTGTAAATGCATATAACTCAGCTCGTGCAAGTCCCTCTACTAGAATTCGCACAATATCATTCTGTAATTTAATTACCTGTTTTACTTCTGCGATGATACCAATCTTATACAGATCTTCCTGTGTAGGGTTCTCCTGTTCCACATCACGCTGTGTTACCAGGAATACCTGCTGTCCTCCCATCATAGCTTCCTGAACAGCTTTCATGGACTTTTCACGGCTAACATCAAAATGAGCAATCATGCCCGGTAAGATTGTCATACCTCGCAAAGCCACTGCAGGCATAGTTAATACGATATCTTCCACTCTATTTCTCCTTAGGAAGCAAGTTCTTCTTCCTGATTGCTTTCCTTTTTCTCTTCAATCTTAATTGTTTTCTCGCCATCGATTGCAAGATTCTCTTCCACGATCTCTGGAGTGATTACACAGCGGCTGATGCTGTCATCTGACGGAATACGATACATCAAATCAAGCATAACACCTTCCATAATCGCACGAAGTCCACGTGCTCCAGTCTTTCTCTCTAAAGCTTTATCTGCGATAGCTTCAATAGCTCCTTCCGCGAATTCAAGACCAACACCATCTAACTCAAACAGCTTGGTGTACTGTTTGAGTAAGGAATTCTTTGGCTCTTTTAAGATACGGATCAATGCATCGCGGTCCAGATTATCTAAGGATACTGTAATTGGAACACGTCCAATGAATTCTGGAATCAATCCAAACTTCACGAAATCCTGTGGAAGCGCATGCTTAAATGCTTCTCCCACATTCATCTCTGACTTCTCTTTGATTACACCGTTGAATCCAATTGATTTGGAATCCATACGTGATTCTACAATTTTTTCTAATCCATCGAAGGCTCCACCACAGATAAACAGAATATTTGTGGTATCAATTGGAATCAACTCCTGCTGTGGATGTTTTCTGCCACCCTGTGGTGGAACAGAAGCAACCGTTCCCTCTAAGATCTTTAAAAGAGCCTGCTGTACACCTTCACCTGATACATCACGGGTGATAGATACATTCTCTGATTTCTTTGTGATCTTATCGATCTCGTCAATATATACAATACCGTGCTGTGCACGTTCAACATCATAATCAGCAGCCTGAATTAGTTTCAGAAGGATATTCTCAACATCCTCACCTACATATCCAGCTTCTGTTAATGTAGTAGCATCTGCGATTGCAAATGGCACATTGATAACTCTTGCCAAAGTCTGTGCAAGCAGCGTCTTACCACAGCCTGTAGGTCCGAGCATCAGAATATTGCTTTTCTGAAGTTCTACTCCCAAATCCGCTCCAGCAAGTACACGTTTATAATGATTATATACTGCAACAGACAGAACCTTTTTGGCCTGTTCCTGACCTATTACATAGTCATCCAGAAATTTATTCAGTTCTTCTGGTTTTAACAAGTTAATCTGCTCTTCCACTGAGCTCTTCTCTTCCGCACCCTCATTTACGCTCTCTTCGTCAAGAATTTCTGCGCAAATATCAATGCACTCATCGCAAATATATGCTCCGTTCGGTCCTGAAATTAATCTGTGAACCTGTTCCTGTGCTTTTCCGCAAAATGAACAGCGGATCTTTCCATCATTTTTTCCTGCCATAATTGTCTCCAAAATCTATTTAATAATAGCACAGGACTCCGTCACCGTTCCGGCGACACCTCGTGCCAAATATGACACAGACTCCGCCAGCATACGCTGACACCTCGTGTCAAATATACGGCTTGAGGGCATCCCAAAATGGGGTACCCTCTAGCACATTTTCGTTTATTATCTACTTGTAATTACACTATCAATCAAACCATACTCTTTTGCTTCTTCAGCAGTAAGATAATGATCTCTTTCTGTGTCAGCAGCAATTACTTCATAAGGTTTTCCAGTATTTGCAGCTAAAATCTCGTTTAATCTCTTCTTTGTCTTTAAGATATTCTCCGCAGCGATCTCAATCTCGGTAGCCTGACCTTTCGCTCCGCCAGATGGCTGATGAATCATGATCTCTGCATTTGGAAGTGCAAATCTCTTTCCTTTGGCTCCACCAGATAATAAGAAGGCTCCCATGCTTGCTGCAAGACCAATACAAATTGTTGATACATCACATTTGATATACTGCATGGTATCATAAATTGCAAGACCTGCTGTAACCATTCCTCCAGGAGAATTGATATATAAGTGAATATCCTTTCCAGGGTCTTCAGACTCTAAGAATAACAACTGTGCAACTACAAGACTTGCGGTAGTCTCATTCACTTCTTCCCCAAGGAAGATGATACGGTCTTTCAGTAAGCGGGAATAAATATCGTAGTTACGTTCTCCTCTACTGGTCTGTTCAATGACATAAGGTACTAAGCTCATATAATATGCCTCCTTTATAAAAGTCTAAAAGACCGGCCCATATTACGGGCCAGTCCATAGTAATTCGCTATATACTATGCAAATAATTATGCTTCTGTAGCTTCAGTTTCAGTTTCTTTATCTTTTTTAGCTTTCGCTTTTGCTCTCTCTTTTACATTATCCATTACAAGCTCTACTGCTTTCTGGATAGCGAGATCTTTCTTCATGGAATTCTTCTCAGATTCTCCCATGTACTCTTTCAACTTATCAGCTTCCATGCCGTAAGCTTTTGCCATTCTTTCAACTTCTGCGTCAATGTCAGCATCAGATACTTCGATGTTTTCATCTTTTGCAATCTGCTCAAGAACAAGGCTGCTCTGGATACGTGTAGTAGCTTCTGGACGAACCTGCTCTTTTAATTTATCCATATCCATGCCTGAGAACTGTAAGTACTGTTCCATTGTAAGTCCACTCTGAGCGATTCTCTGAGAGAATTCTTCAATCATAGTCTCGCACTGTGTATCGATCATTGCTTCTGGAAGTTCCATCTTAGATTTATCGATGATTTTCTGGATAGCTTCATCTTCTTTTGTACGTTTTGCTTCGTTCTCTTTCTGCTCTACTAAACGTTTCTCAACGTCCTTCTTGTACTCAGCTAATGTATCAAATTCAGATACATCCTGTGCGAATTCATCATCTAATTCTGGAAGTTCTTTCGCTTTAATCTCGTTAATCTTAACTTTGAATAAAGCTGGTTTGCCAGCAAGATCAGCTGCCTGATACTGCTCTGGGAAAGTAACGTTAACTTCAACTTCATCTCCAGTATTTTTTCCGATTAACTGGTCTTCAAATGTATCGATGAAAGAGTGTGAACCGATCTCTAATGGATGATTTTCTCCTTTTCCACCTTCAAATGCAACACCGTCAACGAATCCTTCGAAGTCGATTACTGCTGTATCTCCTTCTGCAACTGGTCTGTCTGTTACAGTGATTGTTCTGGAGTTGTTTGTTCTTTCTTTCTCTAATGCTGCTTCAACTTCTTCTTCTGTTACAGAAGTGTCAACCTTAGTAACTGTTACTCCCATGTATTTTCCAAGTGTAACTTCTGGTCTTACAGCAACTTCAGCTGTGAAAATGAAAGGTTTGCCTTTCTCGATCTGTACTACATCAACGGTAGGACGGGAAACGATATCAATACCACTCTCATCTACTGCTGCTGGGTAGTTAGCCTGCATTAATGTATTGGCAGCATCTTCGTAAAATACAGCTGGTCCATACATTTTCTCGATCATAGCTCTTGGAACTTTACCTTTACGGAATCCAGGAACGCTAATGCTTCCCTTTTGTTTGTTGTAAGCTGCATTTAATGCTTTCTCTAAATCTTCAGCGGAAACTTCAATTGTAAGTTTCGCCATATTCTTTTCTAAATTTTCAACCTGTACACTCATTACTACTATTTTCCTCCTTAATATATATATGAAATACCATGTACATCTTATTCAATGGTCGATCCCGGGAAAAAGGGCGTACTGCGACCACTACAGTCATTCAACGATTATAGCACAGGTTTTTTCAAAAAGCAACGCAAAAATGCGGCTTTATCCCATGTACATGCGCACTATCATATAGATGAATACAATTACACAAATAACAATACCTTCTATATAAGTTCGCTTCCTCTTGCGCATAAATTGTTCTTCTGCTTTTTCCAGCTCGCTGAGTGTCTCTGGTATTTGCTTATCTTCGCATACCTGTTCTCCGAGCCCAAGCTCTGTAACAATTTCTACTGCACGGCCACGATCCGCTGCTGTAATATAGATTTCATTATCCAGGCATCCTTTTCCAGAATCAGTAAATCGAAAGTCTGCTGCTTTTTCCGTTTTGGAATAGACTTCTATTCCTTCTTGCTCCATTCGCTCAATTATCGACTTTGCTTCTGCTTCTGTTCCCACAGCTATCAACTTCCGTATATACTCGTATCCCATCTATTCCTCCTTAATTCAATTAGATTACATCTGCAAACTGTGCCATATACAAGTCATAATATGCGCCTTGTTTTGCAAGAAGTTCCATTGGAGTTCCCTGCTCCACAATTCCGCCCTTATCAATTACGAAAATGCGGTCTGCATTCTGAATCGTTGATAAGCGATGTGCAATTACAAAGCTGGTTCTACCAGACAGTAATGCCTCGATACCTTTCTGTACCAGAATCTCTGTATGCGTATCAATACTTGATGTTGCTTCATCTAGAATCAGAATCTTTGGCATAGAAATCATAGTTCTTGCAAATGCGATCAGCTGACGCTGTCCAATGGATAATCCTGCTCCACGTTCTTTCAATTCGGTGTCATAGCCCTTCTCCATTTTCATAATGAATTCGTGCGCATTTACTGACTTAGCTGCTGCAATCATCTCTTCCTCTGTTGCATCCATTTTACCATATAAGATATTGTCACGAACGGTTCCGTGGAAAATGAAATTGTCCTGAGTCATAACCCCCATCTGTTTACGGAGGCTATGAATCGATACTTTCTTCAGATCATGCCCATCAATATAAATGGTTCCATCTTCGATATCATAGAAACGGCTAATCAGATTTACGATGGTTGTTTTACCTGCGCCTGTAGGACCAACAAGTGCAATGGTCTCCCCTGGTCGAATGGTGAAGTTCACATCCTCAAGCACTTTCGTCTCTGCAGGTGTTCCTTTGTCATAGGTAAAGGACACATGAGAAAACTCAACCTTACCTTCTACATCTGGGAGTTCCTCTACATCGGCCTCATCATAGATATCCGGATTGGTATCCAAGATGTCAAAAATACGTTCCGCTGCTGACAGATTCGTTACCAATTGATTATAGAAGTTACTAAGATTCATAATTGGCTGCCAGAACATATTAATATAAGTTCCGAATGCCACCAAAAGACCAACTGATACCATTGGTGCTCCGATGAATTTCACGCCGACCAGATACAGCATCATTGCGCCAATTCCCCAGCAAAAGTCAACTGCCGGGCCAAACATATCCGCTCTGCGGCAGGCTGCCACAAAAGCCTCCTGATGTTCTCTCGTAAGATCTTCAAACACTTCTCTTGTCTCTTCCTCTGCATGGAAGCTCTGAACTACATTAATACCTGCGATATCTTCATGGACATAGGCATTCAGATTTGATGATTTCTTACGGAAAACCTGCCATCTCTTATGTGCCGATCTCTGGATAAAAAATACTGCCACTACCATAAGTGGAATCGTGCATAGAGATGCCACCGCTAATTTCCAATCCTTGATTACCATAATTACCACAACACCAATTACTGTAATGAAATCTGGAATTAAGGTTGTAACTGCATTGGTGAGTACATCCTTTAAGGAATTTACGTCCCCAATGATTCTGGCAAGGATCTTACCAGTAGGTCTGCTGTCAAAAAAGGAAAAGGACAACAGCTGAATGTGTTCATACAGATCCTGTCTTATTTTAAGAAGAATCTGATTGGAAATAATAGACATAACATACATACGGATTTTTACCATGATTACAAACAGGATATTAAGTCCCAGTGTAAAAATCCCAATATAAATCAGCCCTTTAAAATCGTTCTTGCTGATATGATTATCAATGGCGTCTTCAATAATCAGTGGATTCACCAGTGATATAGCTACCGTAACTGCCATACAAATAAGCACGCCGATAACACCTAATTTATGATCTTTTAAATAGGAAAACAATCGAAGAATAATCTGTTTCTTTTCCCCGTTTTCCATCTGCTCATCTTCTCGAAATGAGTTAACTGCCATTACTATCTCCCCCTCTCTTACGAAGACAATTGCAACGCAGAACCATACTGTGCCATATAGGTCTCATAGTACAATCCTTCTTTTGCAATTAGCTGTTCATGAGTTCCACGTTCTGCAATTTTGCCATTCTCCAGATAGATGATTT
Organism: uncultured Roseburia sp.; assembly: GCA_964613325.1. Taxonomy (GTDB): domain Bacteria; phylum Bacillota; class Clostridia; order Lachnospirales; family Lachnospiraceae; genus Roseburia. Next base: position 19,622 of record CAZTGP010000022.1, on the reverse strand, counting down.
CGTCTGCATGACGCACTGCTGAAATACGATGTGCAATGATTACCTTTGTGGTTCCCTTTAGTTCATTTAATGTTTTTTGAATTTCATGCTCTGTTTCCATATCAAGTGCAGATGTAGAATCATCTAATACAAGAATTGGATTCTTCTTTGCCAGTGCACGGGCGATACTGATTCGCTGCTTCTGTCCACCAGACAATCCAACGCCTCGTTCTCCTACAACTGTTTCATATTTCTCATCCATATCTTCAATAAATTCACTTGCCTGTGCAAACTGGGCTGATTTCTGAATTTCGTCCATTGGAAGTGATTTTCTCTGTCCCATTTTAATATTCTCTTCAATGGTATCTGAGAAAAGGAATACATCCTGCATAACCACAGAGATATTTCCTCGAATCTGGTTGAATGCCAGATTCTTCACATCCACTCCATCGATGGATACAACGCCTTCGGTTGCATCATAAAAGCGCTGAAGCAGATTCACGATAGATGATTTTCCTGATCCTGTAGCTCCCATAATACCAAGCGTCTTTCCCGGCTTCACTTCAAAGGATATATTATCCAAAATTGTTGTATCCTCCAGTCCAAAGGATACATGATCGAAGCGAATGTCTCCATTTATTTCTTTTAATTCTACTGGCACTTTCGCTTCTTCTACATTGGAAGTATTTTCATAAATCTTCTTAATTTTCTTCTTAGAAGCAATGGCACTGGACAGGTCATTTGTGAGCCATCCCAGCATCTGCATAGGCCAGGTACAGTTTCTACTGTATTCTACATAAGCAACCAATGAGCCAATATCCATATTTCCATTCATTACAGAGATTCCACCGCATACCGTCATGATCACTGGAAGAAGCACTGAGATGAACTGGAAAACTGGATAGTATCGCACAAGAGCTTTTGCCTGCTGAATATTGAGATCATAATAACGCTTGTTATGTGATAAGAATTTCTCAATTTCAAATTTTTCTCTGGCAAATGCTTTTACCGTACGCACTCCTGCAAGATTCTCCTCTGCAACAGTGGTAAGCTCTGCATTTTCCTCACTGATGCTCTCATACACCTTATCAAGCTTACGCTCCATAATAATTGCCACAGCTCCACACAACAGCATGAATACAAGTGGTATAAAAGTCAGTTTCCAGTTCAGTGTAAACATACAGTACAGTACACAGGTCACATGGATTGTAACTTCGATAATAAGCATTCCCACATAGCCAAGTGCATTCCAGATGTGATCAATGTCATCCTTTACCCTGGCCATCAGCTCCCCTGTGTTGGTATTGTCAAAATAATCCATGGAAAGTCCCTGAATATGTTTAAACAAATCCTTTCGAAGCTCTGCTCCAATCTTGGAGCTTGTTTTATCAAATGTGAATTCTTTAAAATATCCACACACACTACGTCCAATTCCAATCAGCACAATCGCAATCAAAAGTTTGGGCAGAAGATCCATATCTCCTCCTACAAACACGTTGTTTACGATACTTCTTGTTATCATTGGGTACATCATATCAAGTACAATTGCTGATATCATACATGCGATTGCAAATAAATAGCAATACCAGTAATGTGCAATATACGATCTTATTTTTTTCATTTTTAAAGTCCCCCTTTCAAGTCGTCCCGCTATCATTTTACATAGAAAAACTCCCATGGTTTCGTATTCAATCTACGAGCCATAGGAGTCTCTCATCACACGCTTAATAACATTAAGCGATATTCTTTTCCATAAAAAAAGGATGAAATTAACCGTCGTTCATCCTTCGCATAAATAAATAAGACCATGGCGTCGTATACTGAAACTGCCAAGGTCACACATTCTATCTTATATTCTAATCAATCCTCTTCCCTTAATTGATTAAAAAGAAAATGATACCGAGGTAATTTCTAGATTATTATTTTCGTTACTATTGGTGTTGCCAAACGCATTCACGTTAATCGCTAATCTAATCATTGTTTTACCTCTCTTTCTTAAATTCTTTTAGATTACTTATTAAGTAAACCACAACTACCAATAATTGTCAACGCACAATTCTCATATTTTTCTTATCCACGGGCAGACTAGGGATGTAAAGGAGGTGAAACACATGAGTGGATCAAACAATTCTAGTTCTAACAACATGGCAGTACCTGAAGCAAAGGACGCTATGAAACGTTTTAAAGAAGAAGTAGCAAGTGAGATCGGAGTACCTTTAAAAGATGGTTACAACGGAGAACTTACTTCTAAACAGGCTGGTTCTATCGGTGGTGAAATGGTTAAGAAAATGATCATGAAACAGGAAGAGCAGATGAAATAAGCCTATAAGCTTGTGTTTCCACATGCTTAAAATGCGAAGCAGTCAGAGTATCCCTCTTGCACTGTTTCCAACGAAAATGAGTGCCACTGGCACTCATTTTGTACGCTATGGTGAACGAAAAGAGACTCCAAAGCATTGCATTGTTCTCACAATACGATGTTCGGAGTCTCTATTTGACTTTCTATTTCTTAGTGGTTATATACCAGACCTTTTTTCACTTTCTCAATCGTCTCTTCGTCCTTGAAGTAACGCACAATCTCCAGTGCAAATGGAATTGCTGTTCCCATTCCTCTGCTGGTAATGATATTTCCGTCTTTCACAACTTCCTCTTCGCTTGTATTCGCCCCAAGTAATTTTTCTTCAAATCCTGGATGGCAGGTTGCATTTTTACCTTCTAACAATCCTGCAAGCCCAAGAACACTTGGTGCTGCACAGATGGCTGCTACAAGTTTTCCACCGGAAGCGAATTCACGGATCACTTTATCAACGGTCTCATCTTCGCCCAAGTGCAAAGTTCCAGGCATTCCTCCTGGCAATACAATTCCGTCCAATGTGCTGTAATCTATTTCATCCTTGCAGGCATCTGCCAGGAAAGTCACCTTATGAGAGCTTGTCACCTCTTTGCTTCCAGTGATTGAGATTGTAGTAATCTCAATTCCTGCTCTTCTTGCAATATCAACAACGGTCAGACCCTCGATTTCTTCACAATCGTCTGCCATAAAAATACCAATTTTACTCATAATTATACCTCCAAGTCCACAAATGATTCTTCCCACATTATAAGACATAAAAAGGAAAATTTCTACCGCTTTTGTTTTTTCCATAAATGGGGTAAACTATGAGCAAGAAATAGGAGGATACCGAAATGGAAATTGAAAGAAAATTCTTAATCCGTGAACTGCCCGGAGATTTGAACAATTATGAGAAAAAAAAGATCGCACAGGGTTACTTGAATACTGATCCTGTTGTGCGAATTCGCCGTTCGAATGATGAATATTATCTCACCTATAAAGGAAAAGGAATGATGGTTCGTGAAGAATATAATCTACCTCTCAATGAGGAAGCCTTTGCTCATATGGTAAAGAAAATTGATGGAATATTAATTCAGAAAACAAGATACTTAATTCCACTAGAGGATAACCTCACCGCTGAACTAGATATCTTTGAGGGAGCTTTAGCTCCACTTCGCCTTGTGGAAGTAGAATTCAATTCTGTGGAAGCTGCCGAAAGCTTCACTCCGCCAGATTGGTTTGGAGAGGATGTCACAAGCTCTGGGAAATATCACAATTCTAATCTAAGTAAAAAATCATAAGATGCAGAATTCTTACCTACCCAGGCTATAAAGCCAAAATGAGTGCCACTGGCACTCATTTTATACGCTATCTTAACCGACTAGCATATTCATATCTCTGCTTGGTTTGAATTGCAAGTTTCAGCTCGTCGTATCTCTTTGTTAAATCCCCTTCTGGAATTACCACATCAAGTACCACTGCAAGATCGTCCACCAGCTTATCTGTGATGGTGTCTCTCATGGATACAAGAACATTATATTTTTCATCAAAGGTATCTGCTTCAATGAATTCCATCAGCTTCGGATCTGGCTGTTCCTCATAACGTATCTCTGTTGGCTCTTCTCCATCCTCCGCATGTTCACTAACGAAAGGTTCAATCCTCTTCTCTTCTAGTTCTTCTACCTCTTTCAGATTCCCCTCTGCATCGAATTCTACTTTGGTGAAACGGTAGCGCTGAGTTATCTCTGGATATTTCTCATGATCCACTTCACTTGTAAACATCGAAAGTGGTCTTGCATACATCCCATACTCTCCATATAACGCCTGATAGATTACCAACGGCTCTCTTGTTTCAGAATGTGTTGCAATTCCAATAATTTGATAAAGCTTATTCTTAAAATGGCGATACAATTCACCGCTCTTTGGCATACGTTCCATACTACTGCTTTGCCTTTCTTCTCTTACTCTGTCTAGTTTGCATAGGATTCATCCTGCTTATTTCTCTCACACCTTACCTATGAATGCTGCTGCAAATTCATTTCCTTTGGTAACTCATCTGGGATTGTAAAAGAATTCAGCATATCCATCCCTTCTCCAACAAAATCTCTGTCAAAGTCAAGACTTCCACTGTATCCTTTTACCAATAAGTCATTTAAGTCTCCAAGAATTGATTCCTGATCATATTCTGTAAAATCTACCTTATGATTCTGAGAATAACTCTCCTGTGAATTATGAAGCTTCTCCTTATGCATTTGTGCATCATCCAGATTATCCCCACATTGCTCTTCGTGAAGCATATCTTCCTGATAACCCTGCACATTTTTATTTGCACGGCTTAAGATATCTCCTTGCGCTGCATTCGCTTTCTTCTCGTTTTCCTTTGCTTTTCTACTTTCCTCTATTGTATTCGTAGTCCTGGTATCTGCCTGGGACTGATAGCGCTGCTGTAATTTCGCCTTCAGCTCTTCCTGATTGTTCTCCTGATATGGATTCACATACTGATGCGCCTGTCTGTTTGGCATTGACTGGCCAAATTGTTGTGGTCGACTTGTTGTCTGCTGTTGTCCATATTGTTGTGGTCGGCTTGTTGTCTGCTGTTGTCCATATTGTGGCTGTGGTCCACGGTATGTTGTACCGGGATTCTGCCCTCTTTTTGCCTCTTGCTTGCTCTTACTCACTGCTTTCGCCACAATGAAGATAAGTATAATAACCCATATAAGAAATGATCCCATAGTTCCTCCTTCTTAATTCCAACCTCTTCCTAATATATATTCTATTCTAACACATTCAGTAGCAATTTCGCACGCTCTTCCACACTTTTTGTTTCTCCATCCTTATTCCATAGGAATTGAAATGTTTCTCTCATCCTTCCACCTCGCCAGCTATTCAGCTGTTCTGGTTTTTCCAAAAGGGAATCCGCATATTGAATTGCCAAAACAAGCTGCTTTTGAATTGGATGAATGAAGTCTACTTCATAGAGGCTTCCTATCTTTCTCATCTTCTCTTCATATGGCAGATCAGAAAGATCCTCTGTGGAACGGTTTGTTTCATAAAATCCCAAATAATAGAAGTTTGGTGTAGGGCGGTCTAATATCTCCTGATTAAGAGCCACCAAATTCTCGACCTCACTTTGAAAAATAATTTTATCGCACTCCTTCGCTCCAAGTTCCAGTATTGTCTGATATGTGAGCCAATATTCCTGATTCTCTCTGCTCACTAAGAATTCATGCTCATAGCTCCCTTGAAGCTGTTTAAGTTTCAGACAAACATCCTTCCGAGTCTCTTTCAATGTATCACTATCCCATTCGCAATCGATAATGTTCTGTTCTAATTTCTGAGCACATTCCTGAACCAGAAGGATTTGTTTTCTAGCTTCTCGATAGCTTTCTTCCGTGATTGCCGTCTGTCGTTTTACCCGCTCATACAATTTAAGCCATGCACGAACTACCGACATATCACAGTCGGCAGTCTGCATGGCTTTTTTCATAAGTTTAAGTTCTTCATCAAATTGTTCAGTCAAAAGAATCATCCCTTTTTATTTATCATCGTATAAATGACATTTTACCACATGTCCATTACCCATGTCACGTGCTTTAGGGTCTTCTTTTTTACAAATTTCCATACATTTCTCACATCTTGTGTGGAATTTACATCCAGAAGGTGGATTTGCAGGTGAAGGAATATCTCCTTTTAAAATTACACGATCCTTTTTGTAATCTGGATCAGGCATCGGAATTGCTGAGAATAACGCCTTGGTATAAGGATGTAATGGATTCTCAAAAATGTCTGCTGTTTCACCAGTCTCAACCAATCCTCCCAGGTACATAACTCCAACTGTATCGGAAATATGCTCTACGACAGAAAGATCATGAGAGATGAATAAATATGTCAGATTTCTCTTTTCCTGAAGATCACGAAGAAGGTTGATAATCTGTGCCTGAATGGATACGTCCAATGCAGATACAGGTTCATCACAAACAACGAATTCTGGATCAAGTGCAAGTGCACGTGCAATACAAATACGCTGTCTCTGTCCACCGGAGAACTCATGAGGATAACGATCCTTGTGATATTCCTGAAGACCACAGTCCTTCATTACTTTTGTAATGTAATCATCAAATTCATTCTTTGGTACTAAACCATGTTCACGCACTGCCTCTCCAATGATCTCCCCGACTGGAAGTCTAGGAGAAAGTGAAGAATATGGATCCTGGAAGATAATCTGCATTTTGGTACGAAGATCACGAAGCTGTTTCTTGTTGTACTCGCTGACATCTTCTCCATTGAATAAGATTGTACCATCTGTTTTATCCTGTAATCTCAAAATTGTACGGCCTGTAGTAGATTTACCACATCCAGACTCTCCAACGAGTCCCATGGTTGTACCTCTTTTGATAGAAAACGAAACATCATCTACAGCTTTTACGTTGGCTGTAACCCCGCCAAAGAAACCACCTTTGATTGGAAAATATTTTTTTAAATGCGACACCTCAAGAATATTCTCTGAATTGTGTACAAGAGTCTCTTTGTTATCTGTTGTATTTACGTCTTTATTGCTCACTTGGTGTGCCTCCTTCCTTACATCTATAGCAGCTGACTACATGAGTTGGAGATACCTGATATTCACATGGGTATTCTCCTTCACATTCATCAATGCACATGTTACAACGATCTTTGAAGTAACAATAGTTTGGCATATCAATTGGGTTCGGTACGCTTCCAGGAATGCTGTATAGCTTATCAACCTTTTTACCAACTACTGGTTTCGAATTCATAAGACCAATTGTGTAAGGATGTCTAGGGTCTTTAAAGATTTCTCTTGCGGTTCCTTTTTCAATGACACGACCAGCGTACATAACAACAACATAATCAGCCATCTCAGCAACAACACCAAGGTCATGGGTAATTAGCATGATTGAGCTGTTAATTTTCTCTTTTAAGTTACGAAGCAGATCAAGAATCTGTGCCTGAATTGTAACATCAAGCGCTGTTGTAGGCTCATCAGCGATAATTAATTTAGGATCGCAGGCAAGTGCCATAGCGATACAAATACGCTGTCTCATACCACCTGATAATTCATGTGGATACATCATGTACACACCTTCTTTATTGGCGATACCAACCATCTCTAACAATTCAATGGTACGAGCTTTCACTTCTTCTTTTGATTTCTCTGGATTATGAAGTGTGATAACTTCATCAATCTGATCTCCAATACGGAATACAGGATTCAACGATGTCATTGGCTCCTGAAAAATCATAGACATATAATTTCCACGAAGTTTCTGCATCTTGGACGCTGGAGCATTCACTACATTGATGACCTCTTCCCCTGAGTTGAAACGAATCTCTCCTTCAACCGTCTGGCCAGCTGGTCTTTGAACCAATTGCATCAGGGAAAGGCTGGTTACGGATTTACCGCATCCAGACTCACCTACAATACCAACTGTTTTTCCCTGTGGCACATCAAAGGATACACCATCAACAGATTTTACCGTTCCGATATCTGTAAAGAAATATGTATGAACATTATCAAATTCTACACAGTTCTCTGGGTTTTTCATTTTGGTAATATATTCTTCTTCCGGAATATGCTTCCGGTTTCTTTTCTTTTCAATTTCGTTTGTTATTTTACGATTCTTTCTGGAGATTGCACGAGACTCTTTCGCAGAAATATAATTCGCATCTTTTTTCTTATTAAAAGCCATTTGTTCCACCTACCGTTTCATTTTTGGATCGAATGCATCTCGCAGACCATCACCAATAAAGTTAAATGCAAGTACTGTTAAAAGAATTAAGAGTCCAGCTGGAATCCAAACAAATAAGTAGTTTGTCATTACATAGGAATCGTTAACTGCATTAATGATACTTCCCCAAGAAGCTGCTGGGTATTTAATACCTAATCCCAGGAAGCTCAATGTTGCCTCAGCTAAAATAACTTCACCAAGTCCCATGGTTGCAAATACGATCAACTGTGGAATTACGTTAGGAATCAAATGTTTAAATATTCTGCGGTGAATACTGATACCAGTTGCCTCTGCCGCAATCATGAACTCCTGTTCACGAAGTGAAAGAATCTGTCCACGAACAATACGTGCGATTCCTACCCATCCGACGATGGACATGATAACACACAATGCATAAATACGGCCTGTAGCAGATACCTTATAGTAATCCATGATGGAGCCGAGAATCATGTAGAGCGGAATCGCTGGAATACAATAAACGATATCAACCACACGCATTAGAAGATTATCGACCCATCCGCCAAAGAATCCAGCGACACCACCGATGACTACTCCGAGTATTACTTCAATAATGACTACGACGAAACCAATCAGCAGAGAAATACGACCACCATACATCAGACGAGCCAAAAGATCCATACCATTGGCATCTGTTCCAACCCAATGTGCTTTTGAAGGTGATGCATAAGTATCAACAACCTTTGTAAGCTGGTAACGTTTGATAATATATTGTCCATTTTTATTTGTCATTGCATAGGTTTCTTCTTCACCATCTTCATTCTCAAAGGTGAATTCTTCTTCATCGTCTTCAATGGCTTGAACAATAGCTTCTTTGAAATCAGGTGTCAAGAATACTCCCTCTACCACGCTGTTGATATTCATGTTAGAAATATAGGCAAAGCTTTCACCCTCTGCATTTTCCACCATTGCTGCGGAGTCACCTTCCTGATCAATGGTGTAATCTTTATTGTCTGCCTTGAAGGAAGTTGCATCATCTGCCATAGCAAATAACGCATTGCGATAGAATTCATAGTTAAATGTAGTCTCTTCCGTGAATCCGGTAAAGGATAACTGACATGCAACTGCAATTTCTTCTCCTGTATAGAAAAGTGTTTTATTTTTATTGACTACCGCAATATATGTAACACCGTCTTTTACAAAAGTAGTTTTGTCTGCCGCAACAGCATCCTGATATTCCTGTGAAGTTGCAAGAGATGCAGGCGCAGGTCCATCAATAGAGAGAAGTACATAAGAATCTTCACTTAGCTTACCAAGTCCGATTTTGGTACCATCCTTTGTCTCTAATGTAGATTCCCCTGTTGTTACCGCAAGAATCATCTTAGAAGATAGATCAGAAGGCAATGTCACACCATCTGCTCCGTATATCATATAATCATCAATCTCAGTGGCACCGGCAAGATCTTTTCTCATCTCATCTGTTGTATAGAACACCTGGCTCTGTGAATAAGGATTCAACAATCCTCCCACAAAAGCAAATAAGAACATACAAACGATAATTACAAGACCACAAATTGCAAGTTTATTTCGAACAAATCGTTTTGCAACGAGCATTCCAGGGGAAAGCACGCGGACACGGTGTTCATTTTCTGAATTCATTTCTTTCATTTCTTTTTTTTCTGTATTGTTATCCATGTCTTCCTCCTTCCTAGTTCACTCTGACACGAGGGTCAACTACCGCATATAGAATATCAGCAATTAAATTACCTAATAAGGTAAGAACTGCTAAGAATGTCATATAGAACATAACAAATGGAATATCTCCATTCATAACGCAGCGATATGAAGTATATCCAATTCCAGGAATCTGGAATAATGTCTCAGTTACCATTGCACCACTAAATAATCCTGGAAGAGATCCACCAAGTAATGTGATAATTGGAATCAAGGTATTACGGAAGGCATGGTGATTTACAACAACCTTCTCTGAAAGACCTTTTGCTCTTGCTGTACGAATATAGTCAGAGTTTAATACCTCTAACATGTTGGTACGTGTATAACGCATCAATGAACCAATTGTTACAATTGAAAGTGTAACAATTGGAAGAATCAAATGCTGACCCATATCCAAAATTTGACCGACCGAAGACATCTGATCATGAGTACGGCTAACAATACCATACAAATCAAACCAGCCAAGCTTTACGGAAAACACATACTTCAATATGGTTGCGAAGAAAAAGCTTGGAAGAGAAATGCCCACTAAGGCCAACACAGTAATTGTATAATCAGTTGCGGAATACTGTTTTCTAGCTGCAGCAATACCTGCTGGAATTGCAATTGCGATTTCCAAAATAAATGCACCTAATCCAAGGGCAAAGGAATACCAGATTACGTTAGAAAACTTGGTAAGAACTGGCTGATTGAAGAACCATGAATCACCAAAATTTCCTCGAATTGCCTGTCCTGCCCAAGTGAAGTATCCCTGAACCACTCCGGTATCAAGACCGTACTGTGCATTTAGCTGTTCTACCCATTCTCCTAAGCTCTTAGAGCCCGGTCTCTGTGACAAAATCATCGCTTGCTGTTCTACATATGATGTTGGCATACAACGCATGATGCCATAAATAATCATTGTAACAAAAGCAAGAAGCACACATGATATTAAAACTCGTTTTAAAATAAATTTCTTCATTTTAGTACTCTCCTTGTGAATATATTACCTTTAAGCATAGAAAAAAGCGAAAGGTATTTCGCAAAAATACGCACTCTGCGCATGCCCTGCGCGCCCTTGCGAAATACCTTTCGCATTAACAAGGGAACCATTGGTTCCCCTGTCTTTGCGAATCTGGTATTCAATTAGTTCAGCTCTAAGTTACAGATTTCCTGATCCTTTAAGAATGAGTAGAAAGAAGTCTGGTCCTTTGTTACTGTATCCATGTTTACACGCTCTGTGCTGAATAATTTACATTCCTGTCTCTGGTAGATAGGAACCTCTACAGCATAGTCAACGATGAAATCAAGGCATTCTTTGTATTTTGCTTTACGGTATTTCTGATCGATGTTTGTCTTAGCATCCATAACCATCTGATCTAAGTCTGCTGAGTAGATGCAGTATTTACCTGCGTCTCCACCTTCACTGTGATAGATCTGGAACATATCTGGATCTAATGTTGCAGACCATGCTGCACACCAGATATCAACTGTACCTGCATCTAATCCAGTCCATAACTGGCTTGAATCAGCAAGGTCATTGATTTTTAATTCGAATCCGATAGATTTCAGTGCTTCAGAAGCAGCAGTTACTACTGCGAATGAAGGATGATCTCCAGAACCAGCAGCACCAATCATTAATTCATAAGATAATGCAGCACCAGCTGGAGCAGCTGTTACTTTGCCATCAGCTACAGTGTAGCCAGCAGCTTCAAAGTATCCTAAAGCAGCCTGAAGAGCAGCAGCTTCTTTATCTTCCTCTGACATACCTTCTGTGTAGATTGGCTGTCCGTTTACATCTGTAGAGAATGCAACTTTGTAATCAGAATCTGATTTCTGTGGTGCAGCCCAAGATGTGTTAGAGATTGGGTAATTGATTACAGTTGCAGCTTCTCCATAGTAAGAGTCGATTGCAACGTCACGATATACAGCAAGTACTGTAGCAATAGCTTTTCTTAAATCTTTTGACTGTTCTGTAGATCCATCTTCACCAACTTTTACTCTGTGAGAGTTCATTCCGATGTATCCATATCCATTGTAATCGAACAATGTAGCAGATAATTTATCACCGTCTAATTCGTCATTGCTGTTCTCACCTTTGATCTGTGCAACTGCATCTTTAGAGATAGATGGCTCTGAAATATCTACAGTTCCCTGAATAACTGCTGGAACGTTATCTGGTTCAGAAGTTGTTTTGAACTGAAGATTTTTGGTCTTAGGCTCGCCACGGAAGAAGTTCTCATTTGCTTCTAAGTATGCGATTTTGTTTTCAAATTTAACAAATTTGTAAGGACCAGCTCCCATTGGGGTAGTTGTTTTAGATCTTACGATTGAAAGATCTCCTTTAGGGAAACCAAATTTGTGATTGTCGTAATCGTAAGCATCTTTGTCGCCATAGTAATGCATTGGCTGAACTGGAATATTCAAGTTCTGTAATGCAGTAGCATCAACTGTTGTTAATTTAATTGTGAATGAATACTCATCATTTTTCACAATACCTGAGATATAGTCTGCAGATGTTCCAGTCTCAACAGCTGAGATATAAGAATCATCGATTGCTGCAAGTGCTTCACCTAAAGAAACATTTCCCTGCTCAGTTGTTGCAGCAAGATCAATATCTCCTTCATATGCTGGATTTGTAATGATTGCATTCCAGAAATCAGCTAATGTAGGTGTTCCTGTAGCTGCATCAGCATATCCCCATCCAGTCATAGCTTCAGCAACGTCTTCTGTTCCAAGGTTATCTAAGATACCCTGAGCAACAGCTTCTCCAGCCTTTGCAAGATCTGTTTCGAAGAATTTCTTCTGCTGATCTGCAGTATAGATAGAATTGTCTGTGTTATCAGCACCATTCTGTAACATTAATTTGTATAAAATTTCAGATCCACTCTTATAATCCTCTAATCCTTCGATTGGAAGAGCGCCTGTAGCCATACCACCATCATAAGATGGATCGCAGAATACATAGTAAGAGAAGATTGCATCGTCTGCTGTCAATTTTTCTCCATCAGAGAACTTAACATCATCACGAAGTGTAAAGTTATAATCTACTGTTCCGTCATCATTTTGTACCATTTCACAGTCAGCGATACCTGTGTATGTATAATCTGTTCCGTTATACTCTGATGTTTCACCATCGATTCCTTTCATAACGAACTCGCCCTGACGGTTGTTCTCCAGAAGTGGAACTGCTGTCATATCGGCAACGTTCTGATCTGGTACTGCGTTTGCAAAGAACTCTGAGAATTTCTCGTTCATGTCTGCACAAGCAATTACAAGTGGTGTGTCGTTAGCAGCTTTTTTGTCATCGCTCTTGGAACCACATCCAGTTGCGAGACCAGCTACCATTGTTCCTGCTAAAAGAATAGCAAGAGCCTGTCTCATTTTTTTCATAATATATTTCCTCCTTATATAATCTATGTTTTAACCTTCCTACAGGATAAAACCCAAGTTAGAACCATACCTTAGCTTTTCATTCCTTCCTAATTAAAATGAATTGCCGTTCTCAATTTGAATACCTGAGAAAATATGGTCATAATATTTACCGTAGCATACACCCACTGCGATAAATACGATATGGCAGATGAGATACATAATCTCTCTCTCCATATGAATGCTGCTGTGATTCATAATGATATAAATCATATCACAAACTGCACTGATTGAACAGATGACCAAAGCGCCTATTGCACTTCGATGCATTCTGCGGATGCTGCCGTCAAATTGAGGTCTCTGCATCCTTGTGGTGGCTTCTGTATAACTAATTGCGCCTATCAGCATATATGCTGTGGGCAGGAAAATAAACAGATATGGGTATACGATCCAGAATGTTCTTGATGAATCCTGATTCATCATTCCTGCCAGAAGCTGTATTGCCACCATAGCAGCTGCAAAACCAAGGGTTACTCGGTTTGTCTGCTTTTTCTTCTTCTCGTCAAATGGAAGCACATAGATATCTCCAATATATATGGAATCCTGTACCATTCTGCCTTTGGCATCCATGCGAGAGGTTTTCTGGAAATCGTTTTTATACTTATTTTTTAACATGTTTTCTTTTCTAGCTTCTCAACCAGCTCTTTTACACAACCATCTTCAAACGGACTATTTAATCCTGACTCTTTTATCACATTTACAAAGAAGTCTCTTGCGGATAAATTACATAACTTAAAGTAATTATCCCAAGCTTTTTTGAAATCGTCATCCATCATTACTTTGAACTGCATCGCGCATACGCTTGCAAGAACATAATCTATATAGTAGAACGGCACCTGGAAGATATGTGACTGTCTCTGCCAGAAACCACCTTTTCCATAAAATGGATCATTATCATAATCTAAATGTGGACGGTATACCTTTTCCAGTTCTGTCCACACTGCTTTACGCTCTGCTGGAGTCATCTCTGGTCGCTCGTAAACTCTGTGCTGGAATTCATCGACCATGCAGCCATATGGAACAAAGATTGCCGCATCTTCAAAATGCATTTTCAAATAGTCGTCTTTGCTTTCTCCAAAGAATTTATCCATCCAGCCATATGTGAAGTATTCCATTGACATAGAATGAATCTCCGCCGTCTCCATCGTAATATCTGCATACTCACGAATCTCTTCGTCTCTGAGCAGATACCCCTGGAATGCATGACCACATTCATGTGTAATAACATCAACATCACCACTGGTTCCATTAAAGTTTGCGAAAATAAATGGTGACTTATATTTTGGCAGATAAGTCATGTAACCGCCCTGCTGTTTTGTCTTTCTTCCGAACACATCAAAGAGCTCATTCTCCATCATAAAGTCGAAGAATTCTCCTGTCTCTTTCGAAAGCTCATGATACATTTTCTGTCCTGCTGCAAGGATCTCTTCTGGAGTTCCAATAGGAGTAGGATTTCCATTCTTAAAATAAACACCATTATCATAGAATTTCAAAGAATCAACACCAATGCGCTGTCTTCTCTGCTCATGAAGCTTTGTTGCAAATGGTACAAAATATTCTTTAATCTGCTTGCGGAAATTCTCCACCATCTTCTGATCATAACAATTGCGATCCATGCGATAGTAAGCAAGTTCAATATAGTTATCATAGCCAAGCTGTCTTGCCTGCTCGGTACGGTTCTTTACCATCTTGTCATAAATACTGTCAATCTCGTCTGTTACAGATAAGAAGTAATCACTTAGTGCTTTCCATGCACGCTTTCTTGTATCACGATCCGAAGCTGTCGTGAACTTCGTCATTAAAGAAAGATTATATGTCTCTCCTTCAAAAGGAATCTTTGCCGTTGCAATTAATTTATTGTATCTGCTGACTAATGCATTCTCTTCCTGCATTAATGGAATGATCTTCTCATCAAATGATTTCAGAGAAAGTTCTATATTCTTAAAAGTAACTTTACCAATTTTCTGTTCTAACACATCACGGTAAGGTGATTCATATAGAACTTTCGCATATTCATTCTCCAGATTCTGGATCATCGGCTGTATCTCGTCGTAATAATCCTGTTCCTTCTCATAAAACTCATCGGTTGTATCAATGCCGTGTCGAATCATTGCTAACTCGATATTAGTCTGTACCTCACCAATGAACTTATAATACTCTTGATGAATTGCAAACTGTTCGTCCCCAGAGGACGATTTCTTCGTTCTCTCAATAATATCACGATATGCTTTTTCAACATTTTCCATGTTGACACGTTCATATGGCATTTCCGAAAACTTCATATTGCAATTCCTCTTTCCTTTAATTTATCAGTGTTGCATCACTTTACTGCGTTAAATCATTTATCCAATAACCAAAAAAAGTGCCAACAGGCGCCTTTGCCTATTGCACTTTTAAACTTATACAAGTGTTTGCGTGTCGCGAACAACTGTTTATTATTATACATGGTTATTTTCATTTGTCAACCAAAAGTATAATTCCTATTTTTAGTATATTTATGCATTCGTTCTTTGTTTTATCTGATTATTTCATTTTTGTTTTTATATTTATAAATGTATACACGTATTCATGCATGTTTATGCACAATATCAGCTCATTTTCTTCTGATATTATTCCCTATAACAATATATTATCGCTCCCATAACCATTTTCTATTATAATATATTCTTGAAACCAGCAAACCATGCTATAATATAGAAAGTATATTTCACATTCGTTATGTTAGGAGAAATACATTTGATTACATTTGATGAAGTACTAAATCTAAATTATTATAAGAAGACAAGCTATACTGGCTGGATGGAGGGGATGCGTTTTCTAATCAAGCGCGAAGCTCCTGAAGATGGCGATGCCATATTCCATGTATGGATCTGGCCTGGTCCATATATATTTGAATTAACCGATGATAGTAAGAAGATCGACACCACCTATCCGTTTTCAGACGAAGGGAAGCGTCAGGTGGTAGACTGGCTCAACGAACAATTCGAAGAACATAAAGACCTTTGGCCAAAAAGAAAGACGGACGAGAATTAATCTCATCCGCCTTTTTTCTTTTAATGGGCTTAAATGGACTCGAACCATCGACCTCACGCTTATCAGGCGTGCGCTCTAACCAGCTGAGCTATAAGCCCAATTCGTACTTTTTCAAGCACGAATTGTATATTATAATATTTTGCTGCTTCCGTCAATACCCTTTTTGCATTTTCTGCAAAGAATCTATGAAGAAAAACGCACCGACTGATCCTGTAACTGAACCGCGATTCTCTGGTTCACTTCCATCTCCTCAGAAATGCTCTGAATTTCTGTCACAAGTGTAGAAGTGCTATTGGCCGCAAGATTAACGCCATTACTGCTTTCTTCAATCTCTCTTGTAATATCACTAACTGCCTCCGCGATTTTCCCCATGAATTTCTGAAGTGCTTCCATCTTCTGCTGGAAAGTCTTCATGGTCTCATTAATATGAATTGCATCTTCATTATACTGTGTACCAGATGCAACAAACTGATCATAGTCAGACATAATTGTTTCATTTACATATTCTGCCATCTGCTGTGCGCTCAAAGTCAGTTCGTGAACTGCAGCAATTACACCACTGTTTACATTCTGAATATTGTTTGCCGTGGCGCGGCTAGAATCCGCCAATTGACGGATTTCCTCTGCCACAACCGCAAATCCTTTTCCAGCCTCTCCAGCTCTTGCAGCTTCAATAGAAGCGTTTAATGCAAGAAGGTTCGTCTGTCCAGCTATGCTAAGAATCTGTTCCGTTAATTCATTGACACTTTCCACATTTTTACTTTTCTCAACTGCGGACTGAAGTGATTTCATAATCTTCATGACCATCTCATTCGTAGCTTGTTTACTGTCCACAGCTCCCATCCTCATCATTTCAGCACGCTCCATCATCTGTGAGGTATATTCATTAATGTCGCCAACATACTCCGTAATATTACCTACTTCCTCATTAATAGAAGTAGCATTTACATTTACATCCACCACATTATCTGAAATCTCAGACATTGTAGCTGCAAGCTGCTGCATCACGGATGACATATCGCATGCACTGCCATTGGAATTATTTACATTTCTTACTACTTTATCTACTACACCCGATAATTCACTTGAGCTTGATACAATCTGCGCAATCATCTGCTGCAACGTATCCATAAAGATATTAATGCCATCTGCAAGGGCACCTATCTCATTCTTCGTTTTTACATTGACCCGTTCCGTCAAATCTCCATTACCAGTTTCAATCCCAGATATGATTTCGTTTAATTTCTTGCGCATATATACCAGTGGACGAATAACCTGGTTGCTGCTGATAATTGCATAGAAAAAGAATAGGATACAGCCAATGTATATAAGAAGGCTTCTTATTCTCGCACTTTTATATACTGTATAAGACTCTGACACTGAATTATCCGCTGCCTCCATGTTCATCTCTGCAAGGCTCCCCAGCTCTTCTTTCAATTCAATACCTGTCGTGGTAAAATTACTATTTGCTAATTGCTTTGCATGACTATCATTCCCCGAGGAACAGTCTTTCTGAATCTCAGCCAGCAAATCAAGAAATGCTGTGTAGTTCTCTTTAAAAACAGCTAGGCCGTCCATCATCTCCTGATTATCTGCCATACTTTCTTCTATCGATCCAATTGCTTTCTCTACCTGAATCTGCGCTGATGCTGACTGCTCTGTCTGCTTTTGCATCGCATTATTGCTGCCAGCACAGATATATGCGAACCCCGTCTTTTGAATTTCCTGAATTCCCGCCTGAGCATCCCCGATCTGCTTCATGCTGTCCATGTACGTATCCGCAACATCCGAGCTTTTACCATATACCATCTTCAGATTTGCATCCCCCAAAAAAGTCGACACCAATGCAATCACTGTTAAAAGCAGTACCGGCAAAAGCACCTTTCCCTTAATGCTCTTCATCTATGATTTCCCCCTATTCTCTTAAAATCACCATTATTCTACACCAACCCTTATTGTTTCGTAAACGTTTTCGTAAAGTTTTCATCTGGTCTTACATTATTTATTTTTTTTGGCTATATACATAGAACCAGTTTTGTTTATAATTAATCTCAAACATGAAATCAATTAGGAGGAGCACGTTATGACTAATAATACCACATCACAACCGATCACATCTCTGGCGAAGGAAAAGACGCATATACAAGTTCGAAGCTTAACCTACACCGCACTCTTTGCAGCACTGATAACAATTATGACTGCCTACATCTGCCATATTCCTGTAGGTGCCAACGGTGGATATGTTCATTTCGGTGACAGCCTGATCTATTTGGCCGCTGTTCTACTGCCAACACCTTATGCACTTGCTGCTGCCGCAATCGGTGGTGGACTCGCAGATCTCTTAACTGCACCTATGTGGGCACCTGCAACTATCATCATTAAAATGATTATCACGATTCCCTTTACAAATAAAAAGAATAAGATCATTACGCCTCGCAACATCATCGCTACCGGAATCGCCTTTCTTTTATCTGGAACTGGATACTGGATTGCAGAATCTATTCTCTTTGGAACTCAAGCTGCTTTCTTCATCTCCCTATCTGGAAGCTTAGTTCAAAGTGGTGGAAGTGCAATTATATTCATTATTTTTGGATTAGTCTTAGATAAAATGAAATTTAAAGAACGTTACTTTACAAATCAGATAACAGAGCTATAATAATACCTATTCAATAACCTCGGAGGAAATCAATGGCAGATATTCTATATACATATAAAAACCAAATCTATGGAAACATCACAAACAAATGCGACTGCGCCTGTACATTTTGTATTCGTTCCATTCATGACGCAATCGGTGAAGCAAAGAAACTTTGGCATGATCAAGATCCTACAATAGAAGAAATCAAACAGGCAATCAATAATTTCGACTTCACCGGATACGATGAATTCGTATTCTGTGGCTACGGTGAGCCAACCTGTGCACTTGCTAATCTAATCGAAGCCGCACGTTATATTAAGGAGAAACATCCCGGCATGAAGATTCGTGTCAACACCAACGGACTTGGCAATCGCTACCACAATCGCGACATCATTCCTGAACTTGCAGAAGTAGTTGATTCTGTATCCATCAGTTTGAACGCTGCAACTGCGGAAGAATATGCCGAGGTAACTCGACCACAGTTTGAAAATGCATATACTTCTATGCTCGACTTTGCAAAAGAAGCCAATGGAGTCTTTGAACACACGCAGCTTTCCATCGTAGACGTGCTTTCTAAAGAAGATCAGCAGAAATGTCAAGAGATTGCAGATGGACTTGGTGTTTACTTAAAAATTCGTAAATTCTCATAATAGAAAAAGGCTTCCAGAGCAAAATCTCTGAAAGCCTTTTTTAC
This sequence comes from uncultured Roseburia sp., assembly GCA_964613325.1. GTDB lineage: Bacteria > Bacillota > Clostridia > Lachnospirales > Lachnospiraceae > Roseburia. The sequence goes on along the minus strand of CAZTGP010000022.1, from coordinate 96 downwards.
TATAGTGCGGAACGTGGGACTTGAACCCACACGCCATAAGACACAAGAACCTAAATCTTGCTCGTCTGCCAATTCCGACAGTTCCGCGAAAAACTT
>CAZTGP010000021.1:0-39522 GCA_964613325.1 uncultured Roseburia sp. | reverse complement strand
AGGAACAGATTGGTAACAAGTACAAAAATATGTCATTGATCCGGCATGTAGGGGATATCTGTGAAAAAGGAGTTGTTATGGATCCAGATGCCGGTGCGACAGAAGCGTATGATTGGTTTGAGCGAAATGACGAATGTACAAGTATCTGTGTTGTAGATCAGAATGAAAGATTTGTTGGCTTGTTGACGAAGACAGATTTGATGCACGCATTTGGTGGCAGGTATGGATATAGTCTTCATAAGAAGAATCATGTAATTGAATTATCCAAGAAAGAGACACTGGTAGTTGGCAAGAATTTCTCCATTGAGAATGTTTCAAAGCTTGCAATGAAACGATCAGTAGCTGAATTGTACGACCCAATTATCGTGCTCGATCAGAAACGGTATTTTGGAGTGGTAACAGTTAAGGAATTATTATCAGCAACTATTTCTATTGAAGTGGAAAGAGCAAATGAATTGAATCCCCTAACCGCATTGCCAGGGAATAAGATTATTGAGGAAAGAATTCACAGGCTAAATGGGAAAAATAACTTTTTTGCAATTATGTATATCGATTTAGATAACTTCAAAGCTTTTAATGATGCTTATGGTTTTCCAAATGGAGACAGAATGATAGAGACTGTTGCAAATGCAATGCATAAGGTGTTTGGTGCTACGTCTTTTCTAGGACATGTAGGAGGAGATGACTTTGTGATTATTACAGATCGGTTAGATGTCAAGGAAGGCGCAGAGCAGATAATTGCAGAATTCAACCGAGACATTCGTGAGTTATATAATAACGAAGATTGGGAGCGAGGATATATCGTTGCCAAAAGCAGAAAAGGCATGATTGAAGAATTCCCAATAGCATCGCTTTCAATTGCAATAATTACGAATCAGATTAACAAATACAACCGTATGATGGAATTAACCGAACAGATTGTGACTGCGAAGAAAAAGGCAAAAGATGCAGACGGCAATTCTATTGTCGTTCTATAAAAAGAAAGAGAGTAAAAATGAGAATAAGTGCAGAAGCTGTCCTACAGTGGTTGATTAATCGGCTGGAGGGTATGAAGTATAAACTGGAAAAGAGAGAGGAAAATATACAAATGGCAAAGGAAGAGAAGATGAACGTAAAAGAAGAACAAAAGAATGTCAAAGATGTGAAACAAACATCTACTTGCTATATGATGAACCGAGAACTTTCCTGGTTGAAGTTTAACGAACGTGTATTGAAAGAAGCAGAAAATCCAAGGGTTCCACTGGCAGAGCGGCTTACCTTTGCATCTATTTACCAGACGAATCTCGATGAATTTTATATGGTAAGAGAAGGTACCTTAATGGATCAGATGCAGTCTTCGGAAGTTGTATGTGAGAATAAGACTTATATGACAAGTGAGGAACAAGTTAAGGCAATTCTAAAAGTGACAAGGGAACTTGACCAGAAAAAGGCACAGATTTATGAACAGTTAATGGGAGAATTGGAACCAAAAGGAATTCGACTCATCAACTTTAATAAATTGTCAACAGAAGAAGGTGATCTTCTTGAGACATATTTTGATCAAGAGATTGCACCATATCTCTCAGTAAATATAGTAGGAAAACAACAGCCTTTTCCATTCTTAAACAACAAAGATATTTATGCAGTAGCTTTATTGGAGAATAAAAATGGAAAAACACGTACTTCCATTATCCCTTGCAGTAACAGTGTATTCAAACGATTGATTGAGATACCAACAAGACCAGGTACCTTTATGTTGTCAGAAGAGATTATATTGCATTTTCTTCCTAAGATGTATCCACAATACAAAGTTGTAGAAAAATCTTTACTACGAATTACGAGAAATGCAGATATAGACACAGAAACTGTCTATGATGAAGATTTAGATTACAGGGAAGCAATGGAGCATTTAGTTCGATCCAGAAAGAGAATGAATCCTGTTCGTGTGGAGATATCCAGAAAACTAAGTCAGAAATTGATTAAAGAGCTGTGCCAATACTCAAATTTAGAAACGGATCATGTTTTCTTATCCAATGTACCAATGGACTTATCCTTTGTATTTACGATTCAGAATTATCTAAAAAAGCAGAATCAACCAGAAATGTTTTATAAGATACGTTCTCCAAGAATGTCACCGGCACTGGATCAGAAGCGTAGTGTAATGGCTCAGATTGAGAATAAAGATGTACTTCTTACATACCCATTTGAAAATATCAAATCATTTATTCATATGTTAGAGGAGGCGGCAAAGGATGCTTCTGTTGTTTCCATTAAAATGACATTATATCGTCTGGCAGATAAGAGTCAGGTAATTGACGCGTTAATGGATGCTGCAGAGCATGGAAAAGAAGTGGTGGTTCTTGTTGAATTGCGTGCCAGATTTGATGAGGAGAGCAATATTGACTATTCTAGAAAATTGGAAGAAGCAGGATGCCGTGTGATTTATGGCTTAAATGGATATAAAGTTCATTCCAAACTGTGCCTGATTACCAGAAAAAAAGAAGATGGCATTGCATACATTACCCAGATTGGTACTGGAAACTATAACGAGAAAACCTCAAAGCTCTATACGGATCTTTCATTAATTACAGCCAATTTTGAGATCGGTCAAGAAGCAGCAATGGTATTTTCCAGCTTGCTGCGTGGAGAAACAGTAGATTCCACCCAGTACTTGCTTGTGGCACCAAAATGTCTTCAAAATAAAGTGCTGGATATGATTGATGAAGAAATATCCTATGCACAAAAAGGAGAAGAGTCGTATGTTGGATTTAAGATTAATTCATTAACAGATAAAGTAATCATCGAAAAATTAGTGGAAGCCTCTCAGGCGGGAGTGAAAATAGAGCTGATTGTAAGAGGAATCTGCTGTCTGATTCCAGAAATTAAGGGATATACTGAGAATATTAAAGTGATTAGTATTGTTGGAAGATATCTGGAGCATTCAAGAATATACAGATTTGGTTGTGGAGAGAGGGAAAAAATATATATTTCATCAGCAGATCTGATGACCCGCAATACCATACGAAGAGTTGAAATAGCAGCACCAGTGTTAGATGATGAATTAAAGAAGAAGCTTGTCTGGATGTTTGATACAATGATGCTGGATGACGAAAAGGGCAAAAAATTAAACAATAAAGGTATCTATGAAAACAGGCATCTTGGTGAAACAAAATTGAACTCTCAAGAAATGTTTTATGAAATGGCTTACAAGGCTTCGTTAGAATAAAAATATAAAATTTTACATAATATTGACTAAGATTTCATTTGAAAATGATAGTAGATAAACGATTTATGTAATATGATTTACTAGAAGAGTTGTGTAAGTTTATCGATGTAAGAAGGCTATTTCGGAATGGAGGAATACAATGTTTGAAATCGGAGATAAATTAGTGCATAGTCCAGAAGGTGTTTGTGTGGTAGAAGACATCGTGGAGATGGACGTAGAGAAAGAAAAGAAAGAAAAGAAAGAATACTATATGCTTCGTTCTATTACGGATCATAGTGTAGTAGTTTATGTATCTACACAATCTTCTAGAAATTCGCTCAGAAAATTAAAAAGCAAAGAAGAGATTAAAACTTTACTGAATGTTAATCCAGAGGAAGAAATATTCCTAAAACAAAATAATCAAAAGAAAATTAATATTCAAAAGCAGGTAATTCTGAAAGATGATTCGGAAAAACTTATGGGCTTGATTAAATTATATTCAAGGAAGAAAGAACAGTCGGGTCTTTCCATTGGAGATAACCTATGGCTTGAACATGCTAAGAAGTACTTGATGACAGAGATATCAGAAGTGCTTGGATAATTTCATAAATATTCATTGTTCCTGAGGGCGAAGCAGATCAATAGATCGGTTTTGCTCTTTTTTAAATTGGAAAATGAACGATATTCAGATTATATCTTGCAATACAAGTGTTAAGTGCTATAATATCAAATAAAATTGAACATTATTCAGTAACAGAAAATCGATTTATTTAAGGAGCATATATGGCAAAAAAAACAATAATTGAAGGCGGAAAAAGAGAAGAGATTATCAGTGCAGCAATGGAACTGATTTTCGAAAATGGGTATGATGCCACTTCTGTGCGATCCATTCAGAAAAAGGTGGGAAGCGAGGTAGGTCTTTTCTATTATTACTTTAAGAATAAGGATGAGTTGTTTGACAGTGTGCTGGATCGATTTTTTATGGGATATGAAAAAGATTTTAGAAAAATCATCGCACATGGAAGAAGAAGCCCATGCCGGCTGATGTATGATTTCTTTCATTATATGGAAGTGGAAACAGCACACTTTCGGGAAAAATATGCGGAGAACATGCATAGAACCGTGCGGTGGGCCATTCGTGAACATACTCTGACAATCATAGAGCCATACATAAAACAGGTGGTGGATATTCAGAGCGCTTATTATGGAGTTGAACCAGCTCTTGCACCGGATGTAGCAGCACTCTATCTGACGCATGGTGTTGGAAGTACCATTCTGCATGAGGACGAAAGCCTGTATCAGAGTCGGAGGGGGGAGGTTATGAAGGGATGTTGTCTGATTATGGGAATGGATGAGAACAAGCAGCAGCTGCGCATCCCTTATCAGGCAGAACAAGAAGATATAGAAAGCTGGATACAACTTATGGAATCTATGAAAGAATATTTTCCGGGATTTGGAAGGGAAGCATTCGAACAGCAGTTGTCAGAACATATTAACAATGGAGAAGCATGGGTGTACCGCTATGAAGGAAATGTAGTGGCTGGACTTCTGTATTCAAAGGAACGAAAGGAACTGGATCTGCTCGCCGTGTCACCTGAATTTCGTCAAAGAGGATTAGCAACGCGTCTGGTAGAGACTATGGCTGCGTGCTTTCCGGTGGGAGAAAAAGTATCTGTTACGACATTTCGGGCAGGGAATTCCTTGGGGGATGATACCAGACGGTTTTATCGAAGCATTGGATTTGCAGAAATAGAGGAGTTGACTGTGTTCGGCTATCCCTGTCAGCGCATGGTGTTGACGGTTCCAGAAGGGACACCGGCTAGAAATCATATGGAAAAGTGAACTCTATGGAAGGAAGTCTTGTCATACAATGAATAGGGAAAAGAAAAATATTTTAATCATAGATGATGATGTAGATATCGGGAATGCGGTGGAAGAAATGCTTAAAAGGGAAGGCTATTCTGTTTCCAGAGCCTATTCTGGAACGGAAGCACTCTTGATGCTGAAAGCAAAGAGACCGGATCTTGTATTGCTGGATCTTATGCTGCCTGGATTGAACGGGGAGGAAGTGTTACCGAAAATAAAGGGAATTCCTGTTATCGTAGTGAGTGCCAGAGCCAGCGTTGATGATAAAGTGCAATTACTTCTTGGAGGTGCTGTGGATTATGTCACAAAACCATTTCATCAAAAGGAACTGTTAGCAAGAATTGCGGTGCAGCTTCGGGATGCTTCTACATCTCCATGTGTGATAACATTTGGCAACCTGGTCATGGACACCGAAGAATATACCGTAAGAATTAAGGATAACAATGTAAAATTAACAAGAACTGAATTCGCCATTTTGAAAATGCTGTTGAAAAATCCCAAGCAGGTGGTCACGAAATCAATTTTACTGGATTATCTAAGTGCGGATACTCCCGATGGCACAGAGAGTTCTTTGAAAACCCATGTCAGCCATCTGAGAACGAAACTGCGACAAGCAGATGGAACGGATTACATTGAGTCTGTCTGGGGAATCGGGTTTAAGATGAGAGAGGAATAAATGTCAACGATTTCTCAACGATTTCCATAACTGTTTTACAACTTTTATCTTATAGAATGAAAGTATCCAAAGGAGGTAAAAGAAAATGGAATATGTACTACAAACAAATTCATTAAAAAAACAGTATGGACATTATAAAGCATTAAATGGGCTTACCATGCATGTACCTAAAGGAGCCATTTATGGCTTCGTTGGAAAAAATGGTGCAGGAAAAACAACATTGATTCGACTGATCTGCGGTCTGCAGGAGCCGACAGCTGGAGAATTCTCTATCTACGGAAGGAAGAACAGCCAGAGGGAGATTGTAAAAGCAAGGCGAAGGATGGGCGCAGTGGTTGAGACCCCATCCATCTATCTGGATATGACTGCAGAAGACAATATGAAGCAGCAGTACGATGTACTGGGGATGCCTTCCTACGACGGAATCAAAGATATATTAAGAATGGTTGGTCTTGATGATACTGGTAAGAAAAAGGCAAAAAATTTCTCTCTTGGAATGAGACAGAGACTTGGCATTGCCATAGCTCTTTCCGGTAATCCAGATTTTCTTATCTTAGATGAGCCGGTGAACGGGTTGGACCCACAGGGAATCGTAGAGATACGTGAATTAATCTTAAAGCTTAATCGTGAGCAAAAGATTACAGTGCTGATTTCCAGCCACATTTTAGATGAACTGGCCCGCCTTGCGACGCATTTTGGATTTATTGATAATGGGCATATGATAAAAGAAATGAGCGCAGAAGAATTGGAAATGGTGTGTCGCAAATGTATTCATGTTGAGGTATCTGATACAAAGCTATTAAGCCGTGTACTGGATGGGCTTTCTCTTGATTATAAGATTCATTCGGATAAAGAAGCAGACATTTATGGAGAAGTGGGAGTCTCGAAGCTTGCATCAGCACTTGCAAGGGAGAATGGCGAAATATTTACCATGAAGGAACAGGATGAATCCCTGGAAAGCTATTACATGAGTCTGGTAGGAGGTGAGCAGAATGCGTAAACTTTTACGAGCCAATTGGAATAGGTTATGGAAAAATTCAATGTTTTGGATCAGTATGGCAAGTATGCTGGCATTTGGAGTTCTTGTCATATCAGAGGCATTGGAAGGCAATAGCAGCAACCCAGCGGATGTAAGGACATCTCCTGATGCACTTTTGATGGGAGGTACGGTATTAGCAGGGTTTATTTCTGCAATCTTCAGTGCATTTTACATTGGCACAGATTATAGTGACGGCACAATTCGTAATAAACTGACGCTGGGACATAGCAGAACAGCAATTTATTTTGCCAACTTTTTGGTATGCCTTTTGGCGGCATGGATGATAAATGCGATTTATTGGATTGTGATATTGGCGGCAGGGTCGTTATTGATTGGTTCTTTTGCAGCCAGTGCAGGTGTGGTTATCAAACTTCTACTGTTTGGACTGATCCCAGTCATTGCATTAAATGCGCTTTATATGTTATTAGAAATGTTGATTTCTAACAAAACAATTGCGGTTACCGTTTTGATTTTGTTTTCCTTTGGACTCATATCCGCCCAGCTTATTATGACAGATCGGTTAAGTTCACCAGAATATTATGAAGCTTATAGCTGGACAGATGATGACGGGAATGAACATGAAGAACCGAGACACAAAAATTCTTCTTATCCTACAGGATTAAAAAGGCAGTTCTATGAATTGATGTGCGATGTTCTTCCAGCAGGTCAGACCTCTCAAATGAGCACAATGCTCATGGAATCTGCGGAAACGGGAACACTTACAACGGAGAATTATGCTGATTTGTGGAAATTTACCGGGTATTCCGTATTGATTATTTTCATTAGCAGCACAGCTGGCGTCATTCTGTTTCGAAGGAAAGATATCAAATAAGGAGGCAGTCATGGAAATTGGTATTACAGTTGGTTTTGCAGCAGTGGCAGTTATTTTCTTCTTTTGCTGGCTGTCGGTCAGGCATTCCATAAAGGAAATTGTGGAGGAATTGAAAGAAACGATGTCAAGTGATACCAATACCCTGATTTCCATATCCACATATGATCCGTATATTCGCGAGCTTGCAGGGGAATTAAATGAACAGCTTTTGCTCTTAAAGTCAGAACGGAGAAAATACCAGAGTGGTGATGCACAGTTAAAGATAGCGGTTGCGAATATTTCACATGATATTCGTACACCGCTTACTGCTATTTGCAGTTATCTGGATTTACTTGAGGAAACCCAAAAAAGCGATGTGGTAACAGATTATCTTAAGATCATCAGAGGAAGAACAGAGAATTTGACAGAACTGACAGAAGAATTATTCCAGTATTCGGTGGTTGCTTCCCAAAGCAATGATATGGTCCGGGAAGATACAGTCATAAACGAAGTGATAGAGGAAAGTATCGCAGCATTTTATGCAGCACTGAAAAATAGAAATATATCACCTGTGATTCAGATTACAGAGCAGAAAATCATAAGGAAAATTGATCGGAGGGCATTGTCACGGGTATTTTCCAATGTGATCAATAATGCATTGAAATATAGCGATGGAGATCTGGAAATAGAATTGAATGATCAGGGAGAGGTGTTTTTTACAAACAGAGCACCAGAACTTAACGAAGTTCTGGCAGGAAAGCTTTTTGACAGATTCTATACGGTGGAGACATCCAGAAAGTCTACAGGCTTAGGACTAACAATAGCCAGAACTTTGATGGAACAGATGCAGGGGAGTATTGTAGCAGAGTATTTAAATGGAAGATTAATTATTTGTATACATTTTTTAGCAAATTAATTGACATTGTCAGGAGGGAAAAAAGGTGAAGCGTTGTATTGCAGTTACTGATATAGCCGCATAATAAAACAAATATTGGAGGAATTAAAATGACTATATCAGAGAAAAAAATCTATCCCCGTACAGGAGATAACCAGACCATTTATTTAAAAAATGTAATTACAAATCCGAATATCATTGTCGGTGAATACACCATGTACAACGATTTTGTAAATGACCCAAGAGAGTTTCAGAAAAATAATGTGTTATATCATTATCCAATCAATAAAGACAGACTGATTATTGGAAAGTTCTGCTCCATTGCATGTGGAACAAAATTCATTTTTACAAGTGCAAATCATACGCTGGAATCACTGTCAACCTACCCGTTTCCATTGTTTTTTGAGGAGTGGGGACTTGATAAAGCGAATGTGACTGCTGCATGGGATAACAAAGGCGATATCGTGATAGGCAATGACGTGTGGATTGGCTATGAGGCAGTAATTATGCCTGGTGTTACCATAGGCGATGGAGCAATTATAGGAACCCGTGCCGTTGTAACGAAGGACGTAGCTCCCTACACGATTGTCGGTGGTGTTCCGGCGAAGCCAATCAGGAAACGATTTCCTGAAGAAACCATCCAGTCCTTACTGAAAGTGAAATGGTGGGAATGGTCAGAAGAACGGATTCGGGAGAATATTGAAGCAATTCAGTCAGGTGATATCGACAGATTAACAGCAGAATAGGAGGCGATAGACATGCCGCAGATGAATAAAGGCGGTAAATTTATTTTTGGTAAATCAGTGATTAAAGAGGATGGAATCGTTACAATACCACCACAGGCAATAGACGAATACCAGATTACGATTGAAAAAAAGGTATATCTGTTTACTGGAAGTAAAAGCACAGGTGGGTTTTGTGTAACGAGAAAGGGATTACTGGAGAATTCAAAAATAAGCAATATATTATCGGAGAATACGGAGTTACAAAACTACACCTGTGAAAGAGGGACGTTTCTGAAATACAAAGGTCGTTCTTATTGTTGGACTGATATCTCAGAAGAAGGAAAAATCATTTTAACAGATCAGATGATGAAATTTTTAGATGTGAAACCAGGTACGATTTTATTATCAATACGAAGCAGTGATATTGCTTTTACAATGGGTGCAAAAGGACCATTATTGGAAAAAGCAAGAAATTATGAAGGAGTTATTCCTACATTTTGACATTAACATTTTAGGGTTGAAGTTTGTATTTGAACTATATGGAGCAAAAAAAGCAACACTGGGTGTTTTCGAGAATAATCTTCCAGCTTATTACTGTTATAAAGCTGTCGGTTTTAGAGATGGGTAATAGTATGGAGCAAACGCTAGAGGTAATTGCAGAGGCAAAAGAGTTATTTACACGGGTGAAAAATGAAGCCGAAGATGCACAGCTGGTGCGAATCGCATTACATATGGAAGCATTCTGCGCTCTGACACTTGGCCAGGCCAAAGAGGCGGTAGGCTTATTGGAGGGGATTGATAACAAGGTAATCAGCCTTGAATCAGTGCTTGCACCAGCTTATCAAATGCTTGGAAAGCATGAAAAGGCAAAATCAGTGATGCAGACTGGAATCTATCAATATATGGGTTCGCTTATTTCCACACTTACGGATTATCTTTCCATTTGTATGGATACGCCAAAACAGTTTGAAGAGACCTGCAAACGAGTACTTGCAATTACGAATGCCTTTGAGATACAACAACTTCATCCGGCGCTGCTTGTGAAGTTCTACATTGCAGCTGCACAGGGATATACCACATTTGGGAACATAGATAAGGCACTTGAAATTCTGGAAACATATAAAGAGCTTGTTACAGGAAACATCTATCCTCTGAAATTAAAGGGGGATGGTTATTTTGATTTGTTGGATGAGTGGATTGACGAGCTGGATTTAGGAAATGCACTCCCACGGGATGAAAAAATTGTACGTCAGAGTATGGTGGATGGAATTGTGAAGAATCCTGCATTTACAACTCTCGAAAATAATCCGGAATACCAACAAATTGTAGAACAGTTAAAAAATTGGTTAGTGGGAGGTGCCAAATGAAAGCAGTGGTAACAGAAAATTTATCAAAAATCTATGCCGGAGGAAATAAGGCAGTAGATCATATCAGTTTTGATTTGGAGCAGGGAGAAGTATTTGGATTCCTGGGTCCTAACGGAGCAGGGAAGACAACGACAATCAAACTGCTTTGCGGTATGCTTGAACCGACAGCAGGGCGTTGTCGTGTGTTTGACCTTGATCCTGCCGAAAATCCAGAGAAGCTGCATCAACTTGCTGGTGTAATCACGGAACATGCACAGATGTATGAACATTTGACTGGAATGGATAACCTGATGTTTTATGGTGCGATTTATGGGATGAGTTCTGATGAGAGCAGAAAACGTGCAATGGCACTTTTGGAACAGCTTGATTTACAAGATGCCAGCGAGCGTAAGCTGTCAGCCTTCTCCACTGGTATGCGGCAGAGACTTTCCCTAGCCAGAGCAATGATGCACAGCCCAAGAATTCTATTTCTGGATGAGCCTACTTCTGGACTGGATCCAGAAAGCGCACAAAATGTAAATTCTATGATTGGGGAGCTGGCAGCGAAGGGAACAACGATTTTTCTATGTACTCATCAGCTCCGTTATGCACAGGAAATCTGTACCACATATGGACTGATGAATAAAGGAAATCTATTTGCAACAGGGACCATAGATACACTGCGCACTATGGTATCCTCCAAGGTTAAGGTGCGGGTGAAAGCCAGCGATATGCCTGAACATATGGGATGCCAGAAGGTGGGAGAGCATATGTATGAAATTGAGGTAGATTCCCAGGAAGCAATTCCAAGGATTGTAAAAGCCATAGTAGAAGCTGGTGGGAATCTATATGAAGTTCTTGCAGAGGAGCTGTCGTTGGAAGATATTTACTTCTCTCTAATGGATAGCACTCATGAGAAAGGAAGTGTGAATCGTAATGAACTATAAACAACTTGCTCTTATGAAAAAGGATATTCTAAGTATCACATCCAATAAACAGGTGATTATTGTGATGTTAAGCGTACCATTAGCACTTAGTATTATAATGCCATCTATCTTTGTACTGGTAACTGCATTCGTTCCAGATGCTGTTTCGGACTTTCAGAAGCTTTTAGATATGCTGGCAGTTGCTGTCCCAGGATACAGCAAAAATCAAATGATGATTGCTCTTGTATTGAATAAGATTATGCCAGTCTTTTTCCTGATGATTCCGATTATGGCGTCTTCTGTTATGGCAGCCAGCTCCTTTGTTGGAGAGAAGGAGAAACACACGCTAGAGACGCTGCTGTATTCGCCGCTTTCCATCAAACAGCTATTTCAAGCCAAAATATTGGCAGGGTTTAGCGTAGGAATGCTGGTTTCATTTCTCTCATTTGCTGCGATGATTTTGGTTCTGGAAGTAGAAGCGGTTCTTGTGACAGGAGCTGTGATATTGCCTGAACTCAGCTGGTTGATTGTAATGTTTTTGATAGCGCCAGCAATTTCATTGATCGCAATTGCGATAACCGTGCGAGGGTCTGCTAAGGCACAGACCATGGAAGAAGCACAACAGCGTGCAGCATTTCTGATCTTCCCAATTCTTGCCCTTGTGATTGGTCAGTTTACCGGTGTCATTTTGGTAAGTACATGGCTCCTTTTAGGACTGGGACTTATTCTGGTATTACTTGCTGCAGTTCTCATGAAGGGAATTGCTGGCAGATATACTTATGAAAAATTATTGAAATAATATGGGATAGCAAAATAAGTCAAGTAAGACAACAGCAAACCGACTATGATGAATGAGATGGAGGTGAACAAGATGAAAGAACAAATGATTGCAGTTCAACGGATGCAGGATTATATCGAGACGCATTTGCAGCAGGAGATTACTTTGACGGAGCTGGCGGAAGTCTCATTGTTTTCGCCATGGTATTCTTACCGCCTGTTTAAAGAGTATCTGGGAAGGACTCCGGCGGATTATATTCGCAGATTACGTCTTTCCAATTCGGCGATGCGTCTGAAAAAAGAAAATTGTAATGTGACAGAGGTAGCTTTTGATTGTGGATTCAACAGTGTGGAAGGTTATTCAAGAGCATTTTATAGAGAATTCGGCTGTCATCCGGGAGAATATATCAAGGATCCAGTTCCAATCACCTTGTTCATTCCTTATGGTGTAAAATTCAGAGAGCTTAGAAAGGATGTTGTAGATATGGATAATTTACAAAATGTGTTTGTGCAGGTGATTCGTAAACCAGCACGAAAAGTAATCATCAAACGAGGAATAGCAGCAAAGGAATATTTTGATTATTGCGCAGAGGTCAGCTGCGATGTATGGGGAATACTTATGAGCATGGATTCTCTGTGTGGAGAGCCGGTCTGCCTGTGGCTGCCAAAGAAGTATATCAAGCAAGGGACTTCCACCTATGTGCAGGGAGTCGAGGTAGCGGAAGACTATTCGGGAGTAATCCCAGAGGGATTCGATATCATATCACTTCCGGAGACTGAGTATCTGGCACTACAGGGAGAACCCTTCAAAGAGGAGGATTATGCCCAGGCGATTCTGTCTGTACAATATTCCCTGAACCAATATGATCCTTCGATTATAGGCTATGAGTGGGATGATGATAATCCACGAATTCAACTGGAACCAAGGGGCGAGCGCGGGTATATCGAGCTTCGGGCAATTAAGAAAAGAAATCAGGGAGGCTGACATGGCACATCAGGATCATATGATTATTCAGAATCTGCGTCAGAATAATTTGAAAAATATTTCTTTGGAAATTCCCAAAGAAAAAATCGTTGTTTTTACCGGGGTATCCGGCTCTGGAAAATCCAGTATTGTATTTGACACCATCGCAGCTGAGAGTCAGCGTCAGATGAATGAGACCTATACGGCATATATGAGGGGCAGACTGCCAAAGTTTGAAAAACCAAAGGCAGAGAGAATCGAGAATTTATCGGCATCTGTGATTATTGATCAGACAAGGCTTGGGGGCAATGCACGATCTACTGTTGGGACCATCAGTGATATGTATTCTGCCCTCAGGCTTCTTTTTTCCCGCATTGGTGAGCCCTCTGTGGGACCGTCCTCGTATTTTTCCTTCAATAATCCCAATGGCATGTGCCCGGAATGCTTCGGAATCGGAAAAGTCATGACACTGGATATCTTACCGCTTATTGACAAGGAGAAAAGCTGGAAGGAAGGCATGGTGGATTTGCCAGCCTTTCATATAGGTAACTACTACTGGAAACAGTATACAGAAAGCGGTCTGTTTGACCTGGACAAGAAGTGGGGTGACTATACGAAGGAAGAAAGAAATCTTCTGATGTATGGAGCAAGGCAACAGGGAGAGCCAAGAGAGGCCAAGCAGGTGGAGGGTGTCCACAACATGATGAGCCGACTGCTGTTGAAACGTGACCCTTCTGAGATGGGGGAAGCGTCCATGCGGCGTCTGACTGATTATGTGAAGCAGACAGAGTGTCCGGTTTGTCATGGGAAGCGTCTGAATGAGGCGGCACTTTCCTGTAAGGTATCCGGGTTTACCATCTATGAAATGTGTAATCTGGAATTTACAAAGCTTCGAGAGGTTTTACAGACTATTACAGACCCAAGGGGAATCTCTGTCGCCCAGAGCTTGATTACCTCCCTTACCAGAATGATTGATATTGGGCTTCCCTATCTGTCTTTAAACAGAGAGTCGGCAACCCTTTCCGGGGGAGAAGCACAGCGCTTGAAGCTGGTTCGTTACATGGGAAGCTCCTTAACGGGCATGACCTACATTTTCGATGAGCCCAGCACAGGAATGCATCCCAGAGATGTGCACCGTATGACAAAGCTTCTGCAAAGTCTTCGGGATAAAGGAAATTCGGTGCTGGTTGTGGAGCATGATAAGGACGTCATCTCCATTGCAGATGAAGTGATTGATGTGGGACCACTTGCTGGAAAGAATGGCGGGGAGATTCTCTATCAGGGAAGCTATGAAGGACTCCTGCATTCCGATACCTTAACAGGAAAAGCCATGCAGACCCAGATCCCGGTTAAAACAAATCCGAGAATTCCAAATGAATTTCTGCCCATTCGAGATGCCAGTGTCCATAACCTGAAGCATGTATCGGTGGATATTCCACTGCACGTCCTGACAACGGTCACAGGGCGTTCCACTCCAGCTACCTTCTTAGGTATTTTTGACGAGATTCGAAAACGAATGGGAAAAGAGAATGATGTCAGTGCGGCATTGTTTTCCTTCAACAGCAAAGGAGCCTGCCCTGTTTGCAAAGGACGTGGTGCAATTGTAACGGAGCTGGTATTTATGGACCCTGTCACAACAGAATGTGAAGCCTGCGGTGGCAAACGCTACAGTGACGAGGCGCTTTCCTATACTTATCACGGAAAAAATATGGTGGATATTCTGGACATGAGTGCAGAGGAGGGCGAAGAGTTTTTCAAAGACTGCCCGAAAATTCGTAAGGTCCTTCATGCCATGGTGGAGGTGGGCCTTCCTTACCTTTCACTGGGACAGCCACTTTCTACATTATCTGGTGGAGAGCGTCAGAGGGTAAAGCTTGCCAAATACCTGGATCAAAAAGGAAATATCTATGTGTTGGATGAACCTACAACCGGGCTGCATGCCTCCGATGTGGCAACCATTATGAAGCTGTTAGAATCTCTGGTGGAGTGGGGCAATACCGTGATTGTAATCGAGCACAATATGGATGTGGTGAAGCTGTCGGATTACGTGATTGATATTGGACCAGATGGCGGAACCTTAGGTGGTGAGGTGGTATTTACCGGAACACCACAGGAAATGATAGACCACAGCGAGACCATTACTGCCAGATATCTGAGGAAGACAATACGATAGATACTAGAAAAATTTCACGACTGATTTTTTACAGCTTAATGGGTCATAGGTGCAGCTTACCAGTTGCCCTATGGCTTTTTCTCTTGGAGGATGGTATACCAAATGTAGAAAAAGAAGTTCAAAGGGGGATTAGCGATGTCAGAAAAGAATGATTCTATCATTGAGATTGAACATCTTGATAAAAGCTTTCAGGATGTTCATGCGGTAAAAGACTTGAGCTTTCGCGTTAAGAAGGGAGAGCTTTTTGCATTCTTAGGACTCAATGGTGCAGGAAAAAGCACCACCATATCCATGATGTGTGGACAGCTAAAAAAGGATGCTGGAACAATTCACATTGATGGGCGAAATCTGGATGGAAATGTAGATACAATTAAGAAGGAGATTGGTGTTGTGTTTCAGTATTCGGGACTGGATGCGGCACTCAGTGTATATGATAACTTAAAATACCGGGCAGGTCTTTATGGAATTACTGGGAAAGCCTTTGAAAAAAGGTACGCAGAAATGGAACAGCTTCTTGATTTTAAGGATTTGAAGAAACGAATCGTTGGAAAGCTGTCAGGAGGACAGCACAGGCGTATTGATATTGCAAGAGCTCTGATCCACAAACCAAAGATTCTGGTGTTAGATGAGCCAACCACAGGGCTGGATCCTCAGACCAGAAAGAATGTGTGGAGTGTAATTGACCGACTGCGAAAGCAGGAGCACATGACGATTTTTCTTACAACTCATTATATGGAGGAAGCGGCGGATGCAGATTATCTGGTAATTCTGAAGGAAGGGCAGATTGCCGCGGAAGGAACTCCACTGCAGCTGAAAAACCAATATACGGGTGACTTTATCACACTCTATAACGTGTCGGAGATGCAGGTAAAGAAGCTTTGCCTGCATTATGAGAAAATGCGGGATGCCTACCGGGTTCAGGTGGCGGATACAAAGGCAGCAACAGACTTGATTCTGAAGTTCCCAGATCTATTTTCCGATTATGAGATTACAAAAGGAAAAATGGATGATGTCTTTTTGAATGCAACAGGGGTAACACTGACGGGAGGTGAGGTACAATGAAAACGCTTGGAATACTAATTCGGAGAAATACAAAGCTGTTCTTTAAAGATAAGGGTGTGTTCTTCACATCGTTGATTGCACCTTTGATTTTATTGCTGCTATTTATTACCTTCCTCGGAAACGTCTATCGGGACAGCTTTTCGTCCTGTCTACCGGAGGGAATGAAGGTAGCAGATAAATTGATGGAGGGATTCGTCGGTGGCTGGCTGTTATCCTCTTTGCTTGCAGTATGCTGTATCACAGTGGCATTTTCGGCAAATATGATTATGGTGCAGGATAAGGTGAATCGGGTACGTGGAGATTTAACCATTACACCGGTAAAAAGTGAAACATTAAGCCTGGGCTATTACGTATCCAGTGTGCTGGTGACGGGAATCATCTGCTATACAGCAGTGGTAATCGGTTTTGTTTATCTGTCACAGGTAGGTTGGTATCTATCAGCGACAGACGTGGGAATGATTTTACTTGATGTATTTTTACTGATTCTATTTGGTACAGCACTTTCTTCCCTTGTCTGTGCATTTGTAAAAAATCAGGGAGGCATCACCGCAGTGACCACCATTGTCAGTGCAGCTTATGGATTTTTGTGTGGGGCATATATGCCGATTTCCTCATTTTCAGACTCCATTCAGAAGTTTATCAAATGCCTGCCGGGCACCTATGGAACCTCCTTACTGCACAATCATTTCATGAGCGGCTGCTTTGATGAAATGGAGAAGATTGGTTTTCCAGCGGAGGTTGTGACTCAGATCAGTGATGGATTTGATAACAGTCTGTATTTTAATGGAACGCTTGTTGGCATGGAGCAAATGTATCTCATACTGATTGGGACAATTGTAGTATTGCTAGTGCTTTATCTGGTTGTAAGCAAATTGAAAAAGAATGATAATTAAAGGACAGTTCTATATCAACAGTCATCAAAATAGTGGCAGATAATATACAAAACGAATACTATCAAGGTAGAGAAAGAGGGGGGAGCAATCCAGTGAAGATCACAATACTTGATGCGGCACCGGAGGAAGAGGAAGAAGTCATCATAAAATGCCATGAAATCAGTGAAGATATCAATGCACTTCTGCTGAAGATAAAACAGGGAAATACAAAGCTGGCGGGATATGATCAGGACGGAATCCATCTGTTGGTGCCGGATGAAATCTATTATTTTGACACGGTAGATCAGAAAGTATTTGCCTACTGTGCAACGAATGTATATGAGGTAAAGGAAAAATTATATGAGCTGGAAACGATTCTTCCGGTTACAAGTTTTATACGTTCCTCAAAGTCCAATATACTGAATCTGGATAAAATCAAGAGCATTTCGCCAGCCTTTGGCGGACGGTTCGAGGCAGTACTGATCAACGAGGAAAAGACGATTATTTCCAGACAGTATGTGCCTGTATTAAAAGAACGGCTGGTATTATAAGGAGGAGAGACATGCTTGAAAAATTAAAAATGTTGTTAGATATATTCTGGAAAATTACAGCAGGTGTTTTAATTGCTGCCGCTATATTTATTACTGTTTTTTGGGGAACAGACTGTACCATTAGTATTCGTATTCTTTGGCAGATTCTTGCAGTATCGGCAGCCTGTTCTTTGGGAATTCTGATGTACCCTTCTAATTCGGAAAAGGAGATATCAAAGAGTGGTATGCTGATACGCCAAATCATCTATTTTGTCTATGTGAATGTCATTGTGCTGGGCATGGGAAATTGGTTTGGGTGGTTTAGCTTTCAGAATTGGAAAATGGTTTTCATGATGGAAGCACTGATTGTTGGCGTATTTATACTGGTAAATATCATCTGTTATCTGAATGATTATGCGATTGCCAAAAGTATGAATGATAAGCTTGCAGAGAAACGGAGTTAGAACAGTCAAAAGAGCAAAATTAGTCAAGTGAAAGTCTCACAGCAGTGCTAATATGATATTCATTCAATAAGGAAAGGAAGGAATATCATGATAGAAAATGAGATACAACAAAATATTCAATTGACACCCAAATGGAAAAAGAGAGCATGGTTTTTTCTGATTAGTCAGTGTGTTACCCTGTTTGGCTCAACCATTGTTCAGATGGCAATTATCTGGTATGTGACACTGAAAACGTCATCCGGTGTATGGGTGGCGGCATTCATGGTGGGGGGATGCCTGCCACAGTTCTTAATCTCTTTTATGGGAGGTGTATGGGCAGACCGCTATGACAGGAAGAAGCTGATTATGGGAGCAGATGCAGCAATTGCACTTGTGACCTTCGTATTGATGCTTTCTATGTCTTTTCTGAAAAATGACGCTGTTTTATTAGGTGCCATTTTGTTTGTGTCGATTCTGCGCTCTTTGGGAGCCGGGGTGCAGACACCTGCGGTCAATGCAGTGATACCACAGCTGGTTCCAGAAGAATATCTGATGAAATTCAATGGGATCAATGCAACAATTCAGTCGGTTGTTCAATTTGCCGCCCCGGAAGCCGCAGGCGTATTGCTCAGTGTCAGCACATTAAGGGCAACACTTTTGGTAGATATTTCTACAGCAGTTGTTGGAATCGGTATACTGTCCTGTATCGTGCTTCCAAAGCAGCTACAGATGGAGAAAAAGCAGTCTGCGTGGCTTGATATGGGGGAAGGCATTCGTTATGCATTTTCAGATAGAACCATAGGGAAGCTTTTATTGATCTATGGAAGCTTCATATTCTTATGTACACCAGCTGGATTCCTGTCACAATTATTTGTCAGCAGAATGTATGGTGACACGTATTGGTATCTGACGGCGGTGGAAATTGTTGGATTTGCGGGAATGACACTCGGTGGGATGCTGATGGGAACCTGGGGAGGATTCTTAAATAGAATGAAGACGCTCTTGATGGGAGTTTATGGGTTTGGAATCCTGGCTGTTATGATGGCAATAGCCCAACATTTTCTACTATATCTTGTCTGTATGATTCTATATGGAATCGCTATAACGATGGTTCAGACAGCTTCCATAACAATTATTCAGGAAAATGCAGAAAGTGCAAAGCAGGGAAGAGTATTCGGTTCGCTTGGGGCAATGTATTCGGGCTTTTCCACTCTGGGTGTTCTATTGTTTGGTCCGCTGGCTGATGTGGTGCCATTACATTGGCTGATGGCGGCCTCGGGATTGGTCTTGATTGTGGTGGTATTCTTCATTGGAAGAAAGCTGGACATTTATGTGCAAGGCAGTTCAAGAAAAACAATGTGAAGTGAGATATTATAAATACAACGAGGTGAGGAAATGGATTGGATTACAATCATACAAAATGCAATTGATAACATTGAAGAAAATCTGTGTGACAAGATTGAAGTGGAGCAACTGGCAAAAGAGCAGTATGTGTCAAACTTTTATTTTCAGAAAATGTTTTCTACCCTTTGTGAATGTACAGTTACTGAATATATCAGAAACAGGCGGTTATCCTTAGCACTTCTGGACATTCAGAATACAAAGAAGTCAATGCTGGATATTTCATTATTTTATGGATATGATTCAGCGGAGGGATTTACAAAAGCATTTAGTAGGTACTACGGAATTACGCCAGGCCTGGCACGAAAAGAGAATTTTAATCCAAAACTATTTGAACCCATCTCGCTAGTAAATCATTTAACAGGAGGAAAAGTAATCATGGGAGATTTAGGCGCAAGAGGCTACATTGTGAAAGAAACAGGTGCGGTATACTATACAAAGGATATGGATAAAACCATTGAATGGTTTACCAATGTTCTTGGATGGTATGGACAGATTGATTCAAGAGGTGAGAAGGAACAGGGCTTATATGGATGTGTCAATAACATTCCAATGGAGATTGAATCTCTGCACATCGCACCATTCACAGGAATCCATATGTTCTATGGAGAGCCGGAACAACGTACAGTAGGATTTATGATGGTTAGTGGAATCGAAATCTTTATTCCTACGTAAAATCAAAGGGATGGACAGATATTAGTGAAATCGAGGAGGAGCCATGGGGCGGAAAAACAGTTTCTGTGACAACCATTGATGGATGCAAGTTAAGTTTCTTTGAATTATAATAAATACCCTTTAAGGATATCATCAACAATTGTGCTGGTGGTATCCTTTTTTCGTTGCCATGCATCCGAGTAATCTTATAAAACAGATTCAATATTGTGAATTATTGGCAATCGTATTATAATAATCACAATAGTCAAAATATACTGCAAAAACATGTTTATTCTAGGACACAGTCATCGGAAAAGGGGTAGAGGAAGTGCATAAGACAAAATGGTCCATAGTGAATAGAATAGTTTTTTTCCTGTTCGTTTTCCTACTGGGAAACTATCCTATGATTGGCTACGCAAAGGAAGCGGAATCGACCAATTCCAGCACTCAAACCATCAACTTCACAGAGGAAGAGCGCGCATATATTACGCAGCATCCGGTTCTTACAATTGCAATGGATACCTCATGGATTCCATATTGCTTTTACGATGAGTCCAATAATGAGGTGGCTGGAATACTCCCAAACAGCCTGCGAACAATTACAGAGAATGCGGGGATGAGTATTGAATTTGAAGCCAAAGATACCTAGGCGGATGCACTTGCCACAGTGCAGAGCGGCGAGACCATGCTGGTATCCGGTATGGCGAATGACATTGAAGCAGCCAAACGAAATGAATTACAGATTACAGAACCTTATGTCACCATTCACTATTCATCTGTGACCAAGCACGAGATATCTGATTTATATGATGGCGGTGCCAATTATAAGGTTGCAGTATGTACAGGTTCTTACGCAACGGTTGCAATGCAGGAGAAGATGCCCTCCTATTCATTTGTTGAGTATCATAATAATGCAGAGTGTATGGATGCGGTGAAGAGCGGCGATGTGGATATGGCACTTGTGGCAACACATGCCGCTGAATATTATTCAGGCAGACATGAATATTCGGGATTGTATGTGCAGCTTTTAAACGATTTTACCTGGGGTTTGTCAATCGGTGTAAATAATGACGTGGACCCTATTTTAATTGACATTTTGAATAAATCAATTGAATCGATCAGTACCGCAGAGAAGAATCAGGAAATATATAGTGGAGTTATGGACGCGCACAGTGCCAATATTCGCTTCAGTGATTGGCTCTATGAACGTCCAATGCTTGGAAGCTTGATTATTGTAGCATTTGTGATATTGATCTTGCTGCTTGTATTTTTATCGATATACCATAGGCATAACAGAAAGCTGTTGTCCGTTGCAGAAGAGGCATTAGAAAATGCCCGAAAGGCGGATGTGGCGAAGACAGATTTCCTATCCAGAATGAGTCATGATATGCGAACACCAATGAATGGAATTCTTGGACTGGTTGAATTAGCCTCACCTCAGGATACAAAGGAAGAACTGCTTCATTCCTTAGACAAGATTGGACAATCTGGTCAGTATTTATTGGGGCTTATTAATGATACTTTGGATTTTCAGAAGATAGAGAGTGGAAGGCTAGAGCTCAATCTGGAAATTGTTAACTGCAGAAACATATTTGATAACATTATTGATATGATCAAAAAAATGGCAGATGATAAGGGCGTTGACTTTATCATTACCAATCGCAACACCAATTTGGACTGGTATATCCGTGTGGATGCACTTCGAATCAGTCAGATACTCATGAACCTATTGTCCAATGCAGTGAAGTTTACACCTAAGGGTGGTGTGGTCGAATTAGAATTTGAATGCATTGGAAAAGATGGCATGATTAGTCATGATGTGATTCATATCAGAGATAATGGAGTTGGAATGAGCGAAGACTTTGTTCGAAATAAGCTTTTTCACCCATTTATGCAGGAAACAAATGAAATGTCCAAGTACTACGCAGGCTCTGGGCTTGGACTGTCTATTGTCAAAAGTCTGGTTGAGCTTATGGGTGGCAGAATTGAGGCTGAGAGTGAGCTTGGAAAAGGCACAACCTTTACGGTGTATTTGGATTTTGAACGAGTAGATAGAAAGGAAGCTTTGGAATATTCCAAAGAAAAGATACAGAAGAAGGAAGATTCCACAGAAGTATTATATGGAAAACGGATTCTTCTTGTGGAGGATCATCCTCTAAATGCAGAAGTGGCAAGAAGAATATTAGAAAAAGCGGGCTGCCATGTATGCTGGAAGCAGGATGGCAAGCAGGCAGTGGACGAATTTGCAGCTGCTGCAGCTTATTTCTATGATGCAGTACTAATGGATATTCGAATGCCAAAAATGGATGGATTCGAGGCGACGAGGCATATTCGTTCCAGCCAGAAAGAGGATGCATCAACCATTCCAATTATTGCAATGACAGCGAATGCATTCGATACGGATCGAGAAGAAAGCTTAAAGGCGGGAATGAATGCACATTTATCGAAGCCAATTGATCAGAAAATATTATATCACACACTTGCTGAGCAAATCGTGAAGGGTTCTCTTGAGAGTGGCAGGAACATTGATCGCCAGAGACCTACTATATTGATCGTTGATGATGTGGATATAAATAATGTGGTAATGAAGAGTACGCTAGAGCCCCGTTATAATGTATTGATTGCAAAGCATGGGAAAGATGCAATTGAGTGGCTGCAAAAAAGAAATGACATTGTAGCTGTGATTACGGATATTCAAATGCTCGTTATGGATGGAATTGAGCTGATTAAATACATGCGTTTGCATGAGGAATACCGCTATATTGCGATTCTTGCTAACACACAGTATGGAGAGCCTGAACAGGAGGAACGCTTACTGGAGCTTGGAGCAGATGACTTCATTTATAAGCCATTAACCCCAGTAATTATTCGAAAACGATTAGAAAATGTATTGCAAAAATATCGATTCTAATGTCTAATGTACTACAAATATTGTAAACGGCTTCATAAAATGGTACAATAGTCCCATCAAACAAAAGGAATGTGATGGGAGTTTTATGAAGAAGTCTTATTATGTTGCAATTCGAATTAGTGTATTTTTAGTTTTACTTATGGCATTGGGTATTCTCTTTGGATTTCATATTAATAGAATGACCGATAACAAAGGTGTGGTTTTGGATGACCGCTGGACTGTTACGATTAACGGAAAAGAGTCTGGGAATGTTTCTCTATCGGAATTTAATGTGCCGAAGACAGACAAGGGGACACATTTTCTATTAAAAAGAACAATCACTGAGGATGATTTTGAACAGGCATCGCTACGGGTTATGCTCCGATATTGTACCTTACAGGTGTATATTGATGGAGAAGAAATATATCAACATGGAATTAGCAGCTATGACAATGGAGACATTCTAGGAAGCGGGTATGTATGGGTAGAGCTTCCTAAGAATTATATGGGTAAGGAATTGACCATTGAGATGGTGACAGGAGAGAAGAGTTCTTTTCGATCCATCGAGCCGATTACCATTGTGAAGTCTGCCTTTGGACGTGAATGGCTGTTTCTAAATCATTTTATTACAGCGGTTGTTACAAGCTTTTTATTTTCTCTAGGAATGATTGCAATCCTTTCTACTGTTGTAATTGGCTTGATGCGCGATAAGTCTATGATTCTGTTTTGGATGGGTGCATTCTCTTTAGCAATTTCTCTTTGGATGTTAAGCAATAGTCGTCTGATTGAACTCCTGTCGGATGATTTTTCAGTAAATGTCCGGATGGAATATTGGAGTATGTATTTGGCGTGTGTCTGCCTTGCATTTTTCCTGGGTTCATTTCTGCGTGAAGCAAAGCAAAAACGAGCATTTTGGATACTGGGATTCATTTTCTTGCTCATTTCCTTCGTTCTGGGAGTGCTAAATGACACAAACACCATTCACTTTTGCAAAACAGTACATTTCTTCCAAGTGTTTGCAGCTTTATCAATTGTTCTTTGTGTAGCCTCTCTTCTGAAAACCATTCGCAAAACAAATCGTAAGCCAGAACGAATTTTACTTTTGGGTGTTGTATGCTTTTCAATATCTGTTATTTTAGAGCTTGCAAGATATTCCTATAATAAGAATTGTCTTCCGATACATCAGATGCCACAAAGCATTGTTCCAGTTGGTGCACTGGTATTCATATTGGCTATGGTTTCTGCTTTTGTTGCAATTATGATGGAGAAAGTGGCAGAGAACCTGGAGAGAGCAACTTTATATAATATGGCATATCAGGATTCACTTACGAGCCTAAAGAATCGTGCCTGGTGTGAAAAGATTATGCAGGAATACGAGCAGGATAAAAAACCAATTACTATTATTAATATGGATTTAAATTTGTTTAAAGAAGTAAATGATACCTATGGACACGCAACAGGTGACGAGTTATTAGTCCGATTTGGTAAGATTCTCCTTAGAAATTTCCGTGAAACGGATTGTGTAGGACGAATGGGTGGAGATGAATTCATTGTAATTATGGATTATGCTCCGGATTATGTAATATATAAGGCAATCCGTAGAATGATGGAAGATATAGAGGAAGAGAATAAAGAATCGTCAAAAGAATATCAATTGTCTGTTTCTGTTGGATTCTCTTCGAATTTCGGGAAGCCTGGGCTTTCTGCATGGAAAGTGTATGAGGAAGCGGATAGACGGATGTATGAAGAAAAACTGGAAACGAAAAGGAAGGATTCTCATTAATTGGGAATCTTTCTTGTTGTTTTAGAAAAATTTTAGAAACACTTCATTGTTTTTCCATATAATGAGTGATAGCATATATGTTTATAGCGCAGAATAGACAGCGTACCAGGTGTTTTCACATGGTATGGGATATTTCATGCGCAATTAGAACCGGATAGGAGTTTATAAGTACATGAAGAAAATATTTCAGAATATGCTTCCATATTGGAAATGGATCATTGTGATTTTTCTATTTCTTGTTGTTCAGGCATTTTGTGATCTGTCATTGCCACAGTATACCTCGAATATCATAGACGTGGGAATTATGCGAAGCGGAGTAGATCATATTCTTCCAGAGAAAATAACAGAAGAAGATTATGAGAACATGCAGCTTTTTATGACACAGGAGGAAAAGGATGCTTTTGTGGATTGTTATACATCAGGAGAGGATGTATATACAAGAATCAGTGATGACAAACAGCTAGAACAAATGGATGAAGAGCTATTGCTGCCAATTGTTATGACATATCAAACAACTATGGCAAATGGTACCATGGATGAATCCGGGGATCAGGCTGTGGATGTAAATCAGCTAATTACAATGCTTCAATCGGGGATGGTTACTGATGACCAGCTTATGGAGATGCGAGATGAGCTGCAGACTAAGATTGATACCATTGGAACCTCCACATTAAAATCCATGGGCGTAGCATATGCCACCGCCTGTGATGAAAATGCAGGAATTGACGTGGATCAGCTTCAGATGAAGTATATGTGGAGCACTGGAGCCAAAATGCTTCTTGTTGCGCTTATTATGGGTGTTGCATCTGTATTCGTAGGCTATCTTGCATCCAAGGTTGGTGCAGGGGTTGGACGGGATTTGAGAAGAAGAACCTTCGAGAATGTGGTACATTATTCGAACGCAGAGATGGATCAGTTCTCAACCGCATCGCTGATTACACGAAGTACCAATGACGTTCAGCAGATTCAGATGGTAACGGCAATGTTTCTTCGAATGATTCTATATGCACCAATTCTTGGAATTGGTGGAGTCGTGAAGGTCGTGCAGACTGGTGCTGGCATGGGCTGGGTCATTGTACTTGCAGTAGTATTGGTAATCGGACTTGTCACAGTACTTGTATCAATTACAATGCCGAAATTCAAGATTATGCAAAACCTTGTAGACCGATTGAATTTGGTGTCTAGAGAGATTTTAACAGGACTCAACGTAATTCGTGCCTTTGGCAGAGAGAAGAAGGAAGAAGAACGATTTGATGATGCCAATCGCAATTTGACCAAAACACAGTTATTTACCAATCGTGTTATGACATTTATGATGCCAGGCATGATGATGATTATGTATTGCATTACCTTGTTAATTGTATGGGTAGCTGCACAGCGAATTGATGCAGGCTATATGCAGGTTGGTGCAATGACGGCATTTATTACTTATGCAATGCAGATTGTTATGTCATTCTTGATGCTTACAATGATGTCTATTATGATGCCTCGTGCAGGTGTAGCAGCAGAGCGAATCGATGAAGTGGTGAAAACACAAACAACCATCAAAGATACAGCTTCTCCAAAGCAGATGGACAATTGCGCTGGGGTATTAAGATTTGATCATGTGAATTTCAGATACCCAGGTGCCAATGAAGATGTGTTAAGCGATATTGATTTTATTGCAGAACCGGGAAAGACAACTGCAATCATTGGAAGTACCGGATGTGGTAAGTCAACACTTGTGAATTTGATTCCTCGTTTCTATGATGTAAACTCAGGGTCTATCATGATAGATGGAATGGATATTCGGGAATATTCTTTGACAGACCTTCGTAAAGAAATCGGTTTTGTTCCACAGAAGGGAATTCTTTTCTCTGGAACGATAGCATCCAATCTTCGCTTTGGAGATAAAAATGCAACGGATGAAGCAATTGCAGAAGCTGCAGAAATTGCTCAGGCCAAAGAATTTATTGATGAGAAAAAGAATGGATACGAAAGTGATATTTCCCAGGGTGGCAGTAATGTATCTGGTGGCCAGAAGCAGCGCCTTGCAATAGCAAGAGCCATTGTAAAGAAACCAAAAGTATTCGTATTTGATGATAGCTTTTCTGCACTTGATATGAAGACAGATACTAAATTACGGAAAGCATTAGAAGAAAAGACACAAAAATCAACCGTAATTATTGTAGCACAGAGAATTAGCACAATTCTTCATGCAGATCAGATTCTTGTATTAGATGATGGAAGAATTGTTGGAAAAGGAACACATGAAGAATTACTTCGCAATTGTGAAGTATATGAGCAGATTGCCAAGTCACAGCTTTCAGAGAGAGAACTTGGATTAAGCGATGGAAAGGAGGAAGCATAATGGAAAAGGATAGAAGACCTCGCCATCGGGGACCAGGAGGTCCTGGAATGATGCCGGCTGAAAAGCCAAAGGATTTTAAGGGCTCCATCAAGAAATTGATTCATTATATGGGACGATATTGGGCAGCAATTATTGCAGTTATGATTTTTGCAGCGGTATCTACTGTATTTTCCGTATTTGGACCAAAGGTTATGGGAAAAGCGACCACTGCTTTAGCAGAAGGTCTCATGAGTAAAATTGCAGGTACCGGCGGTATTGATTTTAGCTATATTGGTAAAATTCTATTGTTTACGTTAGGATTATATCTGGCAAGTGCAGCCTTTACATTTATTCAGGGCTGGATTATGACAGCAATCACCCAGAAGACCTGTTATCGTATGCGAAAAGAGATCTCTGAGAAAATTAACCGCATGCCTATGAAATATTTTGAGAGCCGTACTTATGGTGAAGTATTATCAAGAATTACAAATGATGTAGATACTTTAGGACAGAGCTTAAATCAGAGTATTACACAGATTATCACATCTGTTACAACCCTTGTGGGTGTACTCATTATGATGCTTTCCATATCACCGCTTATGACTTTGATTGCACTTGTAATACTGCCAGTGTCTGTGTTCTTGATCTCGTTCGTTATCAAGCACTCACAGAAATACTTTAAACAACAGCAGGAATATCTTGGACATATCAATGGACAGATTGAAGAGGTCTATGGTGGTCATTTAGTAATTCAGGCATATAACAAAGAAGAAGACACCATTGAGGAATTTAATAATACAAATGATGTATTATATCAATCCGCATGGAAATCACAATTCCTTTCAGGACTGATGATGCCAATTATGACATTTGTTGGGAATCTCGGATATGCTGGCGTTGCCATATCAGGTGGAATATTAGCAATCCGTGGAACAATCACAATTGGTGAGATTCAGGCATTCATTCAGTATGTAAAGAGCTTTACACAGCCAATTCAACAGATTGCACAGGTAGCTAATCAGTTACAATCTATGACAGCAGCTTCTGAGAGAGTATTTGCATTCTTAGAGGAAGAGGAAGAAGAGATAGAAGGAAAAGAGACAATATGTATGGATGATATTCGAGGTGAAGTGGAATTTAGCCATGTTCATTTTGGGTATAACCCAGATCAGATTATCATAAAAGACTTCAGTGAGAAGGTTCTTCCGGGTCAGAAGATTGCGATTGTAGGACCTACTGGAGCTGGTAAAACCACTATGGTTAAGCTCTTAATGCGATTTTATGATGTAAGTGAAGGCGCTATCTATGTGGATGGTCATGACATCCGTGACTATAACAGACATGAGCTGAGAGAAGCTTTTGGTATGGTGTTACAGGATACCTGGCTGTTTAAAGGAACCATTATGGATAATATCCGTTATGGCCGATTAGATGCAACGGATGAAGAAGTAATTGAGGCAGCTAAAGCTGCCCATGCACATCATTTTATTCAAACACTTCCAGGAGGCTATCAAATGGAGCTCAATGAGGATGCAAGCAATGTGTCCCAAGGACAGAAACAGCTTCTTACTATCGCAAGAGCAATTCTTGCAGATAATCGAATTATGATATTAGATGAGGCTACTTCATCGGTTGATACAAGAACAGAGGTAAGAATTCAAAAAGCAATGGATAACCTGATGAAAGGAAGAACCAGCTTTATCATTGCTCATAGATTATCAACCATTCGTAATGCAGATATGATTCTTGTTATGAAGGATGGAGATATCATTGAACAGGGAACCCATGAAGAATTGCTTGCTAAACAGGGCTTCTATGCAGATTTGTATAACTCCCAGTTTGAAGAAGCAAGCTAATAAGATAAGTTCATAATTAAACCTATTTAAGGGAATGTTAAGGAAACTGTAATCGTAATCGATTGCAGTTTCTTTTCTATATGAGTACAATATAGAAAGATTCATAAAGGAGGATATTAGAATATGAGTAAAGGGAATCGAACTTCTTATAAAGGGAAACAGGGAATCATAAAGTCAATCATAATTGGTCTTGTAATAAGCACAATTGTGACCCTGGCACTGAACTATGTCTGGATTACACCATGGAATTTAACATCTATTGCATGTTGGTTCAAATTGATTGTTATCCTGTTAATCTATAGTGTTAACAATTGCATTGCAGTTGCAGCAACAGCCGGCAATATAACATCAGACGATCGTTTAGGTAATATCGCGGCAGGACCAATTCTACTGCCAGTAGCAGCGGTAGTAATCATGATTGTTGGCGGAATTACAGGTGTACAGATTTTCCATTCTTCCGATTACGCAAGTATCATACAGGTAGAAGAGATGGAATCAACAGATGGAATCCTGTCAGAGAAGGATGCTGAGAGCATTGCACTTATGGATACAGCATCTGCAACACAGCTAGGAGATCGTGAGATTGGTTCAATTAAGAACTTCTCTGCATTTAATGTGGCAGATGACTATGTTCAGTTAAATGTACAAAATGATGCAGTTAAAATCGCTCCATTAGAGTATGCAGGATTCTTTAAATGGATGAAGAATAAAGCGGCAGGTGTAACTGGTTATGTTACCGTATCTCCAACTACAATGACGGCAGATTATGTTGAGCTTCCAGAGGGAATGCAGTATGTTCCAAGTGCATATTTTGCAAAGGATTTGAACCGCCACATTCATAGCCAGTACCCTACAATGATCTATGATAATACACATTTTGAGGTGGATGAAGAGGGCAATCCATATTATGTGTCATCGGTATATAAGAAAACTATTGGATTGTTTGGGGGCGAGATTGTCACAGGTGCAATTATTACAGACCCAGTATCTGGCGACAGTACCTATTGTGATCTTGCAGATGTGCCAGGATGGGTAGATGATGTAGTGGAAGGCAATCTGATTTGTGATCTATATAATGTTGCCTTTAAGAATAAGAACGGATTCTGGAATGGCACATTCTTAGGTGCAAATACAGGATGTATGCAGACTACCACACTTGCAAGTGCTGATGAGGACGAAGAGGAGGATGAGGATTCCGATGCCGCTTCTACCGATTTTGGATATATCGCAAAAGATGGAGATATCTATATTTATACTGGCGTTACTTCCATGGCAAAGGACAGCTCAAACCTTGGATTTATCATGGTAAACGAAAGAACAGGGAAATACCGTTATTTTGCAGTATCAGGAGCGAATGAACAGTCTGCAATGAATGCGGCAGAAGGAGAAGTACAACAGTATTCCTATGAAGCATCCTTCCCTACACTGATTAATGTGGATGGAGAACTAACCTATATTGGCGTGTTGAAAGACTCTAATGGACTTGTGAAAATGTATTATATGGTAAATGTAAAGGACTATGGCAAAGTGGTTGTTGCTTCCAAACGCGAGGAATGTGTCACTTCCTATGCAAAAGAGCTTGGATTAACACCAGATGAATCTCTGATTGATGCTGCAGAAGAAGGCGCAGATGCACAAGAGGGAGAATCAGAGGAAGAGCCGGAAGAAAACGCAGAAGAAGTAACCTTTACGATAAGCGTTCTGCAATATGTGGATGTGGATGGAAATACCTTTGTATACATGGGAACTGAGGATGGAAAAGTATATAAAGCAGAATTTGCTTCCAACGAAGATTTGCTTTTTGTAAAAACAGGTGATACATTAAAGGGAACAGTATCGAAAGATAATTTCACTTTGGAAGAAGTTGTAAAATAGAAATACGATAGTAACAAATAAACGACAAACTTTGACAAAATGCCACACCTCGTATTCGATATATTTTGAGAGCGATGACATAAGATTTGTAAGCAAATCTTGTCATCGCAGACTGGTGTATAAAGTAACAGGAGGCTTATAATGGAGAAGGTTAACGTTGCAATTGCAGATGATAACGAGAGAATGCTACGACTACTGGGGGATATTGTGTCAAGTGATGATGAACTTGAAGTAGTAGGGACAGCAAAAGATGGCGAAGAAGCATACCATATGATAAAGGACAAAGAACCAGATGTGGTTTTGCTGGATATTGTCATGCCAAAACTTGACGGACTTGGAGTGCTGGATAAAGTGAAAAATGATCACTCCATACAGAAGCATCCATCATTTGTCATGATAAGCGCCATTGGACAGGAAAAAATCACAGAAGATGCATTCGGGCGAGGGGCAGATTATTATATTATGAAGCCTTTTGATAATGATACAGTAATCAACCGCATAAAGCTGCTTCGTGACCAGAGAAATGGACAGTATTCTGACTCACGCAAAGTGGGAGCCTATGAAAAAGTGGAGGAGATTCCACAGCAAAGTTTGGAAGCACAGGTTACAGAGATTATTCATGAAATTGGTGTACCTGCGCATATTAAAGGGTATCAGTATCTCCGTGAAGCAATCATTATGTCTGTTAACGATATGGACATGTTGAATTCCATCACAAAGATTCTCTATCCAGGAATTGCAAAGAAATTTGACACGACACCAAGTCGCGTAGAACGTGCCATTCGACATGCAATTGAAGTGGCTTGGAGCCGCGGTAAAATGGATACAATCGATGAAATGTTTGGATATACAATAAGCAACGGTAAAGGAAAACCAACCAATTCTGAGTTCATTGCATTAATTACAGACAGAATTCGGCTGGAAATGAAAGTAAAATAGAAAAGAATTCATAGATAACCCTTTCCAAGTGAATGGAAAATAGTTATAATATTTGTATAAATAATTATATTTTTTTGGAGGGTTTTTATGAAAAATATACTATTTGTTTCCTCGGAAGCCATTCCTTATATGAAAACAGGGGGATTAGCTGACGTTGTAGGCTCACTTCCAAGATATATGAATCGGGAATTGTATGATGTAAGAATCATTCTGCCAAAGTATACATGTATAGCCCCAGAATTGACAGAGCATCTGCATTTTGTATGTCATTTCTATGTGAATCTTAATTGGCGGCGTCAATATGTAGGAATATTTGAAACAGAATACAAAGGCATTACGTATTATTTTGTCGATAATGAATTCTATTTTGCAGGAGATCAGCCATACCACAATATATACGAAGATGTAGAAAAGTTCGCTTATTTTTCTAAGGCTGTACTTGCAGCACTTCCATATATTGATTTCGCGCCAGATGTGATTCACTGCCACGATTGGCAGACAGGCTTGGTTCCGGTATATCTTAAGACCTGTTTTGGAGACGACAATTATTATGCAGGTATCAAGACCGTATATACCATTCACAATATGAAGTTTCAGGGAAGATGGCAGCTTCAGGCGGTTATGGACATTACCGGACTGCCGGAGCAGGTTTTCAGTGATCAAAAGCTGGAATCCTATGGAGAAGCCAATTATCTAAAAGGCGGCATTGTTTACGCAGATGCTGTGACTACTGTGAGTCCAACCTATGCTTATGATATTACCACCAGTGAGGGCGGAGAAGGTCTTGGTGGTCTGATGTATGCCCGTAGGGATGCGCTCTATGGTATTTTAAATGGAATTGATTATATGGAGTATGATCCGGAGACAGATCCTTATATTGACACCAATTATTCCATAGACAGTCTGGCTGCTGGAAAGAAAGCAAATAAGGCTGCCTTGCAAAAGGAGATGGGACTTACTGTCAAATCCGATGTGCTTTTAGTTGGAATGGTTTCAAGAATGACAGATCAGAAGGGATACGATTTGATATCCTATATGATGGATGAAATGCTAAGTACATTGAATATTCAGATGGTAGTGTTAGGGACTGGAGAGGAGCAGTATGAGAATATGCTTCGTCATTTCCAAAGCAGATATCCGAATAAATTAAGCGCGAATATTGGCTATTCGGAGGAGCGTGCTCACAAGATTTATGCATCCTGTGATGCGTTTTTGATGCCATCGCTGTTTGAACCATGCGGATTAAGCCAGATGATGGCAATGCGATATGGAACAATTCCAGTTGTCCGTGAAACAGGCGGATTGAAGGATACAGTAGAGCCTTATAATGAATATGATCAGACAGGAACAGGCTTTTCATTTCAGAATTACAATGCTCATGAGATGCTGTTCATTTTAAAATATGCATTACATGTATTTCAAAGTGATAAGAAGAGCTGGAAAGCTATGATGACGCGCGCGATGAAGAGGGATTATTCCTGGAATTCATCGGCCCGCAAGTATGAAGAGCTATATGATTCAATTTGTGATCCAAAATAGCTGGGGTGTTATGTGTATGATTAGAAAAGACAGAGTGCTGTGATATGCGATGCACTCTGTCTTTTTTGAGTTTGGTATATGATAACGCTGTAATCAATCGTGTCAGTGCTGCGTTGCTAACACATGTACGAGGTTGATTCCATGCATTTCGAAAGAATACGTTCAGTTAGTATTCCCTGTTCACGTGAAAAAAAGTATGCGTGGTCCGATAAGACTTCTTCATCCGTCAACTGTGTCTCATTCACCTCTTTAATCATTGCGGTATACTCATCAAGGGAGTCTATTCCCTCGATTGGGAGAAGCAGTGTTTCATGAATACTGCTTGGAATCACAACCAGATCTTTATCGAATCTATCAGAAATCGATTGTAAGAGCCCATCATATAAAATGCAGGAAGCACCATTTAGCCGCGACTGGTTGGAGAGGATATACATAGGACATAATTCATCTTCCTCGCAATCCTCTGGAAGAAGATGTGAGATGATATTTATCATATTTTCCAAACGTGGCGGTAACAGCTTCGGAGTGTTGGCTTTGGCAAGCTCATATAGTTCATTGTCCGAGATTCCCCAATAGTCCAAATGCTTATTGTAGATTTGAATGGTGGCATAGTCTTCACTGCTGGAATTGAGCAGACAGTGAAAGGTAATGGCGAAATCCAGATAGCGGTAGTGGGGAATCTTGTCTAGCAGATCCTGATTTTGCTTGTAGTTTACGAGCTTGTAGATGATTCTTTCCCTTACCTGGTCAAAATCAGTAAAGAAAGATATATCAATGCTTTCCTTTGGCATGTGTGCCTGATACGTGTCTAGAATATCATCACAGATATCTTCGAAAGAGACACCATCTAATAATCTGTGATAATAGGGATTCAAATATATGGTTGGTGAGATATTAATGCTGCTGTTTGTAATTACAAGGGCATCAAGAAAAGTACCATTGTTTTTGGCAATGGTCTGCAGCTGTACCGTGGTGTCATCGTCAAATTGAGCCTCAAAATGGTTGATTACATTGGTTATGAAATCCTGATAATTCATATCGCTCCTTACTATCAGGAAAGTTATGTTTCTGGGAAAATCTGCACAGAAATCGTGCGGGACAAAAGTGGAAAGAAATTCGTATCTGCGATCAGTCAGATATAAAAAATCCACCGAGCCTCAATAAAGAAGCTCTGTGGATTAAATTTATCATGAAATAATCAATTTTTCAATAGTAAATTATTGCGATTTTAAATCTTTCCAAAGATTGCTGTATAGAGTAGTTGTAGTGTCATCTAACGCACGGTATACTTCACAGCGGCTCAATGATTCAGGAGAAGGATTGATGGCTTCATTGTTCTTGATATCTTCATCCTGATTCTCAATTACAGATTTGATTGGAGAAGCGTAATATACATACTCAAAGTTGGCTTCAGCAGCACTGTCGCTGCAGGTGTAATCTAAGAATTTCTGCGCAGCTTCCTTGTTCTTGCAGGTCTTTGGCATGAACCAGGAATCGATCCAGAGGTTCGAGCCTTCGTCAGGTACAACGTATGCCAGATCTTCATTGTAATCCATGGCATATGCGGCTTCACCAGAATATACAACTGCAAGAGAAGCATTCTCATTGATCATTTCGTCCCCAGTCTCATCAACCATGTAGGCATATACAAGTGGACTCTGCTTTACAAGAAGATCAAGAGCACTGTTTAACTCTGTCTCATTGGTGGTATTGATGGAATATCCAAGTTTGGATAATGCAGGAACAAAAGCATCTCTAACTGAATTCTCCTGAATAATTTCGTCTTTATATTTCTCATCCCAGAGAACATCCCAGGATTTCACTTCATCAGAAGACACCTTAGATGTATTATAGAGAATTCCTACAGTTCCATAGAAGTATGGAATTGTATATTTGTGATCCGGATCAAAGGAAGCGGATAAGTCGATGATTGAGGATTCTACATTATCGTAGTTTTCCAATGAAGAATAATCAATTTCATTTACTTCGCCTTCACCGATAAGCTTCTCAATCATATAATCGGAAGTGCAGATTACATCATAATCGATAGATCCAGACTTGTATTTGGTATACATTTCTTCAGGACTTTCATATTCTTCGTATTTTACCGTGATACCAGTGTCCTTTTCGAATTTCTTTAAGGCATCTTCATCATAATATTTCCCGTAATTCAATACAGTGATTGTTTCTCCGTTTGATTTGGCAGAATCAGAACCGCCACAAGCGGTGAGTGTTGCAGCTGACATAGCTGCGATTAGAGTCATTGCTAATAGTTTTCTTTTCATAATTATCTCCTTTGGGCCTTTTCTTTGCTCTTGTCAGATCGGAAATTGATCACAAGAAGCAGAAGAAGAACTGCAATAAATAATATAGTGGAAAGCGCATACAATTCAGGTTTGATACCTTTACGCAGCTCAGTATAGAGCATTGTGGAAAGCGTATTGACGCCGGCTCCCTTGGTGAAATAGGTGATGCTGAAATCATCCAATGACATGGTGATTGCCATGATAAAGCCGGAAAATACACCGGATTTGATTTCAGGCCAGGTTACTTTATAGAATGCATATCCGTGAGAAGCACCAAGATCAAGGGCAGCTTCGTAGGTATATGGATTCGATTCGTTTAATTTAGGCAATACATTTAAGATTACATATGGAATGTTAAATGTAATATGTGCAATCAGAACTGTAACAAAACCCAGATCCATGAATTTTACAAAAAGAAGCATCATGGAGATACCAGTTACAATATCGGCGTTTAATAAAGGAATATTTGTGGCACCCAGAAAGAGGGTACGGTTGCGCTTCTTCATTGCACTGATTCCAAGTGCTGCCATAGTACCTAAAACGGTAGAAATAATGGCTGCCGCCAATGTGATTTCAATGGTCGTGGCAAATGCTGACATAATCGTGGTGCTTTGGAAGCATTTGATATACCAGTCAAAGGTAAAACCACCCCAGGTAACCTTCGACTTGGAGTTGTTAAAGGATAAAACAATAAGTACTACAATCGGCAAATATAAGAAGATGAAAATAAGTGCCATATAGAGTCGGGATATACCTTTTTTTACCATATTCTTGTTCCCTCCTCATCTTTATCAAATAAGTTTGTAAGTGCCATGCTGATAAATACAAAAATCATAAGTACAAAGGAAAGTGCACTTCCGGCATTCCACTGCATTGCCTGCATGAAGTCCTGCTCGATGACATTTCCAATTAACAGTACTTTGCCAACGCCGAGAATATCGGAGATAGCAAATGAGGTAAGTGCAGGTACAAATACCATTACAATTCCACTGACAACACCGGACATGGTAAGCGGCACAATGATTTTAAAGAAAATGGTGATGTTATTGGCACCAAGATCCTGTGCGGCTTCAATGATATCCTTGCGAATACGTACCATGGAATTATAGATTGGAAGCAGCATAAATGGCAGATAATCATATACCATACCAAGGATAACTGCTGCAGGAGTATTCAATATGCTAATCGGTCCTGCTCCGAACGTATCTAAAATTGTATTGATTACGCCGTTTTTTGACAGAAGCAGCTTCCAAGCCATAATACGGAGAAGGAAGTTCATCCACATTGGGAGCATGAAAATGAATACTACAAAGCTCTGATGCTTAAATTCTGCTTTGGTAAGAATCATCGCAAGGGGATATGAGAGAATCAGGCAAATAATGGTTGCGACAAATCCGAGCTTTAAGGATAATCCAATGGCGTTTAGATTCGTGGAATCTGTGATTGCAGCTAATGCTTCAAGGGAGAAAGCACCACTTTTATCGGTAAACGCATAAATAAATATCATAATCATTGGAAGAACGATAAATCCTATGATCCATAGAAGATATGGACCTGCCAATAACTGTTTTCGTAGTTTATTCATCAATTTCCACCGCCTTTTCATCTGATGATTCAGGCTTATGCATAATCTGGATATTAAATGGAATCACCTTGATTCCCACATGTGTTCCAACAGGAACAAGCTTGGTTGTGTGAACTAACCATTCAAATCCATTTGCAAGAACTTCTAATTCATAGTGAACACCTTTGAAAATCATAGATGTCACATCACCTTCAAGATAACCCTCGGATGGATCCACTAATTCCACATCCTCTGGTCGGATAACAACGTCTACAGGTTTATTCTTTCCGAAACCTTCGTCAACACAAGGCATTTTCACACCAAGAATTTCT
Organism: uncultured Roseburia sp.; assembly: GCA_964613325.1. GTDB lineage: Bacteria > Bacillota > Clostridia > Lachnospirales > Lachnospiraceae > Roseburia. The sequence continues at coordinate 1,765 of CAZTGP010000021.1, read as the reverse complement.
ACGAGTTTATCTTCAACCATTGTGGCATCAATAATATTGCTGTGACCGATAAAGTCAGCAACGAATGCATTTTCTGGCTCATTATAGATCTCCTCTGGAGTGCCAATCTGCTGAATGTAGCCTTGGTTCATAACAACGATGGAATCTGACATGGTAAGGGCTTCTTCCTGATCATGTGTAACATAGAGGAAGGTGATACCAAGCTCTTCCTTTAATCGAATCAGCTCATACTGCATATTCTGGCGAAGCTTTAAGTCTAAGGCACCAAGTGGCTCGTCAAGAAGCAGAACCTTTGGTTCATTCACAATTGCTCGTGCAATCGCAATTCGCTGCTGCTGACCGCCACTTAAGGAATCAACGGAGCGATTCTCAAATCCGTCAAGATTTACAAGCTTTAACGCGTACTTGATTTTATCATTAATATATGTAGAACTTTTTTTGCTGATTTTAAGTCCAAAAGCAATGTTCTCCGCAATTGTCATATTTGGAAAAAGCGAATACTTCTGAAATACGGTATTAAGTTTTCTTTCATTTGCAGGAACATTGGTAATGTCCTGACCGTCAAAAAGAATGCGGCCTTTATCAGGGGTTTCAAATCCACCTAACATTCGGAGGGTTGTTGTCTTACCACAACCAGAAGGACCAAGTAATGTTACAAATTCGTTTTCGCGAACAGTTAAATTAAATTCATCCAGAATCAGGTTGTTGTTATAGGACTTTGATATATCGATAAAATTAATTAATTCTTTTTTCATTGTAATTACCTTCTTCTTATTTGTTTTATGATTTGGCATTTAAAAGCTAGGTGGGGTAGTAACCCAGATTAAAATAGCTTCACGGCTTCCAGTATTTTCAATATGATGCTTCTTGCTCGCTTTAAAATAGAAAGATTCTCCCGCGCGGACAGTGTGCGGCTTACCACCAAAAAATAGTTTCACAGTTCCCTTAATAATGTAGCCGAAGGTCTCTCCCTCATGGGGAAGATAGACATCCGAAGAACCACCAGACTGTAAAGTGAGTCTCACAGGCTCCATTGCATCCTTTTGTGCATTGGGGACGACCCATTCAACAAGACGTTTATGCTCTTCATCTGCTTTTTCAAAATAATCTTCATGCTTAAAGACAATCTGTTCCGGTTCTTCATCTGTGAAGAATTCAGCAGGTGTAGTGCCAAGGCATTGGATAATATCTAATAAAGTACCAATGGATGGAGTGTTTTGATTTCGCTCCAATTGTGAAATGAACCCTTTTGTCAGTTCAGAACGATCGGCAAGTTCCTGTTGTGTTAATCCGTAAGAAATACGCAGTTCCTTCATACGCTTCCCAATATCCATTTGTATAGCATCCTCCATTCCCAATATATTCCAAGTTTATTATCCGTACCATATGTGTTATAATAAATAATATGTTTACTAATAATAAACAAACCATACATATTTTATTTCATTTATGGAAAAAGTCAATATTTTTTTACAAAAAAAATAAGAAAATTACAAAGTTTTTATATAGGACAAAATGCATAGTATTTGAGCACTAATTTTGGTAGTATTTATAAGTAAAAAGTGCATAATAAATAAGCACCGATTATAAACGAATCAGAATGGATGAAAATTACGAAATTTATGTAAAAAAGAATTGCATTTTCCGGACATTTCGATATAATAACCTAGTGTGATTGTTGCCATACAATTTGGTAATGATGTAAGGATGCCGATATGGCTCAGTTGGTAGAGCAACTCATTCGTAATGAGTAGGTCGCCGGTTC
>CAZTGP010000020.1:0-40606 GCA_964613325.1 uncultured Roseburia sp. | reverse complement strand
TTAATAAACCAAAGATAAATAATGAATCGTGTCTGTGCTGTTAGATAATTGCACCGTCAGGAGTAAAGGTAACAATATTCAGAGGAATATCCTTACCACTGTTTGAGATTGCACGTTCAATTGCCATAGCCATTCCACCACAACAAGGAACCGTCATTCTGGTTAAGGTGATTGAGCGAATGTTATTTTCACGGAAGATGGCAGTGAGCTTTTCACTGTAGTCAATATCATCTAATTTTGGACATCCAATTAAAGTTACACGACCTTTGACGAAGTCATGGTGGAAGTTACCATAGGCATATGCGGTACAATCCGCAGCAATCAGAAGATCACAACCTTGAAAGTAAGGTGCATTTGGAGCAACTAATTTAATCTGGACTGGCCACTGAGACAATTCACTTGGAACATCTTGTGCAGAAGTACTTGCACTCTGTGACGATGGCTTAAGAAATTTAGCTAAAGTACCAGGACATACAGGAACAGGAGCTGCGCTTTCTTTCTCAGAATGCCTCTTTGCAAGATGAGCCTTAACAGCTTCTTCATCGTATGCAGCGGCTTCTCTTTCAATAAAAGAAATTGCATTCATTGGACAGTTTGGAAGACAGTCACCTAAACCATCACAATAGTCATCTCTTGTTAATTTGGCTTTGCCATCAATAAGGGCAATGGCTCCTTCATGACAAGCGTTTACACAAATGCCACAACCATTACATTTTTCTTCATCAATCTGAATTACTCTGCGTATCATAATGTTTCCTCCGTGTTTGCTAATATATTTAAATTAGTTATTGATAATTATTTTCAACGTAACTATAATACAAAACATAAGAAGAATCTGTTGTTTTTCCAACAAAGTGTTTCGCAATTAAACAACTAATCAAAAGCAACGAGGAGAAGATAAATATGAATATTACAGGAGCAATGAGAAGCTCATCTATATTTACAGGGCTAAACGATCAGGAGATACTGGGAATGCTTCCCTGCCTTAGTGCGCAGGAACAGCGATTTGAGAAAAATCAGATTATTTATGAACCAGGAGATTCAATCCGTAGAATCGGACTTGTATTGGAAGGCTCTGTTCATATTGAGAAAATTGATTACTGGGGGAATCGAAAGATTCTTTCTGTAATAGAGACCGGCCAGATCTTTGGAGAGGCATACGCGGGAATGCAGACGGTTCCGATGGAGACAGAAGTGCTGGCAGCTTCCAATGTGCGGGTGCTGTTTCTAGATGTGGCCAAGATATTGAAGACTTGCAGCAATTCCTGTGAATTTCATTCCAAGATGATACGCAATATGGTCTTTGTTCTTGCAGAGAAGAATTATAAGCTCACTCAGAAAATGGATCATCTCACACAAAAGACCACCAGAGAGAAGCTGCTGTCCTATTTTTCGGAACAAGCTCTGGAGACGGGAAAGTCCAGTTTTGAAATACCATTAGATAGGCAGCAGCTTGCAGACTATTTAAGTGTGGATCGAAGTGCCATGTCTACAGAGCTGGGTAAAATGAAAAAAGAAGGAATAATCGAATATAAAAAGAATCATTTTATACTAAAAGAAGATGCACAGAATTAACTGCCGCATCTTCTCTTAGGGTTATACATAAAAATTCATTGTGCTATCTTCAGGAAGATCTTCCAAAGCCTTTTCAAATAACTGACGGAAGGAAGTCTTTTTCTTCTTCTTTTCGTCGGAGTTTTGTTGGTACTTTGGCTGCCAGCTTCCACGGACAGCAGGTGCTACATTTTCGATTCTAGTGCTGTGCTCCATGAAGTAGTCTGCGGTAATCCCTCCTTGGATAATCCCGTCCAGTGTCTTGGATGGGGTGCAGTGAATAGGTTACGATTTGTGTTGCCTCATACAAATTATAACTAGCATATCCGTTGCTACTACCATATCTTGTGTCCTTCTATAAAATATATCGGCATAAGTTTACAAAAATCAAGCTCTGTGGCATAATTTAGGGTAAAGTTTATTGTGAATAGGGATGCTGAAAACAACATTTGCTATGATAGATGAGAATATGTAGGAACATAAGAAATAAGACGGAGGCAAGGCAATGTATCAGGCAATATCACAGTTATTAATGTATGGAGATTTAGAGAAAGACGGAATCCTTTATCAGATGGGAGAATTATTCCACCGCTATGACAAAGGGGATTACGATAAAATGGAGCTGGTTCGGGATATGAATACCCAGGTAAAGCACTTGCTGAAGGTTGCCACCGATTATGGGTTTAACGATAATTTGTGGCACAACTATCTGACCTTCTTTTTGATGATGAGTGAGAACCCATTCAGCATGACCTGTGAGAAGGTTGGAGCAAGCGAGGGAACGGTAAATATGCTGGTAGAAAATGATTTCCGCATTTTCAAAGCATTGTTTGACTATGATTTTTCCGGCATTGAAAAGGATCTTGGAATTGATTGTTTCAGCAGGCTTTCCAATTACCATGCCATCACCAAAAAGGATTTGATGTATAACAAGAATGTCAGTGAGAAAGTGCGTGCACTGAGTAAAAAGTTAGAGGCTACCACAAACGAGAGGGAATTCTTTGAAGTGGTGACGGGATTCTATAAGGACTATGGTGTGGGAATGTTCGGATTGAACAAGGCATTCCGAATTGAGGAGAACCCGGCAGGTGGTGTGATCTTCCGCCCAATCAACAATATGGATCAGGTAATGCTAGATGATCTGGTGGGATATGAGATTCAGAAGAAGAAGCTCGTAGACAATACAGAAGCATTTGTTCAGGGTAGAAAGGCCAACAACTGCCTGTTATTTGGGGATAGTGGAACAGGTAAATCCACAAGTATTAAGGCGATTGTTAACCAGTATTATGATCAGGGACTTCGTATGATTGAAATCTACAAGCATCAGTTCAAGGATCTGTCCCGTGTTATTGCAGACATCAAGAACCGTAATTACCGATTCATCATTTACATGGATGATTTGTCTTTCGAGGAATTTGAGATTGAGTACAAATTCCTAAAGGCAGTTATTGAAGGCGGCGTTGAGACCAAGCCAGAAAATATATTGATCTACGCAACCTCCAATCGTCGCCATTTGATTAAAGAATCATGGAACGACAGAAACGATATGGAGCACGAGAATGACAGACATCATTCCGATACGGTGGAGGAGAAGCTTTCACTTGTGAACCGTTTTGGTGTTACCATCAATTACTCCAAACCAACACAGAAGGAATACTTCGACATTGTAGCAAACCTTGCAAAACGCCAGGGCATTACACTGTCAGAGGAAGAACTTCGATTAGAAGCGAATAAATGGGAACTCAGCCATGGAGGAATCTCAGGACGTACAGCACAGCAGTTTGTCAATTATCTGGCAAGTCAGGTATAATCGATGCCATTGGAGAGCTGCTAAGAATAGGCTGTCGCATTGTGAGGATGACTTTGGTTAATAGAGAGTTGCCCCCATGAGATAAGGAAGAAGACATGTTATATCAGATAAGTAATGGCGCAGTGGCATTTGCGGCTGACGTCATTTTACACAATATTAATTTTGAGATTAGAAACACAGAGAAAATCGCAGTTGTTGGACGTAATGGCTGCGGAAAAACGACATTATTGAAGCTGATCTCAGGGGAAGTGGAACTTGAAAAAAGAGATAGCGATGAGGATATCTTCATTGCAAAATCAGGCAATCCAGAAATTGGATACCTAAAGCAGATTGCATTTGATGATCCAAGTATTACCTTAGAGCAGGAGATACGCAAGGTATTTGCACCGATGGAACTTCGTAAGACACAATTGGAGCAGGCGGCAAAGGATCTTGAGACAGATCACTCAGAGGAAAAAGTCAAAGCATACACCAACATGGAAGAACAATTCCGTGAGGATGGTGGCTACTACTATGAGAAAGAATACGATGTGCTGATTCGTAAATTTGGTTTTTCCGAAGAGGAACGTAAGAAGCCGCTGAAGGACTTTTCTGGTGGACAGCAGACAAAGATTGCATTCATCAAGCTATTATTGAGCAAGCCAGATATTCTGCTTCTGGATGAGCCTACCAACCACTTGGACATTACCACCATTGAATGGCTGGAGAGTTATTTGAAGAGCTATCCAAAGGCTGTAGTGGTGGTATCCCACGACCGAATGTTCTTAGATAATGTGGTGGACGTAGTCTATGAGATCGAGTATGGAACAGCGAAAAGATATCCTGGTGATTATAGCCATTTCATTGAACAGAAGAAAATGGATTATGAGAAGCAAATGAAGGATTATACTGCACAGCAGAAAGAGATTGAGCGCCTGCAGCATATGGTAGACCGCTTCAAAAATAAACCAACTAAGGTATCTATGGCACGTTCGAAGCAGAAAGCAATCGAGCATATGGATCGAATTGAAGCACCAGATCAGTTTGATAATAAGACATTCCATGCAAATTTTCAGCCGCTGAAAGAAACGGGAAATGATGTATTGATGGTCAATAATCTTGAGATTGGTTATGATCATGCACTTTCTACCGTATCCCTTGACTTGAAGAAGGGGGAAAAGCTTGGTATTTTAGGTGGAAATGGTCTTGGAAAATCTACGTTTTTAAAGACGATTGTGGAGAAAATCCCGGCACTTTCTGGTGAATTTAAATATGGAACCAATGTGCAGATTGGATATTTTGATCAGCAGATGGCCATGTACCGAAGCGACAAGACGGTTCTGGCAGATTTCTGGGATGAGTTTCCGAATCTTACAGAGACAGAAGCAAGAAATATGTTAGGTGCATTCCTGTTTACCGGAGACGATGTCTATAAGAATATCAATATGCTCTCTGGAGGGGAGAAGGTACGTCTGGCACTGAGCAAGATCTTTAAGCGGAGACCGAATGTACTGATACTCGATGAGCCTACAAATCATATGGATATCGTTGGAAAAGAGACTTTGGAATCTATGCTCCGAGAGTTTGGCGGAACTCTGATTTTTGTATCTCATGACAGATATTTCGTGAAGAAGGTGGCAACACGTCTTCTTGTATTTGAAGATGGAACCACGAATCAGTATCAGTTTGGATACGAGGAGTATCAGGAAAAGTTAGACCGTGAAGCAGCCAGCGACCAGTCTAACAATTATAAGGGAGTGCCGGTTCTTGGGGGAGCAATCAGTGTCAATGGAACTGCAAGAACGGATGCAGGGGCAGGACAGACCGCAGATAGCCCAGTCCCAGGGGGAAAGAAAGCTTACTACAATCCTGGCAAAGAGCGATCCAAGTTAGAGAAGAAAATAAAAAAGGCGGAAGAGGAGCTTGCAGAAAAGGAAGAGAAGTTAGAAGAATTAAAAGCAGAGCTTCTTCGCCCAGAATACCAGTCTAGCTATTCCAAACTCACCGAGATTCAGAAGGAAATTGACGTTATGGAAGAAGAAATTATGAATGATATGGAAGCCTGGGAAGAACTTTCCTCCGAGCTAGAGGCATTACTGCAGGAGTGATGCGCGCAATGCATTTTCTAACAAAGGTTCTATTTATTTTCATAAATATGGATTGACAAATCTTGGAATACATGAGATATTAACGTTAGTTATATGACTGACGGATATGTGGAGTATACCACGTGAAGTATAACGATTTTAATGCCGACCGTCTGGGCGATAGTGCTCAGATTGTGTCGGCTTTTTTATTTAATAAAAATTTTTATCAAATAAAAATGCACTGCGTGAAAGGAATAACGGACATTTCTTTAGGTGAGAAACCTTCTCATTATTACATCTTGATATTTTCAGCGCTTATTGTTTTAATGGAGAAGAAATTTTTTATCACCAGAATCTGGTGGAAATGGAAGAATTACAGCATTGCGACTTGGACCAATTCTGAGTAAGCTAAAATCAATTCAAATACCGCAGGATAATCCGCGGAAACATGGAGGAGACAAAGATGGAAAACGCATGGAGAACTTTTCAAGGTGGCGCATGGGAGAATGAAGTAAATGTCAGAGACTTTATTCAGAGAAACTATACCCCTTATGATGGTGATGACAGCTTTTTGGAGGGACCTACCCAGGATACTTTAGATCTGTGGCAGGAAGTACTTGAACTGTCCAAACAGGAAAGAGAAGCAGGTGGAGTCCTTGATATGGATACCAAGGTAATCTCAACAATCACTTCGCATGGCCCAGGATATTTAGATAAAAACAAAGAGAAAATTGTTGGTTTTCAAACTGAGAAACCATTCAAACGTTCACTTCAGCCTTATGGTGGGATTCGTATGGCAATGAAAGCCTGCGAAGATAATGGATACACGGTAGATCCAGAAGTGGTAGAGTATTTTACCACTCACCGTAAAACGCATAATGCAGGAGTGTTTGACGCATATACACCAGAGATGAGAGCTTGCCGTTCTGCACATATTATCACAGGACTTCCAGATGCATACGGAAGAGGACGTATTATCGGTGATTATAGACGTGCCGCATTATACGGTGTGGATCGTCTGATTGAGGATAAGAAAGAACAGTTAAACAGCACAAGAACAATTATGTATTCCGATGTCATTCGCGAGCGAGAGGAACTATCTGAGCAGATTCGTGCACTTGGAATGTTAAATGAATTGGCACATATCTATGGATGTGACATTTCCAAACCTGCGACCAACGTGCTAGAAGCTACTCAGGCGGTATATTTCTCATATCTTGCAGCAGTAAAAGAACAGAACGGCGCAGCAATGTCATTAGGACGTACCTCTACATTCTTAGATGTTTATGCACAGCGTGACCTTGCAGAAGGCACTTTTACAGAGAATGAGATTCAGGAGATCATAGATCAGTTCATTATGAAGCTTCGTATGATCAAATTTGCACGTACACCTGAGTATAATAATATTTTTGCTGGGGACCCTACCTGGGTAACCGAATCAATTGGTGGTATCGGTGTAGATGGAAGAAGCATGGTAACTAAGATGTCATATCGTTACCTGAATACGCTAAATAATATTGGCGCAGCTCCAGAACCGAATCTGACAGTCCTTTGGTCAGAAAAATTACCAGAGAACTTCAAAAGATTCTGTGCAGATATCTCTATCAAACATTCTGCAATTCAGTATGAGAATGACGATTTGATGAGACCATATCATGGAGACGATTACGGTATTGCATGCTGCGTGTCTTCCATGAGAATTGGTAAAGAGATGCAGTTCTTCGGAGCAAGAGCAAACCTTGCTAAATGTCTGCTCTACGCAATCAATGGTGGTGTAGATGAAATGTCAGGCAAGCAGATTGGACCAAAATATCAGCCAATTACTTCTGAATATTTAGATTATGATGAAGTATGGGACAAATACAAGGATATGATGAAATGGCTGGCAAATGTGTATGTGAATGCGTTAAACATTATCCACTATATGCATGACAAATACAGCTATGAGCGTCTTCAGATGGCGCTTCATGATAAGACTGTAAGACGTTGGTTTGCAACTGGTATTGCGGGAATGTCAGTTGTTGCAGATTCTTTATCCGCAATCAAATATGCCAAAGTAAAGACAATCCGTAACGAGCAGGGGCTTGTTGTAGATTATGAAATTGAAGGAGACTTCCCTAAATATGGAAACGATGATGATCGTGTAGATGAGATTGCAAAAGAAGTACTTCATACCTTTATGCAGTGTCTTCGTCAGAATCACACCTACAGAGGTGGTATCCATACAACTTCAATTCTTACAATTACGTCCAACGTGTCCTATGGCAAGAACACAGGAGCAACACCTGACGGACGTAAGAAAGGACAGGCATTTGCACCAGGTGCCAACCCAATGCATGGACGTGACAGCCATGGAGCAGTAGCATCACTTGCAACCGTTGCGAAACTTCCATTTGCAGATGCACAGGATGGAATCTCTAACACCTTTACCATTGTTCCAGACGCTCTTGGAAAAGGCGAAGGCGCTGCCGAGCAGAACCTTGTTGCATTATTAGATGGCTATGTAGCAAAAGGTGGACATCACTTAAATGTCAACGTATTAAACAGAGATACCTTATTGGATGCTCAGAAACATCCAGAGCTTTATCCACAGTTAACCATTCGTGTATCTGGTTATGCCGTGAACTTCATTAAGCTGACCAAAGAGCAGCAGGATGAAGTAATTGCAAGAACCTTCCACGAAACCATGTAAGGAGAATCTATGCAGGGATATATTCATTCACTTGAAAGTTTTGGGACAGTTGATGGACCTGGAGTGCGCTATGTAGTGTTCTTCCAGGGCTGTCCTATGAGATGCCAGTATTGTCATAATCCAGACACTTGGAATATGAAAGAAGGTACGCTTATGGAATCAGATGAAATCATTGGGAATCTGCTACGCAATAAGCCTTTCTATAAAACGGGAGGGCTTACTGCAACAGGTGGGGAACCGATGGCACAGATGGATTTTCTCATTGACTTGTTTACCAAGGCCAAGGCAAATGATATTCATACCTGTCTGGATACTTCCGGGATTATGTTTCGAAAAGAAGAGGAGCAGATGACGAAGGTTGGACAGCTTATGGCTGTAACAGACCTCGTCATGCTGGACATCAAGCATATGGATTTAGAAGCCCACAGAAAGCTTACAGGACATAGCAATGAGCATATGTTTGCTTTTGCAGAATACCTTCGCAAGATCAATAAGCCAATGTGGATTCGTCATGTAGTAGTGCCAGGTATTACCTATGTGCCAGAAGAACTGAAGGCACTTGGACAATATCTAAAGAAGTTTCCAAATCTTGAGAAATTAGAAGTACTACCATATCATAGTATGGCAGTGGTGAAGTATGAGAATCTTGGAATCGAATATCCACTAGCGGGAGTTCCACAGCTCACAAAAGACCAGGCGAAAGAGGCAGAAGCAATCATTCGAAGTGAAATGATATAAATTGGGACGGGGTATTTCTTGTTTCGGGACGGAGTATTTTCATAAATACTCCGTCCCGAAACAAGAAATACCCCGTCCCAATTTACTTTTGCACAAAAAAATACTTACTTACTGAAATTCAGCAAATAAGCACTTCTCGGGTTGGGCTGTTCGTTATAAATAACAATCAGTCAACAGCTCGTAGGGGAATCGAACCCCTGATTCCGCCGTGAGAGGGCGGCGTCTTAACCGCTTGACCAACGAGCCATGTTCACTATTATATCAGCTAGTTGAAAAAAAGCAAGCATTTTTTGAAAAATATTTTGTATATTTGTAAAAAAACATTTTGTATATAAAATTTACAAAATTTACTGGCTTGAAAACGGGATGATACTGTGCTGGAATATGCAGTTAGATTATGTTAAGATACCTGTGTAATAAAGCATAGATAATCACATTTGGAATAGATAGAACAGGAGAAACATATGGAACAGGAAAATAAATCACACCAGAGACGAGTACGTTATTCTGGAAAATACCCAAAGAACTACAAAGAAAAATATAAGGAATTGAATCCTGAAAAATATAAAGATACGATAGAACATGTAATTCAAAAAGGAAGTACTCCTGCAGGAATGCATATTTCTATTATGGTAAAAGAAATCATCGACTTCCTTCGAATCCAGCCAGGTGAGACTGGATTCGATGCAACCCTTGGCTATGGTGGTCATACAAAAGCGATGATGGAGTGCTTGAAGGGGCAGGGGCATATGTATGCGACTGATGTGGATCCAATCGAATCGGAAAAGACCAAGAAGCGTCTGGCAGATGCGGGATTTGGAGAAGACATTCTTACCATCAAGCTTCAGAATTTTTGTACCATCGATGAGATTGCCAAAGAGGCAGGGGGATTTGATTTCATTCTAGCAGATTTAGGTGTATCTTCCATGCAGATTGATAATCCGGATCGGGGGTTCTCTTATAAGATTGACGGACCTCTTGACCTTCGGTTGAATCCAGAGAAAGGAATCAGCGCAGCAGAGCGATTAGATGGTATCTCTGTGGAAGAATTAGCAGGTATGTTAGATGAGAATTCAGATGAACCGTATGCAGTAGAAATTGCGCAGGCAGTTGTAAGAGAGATAAAACGTGGAAATCGAATTGACACTACAACCAAGCTTCGCCATATAATAGAAGATACATTGAATTTTATTCCAGAGAAAGAGAAGAAGGATACGCTAAAGAAAACCTGCCAAAGAGTATTCCAGGCACTTCGAATTGATGTAAACAATGAATTTGAAGTTCTTTATGAATTCATGGATAAGCTTCCGGGTGCTTTAAAACCAGGTGGAAGAGCCGCAATTCTGACTTTCCACTCCGGTGAAGATAAATTGGTAAAGAAAGCATTTAAACAGGGGCTCCGTGATGGCATTTACTCCGATGCTGCCAAAGATGTGATTCGACCATCAGCAGAGGAGTGCATCCAGAATGGACGCGCTCGTTCCACAAAAATGCGTTGGGCAATCAAGGCATAAACGAACCAATCATAAAGCCACAAATAATCAGTGGGGTTCTGATGGTTAAGAGTGATCCGAATGAGAAAGGAATGATAAAGATGTTAGTATGTGATTATATTGTGAGACAGATTGATGGAGATTATGCTCATTTAGAGCGTGTAGATTGCCCAGAAGAAGACTGGAAACTGGTAGCGAGAGCATTGCTTCCAGATGCGATATATGAAGGCTGTAAATTACACTATGAGTTGATGCAGTATAGCATCTGTGAATAGATATTAAAATATTGTGTGTCAAAAAATGATGTTAATTGTCTAAAAAATATGTGCAATATGAAAAATAAATTAGAAAAAATAAAAATAAAATAGAAATAGTGCACAAAACAGATTGCCATTTGGCTCATTTATGGTATAATAGAACCATGATATAAATGTGTATCAAATAAACGGCAAAGGGGTTGGACATCATGAGAATTAAGATCACAGGAAGAAACATTGATTTAACAGATGGCATCAAGGAGGCTGTAGAGGAAAAGCTTAGTAAGCTAGAGAAATATTTTACACCAGACACCGACGTTTACGTTACTTTAAGTGTTGAGAAGGAACGCCAGAAAATCGAAGTGACAATTCCAACAAAGGGCAACATCATTCGTTCGGAGCAGGTAAGCAACGATATGTATGTTTCCATCGACTTAGTAGAAGAGGTAATTGAAAGACAGTTAAAGAAATACAGAACAAAGCTAATTACCAAGAAACAGTCAGCAGCAACATATTTTACTTCTGATTTTATGGAAGCAGATACCGAAGAGGAGGAAGTTAAGATTGTTCGTACCAAGAAGTTTGGTATGAAGCCAATGTATCCAGAAGATGCATGTGTACAGATGGAGCTATTAGGACATGATTTCTTCGTATTCCGCAATGCAGAGACGGATGAAGTAAATGTCGTATATAAGAGAAAAGGAAACACATATGGTTTAATCGAACCAGAATGTTAAGCAAATATTGAAATAGTTAAAATAAAATAATGCACCGGCAGGAATTTATTCCTGCCGGTTTTTTCGCGTCGAATTTACAAAGAGTTTGTCGGTGGCAGTTGGTTTGGCTCTTCAAATGCTATGCCAATTTATGGATATTATGTGAACTCGCTTGCAATTCTCCTAAAAAAATGTATAATGATAAATGTAACAAAAATGTAACAATTGAAATATATACGAAATATATGAAACATAAATGAAATAATTATAATGAAACAAAGCAAATGCATTTTGGGGAAAGCGAGAAAAAGGAGAATTTATGAATAAGAAAGTAATTGCAAGATTGGCAGCAGTGTTATCTGGAACAATGGTTCTTACGATAGTTGCGTTTATGAATCAGAACCCATCTGCAAACTATAATAAAGAAGTTGCAACAATTGCTGCAGAGAGTGAAGCAGAGATATCGGTAGCGAGCAATGGAATTGAATCTGTAATGGCAGGTCAGGATATCGAAAGCACGGAGAATGCTACTGAGATATCTGAGCCACAGGAAGAGGCACCAGAAGTAGATAGTGAGTACGCAAACATGGCAATTGCCCAGGTAGATGATTATGTGAATGTTCGCTCAGCGGCATCCGAAGAAAGCGATATTCTAGGAAAACTATATAATAAATCAGCAGCAACAGTATTAGGTGAAGAGAACGGATGGTACCAGATTACATCAGGGTCCGTAACTGGATACGTCAAAAGTGAATATGTGGTGGTAGGCAATGAGGAACTGATCAAAAGTGTTGCAACACGATATGCTACTGTAACAACCACGACTTTGTTTGTAAGAAGTGAGCCAACCACAGAATCCGAGATTATCTATATGCTGCCAGAAGGAGATGATCTTGTGGCAATTGACGAGTCCAATTCGGGATGGGTGAAAGTAAGCACAGAGGCAGGAGATGGATATGTATCTTCTGAATTTGTCACCATGTCTACCGTGTATGTGCAGGCAGAATCCAAAGAAGAGGAGGCAGCAAGACTTGCCCAAGAAGAAGCTGCAAGAAAGGAAGCAGCAGAAGCTGCGGCTGCAGCTACTGCAAAGAAGAATTCGTCTAATTCAACTGCTTCCAATAAAGGCACGTCCAATTCAAATGCAGGAACTGCACCAGCACCAAGTGACACTTCTTCTAACGGTCAGGCTGTTGTGAATTACGCAAGTCAGTTCTACGGGAATCCTTATGTATATGGTGGAACAAGCCTTACGAACGGTGCAGACTGTTCCGGATTCGTTATGAGTGTATATGCCAAATTTGGAATTAGCCTGCCACATTCTTCTGCAGCACTGCGCAGTGTTGGATATGGGGTAAGCTATTCAGAGCTTCAACCAGGCGACATTGTCTGTTACAGCGGGCATGTGGGAATATATGCAGGTGGTGGACAGATAATCCATGCGGCTAATGAGCGAAACGGTATCACTTACGGCTCTGTGAATTACACAACAATCCTTGCAATACGACGCATTTTCTAATAGCGGAATTGTGTGCGCAAGATAATTCTTATCATAAAAGAATGTATAACAACAAAATGCAAATTGCACTGTCATCTGTTTTGTATTATCTTTAAAGTATCTGAAAACGGAATGAAATAACTGATAAAAGATAATGACATGAGGTTCGAAATAAACTAGTGGTATGATGTTCAATGAATTGTAAATACAAATCGGAGGGGGTCTGAAATATAATGGACAAAGAAACTAGTAGAGAAAATCGTGATGTTCCAATTGAATCGGCTGATGAGATGCAGGCATTATTAAATGGATTGAGCAAAGCAGTCATGCAACAACCTGAGCGTATGGGAATTCTATTTCAAATTATTTTTTCTATGATTGATGGTAGATGGGATGATGTGAAAGAATTGGCATATATTTATGGTAGTTGTTTGACGGAAACAAATGTGTTGGGGAGGCAATTGTTTGTAAACCTGATTGTATTCCTTCGGAACAAAGAATTACAATTGCAATCATGTAAGGGTGCGAATAGTAAATAGATAAGGTTATTTCAAACAAGAACGATTTCATTGAACACATGCAGGAGCCGGCACATACGTGTCTGGCTCCCTTTTTATATTTCAAAAAGTGCCAAAAAGTGTTCAGAAAGTGTCAGAATTCATATCACTTCTTGTTTTGTAAAAGAGAATCGTTTAGTATAATATCAGTATTATGGAAAGAAAGAGGCGTACCATGAATATTGTTGTATTAGCCGGTGGATTAAGCACCGAAAGAGATGTTTCCTTTGTGACGGGAAGTAATGTAACAAAAGCATTGAGAGAGAATGGACATCAGGTAATCCTACTGGATGTTTTTATGGGATATAGTGATAAAGAAGAAGACCTGATGGGAATATTTGACAGAGCAGAAGAAGTCAGTGTGAAAGTGGAACAGATTCCAGAGACAGCACCAGATCTTGCGAAAGTCAAAGCATCTAGAAAAGATCAGTCAGATTGTTTTTTTGGACCAAATGTAATTCATATGTGTCAGATGGCAGATATGGTATTCATGGCACTTCATGGAGAGAACGGAGAGAATGGCAAAATACAGGCAGCCTTTGATCTGTTCGGCATTCGTTATACCGGAAGCGATTACTTAAGCAGTGCTATCGCAATGGATAAAGGAACTTCCAAACAGTTCTTTGCTGCCAACAACATTCCTACACCAAGAGGAATTACCATGACAAAGGAACAGCGTGAGGATGACATCGCGAAGCTTCCAGTGAGCCTTCCTTGTATCGTAAAGCCATGTTGTGGTGGATCAAGTATCGGAGTAACTATTGTTCGCAGTGCCGACGAGTTCAAGAAAGCCTTAGACGATGCATTTTTCTGGGAAAATGAATTAGTTATCGAAGAATTTGTGCAGGGACGTGAATTCTCAGTTGGTGTTATCGAAGGAAAGGCGCTTCCAATTATAGAGATCGCTCCAATTGAAGGGTTCTATGATTACAAGAATAAATATAAAGCAGGAAGTGCAGTAGAGACATGTCCAGCGCAGCTTCCACAGGAAGTGACAGAGCAGATGCAGGCATACGCTATTCAGGTGGCTAAGGTTATTGGATTAGATACCTATTCTCGTACAGACTTCTTGTTAAACGAGAAGAACGAAATCTTCTGCCTAGAAGCAAACACTCTTCCAGGAATGACTCCAACCAGTCTTCTGCCACAGGAAGCAGCAGCTGTTGGTGTGAACTTTAATCAGCTGTGTGAACACCTGGTTACCATTTCTTTGAAAAAATACGAGGGATAATTATGTTTGGAAGCTATCATAGAAATAAAAACGAGAATCAAATGCCAAATATGACATTGCGGAATATTACAGAAGCATGTGGGGGAACTTATGTGGGATCTCAAGAACATTTGCTGGATGTGGTAGAAGGCGTTGTCATTGACAGCCGCCAGGTAAAGAGAGGATTTCTTTATATCCCAATTAAGGGAGAAAAGGTGGATGGGCATGAATTCATTCCAGATGTATTCGAAAAAGGCGCATTATCCGTATTGACGGAACATGCTTTAGAGAATCCGGCTGGACCATATATCCTTGTGGACTCAACACCAGAAGCCATGAAGGCAATCGCTGCGTTTTACCGTGCCCACCTACCAATTAAGGTGATTGGTATTGCGGGAAGTGTTGGGAAAACAAGCACGAAGGAAATGGTATCTTCTGTTCTTTCGCAGAAATATAGTGTGCTGAAGACAGCAGGAAACTATAATAACGAAATTGGTCTGCCACTTACAATTTTTCAGATTCACTCCTGCCATCAGGTAGCAGTGCTGGAGATGGGGATCTCAGATTTCGGAGAGATGCACAGGCTTGCAGCCATGGCTAATCCAGATATCTGTGTGATTACCAATATCGGATTATGTCATCTGGAGAATCTTCACACTAGAGACGGAATCCTTCAGGCAAAGACAGAAAGCTTTGAGCATTTGACTCCAGATGGAGTTGCCATTTTAAATGGTGATGATGATAAACTTTGTACACAGACAGAGGTTAATGGCAAGCCAGCCATTTTCTACGGACTAGATGCGGAAGCTAAGAATGCTGAAGATGGTAAGTTGATGGCAGCAAAATCGGTCTATGCAACAGATGTGGAGAACCTTGGGTTTGAAGGAATCAAGGTAAATATTCATACACCACAGGGAACTTTTCCGGCACGTATTCCGATTGCTGGAGAACATAACATTTACAACGCACTGGCAGCTACCGCAGTGGGGCTTCAGCTAGAGCTTACATTGGATGAAATCGCAGCAGGAATCGCAGCAGTGCAGACAATCTCTGGAAGAACCAATTTCTTGAATGTAAATGGAATGACTGTTATTGACGATTGTTACAATGCGAATCCAGTATCCATGGCAGCATCTCTTGATGTATTATCTCATGCAACCGGCAGAAGCATTGCAGTACTTGGAGATATGGGAGAGCTTGGAACAGATGAGAAAGCACTCCACTATCATGTGGGAGAAGTGCTGGGACAGAAGAAGATTGATACACTTTTTGCAGCAGGAGCACTGGCAAAGGAATACGCAGAGGCAGCAAAGAAGGCGAATCCGAACTGTGAGATTCACTATTTTACTGCACGAGAGGATATGACCAGGGAACTTCTTTCTTATGTGAGAGAAGGGGACACAATTCTTGTGAAAGCATCACACTTTATGGAATTTCCAAAAGTTGTAGAAGAATTGAAATCGCTGGCCGACAAAGCAGCTTCATAGGGGTGAAGTGGATGTTGCATATTTTAGGTACAGATGATAAGATGTAGGCAGTTCGTGGCATCGGACTAGAAACTATCCGACGCTAGAATGACCTTAATCGGTTATATTTAATATGTAAGAAAAGAGGACAATGAAATGGCACAGAATCCAATCGTAACAATTGAGATGGAAAATGGCGATATCATGAAAGCAGAGCTTTACCCAGAAATCGCCCCAAATACAGTAAATAATTTTATCAGCTTAATCAATCACAATTTCTATGATGGAGTAATCTTCCATCGCTGCATCAAAGGCTTCATGATTCAGGGTGGAGATCCAGACGGAACAGGTATGGGCGGTCCAGGATACGGAATCAAAGGAGAGTTTGCACAGAATGGTTTTAAGAATGAGCTGAAACATTCCGCAGGTGTTCTTTCCATGGCTCGTTCCATGATGCCAGACTCTGCAGGAAGCCAGTTCTTCATTATGCATAAAGATTCTCCACACTTAGATGGAGCATATGCAGCATTCGGTAAGATCATTGAAGGGCAGGAGAATGTAGATAAGATTGCTGAGACAGCAACAGACTACAGTGATCGTCCATTAGAAGATCAGGTAATGAAGAAAGTGACTGTTGAGACTTTTGGAGTAGATTATCCAGAACCAGACACTCTGTAATAGATGAGAGAACAAAGGCTATCGTTTTTGGATGCGATAGCTTTTTCTTATAGTTGCCAAGCATCCGAAGAAGCTGCCAGTGGCAGATCCTTTCGGTAAGGAGATATATGAATTCAGATAAATTAACAACGATATTATATGTTCCAAGTGAAATTGAAAACGAGAATACGCTGTTGCAAAAAATAAATAGGGAAAATAATCTGGATTTGAATTCTGAGAATCAGAAAGAAGGAACTACATTGCAATGGATTCCAATTCGAGAGCCAGTGACAGAGGAATTCCTTGCAGAGCAGATGAATGCAAATAAACCAGAAGAGTGTCTTTTGATTACTTCTACAGATCAGACAATTGGCTGGGCTAAAAAATGGGATATTGCAATGATTGGTTACCTGAACCCGCACATACAAGGGCAGAGTCTGGCTGGAACAGATCTTCTTGCGGAAGGCTTTGAGGAAATTGATGATGCATATTTGAAAAGGATTTGGCAGAGGCATCACAGAATCCCATGGACGATTTTTACCACGGAGCGTTGTATGGTGCGGGAATTGTGCATGAATGATTTACAAGCATTATTTGATTTATATGCACAGCCAGGAATGACTGATTACATGGAAGAGCTATATCCATGGGAAGAAGAAGCGGCATATGAACGCGCGTATATTGAGAACATGTATCGCTTTTATGAATATGGAATGTGGCTGGTATTTGATAAAGCTACAGGAGAACTGATTGGAAGAGCAGGATTAGAGCACAGACCATATCCGGATGAAAATGCAGAGGAACAGAAGCAAAGCGAATACATGGAACAAGGACCATCGTGGGATTCCGTGCCAACAGAGTCAGAACATCTTGAACTTGAGATGGGATATGCCATTGCGCCTTCTAGATGGCATCAGGGATATGCCACAGAAGTATGTGCTGGCATTATTGAATATGCGAAAGAACACTTGAATTATTCAAGAATTAATTGTCTGATACAAAGAGAGAATCAGAAGTCCATTGCTCTAATGGACAAGCTTGGCTTTCACTTCATGGAAGAGACCGAGCTTACCGGAGAGCGCATGTTAAGATATGTACTACATATATAAAAAGCGGAGAATAATCCCTAGATTTATTCTCCGCTTCCCTTGTTCACCATAGCGTACAAAAATGCGTATCACTAGCAATCTTTTGTTGGAATAGTAGTTAAGCCTGCTGTTCTTCTCTGAATTTACGATCCTTGATGCGTTGATATTCTTCAGCCACTTCCATAGCCTTTCCAGGATTCTGTTCCTGAAGCTTGGCAAGATAGGTGATTACATCACCCTGATAGCCTTGCACATCCCCGAATTCAATGACTTCCATACAGCTTCGAACAACATTGATGATACAGTCATCGATGTGATCCTGTTTGCAGGAGCGGCATTGACTAAGCAGATGTGAGATAGCATGTAGCACATTGAATTCATCATATCCACCGCGGATACCAGATGGAGGGATGTTATCCATTCCATTTTCTACGTAGGTTCGCTCTTTTATACGACATTCTGCGGTACTTGCTTTCGAATAGCCCACAAGACATGCCTTTTCTGCACATTTCTGACAATGAGCTTCGGTAAGGCAGATATTGCCAAGGTCTTGAAAGATTTCTGCGAGATTGATCTCTTCTTTTGTAATTGCCATTGCTGTACCCTCCAATTTTCTATCGAATCATGATTTATTTCTAGCTTGATTCTAACATGCCAATGGGAAGTAGTCAATTAGTCCTACAGGAAAAACCCTTCTATACATTTTCCAATTCGGGAACTATAATAAAATAATAAGGTAGTGAGACAGCTACGAAGCTGTAAGTGAGATAGTAAAAGAAATGATTGTGAATTAACAAGAACAATCAAAGGAGTTTTAGGTGGAAAAGGTTGGAATTGTCATCTGTAATTATAATAAACAACAAAAGGTATTGGTTTGTATTCAATCTATTTTAGAATCGCTTTATGCAGATTATCATATTTATGTGGTGGATAATGCGTCCACAGATGGTTCAGTGGAGCAGATTCAGAAGCACTATGGGAAAGAACCGAAGCTGACGCTTCTTTGTAATGAGGAGAATCTGGGCGGCTCTGGTGGTTTCAACACTGGACTTCGGGCGGCGTTGAAAAGAGGTCATGAATATCTCATGTGTGTGGATAACGATGCATATCTGGATGAGGATTGCGTGGGGCAGCTTCTAAAGTTTCTCGAACATACACCAGAGGCAGGAATTGCAGCAGCAAAGATCTATCATGCACAAAATCCAGATTATATTCAGCAGTATGGATCTTTTATTAATTGGAAAGACTATTGTGTGAATTCTACATATTATAATTACCCAGAAGATGGCAGCTTGCCGGAAGTGGTATATTCGGATGCAGTTCCAGCCTGTGCGCTAATGATTCGAAGAACTGTAATTGAGCAGATTGGCATTATGCCGGAGGAGAATTTTCTGTACTGGGATGATACGGAGTGGTGCTATCTTTGCACACAGGCAGGCTATAAGATTGCATCTGTTGGAGCAGCCAAAGCCTGCCATGAGATGGGGGCAAAGAAGGAGGAGAGCAATACCTTTCCCACTTATTATGCGTGGCGCAATTGGATCTGGTTCTTCTTAAAATATCTACCGGAGGAACGGCTTGAGGATATGGCAAATACGTTCTTACAATCTATTTTTGAGATGGAATATGAAGGTCTCTATCGAGGGGAGAAGAACCGTGCACGAACGGTGATGGCAGCTTTGGATGATGCGCTGCACGGTCGACTTGGGAAGGCAGGTCCGGACCGCATTTTCGAACTGGAGCATACCTATGATCCACTGACACCTCTTCTTGCTGGAAAATGCAGAGTATGCATTTATGAGAAAGCATATGCCAATGAAGCAGTCTCGCTTATGGAGAAGCTTCAGAACAAATATCCGAAGCTTGCCATTTATCTGGTAACACAGGAAGGGCAGGGACAGAAGCTAAAAAGTACTGGAGAAGTTGTACCTTGTGGTCATAGTGAGTGGGCGGAGTGTGAGGTGACGATTACGCTCTGTGAAAGCATTTTTCAGCTGGAGGATCTTAGCCTTCAGACCTATTACATGGATGTAGATGGCAATGTGCTTGCAACGGAGGATGACCAGCTGATGATAATTAATTATGCATATAGCAAAAGAATGTTTCTCTTTGCACAGAAACCCCTGTTTTTGCGACTTGCAAAGGAACTACGTTCAAGAAGTCTGTCAAAATCGTGAATATATGACAAAATATTGCTTTTTGCTAAAAAATAAAATATAATACTGAATTATACAAAATCAGGAAAATAGGATAAGAAGGTGAGTCGCGTGGCAGATATTTCAACCGAAGAACTTGAGAAGCTCGAACGGGAGTTTCATTCGAATACAGATGCTATTAAGCCAATTGAAGAGTTTGTAAGCCCAGAGTCTTTGTACGAAGAGCTGATTGCAAGTATTCGGAAATATCATCCGTCTGCTGACATCACCCTTGTGGAGAAGGCTTATAAGGTTGCGTATGATGCACATAAAGGCCAAGTGCGTAAATCTGGAGAAGCTTATATTATACATCCACTTTGTGTTGCGATTATTCTTGCGGAATTAGAGCTGGATAAAGAGACCATTGCAGCAGGTATTTTACATGATGTGCTGGAAGATACCATTATGACTGACCAGGAGATCATTGAAGAGTTCAGTGAAGAGGTATTGCTTCTTGTGGATGGCGTTACGAAGCTGCAGCATCTGCATTTGACCGATAATGGTAAGAAGGATGGAGAAGATAAAGCAACCAGGGATAAGAACGCAGAACGTCTGGAAATGCAGGCAGAGAATCTTCGTAAGATGTTCCTTGCTATGGCAAAAGATATTCGTGTCATTCTAATCAAGCTTGCCGATCGTCTTCATAATATGAGAACCTTGAAATATCAATCCAGAGAAGCACAGGTTCGCATCGCTCGTGAGACACAGGAAATCTACTGTCCAATCGCTCAGCGACTTGGTATCAGTAAGATTAAGATTGAATTAGAAGATCTGTCTTTGAAATATTTGGAGCCAGATGCTTACTATGACTTAGTAGAGAAGATCGCACTTCGTAAGGATGTACGTGATGAGTATGTGCATTCTTTAGTAAGTGATGTTAAGAATGATATTAAGGATGCTGGAATCAAAGCGGATGTATCTGGACGAGCAAAGCATTTCTTTAGTATTTATAAGAAAATGGTGAACCATAATAAGACCATCGATCAGATCTATGATTTATTTGCAATCCGAATTCTTGTGGATTCCATCAAGGATTGTTATGCAGCTCTTGGAATTATGCATGAGAGATATAAACCAATTCCAGGACGTTTCAAGGATTATATTGCAATGCCAAAGCCAAACATGTATCAGTCCCTGCATACCACGCTGATTGGACCAAGCGGTCAGCCTTTTGAGATTCAGATTCGTACCTATGAGATGCATCGTACTGCTGAGTATGGTATCGCAGCCCACTGGAAATATAAAGAGACGAACAACGGTGGCGGCACGAATACCACAGTAACCGAGGAAGAGAAATTAAGCTGGCTTCGTCAGATTCTAGAATGGCAGCAGGATATGTCGGATAATAAGGAATTCATGAGCTTATTGAAGAGCGATCTGGATTTGTTCTCGGATACCGTATTCTGTTTCACTCCATCAGGGGATGTAAAGAATCTTCCAAATGGTTCTACACCAATCGACTTTGCTTACAGCATTCATTCCGCTGTGGGGAATAAAATGGTGGGAGCAAAAGTAAATGGAAAGCTTGTTCCAATCGACTATGTGATTCAAAATGGGGATCGGCTGGACATCATTACATCCCAGAATTCCAAGGGACCAAGCCGCGATTGGCTGAAAATCGTAAAGAGTACCCAGGCGAAGAACAAGATTAACCAGTGGTTCCGCAGTGAACTAAAGGAAGAGAATATTCTTCATGGGAAAGAATTGATGATTGCTTATGCCAAGGCAAAGGGTATCAACTACTCCGATATTAATCGTCCGGAATATCAGGAAAAAATCTTGAGAAAATACGGATTCCATGATTGGAATTCCTGCCTTGCTACGGTGGGACATGGCGGATTAAAGGAAGGCCAGATTGTAAACCGAATGAATGAGGAATACAAGAAGGACCACGTAGTTCCAGTTACGGATGCGGATGTATTGGAAGCACTCGGCACGGAGTCTACGAAGACACCAGAGGCTCCAAAGAAGTCTAAGAGTGGAATTGTGGTAAAAGGCTTATATGATGTGGCAGTTCATTTCTCCAAATGCTGTAGTCCAGTCCCAGGAGATGAAATCGTAGGATTTGTTACGCGTGGAAGAGGTGTATCCATCCATAGAACGGACTGTATTAATGTGATTAATCTTTCCGATATCGAACGTGCTCGTTTGATTGAAGCAGAATGGCAGGCAGGTGCTGAGAACGAAGACCTAGGCGAATATCTTGCAGAGATCAAGATCTTCTGCCATGATAGATCGGGACTTCTTGTGGACATTACTCGTATCTTCACGGAACGTGAGATTAACATTAACGGAATTCATTCTAAGACCAGCAAGCAGGGAATCGCAACCATCGATGTAGCATTCCGCACGAAAGGAAGAGCACAGATTAGCAGTCTTGTGGAGAAGCTTCGCCAGGTGGAAAGTATTATTGATATCGAACGAACCACCGGCTGATGATAGAAATAGAATAAATACTATGGAAAGTTGCAGTCAGAATGTCTTGGCTGCAACTTTTTTTGTTCCACCACTGCGAAAAATATGCTATAATTATTCGATATTACGAAATTACGTGAAGAGGTGATAATCATGGGTAAAATGAAGATTGACCAATATGTAGTTGGACCAGTACAGACCAATTGCTATTTTGTGGTGAATGAAGAGACAAATGAGATACTGATTATGGATCCAGGTGCCAGCGCAAAACAGCTTGCAGAGAGGATTCGAAGAGACAATTATACACCAGCTGCAATCCTTTTGACCCATGGACATTTCGACCATGCCACAGGAGCAGAGGAGCTGGCAAAGGAATTCAATATTAAGATCTACGCTCACGAAGCGGAGAAGCAGACCTTAGAAGATGAGAATTTGAATCAATGTGGTATGGTGGGAGAACATCATATCTATCATGCAGATATATTCTTAAAGGATGAGCAGGAGCTTGACATAGCAGGCTTTCATATTCGTGTACTATTTACACCAGGTCATACACCAGGCGGATGCTGTTACTACTTCCCATATGAGAATGTGGTATTCTCCGGTGACTCATTGTTCTGTATGTCAATTGGAAGGACCGATTTCCCAGGAGGCAGCGCATCGCAGCTTATTCGTGCAGTGAAAGAAAAGCTAATGGTACTCCCAGATAATACGGTCGTATACACTGGTCATAACGACCCGACCACCATTGAACAGGAAAGGATGTACAACCCTTATTTATGATAAATGTAAATTTAAACAAACCAGAATTTGAATATGATATTCATTCGCTGATTAAGGCATTTTTCCCTAAGGAAGATGTGGAAATGTATTACACCAGCGAAGTGAACGGGCAGAACGTAGCCTGCACCAATCATGCACTCACTGGTCGAAGCCACACCGGTGGCGAGACTGCCGACCAGACTGTAACAGAGAGCTTTGATGTGAATTATGAGGAAAATGCAATCTTTCTTGGCTGGAAACGTGGTCAGCAGGAAAAAACGTATTTTCTCACGGAACAGGTTGACGTGGACTATAGTGACCGCCGTGCTACCAAGAACGCATTGAAACAGAGCTTGTATGATATGTTGGAAAAAGGATTACATCAGGAGCTCCCTTGGGGAACACTCACCGGCATCCGCCCAACAAAGATTCCAATGAAGCTGTTAGTCGAAGGGAAGACAGATCAGGAAATTTATGAGCATATGAAGGAGACCTATCTTGCAACAGATGAGAAAATCAATCTGAGCATGGACATTGCAAAACGCGAGCTTGCATTATTACAACATATCGATTACGAGAATGGATATAGCTTGTATATTGGAATTCCATTTTGCCCTAGTACCTGCCTGTACTGCTCATTTACTTCTTATCCACTGGCAGCATGGAGTGCAAAGGTAGATGCATACCTTGATGCATTAGAGAAAGAGATTGATTTCACGGCACAGAAATTCTACCACAAGAAGTTGAACTCCATCTACATCGGAGGAGGAACTCCGACTACCCTAAATCCAGCTCAGCTGGATCGCTTGATTCGCAAGATAAAATGCAGCTTTGACCTACAGCATTGTGTGGAATTTACCGTAGAAGCAGGAAGACCAGACTCGATTACCAGAGAGAAGCTTGAGGTATTGCGCAAGAACGGGATCAGCCGTATTTCAATTAATCCGCAGACCATGAAACAGGAGACGTTAGACCTTATCGGACGTCGCCATACGGTAGAGCAGATTGTAGAAAGCTTTAAGATTGCAAGAGAGCTTGGCTTTGACAATATCAACATGGATCTGATTCTTGGACTTCCACAGGAAGATATAAATGATGTGAGAAACACCATGGAACAGCTGAAAGCATTAGATCCGGATAATATCACCATCCATTCACTGGCAATTAAGCGCGCCGCAAGACTGAACATTTTCAAAGATCATTATAAGGACATGCAGATGATCAATACCCAGGAGCATATGGATTTATGTGCAGAGTATTGTAGAGACATGGGCCTGTCCCCTTATTACCTGTATCGCCAGAAAGGAATGGCAGGTAATATGGAGAACGTCGGATATGCCAAAGAGGGCAAAGCTGGCGTCTATAATATCTTGATTATGGAAGAAAAACAGACTATAATGGCACTTGGCGCCGGCGCTACAACGAAATTCGTGCTTCCTGAGCATAACGATGATGGAAGTCAGCGTATCGAGCGAGTAGAGAATGTCAAGGACGTGAAGAACTATTTAGAGCGTATTGATGAGATGATAGATAGAAAAATCAGAAAGATGGAGGAAGTGGGATGGCACTAAGCAAAAAGCCGGTAAACGGCATGAAAGATATTTTACCAGCAGAGATGGAGATTCGTGATTATGTAACCTCTGTAATTAAAGAGACCTATCGAAGCTTTGGTTTTACTCCAATTGAGACTCCAGTAATGGAAAACATTGCAAATTTAAGTAATAAACAGGGTGGAGAGAACGAGAAATTGATCTTCAAGGTGTTAAAACGTGGAGAGAAGTTGAATCTTGAGACAGCAAAAGAAGAGGCAGACGTGGTAGATTTTGGTATGCGTTATGATCTGACCGTTCCACTTTCACGTTTCTATTCCAACAATGCCAACGATCTTCCTTCTCCTTTTAAAGCACTTCAGATTGGAAGTGTCTGGAGAGCAGACCGTCCACAGAGAGGCCGTTATCGTCAGTTTACACAGTGCGATATTGATATCTTAGGTGAGCCAAGTAATTTAGCAGAGATCGAATTAATTACAGCAACTACAACGACAATTGGCAAGTTAGGCTTCAAGAACTTCGAAATCCGTATCAACGAGCGTCGCATTTTAAAGGCAATGGCAGCTTACTGTGGATTTGCGGAAGAGCAGTATGATAACCTGTTTATCACATTAGATAAGATGGATAAGATTGGGGTAGAGGGCGTATCAGCAGAGCTTTTAGAGGATGGCTATGACAAAGCATCCGTAGATAAATATTTGGGATTATTTGCACTTCTTGCAGATAAGAAGGATGTTGCAGAAGGCGTAGCAATCTTGTCAGATACCTTAGGGGAATATTTAGAAGCAGATGTGGTAACAAATATGACAGAAATTGCTGCAGCAGTTAATGCTACTAAAGCTGCTGAATTCACCTTAGTATTTGATCCAACCTTAGTTCGTGGTATGGGATACTATACCGGAACCATCTTCGAGATCGCAATGCCAGAACTGGGCGCAGCGTGCGGCGGCGGTGGCCGTTACGATAAGATGATTGGTAAATTTACTGGAAATGATGTGCCAGCCTGTGGATTTTCCATCGGATTTGAGCGAATCATTCTTCTTCTCATGGAGAGCGGATTCAAGATCCCAGAGAGCCCAAAGAGAGTTGCTTATCTGGTAGAAAAAGGATATCCAGCGGAGAAGCTTGTTACAGTTATGCAGCAGGCAAAGGAAGCAAGAGAAAACGGACAGCAGGTATTAGTTGTTCGAATGAATAAAAATAAAAAGTTCCAGAAGGAACAATTGAATAATGAGGGTTATGAGGAATTCGTTGAGTTCTTCAGCCGCGACTAATTCAAAAGGAGATAATTATGGCAGAGTCAATGCAGGGCTTACATAGAAGCCACAGATGTACAGAAGTAAGCAGTGCCAACATCGGTGAGAAAGTAACCGTAATGGGCTGGGTACAGAAAAGAAGAAACTTAGGAAGTCTTATCTTTGTAGATTTAAGAGATAGAAGTGGAATTCTTCAGTTAGTATTTGATGAGGACAGTGTCGGAACTGCAGGTTTCGAGAAAGCTGGCTCTTTGAGAAGCGAGTTCGTAATCGCAGTAGAAGGAACTGTTCAGAAACGTTCCGCAGCTGTAA
This sequence comes from uncultured Roseburia sp., assembly GCA_964613325.1. GTDB lineage: Bacteria > Bacillota > Clostridia > Lachnospirales > Lachnospiraceae > Roseburia. The sequence goes on along the minus strand of CAZTGP010000020.1, from coordinate 14,314 downwards.
ACGAGAACTTAAAGACTGGTGATATCGAAGTGATCGCAACAAGTCTTCGCATTTTATCAGAGGCTCAGACACCTCCATTCCAGATTGAAGAGAACAGCCAGACCAAGGACGAGATTCGTCTGAAATATCGTTACTTAGATTTAAGAAGACCTGACATTCAGCGCAACTTAATCTTAAGAAGCAAAGTATTATATCTCATGAGAGATTTCATGGCGAAGGAAGGATTCTTAGAGATCGAGACACCAATTCTTTGCAGATCAACACCAGAAGGTGCAAGAGATTACTTAGTACCAAGCCGTGTACACCCAGGTAATTTCTATGCACTTCCACAGTCACCACAGCTGTTCAAACAGTTACTGATGGCTTCCGGATATGATCGTTACTTCCAGATCGCACGTTGTTTCCGTGATGAAGACCTTCGTGCAGACCGTCAGCCAGAATTCACTCAGGCCGATATGGAATTATCGTTCGTAGATATGGAAGACGTATTAGATGTAAACGAAAGATTACTGAAATATGTATTTAAAGAAGCAATCGGCGTAGACATTCAGCTTCCACTTCCAAGAATGCCTTGGCAGGAAGCAATGGACCGTTTCGGTTCTGATAAACCAGATACACGTTTCGGAATGGAATTAAAGGATGTGTCTGATGTAGTAAGAAGCTGTGGCTTTGCTGTATTTACAGGAGCATTAGAAGCAGGTGGCTCTGTTCGTGGAATTAATGCCGAGGGACAGGGAGCAATGCCTCGTAAGAAAATTGATAAATTAGTAGAGTTTGCCAAAGGCTATGGCGCGAAAGGTCTTGCTTACCTTTGCATCAACGAAGATGGCACCTACAAATCTTCTTTTGCAAAATTCATGACAGAAGAAGAGCTAGATGCATTAGTAAAAGCTATGGATGGAAAACCAGGAGATCTGCTTCTGTTCGCAGCTGATAAGAATAAGATTGTATGGAATGTACTTGGAGCACTTCGTCTTCAGATTGGTGAAGAATTAGGACTCATGGATCCAGATCAGTACAACTTCTTATGGGTAACAGAGTTCCCATTACTTGAGTGGTCTGATGAGGAGAATCGTTTCATGGCAATGCATCATCCATTCACCATGCCAATGGAAGAGGATTGGAAGAACGTAGATACTGATCCGGGATCTGTTCGTGCAATCGCTTATGATATCGTATTAAATGGTACTGAGCTCGGCGGTGGTTCTGTTCGTATTCACCAGGATGATATCCAGGAGAAGATGTTCGACGTACTGGAAATCAGCAAAGAACGTGCACAGGAGAAGTTCGGTTATCTATTAGACGCATTCTCCTATGGAGTTCCACCTCACGCAGGACTTGCCTATGGTGTTGACCGTATGGTAATGCACATGGTTCATGCAGATTCTATCCGTGACGTAATCGCATTCCCTAAAGTAAAAGATGCATCTGACCTCATGACAGCTACACCAAACGTTGTAGATGAAGAACAGTTAGAAGAACTTGGAATTGCAATTCGCCCACAGGAAACAGAAGAATAATAAATTGGGACGGGGTTTTGAACGTTCGGGGACGTACCCCGAACAGCCAAAACCCCGTCCCGTTTCGATTTAGTTTTAGGACAACAAGAAGAAAGACAAAAAGGGACAGAGAGTTGCAGAAACGGTTCGAAAATGATACAATAGAGAAAAGTATCGAAAGGAGACCGTATATGAAGCTATCTGAGATGCAGTATTATAAAGAACAGTATGGATTGTCTTATGACAAGCTGTCAGAGTTATCTGGGATTCCAAAGGGAACTATACAGAAGATCTTCACAGGTGTAACGAAGAATCCGCGGTACGATACATTAATGGCGCTGGAAAAGGCCTTGCATAAGAATCCGTTTGAGCAGGCGGGAGAGAGCACCCATGCAGAACGAGTATCAGAGTCGGTTTCTTACGGAGTACAGCAGAAGAAACAAGGAGAGTATACGCTAGAGGATTACTATGCAATTCCAGAGGAGCGAAGAGTAGAATTGATTGATGGTGTAATCTATGATATGGCAGCACCTTCTTCAGATCATCAAATTATTGGTTTTCAGATTGGGTATCAGATTGAGAGCTACATCGAAGCGAATAATGGCGCATGTATGCCATTTATAGCGCCTTGTGATGTGCAGATAGACTGTGATGATAAGACTATGTTACAACCGGATGTATTCGTGCTTTGTGATAAGTCAAAGTTCAGACATAGCCATATCTATGGTGCTCCGGAGCTCGTGGTGGAGATATTATCCAAATCCACTAGCAAGAAAGATCGACACATTAAGTACGAGAAGTATTACAGCGCAGGCGTACAGGAATATTGGATTGTAGATCCATTTCGTGAACGCGTGATTGTATATTTATTCCATGTTGAGGGGGATATCGAGGCAGATGAGGAAGATATTCATGTCTATACCTTTGAAGATAAGATCCCAGTTGGAATTTATCACGGTAAGTTAGAGATCAACTTCGCAAAAATTAAGCAAAGAATGACAGGATTCTAGGTGCATACTTTCTGGTTTTGCGGTAAAATATAAATTAGAATCCAAAGGGCAGTTCCGAGTGGAGCTGCTTATTTTATATTTGATGGAAAATTCTTATCAAATATAAATACCATCAAGTATGGTATTCCATGTGGAAAGGAATGAGAAAATGCGACGTTTTTTCCTTCAAAAAGGGATAGATCATTTAAAAAGAAAAAAGAAGACGCAGCCACAGCAGGCAGCCTTTGATACATCTGAGTTAGAGGAACGCAAAGAGGTGCAGGAAGCAGATACTCGCAAGAAGCGTAGAAAGCTGCGCTATCGTATGTTTGCAACAGCCAACCTTGTGATTATCACCTTACTGGTATGGCAGCTGTGGATGTTCAAGGGACATATGGAAGAGCTGAATAATCAGCTGACCTATTTGCTGGATACGAATAGCACCATGCAGGGGGATTTGAGTAATCTTCAGGCGAATATTCAGTCAACCCTGGAAGAGGAAGCGAGTCTGATTGCAAGCTACTCCATTACAACCACCGATGTGGATTTTAACGCTGGAACCTATAAGGTGGAAGTGAAAGTGACTCCAAAGGAATATACGGATGAGACACAGGCAACTGCGTATTTTGGAACGCAGGATTATCCTCTGGAGATGGGAGATCATGAATTCTGGGGTAACATGACGCTTTCTTTAAACGATTCCTATGATGGGAATGTGACATTCCTGTTTATGAACGGAGAGAAGAAATCCACAGAGGTTCTGAAGAAATACATTGGATATCCACATGCCTTTGAGGATGTTATCCATGGTAAGTTGGAGAAGTTCCCTGCCTATGAAGATGGAAAGCTAAAGGTGGAAGGTGCAACCCAGTATACCTTAGATGGAAATGATGTCTTTGAATTTGATAGCTGCGACATTGTGGTAACTGCTTCAGGAAATGAGATATATCGAGGCAATCTGATTGACGGAACTGTGAAATATTCCGCAGCACCGAAGGCGGATACAGATGGAAGTGATGGAGATTCGGATGGTGGCAGTGTAAGCCCGAATGAGATCACAGGAACCAAGACACCACAGGACATTATTAACGATATTATGGAACCTGACACAGAGACTGGTTTAGAGGAGCCGGTGGAAGTGACACCTTTGACAGAAGCAAAGGGCGAATATACCATCGCTGATGAATTTGAGGTGATGCAGGGAGCAGAAGTACAAGTTTCACTTCAGGCGAAGACAAAAGATGGATTTACCTTCCAATATGTGATCTTCAAAGGGAATACCGCAGCGGTTGATCCGGAGAAGCCGGAGGATAAGGTAGACGGATGGCAAGAGGCCGAGGATTATCTGCCATACACCTATACGGTGATGGATAAAAAGGGCGGAATCTGGCATAAATAATATATATTTACAAGTATTGGAGGATAATACAATGAACAACAAATTTTTCCCAGAGATTAAAGAACGTTTCGGTTTTGGCTGCATGCGCCTGCCAATGAAGGATGGAGAAGTAGACTTTTTGGAGTTTTCCAAAATGATTGATGAATTCATTGCAGAGGGCTTCAATTATTTTGATACCGCTCATGGATATATCGGCGGTAAGAGTGAGCTAGCCATAAAGGAGTGTCTTGCTAAGCGTTATGCGAGGGAAGACTACATATTAACCAATAAGTTATCCAGTGACTTCTTCAAGAAGGAAGAGGATATCCGGCCACTGTTTGAAAAACAGTTAGAGTGTTGTGGTGTAGAGTACTTTGATTATTATCTCATGCATGCGCAGGGGGCTAATAATTATGAGCAGTATCAGAATGCACATGCATATGAAGTGGCACAGGAGCTTAAAAAAGAAGGAAAGGTTCGCCATGTGGGATTATCTTTTCATGATACTCCAGAGTTCTTAGATAAGATTCTGACGGATCATCCAGAGGTAGAGGTGGTTCAGATTCAGTTCAATTATTTGGATTATGAGGAGCCAATGGTACAGAGCCGTGGATGTTATGAGGTATGCAAGAAGCATAATAAACCAGTAATTGTTATGGAACCAGTAAAAGGCGGAAGCTTAATTAATCTTCCAGAGGATGCTCAGAAGAAGTTCGATGAGCTTCAGGGTGGCAGTAATGCCAGCTATGCGCTTCGATTTGCGTTGAACTTTGATCAGATGATGATGGTGCTGTCTGGAATGAGTGATATGGACCAGATGCGCGACAACTTAAGCTTCACCAAGGATGTGAAGCCTTTGACAGACAAAGAGCTTACTGTAATCGGAGAAGTGAAAGATATTCTTCTCAAAGATGGACAGATCGCCTGTACCGGATGCCGTTATTGCACAGCTGGATGTCCAAAGAAGATTCAGATTCCAGATCTGTTTACGGCAGCAAACACCAAGAAGCGTTTACAGGAGTGGCCTGCATATGGTCAATATAATGCTGCAATCAAAGAACATGGAGAACCACAGGATTGTATCAAATGTGGTAAATGCGAGCAAATTTGTCCGCAGCATCTTCCAATCCGCGATTTGCTGGTTCAGGTGGCAGAAGACTTTAAGAAGCGCCCATTCTAACTGGAAGGGAAGGTGATTTGTGAGAAAATTGATTATTTTAATTTTATGTATTGTATTGGCATTATTGAGTGTAATCTATGGAATCGTGGTGTTTGGAACTGGCTCTGGAACCAAATTTTATCTAGTCTGGTTTGCTATAGCACTGCTGTTTCTTGCAGTGGGACTATGCGTTTTCTTCGGATGGTGGAAGCTGATTCCTAGTCTGTTAAGAAAAGTCATTGTGGTTCTAGTTAGCGTGGGGCTGCTTTCATTTCTTGTGGTCGAAGGCTTCGTTATCAGTAATCTCCACTCGGAGGGAGAAGCTAATCTGGACTATGTGATTGTCCTTGGCGCGCAGGTGCGCGAGAATGGACCAAGTATTGTGCTTCAATATCGACTAGATCGAGCTGTGGAATATTTGGAGGAAAATCCAGATACAATCTGCATTGTTTCTGGTGGACAGGGTAAGAATGAACCATTTACTGAGGCAGAGGGGATGGCGGATTATCTGATAGAACAGGGGATTCCCAAGGAACGTCTGCTTCTTGAGACAGAATCGAAGACTACAGAGCAGAATCTGACAAATAGCATGGAGTATGTGAAGCCAGAGTCAACAGTCGGAATTCTGACCAATGATTTCCATGTGTTTCGGGCATTGCAGATTGCAAAGAGTCAAGGAATAGAGAATTACTGTGGAATAGCGGCAGGCTCTTCACCGAAGTTCCTGCCGAATAATATGCTGCGTGAATATTTTGCGGAAATAAAATTTTTGATAAAGAGTTTCTTCTAAGATAAGATTAAGTCTCTTTTTTGGATAATGGAAGTGTGAAAATGAATTCGGTTCCAACGCCTTCCGTACTGATACAATTGATATTTTCTTTGTGAGCCTGAATGATCTCCTTTACAATGGAAAGACCAAGTCCGGTTCCCTTTTTATCCTTCCCTCGGGAGAGGTCTGTCTTGTAGAAACGTTCCCAGATCTTCTTTACACTGTCTGGGGGAATGCCGATTCCGTTATCTTTTACTGACACAAAAATCTTCTCATTTTTCAGATTGGTTTCAATCTTGATGGATGAATTCTGATGGCTGAATTTGATTGCGTTATCAATGAGGTTATATAACACCTGTTGTATTTTACTCATATCAGCGGTAACCCATAATTCTTTTCCCGTAAGAATGATTTCAAAGGTGATTCCTTTTTGAGAACAGGTTCCTTCAAAGGTCTGCAGGGTGGTGCGAATCATCTGATTCAATTCGAAATCGGAGATATCAAGCATGATGCCGTGATGTCCAAATTTGTTCAAGTCAAGAAGGCTCTTTGTCAGCTTGTTGAGTCGCTCCGTTTCAAAAAGAATAATATTTAAGTATTTACCTTGCATTTCCACAGGAATGGTGCCGTCTAACATAGCTTCTATGTAGCCCTTGATAGAAGTCAGCGGAGAGCGGAAATCATGTGACACGTTGGATACGAATTTGCGTTGATCCTCTTCTAGAGTGTTTAATTCGTTTGCCATATAGTTCAAGGTATTGGCAAGATAACCGACCTCATCGTTGGAATGCACCTCAATTTTCTGGGTGAAATCCCCTTTCGCATAGTGGTTTGCGGCTTTGGTAATTCTTCGAATTGGAATAAATACCGTATATGTGAAAATGAGTAGAATAAGAAAGCCACAAAGGTAGATGATTCCAACCGAATAAAAGGAAAGATTGGCAAAGCCGTTGGCAGAGGTGACAATTCTTGCTACGGGTTTATGGAGTAATACGTATCCACGCACCTTGTAATTGATGGTAATCGGAGAGAAAACACTGAGAACCTTATGACTGTAAGAGCCATAGAATGTTCCTGTTTTATAGTATTTGTTACCAAAATCAGAAATATTGAAATCCGGAATTGTCTTATATTCTTGCTCGAGGGCCTTGGTGCTGACTGACTTATCCGAGGAATCCAAAAGAAGGTTCCCCTGATTGTCCACAATCCAAATATCTGCGGATAAATAATTACCCAAAGAACTTAGCTGCTTCTGCAGGTCTTCCAGGGATATGGAATTTTGATAGTAGGTAGCGGCATAATCAGAAGCAATCAATGCGGATTCCCGATAGAGATCCTGAGCTTCTTTTTTTTCTAAATGTTCTACGGTAATGCGTTGTGTAAAGGTGCTAAGAACCAAAAAAGCAATAATACCATAGAGCAGATAGCCACTCATTAATTTCACAAACAGTGTGCGTTTCATGGTGTCTCCCAGTCTATTCTTTTACTTCGAATTTGTATCCGATTCCCCATACTGTGGAGAGCCGCCATACGTCATGGTCTTTTATCTTCTCACGAAGTCTCTTAACATGTACATCTACCGTACGTGTATCACCAATATATTCATATCCCCAGATATGATCTAGAAGCTGCTCACGAGTGAAGACCTGGTTAGGTGAGGATGCCAGGAAATAGAGCAGTTCTAATTCCTTTGGAGGCATATCTACTGCATTCCCATTGTACATCACAGAGTAATTAGACAGATTCACAATAAGACCTGGGTATTCTACACATTTAATCTCTACAGTAGGTTCTTCCTGCTTTACAGGCTGATACCGTCGAAGAACGGCTTTTACTCTTGCAACCAGCTCTTTGGAGTCAAAAGGCTTCATGATGTAATCATCAGCACCGAGCTCAAGTCCAAGTACTTTGTCGAAGATCTCTCCTTTGGCAGAAAGCATAATAATTGGGACATTTGCTTTGGCGCGGACCTCACGGCATACCTGGTAACCGTCGATACCAGGTAGCATTAAGTCTAAGAGGATTAGATTTGGGTTATAATGTTCAAAAGCAACCAGAGCTTCCTCTCCGTCATTTACAATCTTGGTGTCAAAACACTCTTTGGTCAGATAGAGAGAGATTAGTTCAGCAATGTTGTTATCATCATCTACGATGAGTATTTTTTGTTTTGCAACCATATTTCACCTTCCTTATTCGAATTCGGCAATTGTTACGCCTGCATCACCTTCGCCGAATTCTCCAAGGTGATAGGACTTCACATATTTTAAGCGCTTTAAATGGTTCTGGACGGCACTTCGAAGAGCACCTGTACCTTTTCCGTGAACAATACGTACGGATGGAATGTGCGCAATATATGCGTCATCCAAATATTTATCTAATTTCGCAATGGCTTCATCGGTAGTAAGGCCAATCAAATTGATCTCTGTAGATATAGTAGAGGATTTGCTCATCTTAATTTTACCAGAACCGCCAGCACCTTTGGTCTTGCCGAGCCCATACTTTTTCGCAATTGGAGAAGGCTCGTCGTTTAGTAGAATCAGATCATTGATATTTACCAGAGAACGAAGGATACCCATCTGTACATACAGATCACCTTTTGCATTTGGCAGTGTATGAACGGTACCTTTTAAATTCATGCTTAGAACTTTGACAGTATCACCTATACGAAGCTTCTTCGGAACATTATGGTTTGCTGTCTCTTGCTTCTTCACATTGGCTAAGCGTTTCTCTTTTTCGGACATCTTATTGCGGACGTTGGTACGTTCTTTTTCCATCTGACTCATAGGAGCAGTGCCAGTACCATATTTGTTGAAATTGCGGATGGTCTCATCTGCAAGATCTTTGGCTTCTTTTAGAATCTGAAGTGCTTCTTCGTTGGCTTCACGAAGAATCTTGTCTTTGCGCTGGTCAAGGCTTTCCTGTTTGGCTTCCAGCTTCTTCTTTAAGTTCTCAATCTCTGTCTTGTACTGATTGATCTCTAATTGTTCCTTCTCAATCGTCAGGCGGCTGGTCTCAAGATTGGCCAGAAGGTCTTCAAAGTCTGCATCTTTTTCACCAATACGCTCTTTGGCATCTGCAATGATATTGTCAGCCAATCCAAGCTTGGAGGAAATCGCAAAGGCATTACTTTTTCCGGGAATACCAATGAGCAGACGATAGGTTGGACTAAGGGTCTCCACATTGAATTCACAGCATGCATTTTCTACTCCGTTTGTGGTCAGCGCATATACCTTTAGCTCACTGTAATGGGTGGTAGACATAACGGCTGAACCATATTGATGAAGCTTGTGAAGGATCGCGATAGCAAGTGCTGCGCCTTCAGTTGGATCGGTACCAGCACAGAGCTCATCGAAGAGCACCAGACTGCGGTCATCTGCTTTCTCGAGAATCCGAATGATGTTGACCATATGAGAGGAGAAGGTACTTAAGCTTTGCTCAATACTCTGCTCATCACCAATATCAGCAAATACTTCTTCGAAAATAGCCAGTTCAGAACGATCACCAGCAGGAATGTGCAAGCCGGATTGTCCCATTAAGGTCAAGAGACCTACGGTTTTTAAGGAAACAGTCTTACCACCAGTGTTTGGTCCTGTGACGATTAGCTGCTTATAGTCTCCACCAAGCCGGACATCGATTGGAACAACTTTCTTGGCATCCAAAAGAGGATGGCGTCCTTTACGGATATTGATAACACCCTTTTCATTGAAGATAGGTGCTACACCATTATAAGTTTTGGCAAGAGAAGCTTTGGCAAAAATGAAATCAAGCTCGGCTAATACCTGATAATCGTTCATAAGGGCAGCTGAATGCTCTGCAACCATATTGCTTAATTTGATCAGGATGAGATTGATCTCTTCCTTTTCTTTCATAAACAATTCGCGGAGTTCATTGTTCAAATTCACCACAGCCATAGGTTCAATAAAGAGTGTCGAACCGCTGGAAGACTGATCGTGTACCATACCAGGTACCTGAGTCTTGGACTCAGACTTAATTGGCAGACAGTAGCGGCCGTCACGCATGGTGATAACGGCATCCTGCAAATAAGTTCTTGTGGTGCTGTTATTCATAATGGAAGTCAGCTGCGCATGAATTCGATCATTCATTCCGCGGATGGATTTACGAATCTTAAACAGGGCAGGGCTGGCATCATCAGCAACCTCTTCCTCGGATAAAATGCATCGACGAATCTCCTCATGAAGCGGAGTGAGTGGCTCGATTTGTGAGAAGAATGGGGTCAAAGAATCCGTTTTCTCTTCCGAACGGTCGGAGCGGTCATATGCTTTTGCACGCTTGGCAACCTCAAGAAGGTAGCAGATATGCAGAAGCTCAACCATGTTCAAGGAACCACCGATGTCTAGACGCTTCAGGGAAGCATTGATGTTACGAATTCCAGCAAAAGTAATGTCACTGCTTTTGTAGAGACGGTTCAATGCATCCTCCGTGGTTGTCTGAAGATCATTCAAGGTGTTCATATCTGTAAGTGGCTGAAGATTCAGACATCTCTCTTTGGTTTCTTCGCAGGAAGCAAACTGCGATAATTGTTCTAGTATTTTATCATATTCTAAAGTCTTTAAAACTTTCTTATTCATTTCTTATTTCCTCATATTACTTGAATACACGATATTGTGATGTGAGTGCATAAAGTCTTAAATCTTATCATGGAAGCAGCAAAGTTTTTGACTTCTAACACCTGTATCATATTATAGCCTATTCGAAAGCAGAGGGAAAGCCAAAAATGGTTGCACGTAGTGATAAATACGAATATAATAATTAATAGTGTGAAAAGACATATATGCAATCTAGGACATAGGTAGGATGCAAACATGGAAGAGAACAATCAGCAGAATAATGAGTTTATCCGGGAGCAGATTAAGGATAAGCCAGTGAATAAAAAGAAAGCACTGAATAAGGTAGGATTCAGTGCACTTTGTGGTGCAGTCTTTGCACTGGCAGCAGCTGTGATTTTTGCGGCGGCCATGCCTGCTTTTCAGAAGCTTTTTCATCCAGCAGAGAAGGTGGCGGTGAACTCAGAGACAGTGGGGGAGTCTGTTACAGAAACCCAGGCTGAGACTGAGAATGCTGGCACCAATACTGCGGTTCCACCTCAGTTGCCGCTTTCTTTAGATGATTATCAGTCATTACAGAATCAACTGTACGCAGTTGGGAATAAAGCAAATGAATCCATTGTAACGGTTACGAGTGTTGTTAACAGTACGGATTTATTCAATAACTCTTATGAGAATGAGGGTCTTGGCTCAGGTGTGTTGATTCAGGATACTGGAACAAAGCTGTTGATTCTTACGGAGCGAAAAGCAATTGCAGATGCAGCGAAGATTAGTATCACATTCTTTGATAATAGTGTAGCGCCAGCAGAGCTCGTGAAATATGATGGGAACACAGGATTAGCAGTACTCTCTGTAACGAAATCCAATGTGGGGGATCAGACACTTGGTTCTCTTAGTGTGGCAGAATTTGGCAATTCAAGAAATGTTTCTAAGGGATCAATCGCCATTGCAGTTGGTAGTCCACTAGGAACCAATTATTCAATATTGACAGGAAGTATCACTTCCGTTGATAATGAGATTTCTACACTTGATCATAACTATTCCATTTTCACCACTGATATTGTGGCAAATAAGAGCGGAAGCGGAATTCTCGTAAATGTAAGTGGACAGGTTATCGGAATTGTAATGCAAGGGTACAGCAATGCATCCGATGAAAATACATTGACGGCAGTATCGGCATCAGAAATAAAGAGTGTAATTGATATGCTAAGTGCAAATCAGGATATTCCGTATCTGGGATTGAATGTTGCAACCGTGACCGATCGAATCGCAGATGAATACGATATTCCGGAAGGCGTATATATTAAAGAAGCCAATATGGATTCGCCAGCGATGGCAGCAGGACTACAGAGTGGAGATGTCATTATTCGTGTGAACAGCAATAAGGTGTCGACCGCAGAGGCTTATAGTATGCAGATTATGAAGCTCACACCAGGAAGTACGATTCCAGTAGAGGTGGAGCGCCAAGGTGCAGATGGATATTCTAAGATTACCTGTCAGGTAACCGTTGGAGTATTGCAATAAAGGAGTAGAGAACTGTAGAAACAGTTTTTGAAATAGATTTGGAGGATGAAATGAAATATATTGAGACTCTCCGTGAGGGAGAACGTGTAAGTGAGGTATACCTGGTAAAGTTTAAACAGGCAGCATTGACAAAGGCAGGAAAGTCTTATGACAATGTGATTTTGCAAGATAAAACAGGAACAATTGATGCCAAAATCTGGGATCCAGGTTCCGTTGGAATTGATGAATTTGAAGCCATGGATTATGTGGCTGTAACAGGCGATGTAACAAGCTTTCAGGGCAATCTTCAGATGTCCATTAAGCGTGCGAGAAAAGTCGGCGAAGGAGAATATGATCCAAAGGATTATCTTCCTGTCAGCCAAAAAGATATTGACCAAATGTATGAAGAGTTAAAGGCTCTCATTGCATCTGTAAAGAATCCATATTTAAATCAGCTGCTCAATGCATTTTTCGGGGATGCCGATTTTGAGAAGAGATTCAAATTCCACTCAGCAGCCAAGAGCGTCCATCATGGATTTGTAGGTGGTTTGCTAGAGCATACATTAAGCGTAACAAAGAACTGCGATTATTTTGCGAATACTTATCCAATACTAAATCGTGATTTATTGTTGACCGCAGCAATGTTCCATGACATTGGAAAGCTTCAAGAATTATCCACTTTTCCAGAGAACGACTACACAGATGCAGGCCAGTTACTTGGTCACATTATGATTGGAGCAGAGCAGGTTGGAATGAAAATTCGTGAAATCTCAGGTTTCCCAGTGATCTTGGAAAATGAATTAAAGCATTGTATTTTGGCACATCACGGCGAATTAGAATATGGCTCACCAAAGAAACCTGCCCTTGCAGAAGCAGTTGCACTAAGCTTTGCGGATAATATTGATGCTAAAATGGAGACTGTAACAGAGATGTTTCACAATGTTCCAGAGAATAATATGGAATGGCAAGGATATAATCGTCTGATGGAGAGTAATTTCCGTAGAACAAGTATTTAATAGGAGTAATCTATGCAGAAAAATGACCTGTTTACATTGACCATCACAGATATGGGAGTCGATGGAGAAGGAATTGGAAAATACGAAGGAATGACATTCTTTGTAAAGGATGCTTTGATTGGCGATGAGATTACTGCACGTGCAATCAAGCTGAAAAAGAACTATGGTTATGCCCGAGTAGAAGAGATTCTTACTTCGTCCCCTTATCGAGTGGAACCAAAATGTCCGCTGCATCGCCAGTGTGGTGGCTGTCAGATTCAGGCACTTTCATATGAGAAGCAATTGGACTTCAAGGGGGAGAAGGTACGTAACAATTTATTGCGTATCGGTGGATTTTCCAAGGAAGAACTGGATAATGTAATGGAGCCTACAGTGGGAATGGACGAGCCATACCGTTATCGCAATAAGGCACAGTTCCCTGTTGGAAAAGACAAAGATGGCAATGTGATTACTGGATTCTACGCATCGCGTACACACAGCATTATTCCCGTGAAAGATTGTCTTCTTGGAGTAAAAGAAAATACACCGATTCTTACTGTAGTCAAGGACTATATGAAAGAGAATCATGTGGAGCCATATGATGAGAAGACCGGGAAAGGACTTGTTCGTCATGTGCTCATTCGCTATGGCTTCACTACCAAAGAAATCATGGTCTGCCTGATTCTGAATGGCAAGAAGCTTCCGGCACAACAGAAGCTGATTAACCGGTTAAGTCAGATGGAAGGCATGACGTCTATCTCAATCAATGTGAATACACGGAATACCAATGTGATTCTTGGAGACATCACAGAATGTATTTGGGGACAACCTTATATCACAGATTACATTCATCTTCGTAATGGAAAGGATTTTGCGGTGACTGATACTGCAATCGCATATCAGATCTCGCCTCAGTCTTTCTATCAGGTGAATCCGGTTCAGACAGAAAAATTGTACAGTCTGGCATTGGAATATGCAGGACTTACTGGACAGGAAAGTGTATGGGATCTGTATTGTGGAATTGGAACCATCTCTTTATTTCTAGCACAGAAGGCGAAACAGGTCTACGGCGTGGAAATAGTTCCACAGGCCATCGCAGATGCCAAGAACAATGCCAGAATAAATGGAATTACCAATACAGAATTCTTTGTGGGTAAAGCGGAAGAGGTACTGCCAGAATTCTATGAGAAGTTGAAAAAAGAGTCTGGAAGTGGAAAAGGTACAGCAGAAGATACGAATACTGTGGATATGTCACGCCCAGATGTTATTGTTGTAGACCCACCAAGAAAGGGCTGTGACGAAGTCTGCCTGAATACAATCTTGCAGATGCAGCCAGAACGTGTGGTATATGTCAGCTGTGATTCTGCAACCCTTGCAAGAGATCTTCGTATCCTCTGTGATGGTGGTTATGAACTTACAAAGATTCGACCAGTTGACCAGTTCGGACATACGACACA
>CAZTGP010000019.1:33084-41971 GCA_964613325.1 uncultured Roseburia sp. | reverse complement strand
ATAGAAAGTGACTTTGTCACAGAATATGATAGAATTAACGTATAGAATAAGAATGTAGCAAGCAGTGCAGGAGATTAAAAATGAAGACCATAGATATGCATTGTGACACCTTGATGGCCGCTTTTGTCAGAGACCGGGAGAAGGGAAATATCAGTCACACGCCAGAGTGCTCCATAGATGTGGAACGTTTAGTGGAAGCAAACGCAATGGCACAGTTCTTTGCCATTTATATGCTGCGAGAACCAGATTATATAGAAATGGATGTTCCGATCGCCAGCTATGAGGATTATATTGCAGGCTGTATTACAATTTATGAGCGAGCATTGAAAGAACATAGCGGAGTTCTTGCCAGAGCGACTACAGCAGAAGAGATTCAGAAGAACTATGATGCAGGAAAAGTCAGTGCTGTTCTTACTATGGAAGACGGGGTGGCAGTAGATGGCAGGTTTGACAATCTGAAACGGTTCTATGATTTTGGAATCCGTGCACTCAGTCTTACCTGGAATTATGAGAACTGCTTTGGTTACCCGAACTCCAGTGATCCAACAATTATGCACAAAGGATTGAAGCCATTTGGAAAAGAAGCAGTGGAATACATGCAGGAGCTTGGCATGATGGTGGATGTTAGTCATTTATCTGACGGTGGTTTCTGGGATGTGATGGAACTTGCCAGGAAACCAGTGGTGGCAACCCATTCCAACGCTCGCAGTATTTGCAATCACCAGAGAAATATGACAGATGACATGATTCGTGCACTGGGCAATAATGGTGGCATCATGGGAATCAATTTCTGCCCGTATTTTCTAGATGAATCGAAAGTAAATCCAGTAAGCACGATAGAGCGAATGGTAGCAATGGCAGTCCACGAACGCAACATTGGAGGAATCGATGTAATAGGAATCGGAACTGACTTTGATGGAATCGAAGGGAATCTGGAGATCAAAGAACCAAGCCAACTGGAGAGGCTGGCACATGCGCTTGCCAAGTCAGGCTTCACGGAACGTGAAATTGATAAAATTTTCTGGGAAAATGCATTGCGCGTCATGAAATCTGCCATACTTTAAAAAGGCACGGAAATCACAGCGGAAAAAGTGTACATAAAGTAGGCACCAACATTTAAAAACCTGCTGAAAGTATTTGGATATGCAGGAGCAAATCAGAACATAATAAGAAAAGTAGATAAAATAGGAGGAAAACGCATATGGTAACAAAATTAACAGAAAAGGAATTTCATTTGGTAGAAGAGAGCAAGGTAGCAGTGGTAGATTTTTTCGCAACCTGGTGTGGACCTTGCAAGATGTTAGGTCCAGTTCTAGAAGAGGTGTCCAATGAGATGGATGGAAAGGTAAACTTTTTCAAAACCGACGTGGATGAGAACATGGGGCTTGCATCGAAATTCCAGGTAAGCAATATTCCAGCAGTTGGGCTGTTCAAGGATGGTAAACTGGTTGATATGTCAGTTGGATTCCAGCCAAAGGAAGCGCTAATCAGTTGGATTGAGAGCAAAATGTGCTAGTGAAACCGTTATGATTCCCCTTAAGTAGACAAGGCAAATAACCAAAATCTGCTTAAGGGGATTTTTATATACTATGACGCATGATTACAACACTTCTATAAGATTAGAATCGCGAAACCAATTAAAAGCGGCAGAGCGACACCTGGCAGCCAGCCCACAAAGAAGGAGGTGCTTTGACGAAGTGCTTGGTTCTCAGAACCAATTGAGTAATCTGCAAAATGCCGATCGACCCACAAGCCCCACCATGCAGAGAGGAATGCATAGCACGCTGGAATAAGGAAATATAGAATGCCAAGCAGTGCCCCAGGTTGAAAGGCAATCACTAGAAGAGATGCACAAATCAACGAAAATGGAATTGTTAAAATAAGATTTAATTTTATCTTGCTTCGGTATATCAGGCGCTCATCCATTGGCATAGTTTCCATAATCCAATGACGTTTCCCTTCCATAGATAGCGAACAATAGGTGGTGCAGCTTGCACCCACAAGTGTCGCCAGAAACAAAGGAACACTCCACTGCAGCCGGGGCAGATAATTCTCCATATGTAGCATTGCAATTAGCTGATTTGTGCCTTTAAGTGCAAGCCACAGAGATACAAATAAACCAGTCAGGACACCTAGGACGGTGCTTACGAGATAAGAGCGTGAACGCAGCCATTGCTGGAATTCTCTTTCAAACAATGCCTTTTCTATCGGAGATTCCTCTAAAAGAGAAAGCTTGTAAGTCTTGTATTGTTTGGGAGCACGAAGCGCCAAGGTTATTTCTTGATAGGTTATCGTCAAAAAGAACAAGAAAAATAAATGCCAGATGGTAGATATTAATAGGAAAAGAATCAACCAGAGGTTTTGCTGTTCGACAACTCCATGCTGGTAGAAACGTCCTAGCTTATAATTTTTACAGATCATAGCAATCAAGGATTCAGAGCTGGAAGAATGGATTAGCTCTGCGCCTAGATGATTCCCTATGTTTAATACCAGAAGAATAATACCGGACAAGAAGACCAGTGTGATGATGGAATGAATCTGATTGCCATTTTTTAGTGGGGCAAGAATCAATGCAAGAAACATACCAAGAAGTGCAGCAACTCCAGTCACTGGAAGACTTGTCATAATAATCCCAATCAGCCAGTAGAGCCAGAAGCTTTCACTTGGATGCACTGCCTTCGCATAGCACAGAATCATTGGAACATTGGTTAATAAGACAAACAAAGTATTCCATAGATAGAGACGCAGAAACAGGCAGAAAACTTGAATGAAGTTGTTGATTGGAAGTGACATCACAAATTCGGTATCCGCTTTACCAGCGAGTGTTTCGTTAATCTTCAGAATCGTGATAATTAAAGTCAGGATACTCCCGATGATGTAAGCAAACACGGGGATT
This sequence comes from uncultured Roseburia sp., assembly GCA_964613325.1. Classification (GTDB taxonomy): domain Bacteria; phylum Bacillota; class Clostridia; order Lachnospirales; family Lachnospiraceae; genus Roseburia. The sequence continues at coordinate 39,075 of CAZTGP010000019.1, read as the reverse complement.
GCATCGGCGAATCCAGTGGATGCCATACTATGTCCAAGGGTGTAGAACAAGCCGATGATAACGACTCCAAGAAGAAGCATAATTGCACGTTTTAACAGACCGGATATTTTCCCACGGGCAGAGCGCTGATGATGAAAGGAACTGATTCCCATTTCCTCATCGAGATTCACTTTCAATAGGATGAAAAGATTACGCATGTTTGAATTCCTCCAGCTTTTGCAAAAATACATCCTCTAAGGAAGATTCAGAGACAAGCTCAGATACTTTACCGCTAACAACAAGAGAGCCATGGTCAATCATGGCAATCTTATCACACAGTTTCTCAGCAACTTCAAGAACATGTGTGGAGAAGAAGATTGCGCTGCCGTCTGCACATAATTCTCGCATAGAAGCTTTCAGAACAGCGGAAGCCTTTGGGTCAAGCCCGACAAAGGGCTCGTCCAGTACCAGAAGCTTAGGATGATGTACAAGGGCACCAATGAGGGCAACCTTTTGCTTCATACCATGAGAATAGGAAGAGATGAGATCGCCAAGCTGGGAAGTAATCTCAAAAGCATCTGCATATTTTTGAATGCGCTGGGTGCGCTCGGGTGCAGGAACTTCAAAGATATCTGCAATAAAGTTAATGTATCCAATTCCGGTCATATACTCATATAAATCGGGATTGTCTGGAATGTATGCCATATTTCGCTGGCATTCTTTCTTTTGAGCCCAGATAGAGTGGCCACAGACATGGATTGTGCCTTGGCGTACAGGAAGAATTCCTACAATGGATTTGATTGTTGTGCTTTTTCCGGCACCATTATGCCCGATAAAGCCAAAGATCTCCCCTTCTTCTACGGACAGGGAGATGTGATCTACGACATTTTGGCCGCCGTCGTAGGAACGACTAAAATCTTGAATCTCTAATACTGTTGACATTTGTTATACCACCTTTTAGATTACTTTACGACCATTTGTCGGAAAATGCAATATGATGGAGAAACAAGTAGATAACAGCATGGTTTTTCTTGACAAGCAAGAAAAGTTAGGTAAACTGAATGTTATAGGGGAAAGTTTCGTTTTAAATGATGAATAGGGAAAAGGGACAATATGAGGACATCTATCTTAAATAAGTATAACTATATTGGACGCGATTACGATGTTTACCGCACGGTTAAGAACAGCATTCGCATTGCAAATCATAGTTCTGTGCGCCATGTGACATTCATCGGAATGGTGATTTCAGGGCTTCTTACATTGACTCAGATTTTTAATTTATATTGGGATTTCGATATGAATTTCCTAGTGTATCTTATCGTGTTTATTCCTATGCTGTGTATTCATTTGATTGCAAATATACAGCGCAAAAAGGAAAAGCAGATGATACCAGATTGCGTATTAATCTATATGATCTATGCGTTGGTGTATGGATTTACAATCTATATGGGGTGTTATTCACATCCAGACAATAGTGCCACTGCCATTTGTGTATTTGTAGTAGCATTACCACTGTTCTTTGTGGATATGCCTATCCGTGTGAACTTTATTCAGATAGCTGCAACAGCCGCGTTTATCTTCACCTCCTATCAGGTAAAGGACCGCTATTATGCCAGAATTGATCTGTTAGATGGCGTAGCATTTCTGATTGTTGCCATTGCAGTGTATTATCGAATGCTTTATAGCAAAATCCGAGAGATTGAATCGCGGGAACTGTTAAGACGTGAGAGAGATTCCGATCCACTTACTCGAATTCTCAATCGGGGCGGGATTGAACAATATATTAACGAATATACCAGCGTTGATCACAAACGAGCAGCACTTATTCTTTTAGATGTAGATAATTTCAAAGGAATTAATGATAGATTCGGGCATAATGCTGGTGATGATCTATTGGTGGAGACCGCCAATATTATGCAGGAGATATTTTGCAAGGAAGATGTATGCGGACGACTAGGCGGCGATGAATTTGTCATCTTCCTTCCAGAAGTGCAGAGCAAGGAATGGCTTTCTAAGAAGCTGGACGAGCTTGTGAATGCTTTGGACCGCACATTAATTGGTGATGCAGGAATCCAGAAGATCTCAGCAAGTATCGGAGTAGTTTTGTTTCCAGATGACGGGAATGACTTTGATCAGCTATACCGTAACGCAGATGCAGCAATGTATTATGCCAAGAAGAACGGCAAATCCAGCTACGTATTTTATAAGGCAGCATAAACAAAAGCAAGAAGGCAGGGTTGATATTTTTTTATCAACCCTGTCTTTATTTTAACTATTCTTGAAAACCCATAGGAACTCCCATACAATAAACTTAAATATATAAATCATTGCAATTTAGCAGGAAGTGCAACGATTTATGAAGTCGTGTAATTGGAAGGAGAATGCTTATGAGCAGGTTAGAGATTCCAACACCAGGGCAGGCGCAGCTGGTCATTGAGGGATTATACAAAGATCTGGAGCGCCGGATAGAATCAAGCCCGCCGGGTTTGTGTCCAGTTGATATTACGAGAGCATTTCTGGAGCTGTGCCATGCGCAGACATGTGGTAAGTGTGTGCCATGTCGAATTGGTCTCTGGCAGTTGAAGAACATGTTGACCGATGTTATGAACGGCAAAGCAACCATGGATACATTAGATGAGATGGAGGAGCTGGCACAGTCCATCATGGATTCTGCAGATTGTGCCATTGGCTGGGAAGCAGCCAACATGGTCTATAAGAGTCTGATCGGATGCCGTGATGATTACGAAGAACACATTCGCCAGGGAAGATGTACCTGTCAGTCCAAACAGCCGGTGCCATGTGTAGCGTTGTGTCCAGCGAATGTGGATATTCCAGGTTACATAGCACTTGTAGGGGAAGGCAGATACGCAGATGCAATTCGCCTCATTCGGAAAGATAATCCATTCCCGACCACCTGCGGATTCATCTGTGAACACCCTTGTGAAGCCAGATGTCGCCGAAATATTGTTGATGATGCAGTGAATATCCGCGGATTAAAGCGTGTAGCGGCAGATTTTGCAGGCGAGGTAGAACCACCAGTTTGTGCACCATCCACTGGAAAACGTATAGCTGTCGTAGGAGGTGGACCAGGAGGACTCTCTGCTGCTTACTATCTCCAGCTGATGGGACATCAGGTAACGGTATTTGAGATGCTTCCTAAGCTCGGAGGAATGCTTCGCTATGGAATCCCGAACTATCGTCTTCCGAAGGATCGCTTAGATGATGACATTGAAGCGATCTTAAAGACAGGGGTAGAAGTGAAATATGGACTTCGTATTGGTCAGGATATGACGATTCAAAGCCTCCGTGAAGAATATGATGCAGTCTTAATCACTATCGGTGCCAGCACGGATAAGAAGCTTGGAATCGACGGAGAGCAGGCAGAAGGCGTACTTTCAGCAGTGCAGTTCCTTCGGGATGTTGGGAAAGATATCGTACATGATTTGTCTGGACAGGAAGTGGCAGTAGTTGGTGGTGGGAATGTATCTATGGATGCGGTTCGTACAGCCAGACGACTCGGCGCCAAGAAGGTAACCATTCTGTATCGCAGACGAGTAGCAGACATGACTGCGCTTCCAGCAGAAATTGAAGGCGCGATAGCAGAAGGAATCGAGGTGCAGACATTAAAAGCACCAGCGCGAATCGAAGCAGATGAGGGCGGAAGAATCAAAGGAATCTATGTTACTCCTCAGATGATCAGCAGGATTAGAGACGGCCGTGCAAGTGTGAAGCCGACTGGGGAAGAAGATATTTTTATACCATGTCAGACACTAATTGTAGCTATTGGTCAGGATATCGAATCTAAGCATTTTGCAGATGCAGGCGTGCCAGTACAAAGAGGTAAGATTCTTACCGAGAAATATGGTGGATTTGATAACATACCAGGCGTTTTCGCAGGAGGGGACTGCGCATCCGGACCAGCCTCAGTGATCAAGGCTATTGCAGCAGCCAAAGTAGTAGCTGCCAACATTGATGAATACTTAGGATTCCGACATACAGTCTCCTGCGATGTGGAGATACCGGAAGCTAGATTAGACGACCGCCCACCATGCGGCAGAGTCAATATGACCGAGCGCGAAGCCTGCGATCGAGTCTGCGATTTTGAGGGCGTAGAATATTGTATGACCGAGGCAGAAGCAAGACAGGAAGCAAGCAGATGCCTGCGCTGTGATCACTTCGGATATGGCATTTTCAAAGGAGGTCGCGAAAAAATATGGTAGAATTCACGTTAGATGGACAACAATTAACGGTACCAGAGGGTACCACAATTATGGAAGCTGCAAAGCAGAATCAGATATTAATTCCAAAGCTTTGCTATCTGAAAGGGCTTAACGAGATCGCAGCCTGCCGTGTCTGTGTGGTTGAAGTGGAGGGAATGGAGAAGCTCATCACCTCCTGCAATAATGTGGTGAAAGAGGGAATGGTCATTCGTACCAACAGCCCAAAGGTTCGCGCAGATCGAAGAAAGACGGTACAGCTAATCCTGTCACAGCACGATTGCAAATGTGCCACCTGTGTACGCAGCGGTAACTGCACCTTGCAGCAGGTAGCCAATGACTTGAATATTATTGATCTTCCCTACAAAGAGCGATTTGAAGAAATTCCATGGGATAAAGAATTTCCACTGATACGTGATGCTAGAAAATGTGTAAAATGCATGCGCTGTATTCAGGTATGTGACAAAATCCAGACCTTAAAGGTGTGGGATGTGGCAGGAACAGGCTCTAGAACCACCGTCAATGTATCCGGAAATCGTGATATCACAGAAGCGAATTGTGCACTCTGCGGACAGTGTATTACCCATTGCCCAGTGGCGGCGCTTCGAGAGCGGGATGACACGGAGAAGGTGTGGGATGCTATCGCAGATGAGAAGAAGATTGTAGTAGCGCAGATTGCTCCAGCAGTGCGAGCAGCCTGGGGAGAACGCCTTGGCCTTACAAGAGAAGAAGCGACTGTAGGTAAGATTGCAGACGCACTAAAGCGAATGGGTGTGGATTACGTGTTTGATACTTCATTTTCTGCCGACCTTACCATTATGGAAGAGGGAAATGAATTTTTAGAACGATTCGCCAAAGGGGAAACAAAGTTCCGCCCAATGTTTACCTCCTGCTGTCCAGGATGGATTCGCTTCGTAAAGACGCAATTTCCGCATTTTGTACCACAGTTATCCACAGCGAAATCGCCACAACAGATGTTTGGTGCGGTAATGAAGACCTATTTTGCGAAATCAATTGGCGTAAATCCAGAAAATATCTATACACTTTCTGTAATGCCGTGCGTGGCAAAGAAAGCAGAAGCTAATATGGAATTGTACTATGGGGAATATGCTGGTCATGATATCGATGCAGTGCTTACCACAAGAGAGATGGTTCGTATGATCCGATCTGCTCACCTAGACCCTACCACACTGCGTGATGTAGAATTCGATCCGTTGATGAAGGAAGGAACAGGAGCAGGTGTTATCTTTGGAACCACTGGCGGAGTAATGGAAGCAGCACTTCGTTCCGCACATTATCTGGTAACAGGCCGTAATCCAGAAGCAGATGCATTTCAGATTGTGCGTGGGCTGAATCGAAGTGGAGTAGTAGAGGCTGAGGTTACTTTAGGAGATGCCACCGTGCGAGCAGCAGTGGTAAGCGGACTTGGAAATACAAGGAAGCTGTTAGAAGCCATTGAGCGTGGGGAAGTGCAATATGACTTTGTAGAAGTCATGGCTTGCCCAGGCGGCTGTGTAGGTGGTGGTGGACAGCCAATTCATGACGGCGAAGAGCTGGCGGGTGATCGGGGAAGCAATCTCTACTTCCTGGATAAGAAGGCAGACATTCGCTTCTCTCATGAGAACCCAGATGTTAAGGCACTTTACGAGGATTTCCTAGAGAAGCCACTGTCCCACAAAGCTCATATGGTCCTGCACACCGACCATAATGCGTGGAGCATGGAACACATCTGATACACAATTCTTCTTTTCATTCACCATAGCGTACAAAAATGAGTGCCAGTGGCACTCATTTT
>CAZTGP010000019.1:0-32984 GCA_964613325.1 uncultured Roseburia sp. | reverse complement strand
TTCTTCTTTTCATTCACCATAGCGTACAAAAATGAGTGCCAGTGGCACTCATTTTGTATGCTCTTACTTAGATTAAGTATGTTGTATCAGTGGCATTCTAGAATTAGAACTGCTACTATCACTTAATGCGGAAATTCCGCAGAGCGCTATCGAATTCCCAGCACTCGCTTAATTGCAGTCTGCACTCCTGGCTCCTGCTTGCGATACTGTGTGATAATCTTTTGTTCCTCAAAGGAAAGGGTAAGATCCTGCGACTCCTGTCCCTGAAATGTGTCCAGGATGTCGTGAATCTGATAGATCTCGCAGAGAACCAGAAACATATCTGAAGTGGGATGTGCCTGATTGCTTTCCCACCCATAGATTGTCTTCTCCGCAACATTCAAGTGATATTTACTCTGAAGAGTCACTGCAACTTCTCCTACGGTAAGGTCGCGTTTCTTCCGATATTCTTTTAATACGTCTCCAATATTATTATTTCTCATATATACACCTCGTTTTCTTTATCTTATAATTCGGGAAAAATGTCGTCAATCAATTTTGGCAATTCGAGAATTTCGAAGGATAAATATCTGTATTAACGAGAAAAAATATCCGGAATATTCTCATTTTTCATAAAAAGCTAGGAAAATACCAAAAACATCTAAAGTAAATTCCATTTCGTCCGATAAACATTGTAGAAAGCTTCATTAGGAAAAATGACTTTTCCTATTAACACAATTATTCAAGGAAGAAAGGAGATGCTGTTATGCGTATAGATGCATATAATCAGATCGCGCAGCTCTACGGAGTACAGAATACCGCAAAAGTTCAGAAAAACCAGGGTGTAAGCGCTGGAAGAGACCAGGTATCCATCTCTCAGACAGGACGCGACTATCAGATTGCGAAAAGTGCAGTATCGGAAGCTTCAGACATCAGGGAAGACAAGGTCGCACAGCTGAAAGCGAAAGTGGAATCCGGAGAATATCAAGTAGATCCAGGAGATTTCGCAAGCAAGTTACTAGAGAAATATAATGCAACTTTAATGTAGAAATGAGGAATTAGTGTGGCTAGCCTAGTAGAAGAACTCGTAGGTGTATTACAGGATGAACGAAAAATATATCAAGAATTGGCAGAGTATGGCGAGGAAAAACGCCAGATCCTGATCAAGGCAGATGTTCCTGCATTAGAGAAGCTTACGATTCTTGAACAGGATGCAAGTACAGAATTGTTAGCGCTTAGCAATAAGCAGACACAATTATTGAAAGACATCGCAACTGTATTGGGAAAGGATTCCAGTGAGATAACTGTCACCAAAATGATAGGTTATCTGGAATCACAGCCCAAGGAACAGAAGCAGCTAGAAGCAGCACGGGATACACTCATGGAAGCAGCAAGTGAAGTTGACCGGTTGAATCAGCTAAATACAGCACTGATTCGCCAGGCCATGGAACTGGCAGAGTTTGACATTACCTTGTTCAAAAGTATGCGACAGGCACCTGAGACTGCCAATTATAATCGCAATGCCTATAACACAGGGGCATTGCTTGGCAGTAGTGGCTTTGATGCAAAACAATAAAATGCAGGAGGAACAGGTATGGCAAATGGATTCGGAAGTCTATATGTTGGTTCATCCGGATTACAAAGCGCCCAGAATGCGTTAAATGTAACCGCCAACAACTTATCAAATATCGATACCACTGGCTATGTTCGCCAGCAGGTACGTTTCACAGATAAAGAATATGCAACATTAAAACAGACCACATCCAATACCAATATTCATCAGTCAGGAATTGGTGTATCTATCGGAGATGTGGTTCATGCAAGAGATATTTTCTTAGATAAAGCGTATCGACAGGAAAACGGAAGAGCTGCTTTCTACAGCACCATGTACGAAGGCGTATCCAATGTAGAGGATATGTTCCAGGAATTGGATGGGCAGCAGTTCAAACAGAGTGTAGAGGACCTTTGGAAATCTTTCCAGGAGTTTGCCAAAGCACCAGCAGATTCGACAAATCAGAATCTGGTTGCCCAGAAGGCAGAGCTGTTTGTATCCCGTTGTCAATCGCTTTATTCTGATCTTCAGAGTTATCAAGCAAATCTCAACAAACAAATCTATGATGATATCCAAACAGTAAATGATATTGGAAATCGTATTTATGACTTGAACCTTCAGATTCAGAAGGTGGAAGCAAGCAAGGTTGAGACTGCAATGACACTGCGAGATGAGAGAGATAATCTCTTAGACGAACTTGGAAAATACGGAAGCATTACCTTCAGCGAGGATCAGACTGGATTCGTAACGGTCGCAATGGAAGGGGTTGACTTCGTAGACGAGCATAGATGTAACAATATTGCTTTGAAGACAGAAAATGGAACCGGATTCTATACGCCATACTGGCCTTATATATCCGATGCAAGTAAGGACGAATATGTACCAGTATTCCATTTGGATCAGACCATATCCACAGAATTCAATACGGACGTCGGCAAAATCAAAGCACTTATGGTGTCCAGAGGAGACGGATACGGAAGATATGGCGATCTGGATACAGAGGAAAGCTATAGCAAGGTACAGGATTGCACGGTCATGGAGACACAGGCCGAAGTGGATAAATTATTTCACACGGTAGTCAATACCCTTAACGATATATTTGCACCAAATACTGAAACAACAGCACCTATCACAACTACCGAAGGAATCACATACCCAGCAGGTACCAAGATACTGGATACTGAGAATTGTGCAGTGGGTGCAGACAAGAAGCTGCCACCACAGGAACTGTTCACCCGAATGGGTGTTGAACGATACAAAGAGGTCACCGGAACAGATGGCAAGACCTACTATATTTTTAATGAAGAAAAAGCCGAAGACACCTCATCCCAGTACATCATCGGAAATACACAGCTCAATCCAGAGCTGAAGAAACAGATTACGAAAATGCCTTCCTTGAAGATGGACGGTGCCGTGGACTATGGAACAGCACAGAAGCTGGCAGCAGTATGGGACGAGCGTATAATGACCATTAATCCCACAGATAACACACCAAGTACTTTCCAGGGATACTACGACAAAATTATTGGACGACTTGGAACAGCAGGTAATACCTATTCATCTGCAAGTGATACGGTAACGAATACAGTGGCATCCGTAAATAATCAAAGATCCCAGGTTACTGGTGTATCCTCCGATGAGGAATTGACCAAGATGGTCAAATATCAGTCAGCATACAATGCAGCCAGCCGATATATCACCGTAATCAGCCAGATGACAGAACTGATTGTAACTGGATTAATCTAACATAGAAGATAACACAGGAGGAGTAGCATGAGCTCAACATTTTTTGGCTTGAACATCGGAGCGTCAGCATTGACCGCGTTTCAAGCATCTGTAAATACAACTGCGAATAATATTGCGAATGTCAAAACCCCTGGCTATTCCAGACAGGAGACGTCACTTGAGGCAAGCGGCGCCCTTCGAGTAAATGCCAAATATGGCAGTACCGGAACCGGAGTAACTGCCACCGCAATCACCCAGCAGAGAGATCAATATTATGATGCCAAGTACTGGGAATGTAATTCCAGCAAGGGATTGTATGAAGAGAAGTTATATTATCTAAGCCAGTTTGAGACCTACTTCAAGGATGACAGCACACAGCAGGGATTTTCTACTATCTTTAATAAAATGTTCAGCGGACTAGATACATTGAAAAATGGATACGCAGCCGATGTATCCGTACGTAACCAGTTTGTGAACCAGGCGCAGCAGCTCTGTACGTATTTTAACAGCTTATCCACAACACTTACGGAATTACAGGAAGATACCAACGAAGAAATTCGTGATTCTGTGAATAGTATCAATGCAATGTCTGAGAAGATTGCATTGCTGAATAAAGAGATCAATCGAATTGAAGTGACAGGTGGGCGTGCCAATGAGCTTCGTGATGAGAGAGCGAACCTTCTAGATATGTTGTCAGAGATGGTGAATGTGGAGACGAACGAATACGAGATTCAGAATACGAATGGTGATAACTTTGGTGGGACACACTACTCGGTTACGATTAATGGACAGGTTCTGGTAGATGGCAACGATTATCGTAAGCTGGAATGCGTATCCAGAGAACAGAAAGTCAATCAGACCGACATTGATGGTTTATATAATGTAAGATGGGAAGACACCAAAACGAACTTTGCCGAGACCAACGGAACCTCAGGGGGAAGCTTAAAAGCGCTCTTCTTAATTCGTGACGGTAATAACAATGAGAACCTTTCTGGTCAGGTAGGCTACGCAACTACCAACAGCACACTGGTGCTGGATAACCCGAGTGTAACAGACGTTAACGCACTGAATATCCCATCGGAAGGCTCCATTACAATCAATGGTAAAGAATACGCCTATACCGGATGGAATGCACAGTTGGATTCCGATGGAAAGATTACTTCCTTTTCCTTTGATTTAGCACCTGGAAGCACACTAAGTTCGGATGAGTTGGCGAAAATTCAGGGAGAAAACGCATCCTGTGGAAAGGCATATGATGCCATGGGTGTTGTGTATTATCAGTCGCAGATCAATGAATTCCTTCGTAACTTTACTGAGCTATTCAATGGAATGGAGCGTGACGGTGTAACCTTGAATGGGGAGCAGATGGGCTCCTTCTTCGTGGCAAACACTCCAACAGGGCTCTCTTATGATGCAGGTGGTGCCTACCGCAACAGCGATGGAGCTTATGTGTCAGCAGTCGCGAACGCAGATGGAACCTATACAACATCGGCAGTTACATCCATTTCATCCAATGACAACAGCTACTATAAGCTCACAGCATCTAATATTGCGATAAATAGTAAATCTTTAAAGGATCCGTCCTATTTTTCTACTACGGTAAGTATCAAGGACGGAACAACTGCTTACGATATTGTTGATAAGCTGAAAACATTGCAGTCAGATGTCACAGTATTTCGTGGAAATAAAGCCTCTTCATTCTTAGAGACTTTGTTGTCCGATGTTACTGTGGATACAGATAAAACGACTACTTTTTATAATAATTATAACAATCTATCCAGTTCAATCGATATGCACCGAATGTCAATCTCTGGCGTAGATGAAGACGAAGAAGCTCTGAATCTGGTAAAATTCCAGAATGCATATAACATGGCATCCAAGATCGTATCCGTTTTATCAGAAATGTACAACAAATTAATAAACGAATGTGGTGTGACCTAAAATTCGGATTTTCGATTAATTAATTGAGCAATTCGTCCGATATAATAAGCAACAAATAGATAACATATTTCCGAAGCGCAAGGATGCACTTCGAGTAATCATGTGATCACAGGGAAGTGGCCAGGAGGTATTATGCGAATTACCAATAGTATGATCTCAGGTAATACAAAGACCAATATTAATTCCAATAAAATAAATGTAGATAAATATAATACGCAGATGACAACTCAGAAGAAGATATCAAGACCTTCTGAGGATCCAGTTATTGCAATTCGTTCACTTCGTTTATCAACGAACTTGAGCCACCTGAACCAGTATGTGGAGAACAATATTCCAGATGCAGATTCATGGCTGGATGTAACAGAGACAGCCCTTACAAACACGAAGTCAATTCTGACAGATATTCGCACACAGTGCGTAAAGGGATCTTCAGATACCTTAACTGCAGATGATCGCAAGACCATCATGAATGCACTTACTTCATTATCGGAGCAGGTATACACGGAAGGAAATGCAGATTATGCCGGAAGAACCGTGTTTACAGGATACCGTACATCCTCTCAACTGACATTTGGAACAGATGAGGATAACACCAAATATAGCATTACACAGAATTTCAACTATGAAGATATAGAAGAAAAAAGATATTATACAGGAACAGTTGAGGTTCCGTCTCTGGTGCAAATTGATACGGATGAAATAGATCCAGACAACACGACACCAGATTGTGATGCTCAGGTAGAAGAAAAAGCATACAATCGATTACGGTTAGCTTATGGTGAAATAGAAGCGACAACGCCTGCAGTGGCATATGATCCAGACGATCCAACACAGAAGAGAGTAACACTTTCTTATACACCAGCTGGAGGAACAACAACAACACTTACCACCAGTGAAGGCGGCGGGATCGCAGTGTATGAGAATGAGGATGCATGGGAACAAGCGAACCAGAAGACCTTTGGAACTGGTGACGCAGATCCGCAGGTAGTGTTCATTAAGAGCACAGGGGAATTTGTTATGAGCGATACATTTTCTGCTCAATTGAAATCTACCAAAGCCACCATGGAAGTGAACTATGATAAAACTGGCTTTCAGGCAGGAGACGTGAGACCAGAATATTACTATGACTGCAAAGATATATCTGATCCAGCAAACGTTGTGGACTATAAAAAAGAAGATCAGACGTTAGATTATGGAATCGCAAGTGGCATCACATTAACTGTGAATACACAGGCAAGTGATGTATTTGATACAGGAATTGCAAGAGATGTGAGCGAACTTATGGATGTTGTAACCAAGGCAATCAATGCCAACGACAAGGTGGACAAGATCAAAGCCATGATGGAAGAGGAGGCTTACAAAGATCCAGAATACCAGGCAAAGCTCAAGACCTATTATGACGCAGCCAAGAAAGAAGCAGATTACGCAGACGATAACCTTCAGAAGACCTTCGGAAGCGGAATCACCAAATTCAATGAATATTTGGGCGGTGTCAACGATGCCATTACCAATGTCGGCAGCATGCAGGATCGTCTGTCACTGACACAGACTCGTGTGAGCAATCAGCAAGAGACCATCAAAGATCTGAAGTCAAGTAATGAAGATCGCGATTTGTCAGATATCATCATTGACTATTATGCTTCTTACAACGCATATCAAGCATCTCTTACAGCAGCAAGTAAGGTTGGATCAAGCACTTTGCTTGATTATCTGTAGAAGATATCTATATAATAGAAACAACACCGGTAACGCCGGAATATGAATCGTCGGAGACGAAAGGAGAAGACCATGAAGGCTAACACAAGATTATTTGGGGAAGTAGACATTGCAGATGACAAGATCATCACATTGGCAAAAGGCATGATAGGATTTCCAGACTATAAGAATTTTGCATTGATCTATGATGATGAAAAGGGACAGGAAAATACTACAATTATGTGGTTACAGTGCATGGATGATACGGATGTAGCATTCCCAGTTATGAATCCAACCGTAGTGAAAGAAGACTACGCACCAAACGTAAACGAAGAAATCATCGCACCAATCGGAGAGCTTACTCCGGAAAATACATACATTCTGGTTACCGTAACTGTGCCAAAGAAGGTACAGGACTTCTCGGTAAACCTGAAAGCGCCATTGGTAATTAACACAGATACTCAGAAAGGGGTGCAGTTGATCGTCGAAGACGATTATCCCGTTAAATTCAAAGTGTATGATGTGTTAAAAGCAAAAAAAGAAAAGGCGGGTGAATAGTATGTTAGCATTGACAAGAAAAAAAAGCGAAGCACTCGTAATCAATAATGATATTGAAGTAACGGTATTGGAAATCCGTGGAGATCAGGTAAAGATCGGAATCTCAGCACCAAAGGATGTTCCAATCTACCGTAAAGAGGTATATCTGCAGATTCAGAAAGAGAATCAGGAATCCATCAATGTGGATAGCATGGAAGCATTAAAGAATCTGATGAAATAGATGTAATTTATTATTTTTTCTAATAAAGGTTATTTTCTTGCAAAATAATCCGATATAGGGGTTAACAAGAAAGTGTATGTGCATTTAGTAGTGTAGTAACGTCAATCGTTTTTATATCACATGGAGGTGTATATAATGTTAATTGAAGGAGTACATGGGGCAGGAATGACATATCAGGGAAGTGCAGCGTCATTCGAACAGAAGGTAGAATTACAGCCCAAAATCGAAGCGGGAGAGACGGTGCAGGTAGCACAGAACCTGACCAAGGATACAGTGGCAATTGATACGAAAGAGACCAGTGAAGAGAATGCGGGAGCTAATCAGCAGACAGCGCAGGATCAGCAGAACGCCAAGATTAAGAAAGCTGTGAATGATATCAATAAGAGAGCTACGAATACAGAGGCTATCTTTGGAATACATGATGCAACGAACCGAGTAACGATTAAAATTGTAGATAAAGAGACAAAAAAGGTTATCAAAGAGCTGCCACCGGAGAAGACACTGGACATGATTGCGAAGGTGTGGGAGCTGGCAGGAATATTGGTAGACGAGAAGCGCTAGTTCTTCGCGCAGAAAAGAGGTAATTATGCCAATTCGATTATCAGGATTGAATTCAGGACTGGATACGGATTCCATTGTAAAGGAATTGGTATCTGCATACAGCAAGAAAACAGAGACATATACGAAGGCTCAGACCAAGCTATCATGGAAACAGGATACTTGGAAAAGTCTGAACTCAAAAATATATAACCTTTATACAAATGTCTATGATATGACACTTACCAGTGGATATTCTGCAAGAAAAGCCACATCCAGCGATAATACCAAGGCAACCGTGAAAGCAAGTAACGGAGCAGTCAATGGTACTCAGAAGCTTAATGTCCTTTCCACAGCAGATACAGGCTATATGACTGGTGGTAAGCTGACGCTTACAGATGATGGGAAGCAAACCAATAAAGATGGCATTACAGGAGACACAAAACTAAAGGATTTAGGTTATACAGGACCAGATACCCAATTTCAGATAACAACACTGGATGAGAAGGGCAATGAGAAGAAAACTCTTATTTCTGTAACGAAGGCGAGCACATTATCTGAGATACAGAAAGAGATGGGCAAGCTTGGATTGAATGTGAATCTGGATTCTGGAAATAGTCGTTTGTTTGTCAGCGCCAAAGAGAGCGGAAAAGATGCAGACTTTAAGATAGAGGCAATATCTAGTTCAGAGGGTGGCGTAGCTACAGCTGACAGAGATTCCCTTAATATGCTTAGCACACTAGGACTAAATACGAGTGCAAGAACCATCGTGGATGGCAGGAACATGATTATGGCGAATATCAACGAGCCATTAACCGCAGATAGTACCATGGCGGATATCAATTATGCAGGAGGAGCTACTTCTTTCTATATTAAAACAAAGGACGAGAATGGTGTAGAAGTTACCAATGAGATAAATATTACCGAAGATAAGAAAATCGGTGATATTATCAGCGAACTGAACTCTTATGGGGTGAATGCCTCTCTCGATACGGAGAATAAGCGTATTCGAATCGATTCAACTGACAGCTTCGAAATAAAATCAAAAATGGATCCTTCTGATCCAGAGGGAATTATTTGCGATGAAGACTCCGCTGAGGCATTAACACGTTTAGGACTAAACGGAGTTGAAACTACCTATGAAGCAGCCAACAAAATTGATGGTAAAGATTCTGAGATAATTTTAAATGGAACTACATATACAGGAAAAGGTAATTCTTTTACCATCAATGGTCTGTCTATTGATGTGCAGGGGATAACAGGTCCTGGAGATGAGAATGCAATTAAGTTGACGGTATCAACAGATACACAGGAAATATATGATAAAATCAAATCCTTCTTAAGTGAATACAACAGCATCATCAATGAGATGACAAGTATGTATAATGCAGATTCTTCTAAGGGCTATGAGCCTTTGACAGATGAAGAAAAAGATGCCATGTCGGATACCGAAGTGGAGAAGTGGGAGACTAAGATAAAAGATTCATTACTTCGCCGAGATTCCACATTGGATGGCGTTATGTCGGTTATGATTAATTCTATGTCGCAATCCTATGAGGTAAATGGCAAGTCAATGAGCTTTGCTACACTAGGAATTGAGACATTAGGATATCTAAAAGCACCGAAGAATGAGCAGAACGCATTCCATATTGCTGGTGACGAGGATGATGAGAACTCAAAGAGTGAACCAGATAAATTAATGGCAGCAATCACAGCAGATCCAGATAATGTCATTGAGTTTATGAAGAAAGTATCATCTGAGCTATATTCACAGTTAGATACGAAGATGAAAGAGAATTCTTCCATGAGCTCTATCTATAAAGTATATAATGACAAAGAGATGGATAAACAGTACAGCGATTATACAACTACGATCAAGAATTGGGAGACAAAAGTATCTACCAAAGAGGATTATTACTATAAGAAATTCACTGCAATGGAGACTGCATTAGCTAAGATGCAGAGCCAGACAAGCTCGTTAAGTGGATTATTTGGTAGCAACTAGCTTGCTATCGTACTTAAAACGGAGGAATATTGATGTTACAGAGAAATCCATACTCGGCTTATAACAATAGCAAGGTTTTGACGGCTTCACCAGCGGAATTGACACTGATGTTATACGAGGGAGCAATCAAATTTGGGAATATGGCAATCATCGCGATAGATAATCAAGATGTTGAGAAAGCACATAACAATATCATGAAGGTAGAGAGAATCGTGCTGGAATTCCAAGCTACCCTAGATCATAAATACCCGGTTGCGGAGGACTTCGACAGGGTTTATAATTACCTTGTATTGAGATTACATGAAGCCAATCTGAAAAAAGATAAAGAGATCATGGAAGAAGTGGTAGAGCATCTGCGCTCTATGAGAGATAACTGGAAGAAGGTAATGGAAGCAGCCAAAGGCACCAATGCATCTTAACCACAGGAGAATGATATGTCAGAGACTTACATAGAGATTATGATACAGAGTCTGAAAAAGAAGATACAAGTCTTAGACCAGATTATAGAGCTAGATAAACTCCAGAAAGAACAGTTGGAGGATCCACTCGCTTCTGCAGATGATTTCGATCAGACGGTAGAGGACAAAGCGGCACTCATACAACAGCTGGATCAGTTAGACAGTGGCTTTGACAAGCTCTATAGCAGAGTAAAAGAAGAACTGCAAGGAAACAAAGAAGCATTTTCAGAACAAATTGCTAAAATGCAGGAACTGATTCGGTCCATTACAGACCGAAGTGTAAAGATTCAGAGCCAGGAGGCGCGTAATAAGAATCTGATGACACAGAAGTTCGCCAAGGTGAAGAAGCAGGTCAAAGAGGTAAGGACCAATACCAAGGTCGCCAACCAATATTATCGCAATATGACAAGAGTGAATTATATTGATCCTCAGTTCATGGATAATAAGAAATAGTTAGCAGAAGGAAAATATTTATATTTTCTTTTCTCTATAAAGTATCGGGAAAAAATTCCGATATGTATTACAAGTAAGCAATTACTTGTTACTTTTACTATGACATCGATTACGTTATAATCGTGTCGAAGTGACCGAGGCAGAACGGAGCGTACGGCCGGGAAGCGGGATGTCACATCATTTAACAACTTGCAGCAAGGATGCTGCAATGTATTTTCAAGGAGGAGAATAATATGGTAGTACAACACAACATGCAGGCAATGAATGCCAACAGAATGCTCAATGTAACAGCAAACACACAGGCTAAGTCAACAGAGAAGTTATCTTCTGGTTACAAGATTAACCGTGCAGCTGATGATGCATCTGGATTATCAATCAGTGAGAAAATGAGAAAACAGATCCGTGGTTTGGATCAGGCTTCTACCAATGCTCAGGATGGTATCTCTGCAGTACAGACAGCTGAAGGTGCTTTAACTGAAGTACATTCAATGTTACAGCGTATGAATGAGCTAGCTACAAAGGCTGCCAACGGAACAAACAGTGAATCTGATCGTACTTCTATCCAGAACGAGATTGATCAGTTAACAACTGAAATCGATCGTGTTGCTGAAACAACCAAGTTCAATGAGACTTACTTACTGAAAGGTAATGGCAAGACCTCTACTGTACAGATTACAGCAAAAGATGCTGGTATCGCTGGTACAATGACTGGTATGGGAACTAGTGAAGCTACATTCAAGATGGAAGCATTAAAGAATGGTCAGACAATCTCTATCGGTGCAAAAGGTTATACAGTTGGTACAACACTTGGCACAGTTACAGCTGCTGTTCCTGGAGCAACTGGAAGCACAGTAACAATCAATGGAACTGAGTACAAGATTGGTACACAGACTTCTACAATTGATAACACTTATAAACAGGAAGACATGAAGACATTAATCAAAGATGGTGATACCGTTGTTATAGGAACCCAGACTTATGTAGCAATGAAAGATTCTAATGGTGATGGAGTTGGCGACAATGACGCATCTGTTATCTCAGCTGACAAAGCTTACACATTGATTAATGATGAGTTACGTAAAGCAAGTTCTATTGGTACTGATGCTGGTAATGAAGCTAAAACAACTAAGACTGCTGGTTCAGGAGCTTACAGCGCTTCTAACACACAGATTACCTTCAAAGTTGCTGAAGGATCTGTTCATGTTAAACAGGGCTTACAGATGGGCTTACATGTAGGCGCAGATGCAGACGGAACCAACAAGATCGAATTTACCATTGACACAATGGATTCTGCAGGACTTGGCGTTAAGAATCTGAACGTAGTTGATAACTCAGGAGCAAAAGCTACCTATGCTATCGATGCGATCGCAGATGCAGTTGCTAAGGTATCCGCACAGAGATCTTCACTTGGTGCTATTCAGAACCGTCTGGAGCACACCATTGCAAACTTAGACAACGTAGTTGAGAATACAACATCCGCTGAATCTTCTATCCGTGATACAGATATGGCGAAACAGATGGTAAGCTACAGCAATAACAACATCCTTGCTCAGGCAGGACAGTCTATGCTGGCACAGGCTAACCAATCTAATCAGGGTGTATTATCTTTACTTCAGTAATTTGAATCATTGCTGTATTACTACTAACTTCGAAAGAAGAGCGAAGAAATTCGCTCTTCTTTTTGTGTTTATTCGGAAAATATATAGAATAGAAAAAATTTAAATTATTTTTGCGTTAGGGGTAAAGTATTTATCATGGTCTCCGATATATAAATCAAGTAGTAGTAAAACAACCATATAGATATGGAAATCGTAGCGGCAGCTACATGCCATTCAAGGAGGAAAAAAGTTATGGTAGTACAGCACAATTTACAGGCGATGAATGCCAATCGTATGCTTAATGTCACCACAAAGACACAGAGCAAATCAACAGAGAAGTTATCTTCTGGATACAAAATCAACCGTGCAGCAGATGATGCAGCAGGACTTTCAATTTCTGAAAAGATGAGAAAACAGATTCGTGGTTTGGATCAGGCATCCACCAACGCACAGGATGGTATTTCAGCAGTACAGACAGCAGAAGGTGCTTTGACAGAAGTGCATTCTATGCTACAGCGTATGAATGAATTAGCAGTTAAGGCTGCCAACGGAACCAACAGTGGATCTGATCGTGAAGCAATCCAGAACGAGATTGAACAATTATCAACAGAAATCGATCGTGTTGCTGAGACAACCAAGTTCAATGAGACATACCTATTAAAGGGTAATGGTAAAACATCTACCGCTATAGTTGCTGCAAAAGATGCAGGTATTGCAGGCACCATGACAGGTATGGGAACAGGAACAGCCACCTTTAAAATGGATGCATTAAAGACAGGTCAGAAGATTTCCATCGGAGCAAAAGGATATACCATTGGTTCTTCTATCGCCGCTCTTCGTACAACAGTAAAAAATCAGATTGGATCTGGAAGCATTGTTACCATTAACGGAACAGAGTATAAGATTTCTACTCAGACAGTAGCTACCGATAATCAGTACAAACCAGAAGATTTTAAAGATATCATCCGTGATGGAGATACCGTAGTAGTTGGAACGCATACTTATATTGCTATGACCGATAGCAACAATGATGGTGTTGGTGATAACGATGGTTCAGTTATCTCCGCTAAGAAAGCTTACACATTGATTAACGATGAGCTACGTAAGGCAAGTTCCGTTGGTGTTGATCCTGGACGTGAAGCAACAGTAACTACAACATCTACACTTGCTGAGTATAGCGGAACAACAACACAGGTCTCATTTAAGATTAAGGAAGGAAAAGTTCAGATTAATCAAGGCTTACAGATGGGCTTACATGTTGGAGCAGATTCTGCAGGAACCAATAAGATTGCATTTACAGTCAAAGCAATGGATATGGCTGGGCTTGGACTAAAGGGTGTCAATGTCGTAGATGAGTCTGGTGCAAAAGCTACCTATGCAATTGATGCAATTGCAGATGCAGTAGCCAAAGTATCTGCACAGAGATCTTCACTTGGTGCTATTCAGAACAGATTAGAGCATACAATTGCCAACTTAGATAACGTAGTAGAGAATACCACATCTGCTGAATCTGCAATCCGTGATACAGATATGGCTGAAGAGATGGTTGCTTACAGCAATAACAATATCCTTGCTCAGGCAGGACAGTCAATGCTGGCACAGGCTAACCAGTCAAATCAGGGTGTAATGTCATTATTACAGGGCTAATGAGTAGAGACAAGATAACAAGAGGAAGAGCGCTAGTTCGCTCTTCCTTTTTTCATTTCGATATATTAGAATAGTAGTAAGAAAAGAAAAAGGGGCTGGCGTATGAAGGATAAGGTATTACTATCAATTTCGCTATTAGCATCCAATCGTCTTGATACGATACGAAGATGCTTAGATTCTATCAAACCAATCTTGGAACAGATTCCAAGTGAACTCATCCTTGTAGATACAAGCAGTAATCCCAAAGTACATCAGATATTGGAGGAATATACAGATAATATTGTAGAGTTTACCTGGTGCAATGATTTCTCCAAGGCAAGAAATGCTGGGCTTACACGAGCGAAAGGAGAATGGTTCTTATTCTTAGATGACGACGAATGGTTCGTGGAGATAGAACCACTGATTACATTCTTTACAAGTGGAGAATATAGACAATATGGATGTGCGAACTACATTGTTCGCAATTTTTTTGATGCAAATTACATCCATTATAGTGATTCCTGGGTGTCACGGGCAATAAAACGAGAAGAAGATACGAGATTTGTAAGTAAGATTCATGAATATCTGTATCCTGTCCGTGGAAAATGCAAAGCGATAGAAGCAATTGCCAATCACTCTGGATATATCTATACCAGTGAGGAAGAACGTCAGAAGCATTTTAAAAGAAATACAGATTTGTTGAAGCAAATGATTCAAGAGGAACCAGATCGATTGCGCTGGAAAGTACAATTGGTTCAAGAATATCGATCAGTAAAAGCATGGGATGAATTGTGCAATGCCTGTGAACAAGCCTTAGAAGCAACAAAACATGTGGATGAGAAATATGACAATTATGATATCGGCACATTCTATGGGGGAGAAATCGAAGGACTATTTTTCCTGAAACGATATGAAGAGGGAATTGCAATTGGAGAGCGTGCGCTGAAGGATGAAAGGACAGGAATACTCTGCAAAGCATATATGTACCTTGGGCTTGCAACGATTTATCTTGCAATAGAAGCGTATGAGAAAGCAGAAGAAGCAATTCGGCGATATTTTGATTTGTATGCTACCAAGAAGAACCAACCAGATGTAAGGAATGAGCAACAGGCAGCATTGATAACTGGAGAGGCATTTGATGATATTCCACAGAAAAAAGCATATTCTATTCTGATATCTTGTGGGTTAAAGAAGAAGGATATTTCACTATTAAAGAAATACTTTGGGAAGCTTGGTTGGGATGAGAAAGTCATCTATTTATTTGAAGGGATTCTTGTAACCTTAGTGGAAGCCATGGCAGTGTTGCCGCAGGATGAAGTGTTTGTAGAACTGATGCAGCGTGCTTGGAAGAATCAGGAACTTCAGCATGAAATGCTCTGTGAGATACAGAAATGGGAAGCAAAGGATGCAGCTGGATATCAGAAAATAGTAGATATCCTGATTCAAATTGAAGCAGAGCACTGGTATGTGTGGTATATCAAAATCATCTCAGCGAAGCGGTGCGGGCTAACAGATAACCTGAATTCGTATTATGAAGGTTTCTTCCGCAATTCTACCAATGTATTTATGACACCAGGAATTCTTACAGATATTGCCAAAGAGAATGGAATATCATTAGAAAAGTATTATTTAGCAGTACCGTTTGAACACTGGAAATCTGACCTAAGTGATTATATTGCTAAAGTAGATTATAATGGCATTGCGCAAATAGAAATAGAGTTCCGCGGAATTATGCAACAGGAGAATGCGCGATACGATTACCTATTTATGAAAGTGGCTGAAGCCAAATTACTGCTCGGAGTTCATGCGGGTCAATTCCAAAGCAAACGAAATAGGCTGTTGGAATTTGCAAACAGAACAATTGCTTTTTATGAAAAATATTATACAGAACTGGCTACGAAACAGTATCCAGAATTGCTTCCACCAGAGTATATGGCATCACAGTATATATATAAGGCTTTGGAAACAGAAGCTGAGGATTGGCAAGAGGCGTTTGAAACAATACGAGAAGCAGTAGATGTATATCCAAAACTGGCAGAAGTAATTAAGATCTATCTTCAGGAATACGGAATTGAGAGGGATAGGCAGGAACGGAAAGAGAAAGAAGAATATCGTCAATTGACCAAACAGATTAAAGAGAAGGCACAGGAATACTATGAAAAGGGTCTATATAATGAGGCAATGCAGATTCTACAACAACTGAAGCAGATGATACCAGAGGACTTGGAAGTGGCAGATATGGTATTGAAGACAAGGATTGCAATAATTGAAGGATAAAAATATGGGGAACAAATTATTAACAATTTCACTTCTCGTTTCGGGAAGAGAAGAAACAACAGAAAAATGTCTGGAGTCTATAAGACCACTTCTTGATAAGCTAGATAGTGAATTGATTCTGGTTGATACAGGTTGCGGCAAAGAGCTTCGAGAAAAGCTGCTCGAATATACAGAGAATATTGTGCCCTATAGGTGGAATGATGACTTTGCAAGTGCAAGAAATGCAGGGCTAGAGAAAGCCACTGGGGAATGGTTCTTATTCTTAGATGATGACGAATGGTTTGATGATGTGGCTCCAATTATAGCCTTCTTTGAATCAGGAGAATACCAGAAGTATGGACAAGCAGTCTATAAAGCAAGAAACTATTTTACGTTGGATGGAAGCAGTTACTCAGATGAATGGGTATCCCGAATGATACAGCTTACTTCCGATACGCATTTTGAAGGAAAAGTGCATGAATCTCTAGTACCAGTTGGGGAGAAATGCAAGATGATTGAAGCATTTGTACATCATTTTGGTTACGCTTTTGCAAATGATAAAGAGCGTTTGGCACATTCCAAACGTAACACGGAAATTCTGCTTGGGCTTATGAAAGACGAACCAAACAATATGCGTTGGCCACTTCATTTATTGAAAGAATATCTCTTGATTAAGGATACAAAGAAGTTACAGCAGGTAAGCTTTGATGCAATCAATCGGATGAAAGAGGCAGACGAGCCATTTCTTAATCTATGCAGAGGTGCATTTTATTGCGCAATATTACAGAGTGATATCTGGGCAGAAGACGAGCCGAAATTGATAAAACATCTGGAAGAGTACCGGGCGGATGTAAGAAATATACACGTTGTAAAATGCGCGTTAGAAGAGATCGGAAGCAATGGATTTTCTGGCAAACAGAATATCAGCAGGGCTGAGACATGCTGTGAGAACTATTTTACAGAGCTTGAATTATTTCAAAAGCAAGAATTAACAGAGCAAGAGCAGATTATTCTAGATAGCATTCTTTTTGTGAACGAAGCAACGAAAGGCGATGCACAGAGTGCCATGTGCCTTAAATGGGCAGATACATTGTCGGAACTAAATAGAATGGGCGAACTACCAGAAGCACAACAGGAAGTCTTGCGATCATTTGTCGAACAATATATAGATGGCAATGGAGAATTCTTAAAGCTTCCAGATTACTGTTGGGGGGGTGCAAACGCAGGAATTCTTCCGTTAGAAGATATGTTATTGCAGTTACCGGTGTCTCAATGGATGGCGCAGGTAATAGTTCTGCAGAATGTGAAAGATAATGAATTGTGGGAAAAAATATTTCAGCATCTGAAGCAGGTTCGAACAAAAGAAGATATTCGATATGCGTATTTTAACTATAACTACATCAATGCCAAACTGAAAACTCCGCTGAAGAATGCGGATTATGTAACCGTGGAACAATGGATGAGGGATTATGTGGAGTGCAATACAGGCTATGCGGCTTTGATTTATCGGGATACTACAATTCAAAATAGCATAGATATGCTACCAGCTTCCATTCGTGGGGCAATGTGGGTACAGAAAGCGTTATCTTACGGATTTCAGAACTTTGATCAGATGCTAGAGGCACTTAGAATCTCTGTAAAAGAATATCCAGTCTTAGCAGAGAGAATGAAACAATATATCAAATTATTGGGCGAAGAGAAAGAGAAACAGATGATTGCACAGGAAGAGGAAGCAAGTGAAGCGCGTGATGAACTTCAAGAAATGGGCAAACAGGTAAAAGTACAGGTTCGAGTAATGATACAGTCGAAGATGTATGCGGAAGCGTATCAGATTGTGCAACAGCTTCGGGGAATGATGCCAGAAGATCAGGAGTTAATCGGGTTAGAGAAAGAATTGAATACAAAATTTTCATAGATGAGACGGATATATATAGCTTTTTGACGTAAAACAAATGAGAAATCGAGAAAGGAATTGGAAAATTGAAGAGTAGAGTTAATGATTCGAATAAAAAATTACTTACAATTTCGCTCTTGGCTTCAAACAGGAAAGAGACTATAGGAAAATGCATAGAGTCATTGCGACCAATTCGAGACCGGATATTCTCAGAACTCATTATTGTAGACACAAGATGCGATGAGGAATTACATAATGAACTATGCAAAGTATCAGACAAAGTAGTGAAGTTCCAGTGGTGCAACGATTTCTCGGCGGCGCGGAATGCAGGACTTGCGAAAGCAACTGGGCAGTGGTTCTTATACCTAGATGATGATGAATGGTTTACGGATTGCCAGGAAATCATTGAGTTCTTTCAGAGCGGTGATTATCAGCATTATGGAGCAGCAACCTATATTCAAAGAAATTATCTCGACATGGAAGGCACTCAATATACAGATTCTTGGGTGGTGAGAATGATTCGCTTAGAGGAAGATACCAAGTTCACAAGTAAGATTCATGAGCAGATTGGACCAGTTCATGGAGCAGAGAAAGCGCTTCATGCGGTTGTGGATCACTATGGATATGTGTATTCAGACCAAGAGACGAAACAAAAGCATTTTGAACGTAACAAGACACTCTTGGAAGAAATGATTGAAGAAGAACCAAAGGAAATCCGATGGAAGCTACAACTGTTGCTGGAATATCGGACGATGGATGATTTCGCAAATTTAAAGAAGCTGGGGATACAACTGTTAGAGCTGTATGAAGCTTCAACAGAAGGGGGAACGGGGCATTCAATAAGAAGTAGCAAGAACATGGCTTACAAT
The DNA here is from genome assembly GCA_964613325.1 of uncultured Roseburia sp. GTDB lineage: Bacteria > Bacillota > Clostridia > Lachnospirales > Lachnospiraceae > Roseburia. Next base: position 13,618 of record CAZTGP010000019.1, on the reverse strand, counting down.
AAGCGGATCTATCTTGGAAGCTTCTATGCAGCCATTATTATGGCGGAGCTTGGGGAAGAGAACTATGGCGAAGCGAGAGAATGGGGGCTTAGAGCATTAAATGATATGAGAAATGTGGAGTGGACAAAGGAACTCCTATATTTTTCATTGGCAAGAAGCTGCTTTTTCTTAGCAGAATATGCGGAATCAGAAAATTATGCAAATGAGTATCTGAAACAAAAAGAGATACTGCGGGATGAATCCTTTATTGAGCAACAGAAGGCACCATTTATTAGTGAGGCGTTAGATAAGATAAAACAGAAAGAAATCTATTCGATACTTATATGTGCCGGACTAAAAAGAAAAGATACAACGAATCTGAGGAACCATCTTCCGGAACTGCATTGGGAGGAAGATAATGTGTACGTGTTCGAGAAGATTGTGGAAACGCTGATAGAGATCATGTGTGAAGGCACCAATGAACAGAAAGTGGAATTGGTCTACGCAGAAACATTGCAGCTTATGTATAGAAATCAGGCATTGTGGCAGTATTATGTGCAAGAAATCTGTACATATGAAGAGGCGGGGAATAACACAAATAAATTAATTCAATTAATTCAGAAATATGTACCAGAGGCATTGGAGCGCAGAGAGCAACAGTCTGAGAATGCTACAAAAGAGACAACTGACGATAGAGAGATGCGACAATTGGCAGAACAAGTCAAGGAGCAGATAAGGCTGCTAATAGCAAATGGGATGACTGATCAAGCGAAAGAAGTAATTCGGCAGTTACAGAAAATAATTCCTAATGATGTGGAACTAGAAGAAATTTTGCACCAATTATAACAACTCTTAAGTATTAAGAATTTGGGAAAATAGCCGATATAGTATATATGAATAATTAACATTACAAAGGCAATTTGTAGCCAACCACGGAAGGTTAGGGAACAAAAGAATGACTTATAACGTAGACACAGGATGTGAAAAGGAATAGAAAATAAAAAGCTAGCTTATTAAGAGATAATAGGTCTGGCTTTTTTGCGTATATAGGGGGCAAAAGTGAGCAGAACAATAAGAAAACAATTATTCCAAGCGTTAATTACACTTCGAAAAGCAAATGGATATATAGAGAGGCTAATAGTAAGTAAGAGAGAAAAGGAACTATCTGATTTGTTATTAGATTGTCAAGATTGTGCAATTGCAATTGGAAACAAAATTGAAAAGATATATAAAGAAAATACAGAAGCTGTTCATAGTCTGGAAGAATATTGTGAAACAATTTACCTTATTTCTCAGAATGAAGTTGAAAGTGTAGAGAATGAACAACTAATTGCTCAAACCAGAATACAGCTATTGGAAACACAGGCGTATATGGAACAAGAAATACCAGATCGAATCGAAGCGGTATTTTTACCCTATAAAGCTGCTATGTGGGACTCTCTTGAAAGTGTATGGTTGGCAGCAAGAGATGATGTAGAGTGCGACGCATATGTAATACCAATTCCTTATTATGATAGAAACCAGGACGGAAGCTTTGGAGAAATGCATTATGAAGGGGATGAATATCCTGATTATGTGCCAATAACTTCTTGGGAAAAATATGATTTGGAAGAACGAAGACCAGATATCGTATATATTCATAATCCGTATGATGATATGAATATTGTTACTAGTGTACATCCAAATTACTATTCAAAAGTTCTTAAAACATATACAGGCAAGCTAATTTATATTCCATACTTTGTTTTGGGACAAAAGAATTATGATGAGTTTTGGAAAAATCCAGCAATTTATAACGCAGATACAGTAATAGTAGCAAATATGGCAGCTAAAAGAGCATGCGAACGAAGTATGTTACAAGATTTGACTAACACAGTTCTAGATGACAAGATTTTACCATTGGGGTCTCCTAAAATAGATAAAGCAATCGTATGTATGGAAAAGAAACAGCTACTTTCGGATGAGTGGAGAAAATGTATACAAAAAAGGATGGTGGTATTCTATAATACTGGAATAAGCGGATTGCTAAGTGGAAATGAGCAAGAGCTGATAAAAATAGAAAATACCTTGCATTATTTTCAGAAGAACAAAAACTTTGTATTGTGGTGGAGACCACATCCGCTTGGCGAAGCAACAATCTTAAGTATGAGACCCAATCTCTATAAAAAGTATATTGCGATAATTCAGAAATACAAGAAGGATGGTTACGGAATATATGATGATAATCCAGACTTGTATTTAGCATTAGCACATGCTGATATCTATTATGGTGATGATAGTTCAGTGACCTATCTATTTGGGGTTCTTGGCAAGCCAATAATGATACAAAATGTTTTTGTTGATATAGGTGGGAAAAATAAAAGTATAGAACTTTTGGATGGAATAATAACAGACAATTTATTATTTTTCTGTGCAAATAATCATAACTCATTATATGAATTAAGTTTAGATTCTGGAAAAGTTGAGTGCTTAGGGAAAACAAAACACGAGTTGGATTTTGATAACAATTTATACTGTAAATTATTTAAACAAAATAATGAAATATGGCTAATTCCTAATAGAGCACACCATGTATCATGTTATAATTTGACCGATAAGAGCTTTACTACAGTAGATTTTATGGATGAGAAGCAAAATGTTCGATTTATTAAATATGCAACTATATATAATGATAAAATTTATATGATAAAAAGCGATTATTCAGCATTGTATATTTTGGATACTAATTTAAGGAGCATACAAAAGAAAGATATATGCATTGACTTTGGTTCACTTTTACTTGAAAATCCGATATGTAGAAATAGTGCGACAGCGGATTTGATTTTTCAAGGGCAGAATATTTTTTTCCTAATCATGGATACTAATATTTTGGTAAAATATGGTTACATAGAAGAAACAATTCAGATAATTAAGGTGGGAGATGAGATTGATAAATTTGGAAAAATAGTATATCAGAACAATGGAATATGGTGTATTCCATCTTTAGGGGGACGACTTATTTATTGGAAAAAGGATAAATGCCATGTTTTTGATAAGAGTATTTTAGGGAATTGTACTAGGTTTGTAGATGCTAAAAAACGAGGTGAGAATCTAATACTTATTCCTGACTATGGAAAAAGTATTTTGGAATTTAATACTAGTACACTATGTATGAAGGAAATAAAAATAAGTGACTATATGCAAAATTTTGGCTTTGTAAAGGTTTTATCAAATAAAAACATTGTTTTGATAACGAAACAAAGTGTAGTTGAAAATAAAGTATATTTAATAAATGAAAAAAACGAAATAAGTAAACAAATTATAGTACAAATGTCACATAATAAATTGGTTGATGATAAATCATGTATTAATAGAATATACCAAGAAGACTATCCGTTATTAACGGATTACCGTTTTGAAGAAACAGAAGAATGCAATATAGATACAATTTGTAACTCATATGAACTACAGCAATGTATAAGTAATAAACAAAAAGAACATTATAGAAATACCTATGCGAATAGCGCTGGAAATTCAGGGTTACATATTTGGGAGAATACGTCAGATAAGCAAAACATTTATAGGGATTGTAAGACATGGAAAACAAGTTGACTTTGAGCGTCATTATACCTATGTATAATGCAGAATTATATATTGATAAGTGTATATCAAGTGTTGTTCATCAGACATGGACAGATATGGAGATTATTATTATTGATGATGGATCAGTAGATGAGAGTTTGCAAATTTGCAGAAATTGGGCTAAGAAAGATAAAAGAATTGTTTTGCTTCATAAGAAAAATGAAGGTCTGGTCGAAACAAGAAAAATTGGTGTTGCGATGGCAACGGGACAATATTTGACATTTATAGATGCTGACGACTGGATTGATAGTAATGCATATGAAATTGCTATGTCAAAATTACGAATGACAAGTGATGATATTTTGTTATTTGGCTTAGTAGAAGAGTATGGAGAACATTGCAAAAAACAAACTAATCTAGTTACTGAAGGAAGATATATAAAAGAAGATATAGTACAAAAAATATATCCCAATATACTTTCAAATGACGCTTTTTTTCACTTTGGTATTTTACCTAATTTAGTCTGCAAAATTTTCAGACGCGAAATAATTAACTCGGCACAGAAGGAAGTAGATAGCACAGTACAAATCGGAGAAGACTTGGATGCTTCAATAAAAGCAATTTTTAAAGCTGATAGTATCATGATAACTAATTTTGCTCCATACCATTACCGAAAACATCAAGATTCAATGATGGTGAAATCAAGCGATTTATGTGGTATAAAAGCCCTTTTCAATGATTTGGAGAACACATTTAGATTGAGTTCGCACTGGGATGTTCTATTTCAACAATTAGAAAAATATGAGCTATTTTTAATGTGTTTGAAACAATTTGAATATATATGGAATAAATCCTTTTTGAAACAAAAAATAATGAATAAGAAAATTGCCATATATGGAGCAGGAGGATTTGGACAAGAAGTACATAGAACGATTAGTAAAGACGGTAGTTGTAGGATAACTGTATGGGTTGATAAAAATTATGAGTACTATCAAAAAAAAGGTATGCGCATTATGGATGTTCATGAACTATATTATAGTGAGTTTGACATACTATTTATTGCAATATTAGATACATCAATATGTGAGAATATCAAAGAAAGTCTTGTGAATTCTGGGATAGAACAATCAAAAATAGTATATATTGAACCAATAGAGGAAAATATTAGATTTATTCAAAATGTGCTTCAAGAGAGGTAGTAGTATGGTAAGTATAGTTCTTCCTGTTTATAATGGAGAAAAGTATATTGAAGAAGCAATTAAGAGCATTCAACGACAAACGTATAAAAGGTGGGAACTGATAATTGTAAATGATTGTTCAACAGATCTTACGAAGAAAATAGTTGAGGAATATGCTAGGAGAGATAAGAGGGTAAGCATAATTAATAATATGGTCAACTTAAAATTACCAAATTCGCTAAATAAGGGATTTTCTTATGCTAATGGAGATTTTTGGACTTGGACATCAGATGATAATGTTTTTCAAGAAAATGCTTTGGAGAAAATGGTACAGAGACTTGAGTGCTATCCAGAGTGTGGAATGGTTTATAGTGATATGATTTATATTGATGAAAACAATCAAGTCGTAGGTGAAGCTTCGAAAGATATTAATGAGCTTTATGTAAATAACTGTATTGGCGCATGTTTTTTATATAGAAAAGAAATCGCAAAAGAGATAGGCATGTATGACCCAGATATGTTTTTGGTAGAAGATTATGACTATTGGATACGAGTTAGTAAGAAATTTAAAATATATCATCTTAAGGAAAAACTGTATTTTTATAGAAAACACAAAAATAGCTTAACGGAGAAAAAAAAGAAAGAAATACAATTTCAACTTTCAAGATTGAGAAATAGAGAAATAGAGTATTTACTTACTAAAGTTTCTGGAAGAGAAAGGATGATTTTGTTTTACAATATGTTCATTGGACATTGTTTTTCACTAGATAGACTGATCAAGTTGTTTTATGGAGAAGATACAGTACCAAAATTTATTCAAATGTTAAAGGAAAAAGAAGAGATGAATGGGAATAAAAAAATAATTATTTTTGGAGCGGGCGAGTATGGTAGAAAGGCACTTAAATACTTTGGAACTGAAAGGGTAGCTTTTTTTGCAGATAATAATGAAACGCTATTAGGAAAAGAAATTTATGGAAAGAAAGTAATAGATATTAATAAATTAAAAAAAATATATTGTGATTATCAAATTGTAGTTGCAGCTGATACAAGAAAAACAATTGCTATAGCAGAACAACTATTAAGCAATAACATTGACAACTTTCAGTCGTTTCTTCAGGAAATTACAAAATTTAAATGCGTTCTTGATGTGAGGAAGAACGTAAATTTAAGTAATGTATACGATAAGGCTGAAAAGTGGATTTATAGAAATACAGTAAGAAACGAAGGCATAATTAATAATTCGGATTTGAAAAAAGCATATCCGGAAGTGACAGGATATTATATCCCTACATTGCTTAACTGGGGATATAATGATTTGGCTATTTCATATGCATCATGGTTGTGTAAAACTCAGCATAAAGATGGATCGTGGTATGATACAGAAGGAAATAATCCATATATATTTGACACAGCTCAGATATTAAAAGGATTAATTGCCGTAAGAGAAATCATGCCAGAGGTTGATGAAAATATACAATTAGCGTGCGAGTGGATAATTAGTAAAACCGATAATACGGGAAGAATTCTCACTCCATCAACAGATGAATGGGGGGAGAAGGGAATTTGCTCAGAACTCATACATTTATATTGTATAGAACCTTTATTGAATGCAGGTAGAATTTATAACAACGAATGCTATTTGAAAATGGCGGATAAGATGCGTAATTATTATATTGGACAGAAAAGGGATGATATACTGTCTTTTGATATTTTGTCTCATTTTTACGCGTATGTATTGGAAGCACTATTTGATTTGGGGGAAAGAAATCTTCTGATGGAAGCAATGAATAAAATTGAGCAAATTCAAAAGGAAAACGGTGCAATTCCAGCATACAAGAATGTTGATTGGGTGTGTTCTACAGGAATGTTTCAAATGGCTTTAGTATGGTATAAATTAGGTGATACAAAACATGGTGATGCGGCATTCAAGTATGCATTACTTCTTCAAAATGAAGATGGCGGATGGTATGGAAGTTACCCAGTAACAATGAATCCTAGTATTCTAGACAATAAACAATATCCTAATTATTTCGAGCATAGTGAAATAAGTTGGGCAACAAAATATTTTCTTGATGCATTATTCTATAGATGTAAAATAGAAAAAATTAGTCTTGGATTAGGAGAAAAAGTATCAGAAAAAAATATACTTAATGAAGTACACATATAAACAATTAAGAAGGAAATAAGCATTGGAAAAAAATCGGAAATTAAGAAATATTATTGAATATGCAAAGCAAAGCTCAAGCTATAATATTAATGAAATGATATTGCATGCAGATTATGTGTGCGTATGGGGAGTGGGACTAACTTTTTTTGAAGCATATGAAAGCTTGTTTAGAGGAGAAGCGGTAAAAATAGATTATTTAATTGACTCAGATAAAGAAAAGCAAGGGCGTTTCTTTCTGGATGGAATCAAATGCATATCTCCGGAGCAATTGGCACAATTGACTAATCCATTAGTAATTGCATTTGTATATAGTGGCATAGACGAAATTGCCAAATTTTGCGAACAAGAGAGAATTCCTTGGATACATAGATCTCATTGGATTTTAGATAAGAAGAATTGTAGGACTATGGGGAAAAATTGGCTTGAAAATAACGAAAAAAGAATATTTGAGTGTTATGATTTACTAGAAGATGAAAAATCTAAAAGGGTATTTGAAAAAGTTTTATTTAATAGAATGGCACATGGATATAAGACAATTGAATATGCCACAATTTCTGAGCAAGGAGAATACTTTGCACCAAAAGGCGCATATGTATTGGGGGAGAATGAATATTATCTGGATGTTGGTGCCTATATCGGAGATAGTATTGAAAATTTTTTGGAAACGGTGAGATATAAATTTAATAAAATTAGTGCCTTAGAAATAGATCCATATAATTACTCCTTGCTAAGTGAAAAAGTTAACGGATATGAAATAAAAATAAAGGATAGAATTGAATGTATTAATCGTGGAGCCTGGAACGAAAATACTAATGTAGTATGTAATAATGTGAACGGAATTTCCTGTACTATAGTTAAAGAAAAACAGGAAAATGTTGTGGAATATCATTGCGATAAAATAGATGAACTATTGCATGATCAAACAGTGACACTGATAAAAATGGATATTGAAGGAGCAGAAATGGAGGCACTAGAAGGTGCAAGGGGAATAATTGAAAACCAAACTCCGAAGCTTTCAATCTGCATTTATCATAAATTAGAAGACTTTTGGGAAATACCGCTGCTTATTAAGGAAATGGTTCCTGATTATCATATCGCAATAAGACATCATTCAGTTTACAATAGTGGAACAGTTTGTTATGCATGGAAGGATTAATATATGGTAGGTAAAAATATGAACAAAGATTATGAAAAATATTTAGATGAATGGTTATGTGGATTGGAAGAAGAGATAGAGTTTTGGAAGAGTTATATGGAAACACAAGGTGATATTTATGCTGACGATTTCCAAAATACAATTAGTAAAAATAAAAGATTTACTTTAGAAGAAGATATGCCAAAGAATAGTATTAAAACAGATGTAAAATTTATAGATGTTGGTTCAGGTCCATTTTCGAGGTGCGGTCAGAAAACTGATAAAGTAAATTTGGTGGCAATGTATATAGATCCATTGGCAGAAGTATATAACTTATTAAAAACAAAATACAGTGTAGATAATGGCGCAAAAATAAAAGCGGGATTTGTCGAATTATTGGATAAAGAATTTACGCAAAATTCTTTTGATTTAGTACATATGAGTAATTCATTGGACCACTCATTTGATGCAGTATTTGGAATTTATCAATTACTTTTTATTTGTAAAATAGGGGGTAAGGTAATTCTGAGACATGCAGAAAATGAAGCAGAGAGAAGCGAGTATCAAGGTTTACATCAATGGAATTTATCAGTGCATAAAAAAGAAGGTTCTTTTGTTATTTGGAGGGATGATAAATTATTTGATATTGGGAAATGTTTTCAAGAATATGCAGATGTAGAGATATACTCTGATTTATATGAAACCTCAGGATGGAAATACAATAAAGTGATTTTGACGAAGAAGAAAAATATTAAAATACCAGATAATACTTATTATCAAGACATGTTGAATAAAACCTACTCTTTTTTACTTCGGAAACTGTATGATGAAGTAAATAACAGACCATCACAAAAAGAAATTGTGATCAACAATCGGCGGGCAATAGAAAAAATATTAGAATTCAGAAATAATAAGCAAATATTTGTTGATATTTTGAGAAGAGAGAAGATAGAGTCTGTAGATTTATATGGATTCGGAGTGGTTGGAAAAGAACTATATGAGCTATTAGAGGCGTGTGGTGTAAAAGTTGTTAATATTATTGATGCAAAAGAAAATAAAAAGCATAAAACAATAACCTTAAATGAATTGGATGAATGTAAAGAAAGCAGTAAGATTATTGTTGCAGTTTTGAGAGATTTGGAAGATATAAATAGATCATTAATTGAAAAAGGCTATGCAAGTGAAAATATTTTCGGGATAGAAGCGTTGCTATCGAGAGGATAATGGTATGAACGATAATATATTACTAGAAGATGAAATAAAATGCGATTACTTTGTCTCTAAAGAACAAAAAGCAATATGGAAAAAAGAAGTAGAGCTGCTTCAAATTTTCATGACAGTCTGTAATAGAAATGGTTTAAAGTATTTTGTGGCACATGGAACATTGCTAGGCGCAGTGAGACATAAAGGATTTATACCATGGGATGATGATATAGATGTAAATATGCCTAGAGCAGATTTTGAAAAATTAAAAAAAATAGCACCGATGGAATTCGAGGAACCTTATTTTTTCCAAACCTTTGAAAGTGATCCTTACTATTTCAGTGGAATTGGGAAACTTCGCACAGCCCAAGGCACTGGAATGGATATGCAAGATATTGGGAATAAGTGTAATAATGGATTATATATAGACATATTTCCGATGGATGGAATTGTGGAAGATGATATATTGCGAGCACGCCAATCTCGCAAAGTAGAATTTTATAGAGGATTGTTATTGGCAAAGATATATGGAAGCAAATTTCATTATTTACTTCAGTATAATGAAAAGACGTGGAAACGTAATAAATTAATAGCAAAATTTTGTTCAAAGATTTTTTTAAATAAAAAATTTGAAAAGTGGTGTTCAAAATATACTGGTGAGGATTGCAAGAGGGAAGGAATTATAAGTTTCATTACAGATTATGAATGTTGCTATTGGTATAAAAAAGACTACGAAGAACTTACTAGCTTGCAATTCGAGGGAATAAGTGTACCGGCTCCAAAAAATTATCAAAGATGCCTTAGTATTAAATGGGATAATTACCTTGAGTTTCCCCCAGTTGAAAAACGTGGATATAAACATGATGACGTAATAATGGATGCGGAAATTCCGTATAGAAAATATGATTTACGGAAGTTTGAAATTGACTTAAACAGAATAAATAAAAAAATAATTTTATTTGGTGGTGGAAAATTAGGACAAGAATTTATTAAAAATAATGGCAATGAGTGTTCTATTTATAAAATTATTGATAACGAAGAAAATAAATGGGGAACAGAATGTAATGGAATTAAAATATGTAAACCAGATTATTTGAGCAAAAAAATGTGTAATGAGTATTGTATTGTTATTACAAGCATGGCGTTCAGAAAAATCGAAGAACAATTGATAACATTAGGTATAAAGGATTATAAAATATATCTTCCAGGGCGAATATTGAAAGGAAAAATAAAATGAAGATAATGTATGATATTGGGAAAGAAGATTTCTTGAAAAAAAGTCAAGATAAAAAAATAATTTGCTTTGGAATGGGTCAAATGTTTTATGATGCTATAGATCATTTGTTTGATAAAAGTGAGTCAATATTGTTATTTGAAATGATAGATAATAGTAAGCTAAAGCAAGGAAAAGAAATAGTAGTTATGGATAAATGCTATTCTATTAAATCTCCAGAAGTTCTTGAGACTATGGATGTGGCGAATTGTATAATGTTAATTACAAGCAAATTTTATAGAGAAATAGTAGAACAATGTAATCAAATCAGCAATCTGAAAGAGATGGAATGCTTTCTTTATGTTGATTTATATTGGAATGAACCATTAACAGACCGTGCTTTATATGGATTGGAAGCACTAAATATAAAAAAAGGTATGAGTATAGAATCAGCAAAAGAACATACTAGAATTCGCAAAATGGAAATAACTGAAAATCCTGATTATTTTATTGTTCCCAAATTAAATTTTGTTGTGACAGAGAAGTGCTCACTGTCTTGCAAAGACTGCAGGGCGTTGGTGCCATATGTGAAAAATCCTAAAGAGGCTCCATTAGAAGAAGTCATAGAAGAAATTGATATCGTTCTTGAGGCGGTTGATGAAGTAGTAGACATGGAACCGATAGGTGGAGAACCATTTTTGTATCCATATTTGGCAGAAGTGTTAGAGCATATGGCGAAAAGCCCTAAAGTAAATAACGTTGTTGTTTCTACAAATGGAACGATAATTCCCAAAGAAAAATTAACAAATGTTTTAAAGAATAGAAAGATATTCGTTGAAATTAGCGATTATGGTCATATTGATAAAATGGCAGCACTAGTTAAGTTCTTTGAACAAAATCAAATTGCATTTGAAGTAGAAACTGATCAAACGTGGTTTGATGTAGGGGGACTTGATAATAGAGGTAGGACACACGAGGAACTAAAAGAAGAGTATAGAAATTGCTATTGTCAGTATTTAGTGAAATATATATGGGAAAAAAAGATATGGGTATGCCCTAGGGCACCAAGATTAAGTTCATTGAATATAATTGAAGAATTGAACGATTATGAGAGTTTAGAAGCTACTAATGCTGAAGAGACAAGAAAGCGGATTATAAGATGCTATAATGCTACATATGCAGAGGCTTGCAATTACTGCAATCAGGGCGATCTTAATACGACATTTGTCAAAGCTGGGATTCAAACAGATGGACGAATAGTAAATTCGGATTATACAATTATTAAACGAAGCGAATATGAAAAACTATTGAAAAAATAAAACAATAAGGGGAAACGCAATGATAATCGGTTATACAACAGGCGTTTTTGATTTGTTTCATGTTGGACATTTGAATATATTAAAAAGAGCAAAGGAAAATTGTGATTACTTGATTGTTGGTGTTTCGACAGATAAGCTTGTTTACGAATATAAGAAAAAATATCCAATTATTCCATTTGAGGAACGTATAGAAATAGTTAAAGCCATAAGGTATGTTGATAAAGTAGTAACTCAAGATGACATGGATAAATATGAAGCATGGAAGTCGCTTAAATACAATATTTTGTTTCATGGTGATGACTGGAAAGGTACATCTCTGTATAATGAAACTCAAAAAAAATTGAATGAGGAAGGGGTAAAAGTTGTCTTTTTTCCATATACACCTGGAACATCTTCGACAGTGATAAAATCTGTCTTATATGAATCTAGTAAAGAAATTTTGAAAAATAAAGAGGAAAAACGTAATGAATGAAAGTGATAAAGGGATAATTATTTATGGTGCGGGAGAACGTGGAAAAGGAATTTATGATTATTTAGTAAAGAAGGGGGTAGAAGGTTTAGTCAAAGGATTTTGCGACAAAAGGGCCGAAGAAATTCAAAGTATTAGTGGAATAAAAGTATATAGTTTAGAGGAAGCAGCATTATTTAAATATCCATTTGTTATTTCGCAGGTTGAAAAAGAAGTTGTTGATACTGTTATAGATAAATTAGAAAAAAAAGGATGCAAATATATATTTACAGATCAACTATCAGAATATACACGAGAAGATAAAATATCATTTAATCATGAGTTTACAGTTTTCTTTCATGAAAATAGGATGAATAAATATTTTGAAAGTGCTGAAGACGGGCTAGAAATATTTTGGGGAAACGAAAGTAAGTTTAAGGAACAGTTTATAAAACTTGACTTATCAAATGTACTGGAATTTGCTTGCGGACGAGGACGACATGTTCCAAAGTACATAAATAATGCAGAAAAGATTACCCTTGTGGATGTTTTGACTAAGAATATAGAAATGTGTGAAAAAAGATTTGAGGAAAGTAAAAAAATAACATATGTTTGCAATAATGGAAAAGATCTATCTGAATTACCTGATAATGAATACTCTTCACTTTTTACTTATGATTCAATGGTGCACTTTGAACTAATAGACATTGCAAATTATTTAAAGGAATTCTATAGAATTTTGCAACCCAATAGTTATGCATTGATACATCATTCGAATAATGATTCTGATTATAGATATTCCTTTACTAATGCACCATATGGAAGAAGTTTTATGAACAAAAAAATATTTGCAAATTTGGCATACAGAGCGGGATTTACTATTGTTCATCAAGAAATTATAGATTGGGGGATCGCGGATCTGGATTGCCTCACATTGCTAAAAAAACAGTAATATAACAGATGAGATTGGTTCAAAAAATACACTTAAATCGTTTGGCAGAGAGGGTAAAGATGCAAAAAACAGTTATGTTGGTTTTTGGAACAAGACCAGAAGCAATTAAGATGTGTCCATTAATAAATGAACTAAAAACTAGAGAAGCAATAAATGTAGTTGTTTGTGTAACTGGACAACATCGGCAAATGCTTAATCAGGTACTAAAGGCTTTTCGAGTTAATCCAGATTATGACTTAGCAATTATGAAGAATAATCAAACATTATTTGATGTAAGCGTTAATATTCTTGATAAACTCAAGGCTGTTTTGGAAAGTGTAAAGCCAGATGTTGTTTTGGTGCATGGAGATACTACTACAACATTTGTAACAGCGTTAGCATGTTACTATTTGCATATACCAATAGGACATGTAGAAGCTGGATTACGCACATACGATATTTTCTCGCCATATCCGGAAGAATT
>CAZTGP010000018.1:0-42079 GCA_964613325.1 uncultured Roseburia sp. | reverse complement strand
ACTTGTGAACACCGCCTATCCTGTGAGTCATACAGGATAGGCTTTTTCTTTGCATTTTCTTGTTGAAGCGGCACCCGAAGAGTAGTAATATTAAAATATTAAGGACTAAGCTAGGAGGTATCATGCAACCCATGGCGAAACTGGAACTTCAAAAGATATATCAAAAGGCAGGAACATTCTGTTTGAAGGACATTCACTTTGTTCTGGAGAAGAATACAGTGACTGCAATTATAGGAAGAAGTGGTGCTGGTAAATCCACTCTGATTCGCCTGATTGCGCAGGCTGAGATCCCTGAGGTTGGGAGAATCCTCTATGATGGAAAAGAGATGTACGAGGATGAGTATGCAATCCGCAAGAAAATGTCGGTTGTGTATGATGCTCCGAATTTCAATACGGAGATTAAGGCGGGGAAGCTTGCAAGAAAGCTTCAGAAGATGGAACCCTGGTTTGATCTGGAACGGTTCAAGGAGTACATGGAGCTTGCCGAGCTGGATGCGGATATAAGAATTAAGCAGTATTCCACAGGAATGCAGAAGAAATTCATGCTGATACTTGCCCTATGCAGACTGCCAGAGCTTCTGATTATGGATGAGCCAACCAGTGCGGTGGATCCTGTTTCAAGGAAAGAAATGGTGGCTTTGATTCATAAATATAGGGAAGAGCGAGAGCTTACAGTGCTTTTTTCAACGCATAATTATGAGGACGTTGAGGAGGTCGCAGATTATGTGATCCTTTTGAAAAAGGGGCAGGTGGTCTATCAGCGGACGAAGGAATCTATGGTGAAGGAATTGACCAATCGAGAACAGATATGGAAGGAATTAGGAGAATAGATTTGAAGAATTTTTACCGAATTGCGGGGAAAATGGAGAGTTCTCCACTTCATCTTGGAATTTCATTATTGTTTGCCACAGCAGTTATGCTGTTCATCAATGGAACAATCGGGGCAATGGGAGGCATCCCACTCTGGGTTGGAATGATGGTGGTGTTTTATGTGATTCGTGGAATCGTAATTGCAGGGAATCGTATGCCGCATCATCTTGCCAATGTGAGCAGGGATGAGGTGCGCTATATGTTTTTCTCCTATGGAGTAGGCTTTTTCTTACTGTGGGCAGTGATGAAGATTCTTCTGATGCTTGCGCAGATGCTCGGATGGGGGAATATCAATGGCATGAACGCCAGCGAGTATTTTGACAGTATTTATGGAAGTACTCTTGTGGAACGCTGGGCTTATGTGTTTGCCGCAATTCTGATGGTGTCCTTTGTGTTATCCTTGTTTCCGCTTATTGTTATCAGACGAAGAAAGCTATGGATTGCTTATCTGCTTGCAGATGGAGTGGTGTTCTGGGGCTTGTGCTGGTGTGTGACAAGAATCTGTAAGATATGGATTCCAAGGGAGGACAGCCGGAAAATTCAATCTGTTATGGATGCCCTTCTTCTCTGCGTCACCCCGCATAAATGGCAGGCGGGACTGTTTCTATTCTGCGCAGTGTTTCTTATGCTTGTAATTATGGGAATCTCATATAAGATAGCAAGAAGACATTATGGACCACGTCCGGGGAATATGGAACAGCTGCCGGATTATTTCCAGGAGGATTCGGAACAGGTTCAGAAACAGAAGAAGAGATCCCGCAGGAAAATGCTTGTAGTTCTGTGCGTGGCAGTTGGTGTCATTGGCGTTGGCACGGTTGGAGTGCTTGTGACGATTATCTCCAATAATATGGAAGCAGAGAATACGTATTATAAAGTGGCAGAATGTCTGACGGAGGACCATTCTTTTGGACCAATCGTTTATGATAATGAGGTATACATCCCAATTCAGGCGGAACTGAACCTTCATGAGACACAAAAGCCTCTTGGATATCTTGCCTATAAGGGAGAAAATGTAGAGAGCAGAATCTATAAGCTCACCATGGGAAATCTTCTATATCAAGGTGCAGGGAATATGGGGGCCAGCTATCTGGAGATGTATGGCGCGGATATGAATTCCTATAAGCGGATGGATAAGGTGGAGGAGGAGAATCGATGGACTTCAGATTCCGTCTTTGTGCTTTGGGATGAGGAATGGCTGGATGAGACTGCTTACAGCAAAGAGCGAACAGGATATTCCATCTGTGAGAAGGGATTTGTCCAGACCTTAGAGAATGAATTCGGGGTGGTAGCTTATCATCCGGAAGATTTTGCAGATTATGATGCGTATTTTACCATTAGCGGCTACACGGACCCCAAGAAGGCCTTCGGAGATGAAGTGAATTGTGGTCATTGGGTTGGTTGTATTTTGGTGAAAAACAATGAATTTTACTATGGCAATTATGAGAATAAGATTACAGGGGTAACCTTACAGGAATTATTAGATGTGTTAGGTGGAAATGATTCCAGCAGCAATGAGATGAAGGAACAGCTTGAACAGCAGATGCTGCAATCCACTGAGGCAGAATAGGAAAAATAATTTTCGAAAGAAAAAAGGAAATCGGCCACAAACGTCGAATTATGAATATGTAGGTTATTCATAATAGGGGGAACTCTGATATGACAATACGAGAACAGATGGAAGAGATGGAGCGCGAGACATTAAGTCCATACGCTTGTCTTAGCGCGAATTCAAAGGGAAGAGAAAGAAAAGAGCAGGAGTGTGACATTCGTCCCGTGTTTCAGAGAGACAGGGATCGAATCTTACATAGCAAATCCTTTCGCCGTTTGAAGAATAAGACACAGGTATTTCTTACTCCGAAGGGGGATCACTACCGTACCAGACTGTCACATACCCTAGAGGTGTCGCAGAATGCGAGAACCATTGCCAAGGCTCTTCGATTGAATGAAGATCTGGTGGAAGCAATTGCGCTGGGGCATGATCTGGGACATACTCCATTCGGACATGCTGGTGAATATGTGTTAAATGAGATCTATGAAGGCGGCTTTCGCCATAATGAGCAGAGCGTTCGAATTGTGGAGAAGCTGGAAAAGTCAGGAGAAGGCTTAAATCTTACCTGGGAGGTAAGAGATGGGATTTTAAATCATCAGATGAAGACCACACCTCATACCTTAGAAGGCAAAATCGTAAGATTATCAGATAAGATCGCCTATGTGAATTCTGATTTTGATGATGCCATACGTGCGCAGATCCTTTGCGAGGAGGATATTCCTCTTGAACTTCGAAAGACATTAGGTTATAGTGTAAAGTCGCGGCTCAATCATCTGATTCATGACATTATCAGTAATAGTAAGAATCAGAGTGATATTATTATGTCTGCTGAGACATCAGAGGCATTACAGGAATTACGTCATTTTATGTACGATAATGTATATAAGAATCCTGTGGCAAAAGGCGAAGAGACCAAAGCCAAAGCGATGCTGGAACAGCTCTTTCATTATTATATGGACCATGTGGAGCTTCTTCCGAATAAATATCTTCGGATGAGGGAGCAGGGCGAAGATAAGGGACGAATTGTCTGTGATTACATATCTGGTATGACAGATCAATACGCCATTACCAAATTCAGCGAATATTTCCTGCCGGAAGCATGGCAGGTCGACGGATATTAATACTAGAAAATAGAAGGAGGCATATAGCATGCCATTCTTTTCCGATGAACTAATCGAAGAAGTGCGTTCCCGCAATGACATTGTGGATGTGATTGGTGGATATGTACGACTTCAGAAAAAGGGAAGTACTTATTTTGGGCTCTGCCCGTTTCATAATGAGAAGACAGGTTCTTTCTCGGTATCTCCAAACAAGCAGATGTATTACTGCTTTGGGTGTGGTGCAGGTGGGAATGTATTTACATTCCTGATGCAGTATGAGAACTATACATTTTCCGAAGCCATGCAGGTGTTAGCGGATCGTGTGGGAATCGAATTACCGAAGCAGGAGATGTCTTCGGCACAGAGACGTGAGGCGGACAGACGCACCCGGCTGCTTGAGATTAATAAGGAGGCGGCCAAATATTTCTATACATTGCTTCGCAGCCCAAGAGGCGCGAAGGCATACGAATACTTTTCCAAGCGAGAGCTGTCCGAGGAGACCATGCAGAAGTTTGGACTTGGCTATTCGGATCAGTACAGCGATGATCTGTACCGGTATTTAAGAGGAAAAGGCTACGAGGACGAAATCTTAAAAGACAGTGGACTCGTTACCATAGATGAAGTTCGGGGCGGACATGATAAATTCTGGAATCGAGCAATGTTTCCAATCATGAATGCACATAATAAGGTCATTGGATTCGGTGGTCGTGTTATGGGAGAAGGGGAACCAAAATATTTGAACTCCCCGGAGACGAAGATATTTGATAAGAGCCGTAATCTATACGGACTCAATTTTGCCCGAAGCTCCAGAAAGGAGCAGATTCTGTTATGCGAAGGCTATATGGATGTCATCGCATTACATCAGGCGGGTTTTGACAATGCAGTGGCATCCCTTGGAACAGCGCTTACAAGTGGACATGCGAACCTGCTGAAACGATATACCAAAGAGGTGTATCTCACTTATGACAGCGATGGTGCCGGCGTGAAAGCGGCCCTTCGTGCAATTCCAATCTTAAAAGAGGTTGGGATAACCGCAAAGGTCATTAACATGCGGCCGTATAAGGATCCAGATGAGTTCATCAAGAATCTTGGTGCAGATGCTTATCAGGAGCGGATCAATCAGGCAGAGAACAGCTTCCTGTTTGAGATCCGAATTGCAGAGAGTAAATACAACATGCAGGATCCAGAGGATAAGACCGCATTTTATAATGAAATAGCCAAAAAACTGCTTGCTTTTCCAGAGGAATTGGAACGGAACAACTACATAGAGGCGGTTGCGGCAAAATATCAGATTAGCTTTGATAATCTGAGAAAACTGGTAAACCAGCTGGGAACAAAGGTTGGAATTGCCAAAGAACAGACTCCACTGAAGAGTGGTATTCATGAGAATAAGAAAAAGGAAGATGGGATGAAGCAGTCCCAAAAGCTGCTTTTGACCTGGCTCATTGAGAACACTTCACTTTTTCAGACCATCCGCTCCTTTATATCCCCGGAGGATTTCACGGAGGATCTCTATCACAGGGTGGCAGAGCTACTGTTCAAACAATTTGAAGATGCTGGCAATGTGAATCCGGCAATGATCATCAGTAAATTTGAAAATCAAGAAGAACAACAGGAAGTGGCAGGACTATTTAATGCCAGAATTCATGAAGTTGAGACAAAAAGCGACATGGAGAAGGCAATTAAAGAGACGATCATTCGAATTAAGGATAACAGCATAAAATACCGATCAGACCATCTTGACCCAACAGATTTGGCGGGCTTGATGAAGGTCGTGGAGGAAAAGCGTGCCTTAGAGCAGCTGGAAAAATTGCATATTTCCATCGATTAAGGACAAAATAGTAAATAACCTGAGAGGACGAAACAAAATGGCAAAGAAAAAAGAAGAAAAAGTAGAAACTGTGGACACAGCGGAAGCAAAAGCAAAATTCCAGGAGAAGTTAAGTGAGCTTCTTGAACTAGGGAAGAAGAAAAAGAATATTCTTGAATATCAAGAAATCAGCGATTTCTTCAAGAGCATGGAATTAGATGCTGAAAAATTCGAACTTGTTTTAGAATACTTAGAGCATAACAATATCGACGTGCTTCGAATCAGCGATGACGACGATGAAGATGATACAATTATCATCGAGGAAGAGGATGAAGAAGTAGAAATCGAGAAAATCGATTTGTCCGTTCCAGAAGGTGTCAGCGTTGAAGACCCAGTTCGTATGTATCTGAAGGAGATTGGTAAGGTTTCTTTGTTAAGTGCGGAAGAAGAAATCGATCTTGCACAGAAAATGGAAGCAGGAGCAGTTGCTTCAGAGAAAATCGTTATTTTAAAGGGCCGTATTGAGGAAAATCCAGAAGAAGAGGAAGACTTAAAGGCTGAAATCAAAGAATTACAGAAGGAAGTGGATAACGGCTCCGATGCGAAGAAACGTCTGGCTGAAGCAAACCTTCGTCTGGTTGTCAGCATTGCAAAGAGATATGTGGGCCGTGGAATGTTATTCTTAGATCTGATTCAGGAAGGTAACCTGGGTCTTATTAAGGCTGTAGAAAAGTTCGATTACCGCAAAGGCTATAAATTTTCTACCTATGCAACCTGGTGGATTCGTCAGGCAATTACAAGAGCAATTGCAGATCAGGCAAGAACCATTCGTATCCCAGTTCATATGGTGGAGACAATCAATAAGCTGATTCGTGTATCAAGACAATTACTTCAGGAATTAGGCAGAGAGCCTAGTCCAGAAGAAATCGCAGAAGAGATGGGAATGCCAGTGGAAAGAGTGCGTGAGATTCTGAAAATCTCTCAGGAGCCAGTATCTTTGGAGACTCCAATCGGTGAAGAAGAAGATTCACATCTTGGAGATTTTATTCGTGATGAAAATGTACCGGTACCAGCAGATGCAGCAGCATTCACTCTGTTAAAAGAGCAGTTAGAAGAGGTACTTGGAACACTTACCGAGCGTGAACAGAAGGTTCTTACCCTCCGCTTTGGATTAGAAGATGGACGTGCGCGTACATTGGAAGAAGTTGGAAAAGAATTCAATGTTACTCGTGAGCGTATTCGTCAGATCGAAGCAAAGGCACTGCGCAAATTACGTCATCCAAGCAGAAGCCGTAAATTAAAGGATTATTTAGAGTAAAATGGTGAAACTGTCAAGAAGAATGAAGGCAGTTGCAGCCATGGTGACACCGAACCATGTCCTGGCAGATATAGGAACGGACCATGGTTATGTACCGATCGCATTGGTCCAGAGAGAAAGGATTCCAAGAGCTATCGCGATGGATATTAACAAAGGACCATTAAAGAGAGCGAAAGACAATGTTGTGTTATATAACATGGAGGAGTACATAGAGACAAGACTTTCAGATGGAGTTGAATCACTTTCGGAGGGAGAAGCTGATTCAATATTGATTGCTGGTATGGGTGGCGAGTTAATCATTCATATTCTGGAAGCTGGAGAAAATGTTTGTAAAAGTGCAAAGGAACTGATACTTCAACCGCAGTCCGATATTCGCAGAGTGCGGAGATTCCTAAGAGAACATCATTATAAAATAGTAGATGAAGATATGGTCTTTGAAGATGGAAAGTATTATCCGATGATGAAGGTGATTCCAGTTGATAATGATTCCTTCTGGGAGAACCAGAAGCCACAGACCGTGGATGCCTGTGATATTTATGGTCCGTTATTATTAAAGAACGGCAATCCAGTGCTTCGGCGTTTTCTGGTAAGACAGCATCGACAATTGTCGCAGATTCTGGCAGCACTGGAATTGCAGCCGGAATCAGAATCTATTCAGCGTAGAATGCAGGAAGTGCATAACGAACTGCAATACAATGAATCTGCATATACAATATTGGGGGCGATAAAGAATGCAGGAATATAACATTACGGTTAAGACCCTGGGGGAGCGCCCAGAAGTTCTTGAGACAGTAACCGTTCCAGAGGGAACTTCCTTTTTGAAGCTGGCAATGGATTTTCAGGAAAAATATCCAGATTACTATCCGGATATTGTGATGCTCGTCCTATATAATGGGAAATTACGTGAGTTAAATAAGAAGGTAACTGGTGATGGAACCATCTCCTTTGTAACCACGAAGGATCGCGATGGCAAGAGAACCTACCGCAGAAGTGTCACCATTCTGATGCAGAGAGCGGTACAGAATCTATGGGGAACAGATGGCGTCAAGGTGAAGGTATATTATTCACTTGGACAGGGATATTATTGTGAATTGAAGAATATTGAGTGGTCTCCAGATAAGCTGGAGCAGCTGCGGGTAGAGATGTTCCGTCTGGTACAGGAAGATATTCCAATTCATAAGTACAGCATGAAAACAGAGGCGGCAGAGGCCATGTTCAAGGAACTTGGCATGGCAGATAAAGAGCGTCTTCTTCACTATCGTAGAAGCTCTCGTGCGAATGTCTATGATTTGGATGGTATGAAGGATTACTTCTATGGCTTTATGGCACCTTCCACAGGCTGCTTGTCGGTATTCGATTTAGTTGCATATGAGGACGGCTTTGTTTTGCTGTTTCCGAATAAAAATACCAAAGATGTGGAACCACTGAATACTTCCAATAAGCTGTATCATACCTTAAAAGAATCCAGAAAATGGAGCCGAATGCTGGGATTTGGTACGGTTGGGGCATTAAACGATGCCATTGCAACAGGAAAAGGCGAAGAGATTATCCTGACTCAGGAAGCACTTATGGAAGAAAAAATAGGTGCTTTGGCGAACCAGATTGCTGAGAGCCCTGACAAGAAATTCATTATGATTGCAGGTCCTTCCTCATCTGGAAAAACCACGTTCTCACATCGATTATCCATTCAGCTGTCTGCTAAGGGATTAAAACCACATCCAGTAGGATTAGATGATTACTATGTAGATCGTGCAAAATGTCCGAAAGATGCGGACGGTAATTTTGATTTTGAATGCTTAGAATCTATTGATGTGGAGCAGTTCAATAAAGATATGACAGCTCTTCTTGCAGGGGAAGAGGTGAAGATGCCTAGCTTTAATTTTAAGACAGGTTTGCGGGAATATCGCGGCAATACCTTAAAGCTTGGAGAACAGGATGTCCTTGTAATTGAGGGAATTCATGGATTAAATGATAAGCTATCCTACACACTTCCAGCAGAGAGCAAATTCCGTATCTATATTTCTGCACTTACCCAATTGAATATTGATGAGCATAATCCACTTCCGACAACAGATGGACGTTTGATTCGAAGAATTGTAAGGGATGCCAGAACACGTGGTACTTCTGCGCAGGAAACCATCGCTATGTGGGATTCCGTCCGACGTGGCGAGGAAAAATACATTTTCCCATTTCAGGAGAGCGCAGATGTGATGTTTAATTCTGCTCTCGTATATGAGCTTGCAGTATTGAAAATATATGCGGAGCCTTTACTTTTTGCAATTCCAAGGGATTGCCCGGAGTATTTAGAAGCAAAACGCCTTCTGAAATTCTTGGATTATTTTATTCCATTGCCAACAGAAGGCATTAATCAGAACTCTCTGATTCGTGAATTTATAGGTGGAAGCTGCTTCAATGTATAAAATAATTCTTGCATTTTCCGAAATTAGCTGATATATTGTTAAAAGCTATCATTATGCAGAACAGGTGATCGCGGCTGCAAGTGTCGAAAGACCGCAGGTGAGGAAAGTCCGGGCTTCACAGGGCAGGATGCCGGTTAACGGCCGGTGGAGGAAACTCTAAGGAAAGTGCAACAGAAATATACCGCCAGACTTGTCTGGTAAGGGTGGAAGGGCAGTGTAAGAGACTACCGCCTCGCTGGTAACAGGGAGGGCATATGTAAACCCCATTCGAAGCAAGACCGAATAAAAGCGCTAACGTGGCCCGCTAGCTTTAGGTAGGTCGCTTGAAATGGCTGGCGACAGTCATTCTAGATAGATGATCACTCAACGACATAACCCGGCTTATCGTTCTGCTTATTATAGTAAACAAAATATTTAAAAAACATCAGAAATAGACCGTTGTCCGTGGGACAGCGGTTTTTTTCTGACTTGGGACGCAAACTGGTAGACCAAAGGGGAAGATTCTGGTAAGTTGAAGGTACGATAGTTGATGACAATCACAGGAGTCCTTTGCTATAATTATTATGAGTGAGAAAAGGGGATAGGTATATGACATTAGGAGAAAGAATTACAGAGATACGAAAAGAGAATCATTTATCGCAGGAAGCATTTGGGGATAAGCTTGCGGTGTCTCGTCAGGCCATATCCAAATGGGAGGCAGACCAGAGTATTCCTGATGTGGAGAAATTGATTCTTCTTTGCCAGACATTTGAAGTGAATATCGGATGGCTTCTTGGGATGGAGGAGAAGAAAACCCAAGAAGTTAGTGAATTGAATGATGTACAAAAGGAAATGGTACAGGAAATTGTACATCAATATATCGATGCGCTAAAAGAAATGCAGAATGGCCCACAGGACAACGGGGAGACTAAGCAGGAACAAAAACATAATCGAAAGACATATCTATCTGCAGGAATTATTGCAGCTATATCGGTAGTTCTTGTAGTGCTGCTGGTTTGGGGAACTCGTATGAATCAGACCTTACAAGAACTGCAGAATCGGAATAATCAGCTTCAGCAGAATTATAGTGATCTCGAATATTCTTTAAACAATCAGATCTCTGGCATCACCGCTCAGGTACAGGATACCATTGAGCAGGGGGCAAGTATTCTGGCAGACTCAGCGGTATCAGATATGAAGCCGGATTATAAAAATAACGAAATGACGTGCACGGTCTACTGTGTGCCAAAGGTGATGGAAGAAGGCTTAACTGTGCGTTTTACATTGGATAATGGGGAAAATGTAGAGGTACAGGATGGAATCGATGATGGAACTCATAAATTTGCGGCAACCCTTACGAATCAGCTGACGGATAGCATCATAGTGAAAGCGACATTAATCCACGGTGGAAAAGAAGAGACTCAGCAGATTACTACTTACGAGAATTTGCTTTTGGACAGTTATCCATATGATTAT
Organism: uncultured Roseburia sp.; assembly: GCA_964613325.1. Lineage (GTDB taxonomy): Bacteria > Bacillota > Clostridia > Lachnospirales > Lachnospiraceae > Roseburia. The sequence goes on along the minus strand of CAZTGP010000018.1, from coordinate 31,557 downwards.
GACAGCTTTGAATATGAATTCTCGAAATCTTTGTCGGAGTTGAAGCGAGATGGATACAAGGAGGACATAGAGGTGTCCTTTGGAAGTGCCACAAATTCGTACATGAAAGAGGAAATCTATGTTGAGTCCGTGGATTATGTGATTCAGATAAATGGAAAACGAAAAGACAAAGTACATTGTGATATGCAGCACCAGGAGTATGAGGACAGCAGAGGTACGGCATCATTCGATATGGAGTTTGTCAAAGAATTGAAGGAATCAGATGAACTGAAGATCCTAACCTATGTGAATGACAGTGTGGGAAGAACATATCAATATGAAGAGACAGAATATCGTATGAATGAGGATTATTTAGAACTTCTAAGCACTACAAGCCTTATACAACCGAATTAATATGGAATACCCAGAGTGAAAAGAATCATTCTGGGTATTTTATTACCAATTTCTAAAATGTTTGTGAAAAGACAATAACTCTGTTGACGTGGCATTTTATCAAAGGTAAGATAGCATCATGAGTTAAAAACAGCTGAGTGAATTCAGTGGACTTTTATAAGTAGAAGAGGTATGAGATATGAGATTTCGTGAACGGTTTTCAAATTGGATGTCTGGAAGAAATGGCATGGATGAGCTGGCAAGATTTGAGTCCTGGTTTGTGCTTATTATGCTAGTTGTATCCTTGTTTTCAAGATTTGGCATTTTCTACATCATTGCACTGGCATTAATGATACATATGTATTTTCGTATGTTCTCCAAGAATCTGTCCAAGCGATATGAAGAGAATCAGAAGTTCGTGAACTTCAGATACAATTGGGTAGTGGAGTGGAACAAGAAGAAAAAACACTTTGCACAGAGAAAGGTATATCGCTATTTCAAATGCCCACAGTGTAAGCAGGAGGTACGTGTACCTAAGGGACATGGAAAGATCTGTATTACCTGCCCAAAGTGCAGAACCGAGTTTGTAAAAAGAAGCTAAGCTAGTTAAGCGTGATGAATTATGAATGAGAAATGAAAAGCATTCATAACGATGCAGGAGGACAAAGATGTTCGGCTACATTAATGTGAATTCCAAGGAATTGTCGGAAGAAAATAAAAATATATATCAGTCATATTATTGTGGATTATGTCAAAGACTTCGTGCACATTGTGGAGCAAAGGGACAGGTTCTGCTGAACTATGATATGACCTTTCTGATTGTTCTGCTGACGGGGCTTTATGAGTCTGAAAATGAGGAGGCACAGTTTACCTGTGCACTTCATCCGGCCAAGAAGAGAACCTCTAGAATCAATGAGATTACAGATTATGCAGCTGCGATGAATGTGGTGCTTGCCTACCAGAACATGATGGATGACTGGAAGGATGACAAGAATTACACCATGCGTACCATGGCCGGAATGATTAAGAAGAATTACGATACATTTTCCGAGAAATATCCAAGGCAGGTACAGGCAGTGGAGAAGTATATTCGCGAGCTTCATGAATATGAGGAGCGCAACGAGGAGAACATTGACGCGGTGGCAGGGCTTACCGGGGAGATGCTTGGAGAATTGTTTGACTGGAAACAGGATGAGTGGAGTGCAGAGCTAAAGACCCTGGGCTTTTATATGGGAAAGTTCATTTATCTGATGGATGCCTACGAGGATTTGGAGCAGGATGAGAAAAAGAATTGCTACAATCCGCTTCGAACCTTAAAGAGAGAGAACCAGAAGGACTATGAGTGTCTGTGTAAATTAATGCTTACCAGTATCATGTCTGAGTGTGCAAAATCATTTGAACGCTTGCCAATTCTGCTCCATGCTGATATTATACGTAATGTATTGTATTCTGGAGTTTGGTCAAAATACGAGTATGATCAGCTGAAGAAGAAAAAGAGGAAAAAGAAATGATTGATCCATATCAGGTGCTCGGGGTCACTCGAAGCGCATCCGATGAAGAAATAAAGAAGGCTTATCGAAGCCTCAGTAGAAAATATCATCCTGACGCTAATGTGAATAATCCCAATAAGGCCCAGGCAGAAGAGAAATTCAAGCAGGTACAGCAGGCCTATGACCAGATTATGAAGGAAAAGCAGCAGGGATACAGCTACGGTGGCAGTACCTCTAATGCTGGAAGTTCAAGCTATGGTGGAGCAGGAGGCACAAGCTATGGCGATTCACAGTATGGCGGATTTGGCGGCTTCGGCGGTTTTGGCGGAGCATACGGCGATGCCTCTGGCAGATATACCGGGAATCGCTACAGCTCTGCACAGGACGAGTCTCCACAGATGCAGGCTGCAGCCAACTATATTCGAAATAATTGCTTCTCAGAAGCATTGAATGTCTTGAACAACATTCCATTTGGTGAACGTAAGGCAAGATGGTATTATTACAGTGCTATGGCGAACCAAGGGGCTGGCAACACTGCCACTGCAATTGAGCATGCACAGAGAGCGGTACAGCTTGAGCCAAGCAACATGCAGTACAGACAGTTTCAGCAGCACTTGGAGTATGGCGGAACCTGGTATTCGAACATGGGAAGCACCTATGAGAGACCATATTCTGGATATGGGAATTTCTGCTTAAGCTTAATGTTTATGCAGCTATTATGTACATGCTGCTGCAGACCGTTCTAAGGAGCGGCCTTGTATGGGATTCACCGAAAGAACCTCAATATTGCAAAAATGATTTGCAATATTGAGGTTCTTTTGTAATTACATGGTATCCAATTCGTCGTCAATGTCCCGGGCACCGATATCCACGGTGTTTAAGGTGCGGCGTTTGATTCGTGCAGATTCCGAAGCCTTTAGCAGATAAGCTTTGATCTCTTTGGCGTGCTTGATATGAACCAGCTTAATCTCTTTATCGGTAACATCACCGGTATAGCATATTACGGTTGCACAGCCTACAATTCGCTCCAGAAGAGAAGTGGTAAGCTTAACATCCTGAATTTTGTACATATAGCAGTCATCTTCAATCGTGTTGAGTAATCCCCGATCGATTGTCAGAAGACTTGGTGTGATGGTGTATTTGGTGAAGGTCCAGGGAAGTCCGAGAAACAGAATACGTTTTCTCTCGGTATACATCACTGCATCATCATCCTGAACCTGTGAGCCTGTCATTGTTTCGTCTGCCATAATTGCCCCCTTATGCATATAGTCAGAACGCTCTCTGGCGGACAAAAGTATTGCCAGAAAATACGTTGCGATATGAAATAAATTACCTATTATATTGTACAGGAAAAACTTGAAAATGCAACAGATTTTGTCTTGAAATCCATGAATGATTATTATATGATAGTAAAAATGCTTAGAAATAGGAGGAACAAAATGAGACATTTAATGAGTCCTCTGGATTTCTCAGTCGATGAGTTAGCTAGTCTTTTGGATCTGGCCAACGACATTGAGAAACACCCAGAAAAGTATGCCCATGCATGTGAGGGTAAGAAGCTTGCTACTTGCTTTTATGAGCCAAGTACAAGAACTAGATTGAGTTTTGAAGCTGCCATGTTAAATCTTGGTGGTTCTGTTTTAGGTTTTCACAGTGCTGATTCTTCATCAGCTGCCAAAGGTGAAAGCGTTTCCGATACAATTCGTGTTATTTCCTGTTACGCAGATATCTGTGCTATGCGTCATCCAAAGGAAGGTGCAGCTCTTGTAGCCTCCCAGAAATCCCTTATCCCAGTTATTAACGCCGGCGACGGTGGACATCAGCATCCGACTCAGACCTTGACCGATCTTCTTACAATCCGGTCTTTAAAAGGACGCCTTGATAACATCACAATTGGACTTTGCGGGGATTTGAAATTTGGTCGTACCGTTCACTCATTAATCAATGCGCTGATTCGATATAAGAATGTGAAATTCGTATTGATTTCTCCAGAAGAGCTTCGTATTCCAGATTACATTCGTGAGGATGTGCTTCGTGCAAACAATATTGATTTTGAAGAATTAGAGCGTCTAGAGGATGCGATGCCACAGTTAGATGTCCTGTATATGACCCGTGTTCAGAAGGAAAGATTCTTCAATGAAGAGGATTACATCCGTTTGAAAGACTTCTATGTACTGACAAAACAGAAAATGGAACTGGCGAAAAAGGACATGCTGGTACTTCATCCGCTTCCTCGTGTCAATGAGATCTCCGTTGAGATTGACGATGATCCAAGAGCTGCGTATTTTAAGCAGGCACAATATGGTGTGTACGTAAGAATGGCGCTTATTCTGACACTGCTGGGAATCGAAGTATAGAGTAGAAAGGGACAAAAATATGCTGAATATTAGTGGAATTCATGAAGGCTTCGTGTTGGATCACATTCAGGCGGGAATGAGTCTTCGCATCTATCATGATTTGAAATTAGATGAATTGGATTGTACCGTTGCAATTATTAAAAATGCCAAGAGTAACAAGATGGGTAAGAAGGATATCATTAAGGTGGAATGTCCAATTGAAGCATTGGATCTTGATATTTTAGGCTTCATCGACCATGACATTACGGTAAATGTAATCAAAGGCGACAAGATTGTATCGAAGAAGATTCTTCAGCTTCCAAAGCAGGTGAAGAACGTAATCAAGTGTAAGAACCCAAGATGTATCACTTCCATTGAGCAGGAATTAGATCAGATCTTCATTCTGACGGATACCGAGAAGGAAGTATATCGTTGTAAGTATTGCGAAGAGAAATATACCAATCCAAATAAGAGAAAGAAATCATAAACAAATCTCCCAAAGTTAGAATTATAAGTCTAACGATGGGAGATTCTTTTTTATTTATTGCCTTGTCTACAAAGAATCCGTTCGAAGACAAGGCCTGCAATCATCCAGAGAGGCATGTAATCCAGACGCACGATGCCATTAATGTTTGTGTTTGCTTTGCTGTAATCCCAGGGACAGGAATGATATTTCTTTAATAAGGTTCCGGTGCAGTATTCCCCGCACATGATTCCCAGGGAATAGATAAGACCGCGGCAGATAGCCGGCCAGCGTTTGATTTTCTGATATACAGGGCAGATAAGGGCAGCCATGCCATAAATGGGGAACATCCAGATGGAGGTGTGGCCAATCATGCGCTTGTCCTTGTGGCAGCCACAGCAAAAGGAGGTAAATAGAATCTCTAAGCACCAGCCCGTTAACCCACATAAGCAAAAATTTTTCTTGTTCATAGTAGTTGTCTCCTTGTGGAAATATGTAGTGGATAAGATAATTATAAGATTTCCAGATGCAACGGATTTTATACCTGATATGGTAAAAATATATGATTTTGTGGTACACTAAGCAAATCAAAGAACATGTAAGGAGCTTCCATGAAGAACAAAAGTGAAGAATGCATCCGTTTGGAGCAAATCTATCAGAGCAGCTATGGGAAAAAGCGCAGCTTAAAGCTTAAGACCGTAAAAAAGTTTGGACATAAAATTGATATTATGGAGCACGATATCCGTGCGGCGCAGAAGGCAACGGCGGTTGCGGCAATTCATGTGGTTCTGGCAAAATACATTGTCTATGCAAGGAAGAGCGGAAGAAAACAAGCCCTTGGAAGACTGCGCAACTGCGTAACGCTTTTGGCACAGAAGGATTATTCCTTTATCGAAAATTTTCAGGATAGAGCGCATTTTATCGATTATCTGGAACAGAATCCAGAGGAGATCATAAAGGGAAGCTCCATTGTGCAAAGATATGAGGAGTTCGAGACCAACCTGTTTAAGAAAGAGATGATGGACCGGGTGCAGTCCGACCCGATAGTGGAATTCGCGGAAGCCCGATTGATGACGAGGCATTTTCTCCTGCATATTGGACCTACCAATTCTGGGAAAACCCATGATGCCATTGAGCGTTTGAAGAGCGCAGAATGTGGAATCTATTTGTCACCGCTTCGGTTACTTGCGTTAGAGATTCATGATGTGATGACGGATGCAGGAATCTCCTGCGAGATGATTACCGGGGAAGAGCACATCCAGGCAGTAAATCCCACGGTGATCTCCCAGACCATTGAGACCGCTGACTTGGATCAGGACTATGATGTGGCAGTAATTGATGAGGCGCAGATGCTTCAGGATGAATATCGTGGACATGCCTGGGTGCGGGCGCTTATGGGCGTGAAGTCGCCAGAGATACATGTCTGTGCAAGCCCGGATGCTCAGAAGATTCTTACCGATATCATTGGAAAATGTGGAGATACCTACGAGGTAATCTATCATGAGCGTAAGACTCCACTTCGCATGGACGAGGATATCGTGCGAATCAAAGGGAATTCCGGCGTACATGGAATTGAGCCAGGAGATGCGTTTATCCTCTTTTCCAAGAGAGCGGTTCTTGATATGGCTGCCCGCCTTGAAATCGAGGGGATTAAGGCCAGTGTCATCTATGGGCATCTTCCACCGGAGATTCGTAAGAATGAAGTCCGGAAGTTCATGCAGCATGAGACTGAGGTGGTGGTATCCACAGATGCCATTGGAATGGGGATTAATCTTCCCATAAGAAGAATTGTGTTTGTACAGACGCAGAAATACGATGGAAAAAGCCGAAGACTGCTCACCGAATCAGAGGTGAAACAGATTGCGGGAAGAGCAGGACGTTATGGATTGTACGAAAAAGGGCTGGTAACGGCAACCAGTGCAGATGCTTGTGCGTTTATTGAAGAAAGATTATCTGCGGAATCGGAGCCGATTCGTAATGCAAGACTTTCCTTCCCTAAGGTGCTGTTAGAGATTGAAAAACCACTGGATGAGATTATGAATATGTGGGTGTCCATTCCGGCAGTATTCCCATATAAGAAGATGGCAGTGACGGAGATGATCACGTTATATGGCAGTCTTAAGAATGCCTCAGAGAATTTCCTGCGTCTGCCTTGCGGAGAAGACAAGGCTTTGATCTATCAGATGATCTCTTGTCCGCTGGACATTAAGAACGACTGTGTGGTATTCCTGTGGGAGCAGTATTGTCTCAATTATGGAGCGGATGTTTCCATGGAGTTCCCAGATATCTGCGATGCAGCAGGGAAGAATGATTTAGAGCGGTGGGAGAACTACTATAAGCTTTTAGATCTGTATCACAACTTCTCTCTTCGCATGGGAAAGGTAATTGAAACGGAGCGCTTGCAGAAAGCCAAGGAAGATGCAGAAGTGCATATCATTGGAATCCTAAGCAGAAGCAAGAAAGGCTATATCAAACGCTGCAGTGTCTGCGGCAAAGTACTGCCTCTGGATTATATGTACAATCGCTGCAGCGACTGTCGGTGGTGAGTTGGGACGGGGTATTCTTTGTTTCGGGACGGAGTATTTTCGAAAATACTCCGTCCCGAAACAAAGAATACCCCGTCCCAAACTGTTTCTTGTAAAAATGAGGAGAATATCATATAATATAGCAATGTATGCTTTACGATAGAGGTCGTGTACCCGTAGAGCATGGCAATAACAGAAGCAGGCGAAGGGTGACTTTCGCTTTGATGTGGTTTGAGGTGAGATTGTGGCAAAATATGCCAACGTGATTGTAGATATTTCGTTAGATAAATTAGATAAGACGTTTCAGTATATCATTCCGGAAGAGCTGGAACAGGAGATTGCGGTTGGTATGCAGGTTACAATCCCCTTTGGCAGTCGAAGCCTGACAGGATATGTCATAGAGCTGACGGATGAAGCAGAATTCGATGTGTCGAAGCTGAAACCGATTCGAGGGATTGCAAAGGACAGTGTTGCAATTGAATCCCAGCTGATTGCTTTGGCGGGATGGTTGAGACGCAATTATGGCGGCACCATGAATCAGGCACTAAAGACTGTCATTCCTATCAAACAGAAGAAGAAAGCAGTGGAGCACCGGAAGGTGCGGCTTGTTATGCCGGAGAAGGAAGCAAGATCCTATCTCGCATTGTTTGAGGCGAAGAAGAGCACTGCAAAAGCAAGACTGCTGCGGGAATTAATCGAACAGAAAGAGTTAGACTATTCTGTGGTTACACAAAAATTAAATATTACAGCTACCGTGATTCGAGGGCTGGAAGAGAAGAAGCTTCTTGCCATTGATACCGAGACTTCCTATCGCAATCCAGTATCACACTTGAACTCCAAAGGCTATCATCTGACTTTGAATCAGAATCAGCAGAGAGTGGTGGACGCCATTGCTGGGGATCTGGATCAGAATATTCAGCAGACCTATTTGCTAAAAGGCGTAACTGGAAGTGGTAAGACGGAAGTATACATGGAGCTTATTGCCCATGTGTTAGAGCAGGGAAAGCAGGCGATTGTCTTAATCCCTGAGATTGCACTTACCTATCAGACGGTGATGCGCTTCTATAATCGATTTGGAGACCGGGTATCGATTATGAATTCCAGATTATCGCCTGGGGAGCGTTATGATCAGTTCCTTCGGGCAAAAAATGGTGACATCGATATCATGATTGGACCGAGATCCGCGCTGTTCACACCATTTTCAGATTTAGGGATTATTATCATCGATGAGGAACATGAAGCTTCCTATAAGAGTGAAACAATTCCAAGGTATCATGCCAGGGAGACTGCAATCGAACGGGCACGCATGAATCATGCAAGTGTGGTTCTAGGCTCTGCCACTCCGTCTGTGGAGAGCTATTATCAGGCATGTCAGGGAAATTTCCGACTGCTGGAGCTGAAGGAACGTGTGCAGGAAAAGCCATTGCCAGAATGTGAAGTCATAGATCTTCGCGAGGAATTAAAACAGGGAAACCGGTCTATCCTAAGTACGAGACTGCAGAAGCTTATGGAAGAGCGATTAGAAAAGAAACAGCAGACGATGCTTTTTCTAAATAGAAGAGGAGTCGCAGGGTTCGTGTCCTGCCGTTCCTGTGGGTACGTGGTAAAATGCCCACACTGTGATGTGTCCTTAAGCCAGCATATGGGAGGAAGAATGGTCTGCCACTATTGCGGCTACGAAGAGCCAGCACCAAAGGTATGTCCAAGCTGCGGTTCCAAATACATCGGAGGCTTTAAGGCCGGCACTCAAAAAATCGAAGAGATGGTGAAGAAGCGTTTCCCAGAGGCAAGGGTGCTCCGGATGGACTATGACACCACAAGAACCAAGGATAGTTATGAGAAGATACTCTCTGCGTTTTCTAACCAGGAGGCAGATATTTTAATTGGAACCCAGATGATTGTAAAGGGGCATGATTTCCCCAACGTCACCCTAGTTGGCGTGCTTGCGGCAGATATGTCGCTTCATGTCAGTGATTTTCGCGCATCGGAGCGAACCTTTCAGCTGCTGACACAGGCTGCAGGAAGAGCAGGCAGAGGCAAAGAGCCAGGGCAGGTGATTATTCAGACCTATGATCCAAAGCATTTTGCCATAGAGACTGCCAGGGAACAGAACTACGAGGCATTTTACAATCAAGAGATTGAGTACCGGAAAATGCTCCGTTATCCACCGATTGCCAATATGCTGGTGCTGTTATGCACATCCAAGCGGCTGGAAGAGGCACAAAATGCCGCAAGACAGCTGGCAGATCTCATCGAAAGGGTCAGCGGGAAGCGATTGGAGGACTACTGCAAGGTAAATGGCATCACCAAAGAGGAGCTGGATTGCTCCGTCCGGGAAAAAGCCAAAGCAATGCGGCACACCCTGCAGGTTGTGGGACCAGCGGATGCAACAATACTCAAAATCAACGATATTTACAGGCAAGTCATATATATCAAGACCAGTGATTATGAGATCTTGGTAGATTTGAAAGATAAATTAGAACATTACATGAAGGACAATAAAATGTTCCAGAATGTATCCACACAATTTGATTTTAACCCAATGAGTGGATTTTAAAGGAGGATAAATTATTATGGCAATTAGACAGATTCGAGTTCAGGGAGATCCTGTATTAGAGAAAAAATGTAGAGAGGTAACTGAAGTTACACCTAAGATTACAACCTTAATTGATGATATGTTAGAGACCATGTATGAGGCGAACGGAGTAGGACTTGCAGCACCACAGGTAGGCATTTTAAAACGTATTGTAGTTATGGACTGCGGAGAAGGACCAATCGTAATGATTAACCCAGTAATTATTTCGCAGGATGGAGAACAGACTGGTGATGAAGGATGTTTAAGTCTTCCAGGAAAAGCAGGAACGGTAACAAGACCAAACCATGTGATTGCACGCTTTATGGACGAAGAGATGCAGGAGTGCGAGATCGAGGGAACAGAGCTTCTTGCACGCTGCATCTGTCATGAGACCGATCACCTGGATGGACATCTCTATACAGAAATGGTAGAGGGACCACTTCATGATGTCACTTATGAAGAGCCGGAGGATGAAGAATAAAATGAAAGTTATATTTATGGGAACCCCTGATTTCTCAGTGGGTATCTTAGAAGAGATTATAAAAGCCGGTCATGAAGTGGTGCTTGTGGTTACACAGCCGGATAAACCGAAGGGACGCGGAAACGCCATGCAGTGCCCACCGGTCAAAGAATGTGCAGTGGAACATGGATTAGAGGTATTTCAGCCAAAGAAGATCCGTGAGCCGGAAAATGTAGAGTTTTTAAAGAAATATAACGCAGATATCTTCATTGTAGCTGCTTTTGGACAGATTCTCCCGAAAGAGATACTGGATATGCCAAAATTTGGATGTGTCAATGTTCATGCTTCCCTGCTTCCTAAGTATCGTGGGGCAGCACCAATTCAGTGGGCGGTGATTAACGGAGATGAGATTACCGGTGTGACCATTATGAAAATGGATATTGGAATCGATACCGGTGACATGATTGCAAAGAGAGAAGTTCGCCTTGCAGCAGATGAGACCGGTGGAAGCCTGTTTGATAAGCTTGCAGATGTGGGAGCGAAGCTCTGCGTAGAAGCTATGGATATGATAGAAAATGGAAAAGCTACCTACACACCACAGAGTTTGGAAACAGCAACACATACAAGAATGATCAGCAAAGAGCTTGGAAATATTGATTGGGCAACTCCAGCAGTGGAGATTGAGCGATTAATCCGTGGACTGAATCCATGGCCAAGTGCTTATACGAAGCTGGATGGCAAGACCTTCAAAATCTGGAAGGCAGAGGTGGCTTCTGATGCAACGGAATATCAGCCAGGCTGCATCTGCAAAATTAATAAGGATGAAATGCTTGTACAGACAGGACAGGGAATTCTTTCTCTGAAAGAAGTACAGCTGGAAGGTAAGAAGCGTATGTCCATCGATGCATTTTTACGTGGATATCCAGTGGAAGAGGGAAGCTTCTTTCATAAAGTATAGAAGAGGTAACGTGACAAAACACTTAGTTGAAAGACAACAGGAGGTAAAAAATGGGATTTTTTTGGTATGATTACACATATATATTGGTAATAATCGGCGCTGTAATCTGTATGATTGCATCCGCAAGAGTGAAAACAACCTTCAATAAATATTCGAGATACCGCAGTATGTCCGGAATGACAGGCGCACAGGCTGCAGAACGAATTCTAAGCTCAGCAGGGATCTATGATGTGGAAATCCGCCATGTCTCTGGTAATCTCACCGATAACTATAACCCAGGCAATAAGACCTTGAACCTATCGGATGCGACTTACAATTCCACATCTGTAGCAGCAGTTGGAGTGGCAGCTCATGAGTGTGGGCATGCATTACAGCATCAGAACAGCTATTTCCCACTTACACTTCGCAGTGCAATCGTTCCAATTGCAAACTTTGGCTCCACACTTGCATGGCCAATTATTATCGTGGGCTTCTTCTTTAACGGTGGAATGTCGGCAGCAATTATTAACTTCGGAATTTTATTGTTCTCTTTTGCAGTATTGTTCCAGCTTGTAACACTTCCAGTGGAATTCAATGCATCCAGACGAGCACTTCGCCAGCTGGATACCCAGGGGATTCTAAGCCAGGAAGAACTATCAATGACAAGAAAAGTGTTAGGCTCAGCAGCACTTACCTATGTTGCCAGTGCCGCAGCTGCAATTTTACAGCTGCTTCGACTGGTCTTACTATTTGGAGGAAGAGATCGTGACTAATGCCACAAATACCAGAGAACTTGTACTGGATATCCTGATGGAAGTAAATGAGAAGGAACAGTATTCACATCTGGTTCTTCGCAGTGTTTTAGATAAATATCAGTACTTGGAAAAGCAGGAGCGTGCATTTATCACACGACTTACCGAGGGAACCATTGAGCATATGATCGAGATGGATTATGTGATCAATTCATTTTCCAAGGTGAAGGTACGTAAGATGAAGCCTTTGATTCGCAATCTGCTTCGTATGAGTGCGTATCAGATTCGCTACATGGACGCAATCCCGGACTCCGCTGTGTGTAACGAGGCGGTGAAGCTGGCAAAGAAGCGTGGGTTCCGTCAGCTGGCGGGCTTTGTAAATGGCGTGCTTCGCAATATTGCAAGAGAAGCGGATAAGCTTCTCTATCCAGATGTGAAGCTTGAGCCTGCCCATTATCTTGAGGTTCGCTATTCTGTGCCACTTTGGATTGTGGAAAAATGGATAGCGGATTATGGCTTTGAACAGACCGAGCAGATCCTTCAGGGCTTCTACAAAGAGCAGCCGCTTACCATTCGAACCAACACCACCAAGTGTTCTCCACAGGAACTTGTGGAAGCGTTGAAAAATGAGAAGGTCACTGTGGAAAATATCACGAAAAAATCTGATGGCAGTGGAAAAGATGCCTGGGACGATGCATTTTCCAGATTAGAGTCCTATGCATTTTCCATCGCAGATTATGATTATCTCAATGGATTAGAGACTTTTGAGAAGGGCCTCTTCTATGTGCAGGATATCAGCTCTATGATGGTGGCGGAGATGGCCGAACCCAAAGAGAATGATTATGTCATCGATGTCTGCGCAGCACCAGGGGGGAAAAGCTCTCATATTGCGGAGCTCATGAAGGGCACTGGAATGGTGGAGGCAAGAGATCTTACAGAATATAAAGTGGAGCTTATCGAGGACAATATTGCCCGCCATGCGCTTACGAATATGAAGGCAGTCTGCTGTGACGCAACTGTTTTTGATAAAGCTTCGGTGGAAAAAGCAGATGTCTTAATCTGTGATCTTCCCTGCTCCGGACTTGGAGTAATGGGAAAGAAAACGGATATTCGCTATAAGATGAATCAGGAAAAGCAAAAGGAACTGGTGCTTTTACAGCGGAATATCATGAACACCGTTCACACCTATGTAAAAAAAGGCGGTACCTTAATCTATAGTACCTGCACAATCAATAAAGAAGAGAATGAAGAAAATGCCAATTGGATCGCGAATGAGTTCCCAGATCTCAAATTGTGTTCGATGAAACAGATGTTTCCGGGAGAGCAGTCAAATGATGGCTTCTTCATTGCCAAATTCGTAAGGGAGTAAAGAACGCATGAATGAAAAAGCGGATCTGAAATCCATGAACCTTGAGGAACTGACACAATTCGTTGCAGGGCTCGGGGAAAAGCCATTTCGGGCAAAGCAGATCTACCAGTGGATCCATGAGAAACAGGTAGACAGCTTTGACGAGATGAGCAACATATCCAAACAATTGAAAGAACAGCTGAAAGCAAACAGCTATCTAATTGCTTTAAAACAGGAGGCTGTTCAGATTTCACAGTTAGATGGAACAAGAAAATATTTGTTTCAGTTAGAGGACGGCAATGTCATTGAAAGTGTATTGATGAGATACAAATATGGCAATTCCGTATGTATTTCCTCACAGGTCGGCTGCCGTATGGGATGCCGTTTCTGTGCATCAACATTGGACGGTCTTGTAAGAGGCCTGCGCCCAGCAGAGATGATTGACCAGATCTATCAGATTGGAAAAGACATCGGGGAACGAATATCCAATGTTGTAGTGATGGGAACCGGTGAACCTATGGATAACTTTGATAATCTGCTTCGGTTCATCGAGCTTCTTACAGATGAACACGGGCTACATATCAGCCAAAGGAATCTTACCGTATCCACCTGTGGAATTGTTCCGCGTATGCGTGAGCTTGCAGATAAGAAGCTTCAAATAACCCTGGCGCTTTCACTCCATGCATCCAATCAGAAGAAAAGGCTAGAGCTGATGCCAGTTGCAAATAAATACGACATCCACGAAGTGGTGGATGCCTGCAAATATTATTTTGAACAGACCGGAAGGCGTGTCTCCTTTGAGTACAGTCTTGTGGGTGGGGTCAATGACACCAATCAGGACGCGGCAGAGCTGTGTCAGCTTGTAAAAGGTATGAATTGTCACATTAATCTGATTCCTGTGAACCCAATTAAGGAACGTGATTATGTGCAGTCCAATGCACAGGTAATTACGGCGTTCAAAAATAAACTTGAAAAAAACGGAATTAATGTTACTATTAGAAGGGAAATGGGCAGAGATATTGATGGAGCCTGTGGACAATTACGAAAGAGATATATCGATAATAATTAGTTATGTTTCTATGTAACATTATTTCGACAGAAAGGAAGGCAATGCAGATGAAGACGTTTTCCATGACGGATACTGGAATTCGACGTGAAATGAATCAGGACTACTTATTTGCGTCAGATACAGCCGTTGGAAATCTCCCGAATCTTTATATTGTGGCAGACGGCATGGGCGGGCATAAAGCCGGCGAATATGCATCGCGATACACGGTGGAGCGTGTAGTTGCATCTGTGGCCAGAAGTGTCGGGATAGAACCAGTTACAATTTTACATGAAGCAATTAAGAAAGCAAACGAACTTCTGATTGAAGAATCCAAAGCAGATGAGTCTAAACGTGGGATGGGAACAACCATTGTTGCGGCGACAATTGATGACCATAAGATGGTGGTTGCCAATGTTGGAGACAGCAGACTCTATGTAATTGGGAAAGAAATGAAACAAATAACAAGGGATCACTCACTGGTTGGGGAGATGGTTCGTCTCGGAGAGATGGACGAAGCCCAGGCAAAGGATCATCCGGATAAAAACATCATAACTCGTGCAGTAGGTGCAGCCGAAACGGTTGACGTTGACTTTTTCGAAATTGAATTAGAGGACGGCGATGCTGTTTTATTGTGCTCTGACGGTCTTACCAATATGGTAGATGATGAAGCTATCCTTCAGATCGTTCATGAGAACGAGGAGGTAGAACAGCAGGTTCGAACTCTGATAAAGACTGCAAACGACAATGGCGGTCGAGACAATATAACGGCGATTATAATTAAACTATTATCTGATGAGGTGAAAAAATGTTAACTGATGGTATGTATTTAGCAGATCGATATGAGATCGTAGGTAAAGTTGGCGCAGGCGGAATGTCTGACGTATATAAAGCAAAAGATCATATTTTGGGACGTTTTGTAGCGATTAAAGTATTGAAACCAGAATTCTCTGAGGACATGAACTTCGTTACCAAATTCCGTACAGAGGCGCAGTCAGCAGCTGGTTTAGAGCATCCAAACATTGTAAACATCTATGATGTAGGCAGTGAAAATGGAATGCATTATATTGTAATGGAATATGTAGAAGGAATTACCCTGAAAACATATATCGAGAAAAAAGGACAGCTTTCTTTCAAAGAATCTGTCAGCATTGCAATTCAGGTGGCTAGAGGTATCGAAGCTGCACATAATAAAGAAATCATCCATCGTGATATCAAACCACAGAACATTATCATTTCCACAGAAGGAAAAGTAAAGGTTACGGACTTCGGGATTGCGCGTGCTGCATCCTCTAACACCATCAGCTCTGATGTGATGGGGTCTGTTCACTATGCATCTCCAGAGCAGGCGAGAAATGGTTTCGTAGATGGCAGAAGTGATATCTATTCCTTAGGTATTGTAATGTATGAGATGGTTACTGGACGTGTGCCATTCGATGGTGACACCACAGTAGCTGTAGCAATTCAGCATTTGCAGGAAGAGATGGTATCCCCAAGTGCATATGCATCGGATCTTCCAATCAGCATGGAGAAGATTATCATCAAATGTACACAGAAGAACCCAGATCGCCGCTACCAGACAATCGCAGAGCTTCTTGCTGACTTAAGAAAATCCCTTATTAGTCCAAACGAGGACTTTGTAGTGATGGTTCCACTTGTGGACAATGCCAAGACAAAAGTAATCAGTGAAGAGGATCTGCAGAAGATCAACGAAGGTGCAGAAGATTCTGATTATGACATGGATGAGGATGCAGAAGAGTTCGATGAAGATGACGACCTTGATGAAGATGACGAGGAAGATGAAGAAGAAGGAACACTGAATCCGAAAATGGATAAAGCAGTGACCATCATGGGTATTGTTGCAGCAGTTGTTATTGTACTTGTAATCATCTACTTAATCGGCAGTGTGTTCGGATTATTCAAATTTGGCTCACATAAGAAAAATACAGAATCACAGGTACAGACAGAGTCTCAGGAACCTACGGAATCAGAGACAACAAAAGAAAAAGTAAAGATGATCGATATCACAGGTAAGACTGCAGAAGAAGCAGAAGAAGCCTTAGAAAAAATCGGTCTGAAATTATTTATCGCTTCTTATGAAGAATCAGATAAATACGAAAAAGACCAGATTATCGAGCAGGATGTAGCCAAAGGCAAAGAGGTAAACAAAGGAAGCACAATCAGTGTTATCGTATGTGGAACTTCAAAAGATGAATCAAAAGTAAAAGTACCTAGTGTCGTAGGTCAGGCAGAAGATGCTGCAACCTCAACATTATCAGGAAGCAACTTAAAATATCAGAAACAGTATGAATACAATGACAGCGTACCAGCAGGTCAGGTAATCTCCCAGTCTCCAGTGGAAGGAAGCTCAGTAGATAAGAACTCTTCTGTAACAATCGTAATCAGCCAGGGTGCACAGTTAATTAGTGTTCAGAATGTTATATCTGCAAACTACGATTCAGCAAAAGCAGCATTAGAAGCTCAGGGATTAGTAGTTGCAAGAGTAGATAAAGAGAATGATGCAGCAGCAGGCACTGTAATTGATCAGGATGTAGCAGCTGGTAAGTCTGTAAGTAAAGGAACAACTGTAACACTTACTGTAAGTTCTGGACCTAAGAAAGTAACAACATATTCTTATAAAAAAACATTCAGTTGTACTGCAGAAGGCGTAGATTCTGTTAAAGTTGTGTTAGATGATGCAAATGGAACAAATTTAATTAATCAAACACAAAAAGCAGATTCATATACAATTGATCAGAGTGGATTAAAAACTTCTTCAGGTACATTAACAGTTATTTGGTATAATGCAGACGGACAGGAAATCCAAGTTGATGCGAATGGTACATCAGTAACATTTACAGCACAATAATCAATGAAAATAATTTTTTTATAAATGAGAATCCCATGGAGTAGACATGATTTTATGTGATTTACAAAATGTAGTGTGATTAATTGCAATATTATCGTTGCTTTTACAAAAAGCAGAAGAAGTGTAACGAGCTTACGCACTTTTGTTACTATCAAACAAATATAAACTTATTTAGTAGGTACACAATGCAAGGTAAGATAGTCAAAGGAATTTCCGGTTTCTACTACGTTCACGTAGCAGGAACCGGAATTTATGAATGTAAGGCAAAAGGTGCCTTTCGTAATCAGAAAATTAAACCACTTGTTGGCGATGACGTGGATATCGCGGTGCTTGACGAGGAGGAGAGAAAGGGAAACGTGGAAGAGATTCTGCCACGGAAGAACCAATTGATCCGTCCGGCTGTATCGAATATTGATATGGCACTTGTTATATTTGCAGCAGCGAAGCCACAGCCCAACTTTAACTTATTAGACCGGTTTCTATGTATGATGGAATTTCAGAAAGTGCCGGTCACAATTTGTTTTAATAAGTGTGATTTAATAACGGATGAAGAGAAGGAAGCACTTCGCGCAATCTATGAGCCAGCTGGATATGAAATCTTATTTACCAGTGCAAAGACAAAAGAGCATGTAGAGCAGCTTCGAGAACTTCTTGAGAAAAAGACCACTGCGGTAGCAGGACCTTCTGGAGTTGGAAAATCTTCCCTTGTAAATAGTCTTCAATCCGGTGTACAGATGGAGACAGGTGGAATCAGCCGTAAGATTGAACGCGGAAAGCATACCACCAGACATTCAGAGATTATTCCTATATCGGATGGAACCTATATTATGGACACGCCGGGATTCTCTTCCATGGATGTCCCAGGTTTTGAGAAAGAAGATCTTTGGACATGTTATCCAGAGTTCATCGAGCATGAGCCGAAGTGTAGATTCCAAGGATGTAGTCATATCAATGAACCAGACTGTGGAATTAAAGATGCACTAACAGAAGGACTCATTAGCCAGACTCGCTATGATAATTATGTTCTTCTTTATGAAGAATTGAAAAATAAGCCAAAGAAGTATTAAGGAGACTCATTATGAACTGTTTATCACCATCAATTTTATCAGCAGATTTTGCAAATCTTGGAGCACAGATTAAACAATTGGATGAAGCGGGAGCACAGTATGTTCATATTGATGTTATGGATGGAAGCTTTGTGCCTAGTATCTCATTTGCATTTCCAGTAATTAAGTCCATTCGAGGAATTACAGAGCGCCTGTTTGATGTGCATCTTATGATTGACGAGCCAATTCGTTATATTGATGAATTCGCGGAGGCGGGGGCTGATATTATTACAGTTCATGCAGAAGCTTGTAAGCATCTAGATCGTACCATTGATGCAATCAAGGAAAAAGGATTAATTGCTGGAGTGGCGTTAAATCCAGCAACACCGTTATCTGCAATTGAATATGTACTTCCGAAGGTGGATATGGTATTGATTATGACTGTAAATCCAGGCTTTGGTGGACAAAAATTAATTCCATACACGGTGGAAAAGGTAAGACACTTAAAATCTATGATTGAGAAGCTTGGAACAAAGGCAGATATTGAGGTAGACGGTGGAATCAATCTTGAGAACTGCGGTACAATCATGGATGCAGGTGCTAATATTATTGTAGCTGGAAGCGCAGTATTTAATGGTGAGATAGATGAAAATGTATGTCGTTTCCTTGATATTCTTAGTAACTAATCGATTCATATAGAACAGTTTTATCAAGAACAATTCAATAAAGAACAATTCAATAAAGAAGAATTAATCAAGAACAGTTTAATCAGGAACAGTTCAAAATGAATCGTTCGATATTTATTTTTTATATCCTGAGAATGAAAACTGCAGGATAAGTATGAAAATAACGAGTGACATGGTGTAAATGTATGAATAAGAAATATGTGATTATCTCAGGTGGAAGTATTGATGATCAATGTGCATGTAACATAATTAAAGAGGGCAGCTATGACGTGATTCTTGGTGCAGATTCGGGTATGAATTTCCTGTATCGTATGAAGATTAAGCCGGATGTAATTATCGGAGACTTTGATTCGGTAGATGCCAAATCACTTGCTTATTTCAAAGGGCAGGAAGGGATCGAATTCCATCAACTGAATCCTATGAAAGATGATACAGACACGGAATATGCCATTCGCTATGCGATTTCCCATGGAGCAGCTGCGATCACAGTGCTTGGTGGAACTGGGACAAGACTCGACCATGTACTTGGAAATGTGAGTCTTCTTGGGATTGGATTAGAGCAGGGCGTATCCATAGAGCTTGTGGATGCCAACAATCGAATTCGAATGATTGATAAGCCAATTACCATTCATAAGAACGAGCAATACGGCAAATACGTATCTTTAATTCCCTTTACAGGCGAAGTATGTGATGTGACTTTGGAGGGCATGAAGTATCCGCTGGATCATTATCTGTTAGGCGGATTTAACTCCCTTGGGGTAAGCAATGAAATTGAAGAGGAAGAAGCAAGCATCTCATTTTCTAAGGGACTGCTTCTTGTAATTGAATCAAGAGATTAATAGGGACACTGTTTTCGAAAGAAAGCAGTGTTTTTTTACAATAGCGTGCAAAATGCACCAAAGAACGACTTATCTTATAACAAACTGATAACAAAGTCTCTGTAAGTATTGATTTTGCTGTATATAATTTAAGGATTATTTAATAATTCAATTGCTATGATAGTGCCAGAAAGAAGAGAGGAGCAAGAAAATGTATTTCAAAATGCTAAAGAAAGATATAAGACGTAAGAAATCCATGAATATCATTTTGCTTATATTTATCTTCCTGGCAACCATGTTTATTTCAGGAAGTTTAAGCAATCTCGTAGTAATTAGTTCAGGAACAGAGAGTTTCTTTAATAAAGCAGGAATCAAAGATTTCTCGATATTAACCATGGACAATGTAGGACAGCAGGAAACGGGGAAAGTAAATGAGAAGGACCCTGTCAATGAGTTCCTGAAAGAGAATGATCATGTTGAGGAATATCACGCAGATGATTTGGTCTATTTCTCCAAAACAAATATTGAGCTGGAGGATAGTAAAGAAGAATATCAATTAACTGCCACCGGAATGATTACTGGTTATGATATATATCAGCAGAAATTCTTTGATGAAGAGAATAATGAAATAACAGAGATGGAAGACGGCACCATCTATGTGAATTACAAGTCCTTGAAGGACAATGAGCTGAAAACAGGGGATAAGTTAACAATCAAGACCACAGATGGTTATTCCAAGACCTTTACACTGGCTGGCTACTCCAAGGATGCATTCTTTGGAACAGACCTGATGAGCTCACATCGATTCATTATGACAGATCATGATTTGCAGGACTTAAAAGCAAACAGTGGACTTCCAACTGGTAAGTTCTATTCCATTGATACCAAGGATCAGAAAGCCTTCGAGAAGGATTATAACAACGCTGGTTTCAACGTAATCTTCAGTGGTGATAGACAGCTTGTCAAATCCACTTACATTATGGACTTAGTGGTTGCAGGAATTATCATGCTAGTAAGCATTTGTCTAATCATTATTTCCGCAGTCATGTTGAAATTCACGATTGTATTTTCTATCAATGAAGATTTCAAAGAGATTGGAATCATGAAAGCCATCGGTCTCAAAACACCATATATTCGAGGAATGTATGTGGTGAAGTATCTGGCAATGGCGATTGTTGGATCCTTTCTTGGTTGTATTGCAAGTATTCCATTCAGCAAGGCGCTGCTGGGACAGTTCACAAATACAATTTTAGTGGGAAAGGATATGAATAACCTGCTGCTACAGATAGGAAGCAGCATTGTAGTGGTATTATTTATCAGCGGCTCTGCATATTTGAGCACAGGAAAACTGAAGAAGTTCTCACCTATGGATGCAATTCGAAATGGAAGTAACGGAGAACGTTTTAAGAAAAAAGGAATATTCTCATTAAATAAATCAAGACTTCGTACAACAACATTCTTAGCTTGCAATGATGTGTGCTGTGAATTCCGTAAATATCTGGTGCTTTTTGTGGCATCCATCGTAGGAATGTGGCTGGTTACCATGCCAGTGAATACCATTAATACCTTGCGCTCAGAGAATATTATTGACTGGTTTGCAATTGTAAGAGCAGATGTATTCATCTCAGATGATGAAAAAATCTCAGATCTGTTAATGCAGGGACAGAGGCAGGGGTTTGAAGATTACTTAACAGAAGTGAAGGATACACTGGAGGAAAATGGTTATCCAGTGAAGCAGGTGTCCACAGAAGCTTCCTTCAAATTGAAAGTTAGAAAAGGAGAAGAATCCTATAAATCATTGGCTACACAAGGACTTGGAAGTACCACAGATCAATATGCATATGAAGAGGGAACTGCTCCTGAATATACAGATGAAGTTGCACTTGCTGTGGTAACTGCGGATGCAATTCATGCCTCTGTGGGTGATACCGTGTATATTACCTCGGGGGATAAAGAGAAGCCATATACGGTAACCGCAATCTACCAATCCATGAATAATATGGGGGAGGGGATGCAATTTCATGAAGACGCCGAGCTTGATTACTCTGGCTGTTCTGGAACCTTTGGCGTACAGGTACAGCTTGCAGATGAAGCAGATATCAAAATTATAGATGATACAATTGCAGATATTGAACCACTCTTCCCAAATGCAAGAGTAGAAAATGCAAAGACGTTCATTGGAAATATGTTAGGTGGAATCTCAGATCAGCTTGCTTCACTGAAGGTTTTAATACTTATTGTTGCCATTGCAATTAATATTCTTGTGGTTGCTTTGATGCAGAAGATGTTCTTAATCAGAGAAAAAGGCGAGATGGGCATGATGAAAGCAGTTGGTTTCACAAACCAGGCAATTATCCGCTGGCAGACCAAACGTATTGCATTGGTACTTTTCATAGGAATTCTGGTAGGAACCCTTACCGGAACACCGTTCTCACAGATTACATCGGGTCAGGTATTCAAATTCATGGGTGCAAGCCATATTGATTTCCAGATCAATCCACTGGAAGTATATGTAATCTATCCGTTATGCCTGTTTGTGACAACCGTACTTGGATGTGTCATAACCATGCATAAGGTAAGAAAGATTTCCCCACAGGAAACCAACAATATTGAGTAAACAGATCAGATATTTGAAATGGATCGAATGAACCAACAGTATGAAATCAACGAAAACAAGGAATAAATGAACAATAAGATATCAACGAACAATAAGATATAATCAAACAATATGAAATAATCGAAGGTATAAGGAGAAAAAAGATGGCAGCTTTAGAAGTAAAAGATCTTTGCAAAACATATATCACCAATAAAAGACAGAACAACATATTAAAGAATATCAGTTTTACAATTGAAAATGGAGAGATGGTCGCAGTGATGGGACCATCCGGCTCCGGCAAATCCACACTGCTTTACAGTGTATCTGGAATGGACCGACCAACCGCAGGAGAAGTAAGACTAGAGGGAAAAGAAATCACATCACTTTCTGACAAGGAATTAAGTGATGTAAGACTGAATCATATGGGATTCATTTTCCAACAGATGCATATGCTAAAGAACTTATCAATTCTTGACAACATTCTGCTTCCAGCATATCAGTCGAAGGAAAACACCGCGTCTCGTGAAGAGATTAACAACTATGGAAGAGCTCTCATGAGAAAGCTTGGAATTATCGAGAGTGCAGATAATGATATCACAGAGGTATCCGGCGGGCAACTTCAGAGAGCCTGCATTTGCAGGAGTATGATCAACCATCCGGACATTATCTTTGCCGATGAACCAACAGGAGCCTTGAATAGAAGCTCATCCGAAGATGTAATGAAGGAATTGAATAAATTAAATCAGGAAGGCTGTACCATCATGCTTGTTACCCATGACATGAAAGTTGCTGCAAAATGCGCTAGAATTATGTATATTGTTGATGGTAATATAAAAGGAGAGATGCACCTTGATTCCTATCAGGATGAGGCAGAATTAAAAGACCGTGAGCGCAAGGTCAATAACTGGTTAAATGAAATGGGATGGTAGAAGATGGCAGATATCATAATTGTGGAAGATAATGA
This sequence comes from uncultured Roseburia sp., assembly GCA_964613325.1. Classification (GTDB taxonomy): domain Bacteria; phylum Bacillota; class Clostridia; order Lachnospirales; family Lachnospiraceae; genus Roseburia. The sequence continues at coordinate 8,275 of CAZTGP010000018.1, read as the reverse complement.
GGAAATCGGAACGCTGCTTGCAGACTTTTTGGAAGCGGAAGGCTATGACACTTATCTAGCAGTGTCAGGGGAAGAAGCATTGGAAATCTATGAAGCAGAGGGAGCAAAGCTGGTGGTGCTTGACATTATGCTCCCCGGGATGGATGGGTTTGCAGTGTGCAGCAGAATTCGAGAACATTCCAATACCCCAATTTTGATTGTCAGTGCAAAAGATACCAAGGAAGATAAGATGAACGGGCTTCTTCTTGGAGCAGATGATTACATTGAGAAGCCCTATGACATCGACATCCTGATTGCCAAAATCAATGGCATTTTCAAACGAAGATATTCATCCGACGAGATTGTGGATGGAGACCTTCGCTTGGATAAGGTGGGACGTGTGATTTATGTAAAGGACGAAGCGATTACTGCAACATCCAAGGAATTTGATTTACTGTTGTATTTTCTGGAGAACCGCGGTAAAGCAATTTCCAAAGAGGAATTGTTTGGTAAGATATGGGGCTTCGACAGCGAGAGCGAGCCCCAGACGCTTACCGTACATATCAAGTGGCTGCGGGAGAAAATCGAGAAGGACCCGAAGCATCCAGAACACATTCAGACCATTTGGGGTGTGGGATATCGATATGATTCTTTGGAAAATGCATAGCGATTTCAATGAACGACAGAAAGAGTAAACCGAGGGGCAGGAGAACATGAAGAAAATCAATGGCATTATCATAGGCAGCTGCAGCTTTCTGATACTTCTGGTTGTGGGAATTAATCTCTATATGCTGGGGACAGAGTTCCGGGATTCTAATCGAAGCTATCGGGTGAGTACCTCCCGTATGGAAAAAAGTATTGACAGATGGGAAGACACACAGGAATATCAGGAGTATCTTAGCAATTGGAAAACGGATGGGCAGGAGTCCGAAAGTCGAGTGGCACAATCCCTCAAGGATAAGATTGCACATGCTCTGCAGCAGACTAGCAATATGGAAGAGATAAAAGGAATCTATTTTCTACCAAAGCAGGTACTGGAAAATGAAGAAGGGGAAACAGGCTCCACTTATCAACTGGATGAATTCTTAAATGACAAATCCGAAGATTATGTCATCTATGCCACAGACAATGGATATTATCGAATTACATATGAGCGAAAAGAAAAGGTCAATACGCAAATACTTGGTGCGATGAATCTGATTGCAGGGATTCTAATCATAAGTGTTTTGGGTATTCTTTTGTATGTTCGGAACCGGATTATCAAGCCGTTCACACAGATGTCCGAGCTGCCCTACGAGCTTAGTAAGGGCAATCTCGCAATGCCAATTCAGGAACAGAAAAGCCGGTTCTTTGGGCGTTTTCTATGGGGAATGAATCTTCTGAGAGAGAACATCGAGGAGGACAGACAGAAAGAATTAGAGCTTGTGAGAGAGAAGAAGACCCTTCTGATGTCCCTGTCCCATGATATCAAGACCCCTCTTAGTGCTATTAAACTCTATGCAAAGGCACTTGAACGCAACCTGTACCACGAGGAACAGAAACGCTTAGAGATCGCTTCGAGCATTAATCAAAAAGCAGATGAGATTGAGGGATACATTGCTGAGATTGTGAAAGCGTCCAATGAGGACTTCTTAAGCTTTGAGGTTCACAATGATGAATTCTACGTGAAGGAATCTATGGAGCAGATTCGCCTCTACTATGAGGAGAAGATGATGCTGAATCAGATCGATTTCACAGTGGAGCATTATGATAATTGCATTGTGCATGGGGATAAAGAGCGCTTAGTGGAAGTCATGCAGAATATCATGGAAAATGCAATCAAATATGGGGATGGAAGACAGATTACGATCTCTTCCGAAAGAGATGAGGAAGAGTATATTGTGAACATTCGAAACACTGGCTGTACGCTGGAGGAGCGGGAGCTGCCACATCTCTTTGACAGCTTTTTCCGGGGAAGCAACGTAGAGAAGAAACCAGGAAGTGGTCTGGGACTATATATTTGCCGTAAATTAATGCATTTGATGGAAGGGGAGATCACAGCACAGATCCTGCACTTGGAATCGGGAGATGAAATGTGCCTGAAAATAATTCTTCGTTTAGCGTAGTGTGGCGACATTCTGGTTGTAGAACCCCTTGGATTCATATATACTATGAGTGATATAGAAAATAACAATTCATTGCAAAACGACACATAGTACGGACACTACAACCAACTGATTTGTCCTAACCAAAAGAGTGCTTCTTTCCCATTTCGTAAAATGGAAAGTTGTAGAGAACCCTTTTCCTCTTCTGTGATTAGTTCCGTTCGTCAAAGGTTCGAACAGACACCGGGTACTTGTTCGTGGCACAGGGTGAATCTACTGGCTTTGCTCTCCCTCTTAATGGGTGCGCGAAGGATAAATGAGGCCGCGAACAACCTGTCCGAGGTCACAACATAGAAAGCTATGTAGTTCTTCACTCCGAGTTTTGGCAGCGGCCTCTAATCAACTTATCCTGAGTGCACCCATTTAGAGGGAGGAAAAGGGTTCCCAACAACTTTCAACATTTTCCTCATAGGGAAAGAAGCACACTTATGATTAGGACAAATCATGTTTGCTTGTATTCGCAGTATATAGCCATAGTGAATTCAACGTGTTTCGCAATTAACTAAGTTAAATTTATTATATAAGAGGAATGTGACTATGAGAAAAAAGATAGCAGCACTGGTACTTCTTATAAGTACAGCACTGGGGCTGTGCTCCTGTGCGACAATAGATCAGCTCAAACAGAACGTTCAGAAGGATATTTCAGCATATCAATCGGAAGAAGGTCAAGACGGAACGGTTGATACCAGCAATGTGTCCATAGATGAGACCAACTATTATTATAGTCAGCTGAAAACGGAGACCGAAAGAAAGACATATATGGAAATATATTCCATTCTGTTAAACAAAGATGATATGGCATTTGTAAGTATTGAGGATACGGATAATTTGGAATTCTTATATTATTGTGTGATGTATGACTATCCAGAGCTTTTCTATGTGGATGGATATAGCTATTCACAGTATCAGAATAACTCCATTTCATTTATGCCGAAATATACCATGAATGAAACAGAAATTGACGCAGCGATGCAGACCATTGAAGGATATAAGCAATCGGTATTGTCACAGATGACAGAAGAAATGTCATCCTATGACAAAGAGAAGATCATCTATGATTACATATCTGCCAATACAGAATATGTGGAGGGGAGTCCTTATAATCAATCCATGTATTCGGTAGCCTTGGGACAGAGTGTATGTCTTGGCTATAGTAAGATGTTCCAATATCTGTGCAAACAGTGCCAGATTCCCTGTACGATTGTTACCGGAAATACCAAAGAGGGAACAGCTCATGGCTGGAATTGCGTGAATATAAATGGCAATTGGTATATGACCGATGTGACCAATAGCACCATCGCAGTGGATGAGAAGGAGAAGCAGAAAAGCTATTATCTGTTCAATGTGACAGAGCAGGAGATCAGAAGATATTACTCCATTGATAATGCTGTTGCGATTCCTCCCTGCAATCGCATGGATGAGAACTATTATTACAAGAATGGAGTGTATTTTGATACAGCAGATATCGATCGCTTTGGACAGCTGAAAGAAGCTTCGGAGACGAAGGATATTCTGATTAAATGTAGTACACAGGCGGTATTGGATGAGATATGCCATCAACTGATCGACGAAGAACAAGTCTATTCCATTCTCGATACGAACCATGTATCCTATATGGTGAGCGATGATACATTGACCTTTGAGGTGACATGGGATTAAGTAATATGACGAATTGGCGATAACAAAAGGATAGAAGAATCTATAGAGCTAGGAGTAAAATCCTAGTTCTTTTTTATTTGATAGAAAATTCCTCGTATCAAATATAAATGCACTTCGTGCATGCTTATACGCATGTCTTCGTTCCACTACGGTCGTTGCTGGTGACAAGTTTTTTAGACAAGGTTTTTTGTTGATTTTATGTGTCATTTTACCTATATATGTGATATAGTAGGAATATAGGACTAAAGTAACAAAGATAATGGGCAGGAGGAAACGTTTATGAAAAAGATGTGGATTAGAAGAATTGCTGCTATGATGGCTGTTCTATTGCTATTGGGCACTTGCGGATGCGGAGCGACAGACACAGACACGGAAACTGGAAAGACTGGAACCAAGAATTCTGCACTGGATCCTAAGAATCCAGTGACAATAACAGTATGGAACTATTACAATGGCGATCAGCTGACCGCATTTGACCAATTGGTAGAGGAATTCAATCAGTCGGTAGGAATCGAGAAGGGTATTGTTAGATTCCTGGTGGGATGCCAGCTATCAATTTTCCAGCAAAGAGGATGGTCTGTTCTATTATCAGCCACTGCAGGCAGCATACAATAATCCAGAAGCAGACGGCGAGGACATTGCGTATTTATGTGGAGCACATCAAATATCCAGTTCCGATCCGCAGGTCGTTTCTTATTCGATTCCGCTGATGGATGAAACGGGATATCCATATGCGGTACTGGGAGTTGAACTGACGGTACAGTATCTGGCATCTTTGATGCCAAATCAGGAAATCAACAATGCCAATGATAGCTGTTATGTGCTGGCTATGCATCATAAAGATGGGACAGAGTGCATTCCAATTGCCACAACTGGAACCATTTATAGCAGATGTTTTAGCTCTGAGGGCACCATTGATTGTGGGGCGAAGGATAAATTCGGTGGCTTTTCTGTGATAGGTTATGATGATGTGACCATGTATGGAGACATGGCGAAGCTTAACATCTATAACAATAACAATCCCTTTGAGGAGGATGAGCTGGTATTGATTGCTATGACACAGAGAGATTCTCTGTTTAATTACAGCAATCAGATCAAGCGTATGCTTTTTCTTGTATCAATGATTACGTTACTCCTGGGAGTAATTGCGATTTTCTGGGTGAGCAGAAGATTCGCAGCACCAATCACTTCTCTTGCGAAGAAAGCGCGAACTATGGATTCGCAATCCGGGTATCACTTGGAACATCTGGGAATTAAGGAAATCGATCAACTGGTTGATTCCATTGAGGAGCTGAATGCAAATGTAAGTAAAGAAATTGCTCGAACAGAGTTCTTCTCTCGAATGAGTCATGATATGAGAACTCCAATGAATGCAATCATCAGTTTCTCTTCCAAAGAGATGCTTGAAGGCGCTGATGATGCAAGACGAGATGAATATCTTGGAAAAATTCATTCTTCTGGCGAGTATCTGCTGGGATTAATCAATGAAGTGCTGGATATGACGAAAATAGAGAGCAATAAAGTGGATTTACATTTTGAAGAGATTAAGGCTGACACTATTTGTGAAACAGTAATTCCTATGGTAGAGAAGCTTGCATTGAAGAATCATGTGACATTTCAAGATACGATAGAGCTCCCAGATGATCTGTATCTGAAAGTGGATACACAGCATTTGAATCAGATTCTGATTAATTTGTTATCCAATGCAGTAAAATTCACACCAGAGGGCGGAACGGTACGTCTGGAAATCTCTCAATATGAGAAGGTGGATAGATCGGATAAAGTGTATTGTACAATCATAGTGGAAGATACAGGAATCGGTATGAGTGATGCTTTTATGGAGAAGCTGTATACTCCATTCGAGCAGGAGCATGAAGGGGAAGGCGGAACCGGACTTGGGCTATCGATTACAAAGAAACTGGTGGAACTGATGGGAGGAACGATTCAGTGCAGCAGTGAACTTGGAACGGGAACCAAATTTATGCTGACCATTGCCTTAGATAAGATAGCCAAAAGCGATAAGGAAATCGCTCAGAAGACTATGGAACCACAGACTCAGACAGGCAGTGAAGATCATTTAGAAGGAAAACGCATTTTACTGTGCGAAGATCATCCTTTAAATACACAGATTGCCATGCGTCTGCTTGAGCGAAAAGGTATGATTGTAGATACGGCATCCAATGGGAGAATCGGTGTGGAAAGATTTGCTCAGTCGAAAGCGTTTTATTACGATGCAGTACTTATGGATATTCGAATGCCCGAAATGACTGGGATTGAAGCAGCAGATGCCATCAGGCACTTAGACCGAGCGGATGCAAAAATCATTCCAATTATTGCGATGACTGCAAATGCATTTGAAGAAGATATCCGGAAAAGCCGTGCGGCAGGGATGAATGAGCATCTATCTAAGCCGATTGAACCGGACAAATTATATCATGCATTAAACAAATTGATTGATGAAACAAAAACGAGCTTTGGTAGATAGTAGCCAAAGCTCGTTTCAGATTTATTCAATTAACCCATACTTGGTTTTGATTCGGTCTAGTTTCTCGAGCATTGGCTCTGCACCAAACCATAAGAATAGAAACGTGGCAGACGCATGAACAAGATCCATAGGAAATCCAGAGATGTAATAGGAGAGAAGAATCTCCTTATTCAGCGACTGACTGCTCCAAAGAAGTGCAGATACAGGATTCATTATTCCACCATATATCAGAATAACGGAAAGTGTTCCAAATATACACATGGATAGTCTGGTTTGGCGGAGGAGCCCTTTCCGAAATAGGATACCAGCAAGAAAACCAATTATGCCCATTGCAAACATCTGCCACGGAGTCCAAGGCCCTTGGGAGAAAAGAATGTTGGAGGTGAGCATTGTCATAGCACCAACAAGAAATCCTGTTTCACCGCCGAATGCAATTCCAGCGACAATGGTAAGAGCTGCTACAGGCTTGAACTGAGGTAACATGAAGAAGACAACGCGCCCTGCGATGCCAATTGCGCATAAGACCGCGATGGTTACAAGCTCTCTCGCTTTGGGTTTTCTTCCTTCAAAAAGGAGGAAAAAAGGGAACATACTTTCAATAAGGACACTAAAAGCTATAAAGTAGTAGTGTGAACGATCAAAGTATTGAAGCCCAATAAATAAGGTCAGTGGGATGCAGAGGAATATCATAATTGCAGCAATTCTGGTGCGTTTGATCAATACGCGCTTGTTCCTTGGAGTCTGGATGTGCTCAGAAGTTTTGGACTTTTTCCCGGTGCTGATTGCAAAGAGGAAAAGCAAAACAATCAATACGGCATAGGAGGTAAGCTGAGCAGAACCATCTGCTGTTATTCCGGAGGCAGAAATAAATTGAGTGAGGTCTGTCTGCCTGGTGATGTGAATAAAGTCAACAAGTGCCATGGCACCAGACAGCATAGCAATGAGTTTGCGCCACAGCGGAAGCTTTGGAGGTTTCCAGTCAGCAGATTCTTCTTTAGGTAAAGGCAAAGATACGGTATGAGGGAGGGCCTCCTCCGGCGGAAGGGTTCCCCCACAGGCTTGAATGACATCTTCTGGAATAATGGCGCTAGGTAATTGCTTTCTTGCCATGCGGCTTGCAGCAGTGGTATAGAAGCTATTCTCTGAGAAGAAGTGTTCTGGTGTATTTTCAGTTACAATACTGCCATCGAAGAAGAGCGCAATGCGGTGCGTATATCTGGCACAGAATTCAATATCATGACTTACCATGAAAACAGTAATTCCCTGGGATAAAAAATCACGGATGATTCCCGCAAACTGCTGTTTGAAGTCAGCATCGAAGCCTTTTGTGGGCTCGTCTAGAAACAAAATGTCGGGCTCAGTTAAGAGTACCTTTGCAAGTGCAGCGCGCTGCTGCTCGCCACCAGATAGATCATAAGGATGCCGATCCAATAAGGAATCTAGTTTGCAGAGTGTTACGACACGTGCGATTTTCTGGTCTAGTATTTCTTTTGCAATTTTTACATCAGAGAACATCTCATATAGGTCACCTCGAACTGTTTTGGATACAAACAGCGTTTGAGGGTTCTGAGGCAGCGCAGTGAGACTGCCATTTATATGAACGGTGCCACGGTAAGCTTGCAGAAGACCGGAGAGTAATCGAAGAGTAGTTGTTTTGCCACTGCCATTTCCGCCCATGAGTGCAAAGAATTCACCTTTTCTAATTTGCAGGTTTAACCCACGAAGAATGTCGGATGTGTCTTTCTCATATCGAAACCATAAGTCAGTCGCCGAGATGACGATTTCGGAATCACAGTGATGCACTTTGTGAACGACAGTGGATAATGAGTGAGTCTTAGTATATGATTCGAGCCAGGCACGTCCTTCCGATACGGTGACGGGACATTCCAGCGTCTGATCTACAGCGGCCCAGATACGCATTGGAGTAGGAAAGGATAGAAAAATGCTATGGTTCGAGTCTTTCATCATGGAACCGACTGCTCTTGGAGTACCCTTACAAAGAAGGCAT
>CAZTGP010000017.1:44942-46180 GCA_964613325.1 uncultured Roseburia sp. | reverse complement strand
CTGACGCAGCAGATGCAAAGATGACAGATGACAGATTCAAATCAAAAGCGGGCACAACATCGAAACTATAGTCAACATCGTAGCTGCTCTTGTCCCCTTCAGGTATGGCACGCAGCGCACCGCTAGCAAAGTAATCACTCGGCGCGCGCAACCAGAAATCGCTGTTTCCCCAATTGTTAACACTTCCTGCATCTATTCTATCTATTGTAAGACCGCTATTTAATGAACCTGCTGAATTGGTTCCAACTGTAATATAGTCATTACCATAATCAATATCTCCATAGGCTGCATAGAGTTTATCTGTTGTAGTATAAGTTTTGCCATTATATGTATCCTTTGTTGTAATGGTTGTAGCATTCATTTTCCCTTGTTCTGCTGTTGAAAAATAACTCTCACCTTTTAAAAGGTCTGATATTGTCTGGCGTAAGCCACTACCACCATAATGATTTGCATTAACAGTTGATGGATCTGACTCATAAGTACAGCCCTTGGTATTATCATAGGTCTTTGTTCCTGTTGTACTATTGAACTTAACAATAGAACCCAATGGAGTTGCTGCAAAGAGTACGATGTTATCTCCATTGATTCCAATATCTTTTCCTGCAATCTTCCACTCCTGAGCTATTTCTGAGCCGTTTTGTCCAAAGATCACCTTCTGAACTGTAGCAGCTGTTGAATTATCTAAATCATAGTTCGTCATAAGCTCTGCTTTGGTAGCAAACTGTGTTGCTGTTGGCAATGTATTAGTAGTTGATGCCTGTACCACCAATGGCTTGGTTGCTTCTGGCATCACACCCAGTATCATCGCCGCACTTAGGGCGATTGCCATTGCTTTCTTAATCCAATTCTTCTTCATTCGTCATCCTCCTATTATTCCTGATGTAATTTATTCTGTGTAATGTATTACACTGTTATCGCATTCTCATGCTGTGATAAAGATAAGTTCATGTATTCTATTACTTTTTCTTGTTGCAATATATACATTGCAATTATAACTTCTGGACAAACTCGACTTGAAAATGAAATTTTCAAGTTATCGCGGTGCTCCTCAAATGCATATGCAAGCATTGCATTTTCATCGCTACTCGCGTAAAATCAATCTGTAATGCAATTTATTTATTGCAAATAATCAGATTGGAGATTTTCATGCAAATAGATATAAAAAGTTCTCAAAAAATCCGACAGGATATTAGTATTGGTGCTAAAATCCGTGAGTATCGTTTGTCCAATGGTCTTAC
>CAZTGP010000017.1:0-44842 GCA_964613325.1 uncultured Roseburia sp. | reverse complement strand
AGGATATTAGTATTGGTGCTAAAATCCGTGAGTATCGTTTGTCCAATGGTCTTACTCAGGAAGATGTAGTCGCATACCTGCAGTTACAGGGAATTGACCTATCCCGAAGCACCTACTCTCAGATTGAATGTGGCACTTACAATATCCGTGTATCAGAATTAAAAGCACTTACCATATTATTTCATACGGATTATAATGCTCTCTTCTCAGGCATCTAATTGCTCGTAACTCTTTCTTTTCTTGCATTATAGCAATACATTTTTCGTTGTGCAATACCGTGGAAACGAATCGCCTCTCACAGAAAAGAACGACTTAATTTTGTTGATTTTCCAGCTTTACAATGATAGAATTGGGGGATAAAAGGAAAGTACCGAGGAGAATCTCGCATGAATGATACACTAGAACGCTTTGCTGTACAGGTTGTTGAGGAATACTATCACAACAATACAGAACCATTTTTTAACTACATAGATGAGCACTTTATCTGGATTGGTCCTGCGACCCACCAATATATAGAAGGGAAACAGGCACTCTTAGACGCATTTGCACAGGAACATAACACTCTATCCTTTCGGACAGCACAGATGTCCTCTAAGCTCATATCTGGTGGGAATTCCGCCTGCGAATTGCTTCTGAAATTTATAGTTTACACCTATTATCCAAGTGGCTACGTCACCATGCATAATCAGCGCATTACCATGTTTTGGAAAAAATTGAAAGTTGATGAGAGCTCCCAGTGGAAATGTGCCGTCATGCACATTTCAAACGGAATGGAGATTGATGACCGCGATCATATCTACCCTCTTCACCTAGATGAATTCGAAGCCAAACAGGTATATGCTCATTTTAATAACCTCACACGTCAGCGTCAGGAACGGTTAATTGCAAAGAGCGAGGATTATTCTACCTACTACATTGAATATACGGATATTGAGTATATCTGTGCAGGCAAGGCAAAATTCTGTGATATTCACACCAAAAATGGTATCATTCGTGTTCGACTAATTATTGAACAGCTGCGTCATCTACTCCCACAATACTTCTACCGTCCACATCGCAGCTATCTGGTCAACATACTGGAAATCTCTGTTCTGTCTAGAAATCAGATGACATTGAAGGATGGCACGAAGATTCCGATTCCAGTAAAGAAGGCTACACAAGTTGAAGCCGATATTGCAGAGCTTCTTAAAGAGTTGAAGCATGCGTGATATTACATCACGCCATGTAAACAAATAATCCCAGAACAAATGTAAAGGCATTTCGCACCTTGACATCTGCTCTGGGGTTCGTTTTATAGTAATCAGGCGCTTAAGGATAAGTGCATGACATTTATTATTCTTTATTCTGTATGCATTTCAATAGTAATGCTTCTAACTGATCATTGCTATCATTTACAGACGCAACGCTTGCGCTTATCATTTCATCTTTGGTTGCTTCTGTGAAATCGATATCAAACCTACCATTGTTCAAACATAATTGCTCAATATAGATTCTTTGTGTTCTTCCATTGCCTTCTCTAAACGGATGAATCATATTGAGTTCACAAAGATAAAATGCTAATCTTTCACTCATTTCCGCTTTATCTGTAATATCCTTTAGAAAGTTTTCTTTTTTAAGCTTGCGATATAAATCTTCAAACTGCATTTCAATAAATTGAACCAGACAAAATACAGTACCTTTGGAAATATCCACTGTTCTTGTCTTTCCCGCCCATGTATAGATATCTTGAAATAGCTGCTTGTGTATGGAACATAAATGCTTAAATGAAAAATCACCTGTCACACCTTGCATCATTAATTCAGTTTGGCGAACAGATGAATAGTCTCTCTCTGCCATATGCAGTGTATCAAGATCTCTAATATCTAATTTATTCTATAATACGTTTGTACCTGGATAACAGTATTTCGCATCCGCTTCATCGTCATAGAAATAATCATACTCTTGATCTTTCATTCTTCTTTTGGGATACACCATATTTCCTATTTAATTCCGCGATGGAATCAGCGACAGTTACTTTTTTTTCAAGAATGTTTTTCACTCTAGTTCTACACACATCATCAAACGCCATATTTTCCATCCGAAAGCTTGACTCAATGCTGCTTACTTTTCTATCAATTGTCATATGCGCATCCTTTCTCCTCCCCATATTTCTAGGAAAGCTTCTTAAATCTATTATTATTATATCACGGATAGATACCTCTATTCTATAACTATTTTAAAGAATCTGAGGCCATTTTTGAGACCACTTTTTTGTCTTTTGACAAAATCAGACGAAATCTGATGACATAGAAAAAGTGCCGCAGCCCTTATAAATACTGATCTGACGGCACTACACGAAACAACACCAAACCATCCTCTTTTTGTCAAGAGGTGAGTGCTAATACATTTATAAACATTTTATTAAATGCCGATAAGCACTGGGTTTATAAGTTTTTTCTCCATCTTTACACTGTTTATTTTTCGTCATTTACGACACTATTTACTTATACTCAAACATTTATTTTGAGACATCCTTGATTTTTTCAGCATATTCTTTCCAGTATTCATATGTGAGATTACGCTCAAGCCGATTCCAATCATCTACCTCAAGGGTTGCTCCTGTGCTATGTATTTGCTCAGTAATATCCAAAAGATAATCATCTTCGCCATCTGGATACTGGTTTTCTTCGAAGTGACTAGAAGAAACAGCTCCCATGAGATCAATGTATTTCCCGTCTTTCATTTCAATGGTATAGCGAAGTGTTCCATCAAATCCTGCACTAAGTCGATAACTCTTTACATCCTCCCATGAATATTCCTTTGTCCAGAGAAATCGTCTCATTGTGATTTGATTGTCACTGATAAACGTAAACCATGTTGTATATATGACAATAGCAATAAGATAAATAACAATTGTCACACCAAGTATTTTTCTTTTTACTTTTCGAGGTAAATGCGCCCGAACGCCCTCTTCACCACGAAACAGATCCCCAAATATTCCGTGTTTCCCATATAGCCACACAATCTCTACAAATAAATACAGACCAATCATTAGATATAAAATATAAGGATTTCCTGTAATAATATAATTTGTATGAACTCCCACAATCTGTGTATATACCAGATCTTCGATTAACCATGGAATACCAAAAATAATCATCACAAATAGGAGTAAACCACCAAGAATCTTCCATACTCCCACCCCCGGAATAGATCTTTTTGGTGACTTTTCTTCCTCTTCAACATCTTTATACATTTTCGATAAAACAAACAGTGGAACCACAAGAACTGAAATCGTCAGAAACAATATAAATGGATACAAAAAGCCATACCAGAAGGAACCTGTTTTCCACACATATCTTCCAACAAATCCTCTCAATAAACAGATTCCAAAGATGATCATGAATCCTATCCATACACCTTTTTTGTGAAACAAACTTTCCACATCTGAAAAAAACACATTTGACCACATGGAATAAAAAGCTTTTTTCTCCAGGCTTGCATAGTCTTTAAGATAATCAAAAAACTGATTCCCACTCTCTTCTTGTATCTCTACCATATTAGTATATTTTTCTAAGTCAAAATGATTGTCGATTGCGGCATCATTTTCCATCTCATGACAAACAGAAATTGCACCCTGTAATTCCTTCATCTGTTCATTCAGCTGATTAATGGTGGTTTGCACTGCACTGGATAATTGAACATCTCCGATAAGAATCTGTTGAATCGTTGCAATTGGGATTCCTATTTTTCGAAAAAGAATTATTTTCTGTATTTCTTCTAAGTCTTTTTCACTATATTCTCGATATCCATTTTGTGCACGGTTCGGATTTAATAATCCCTCTTTTTCATAAAAACGAATAGTTGCTCTTGGAATGCTTAATTTCATTTCAATTTCTTTACTTGTCATAGTGCCTCCCACATTATCTTTTTTCCTTTTCTGCTGTAACTATAAAGTATGAAGTCACTTGATAGTCAAGAAAAATCGCGAAATAATATATATATAACCATTTCAAAAAGCATCCGAATGCATCTGACGTTGTAACTGTTTATTGCGTATCTGTCTCATCTATGCAATCAGCCTGTACCACCATTGTTTCCATATATTCAATGAAGCTAATTCCCTTATTATGCGCTTCTTTTATCATCTGACGTTTCCATATGGTAACTTGAATCGAACCCTTATTCCACTTTAAAATTGGAATAAAAAGAACTCCACATATTATTGCAAATAGAATTGTATCGCCTAACATACTGACACCATTCAGCCCAGCAATCCAATTTTCATGTGCAGTATATGTTACTGCAAATGCATAGATTACCAACGGAAAAATCCAGTGAAATTTAATATAGAACTGATCAAATTTTATCCCTTTCTCATATTTCATTGAAAATTCTTCTTTTGAGATTGGTTCCTGTCCTTTACGTTCTCTTCTTATACATTCTTTCTTGTATTGGGTCACATACTGCATTGGCATATTTTGAATTACCTGGCTAGCGAAAGTTACTTTATTCTTTTTTGCGTCTTTCTTCTGGGCAGCCTTATCTTTAAAGAACACGAAGTATACAAAGTAAAATACCATCAAATATGCAAAGCATATCACTAAGCTAATCCATAACGGCATATTCCATTGTAGTCCATTTCCTGCGATTGAAATAACCGCAATCATACATAATACTTAACTAACCCCAAAAATTACATAAAACATTCTCATGGAGAATTTGCGTTTTCGAAACATCATCTTTCTGGCAAGTAATAATACCAACTGTGAAACTACAGTTGATGTCCCAATACCAACAATTGCTGACATTAAATTTGATTGCAAAGTCCATATAGACTCACCTTCTTCACCCAATATTGCAATTAAATCTAACGCACCAAATACAAGAACAAGCCATGCAATACGCTTAACTCTCTTCAAAAAATCCCATAACTGGCTTCGAAAATCTGGTTTTACACAGAAATTTTTGCAGAAGCGTTCCATATCTTTTCCAGTAATGGATTCTACCTTGCGTCCTTCCCTCTGTGCATTTAAGAACATATCCATAAGGTCCATTAGAATCTCCGCAAGTTCGTCCTCTGAGAAGCTATTTGCAATACAATACAGCTCTGCTTTTTCAAATACTTCTTTATATTCCTTATTCAATTTATCTTTATAAAACGCGTAGCTATCCTTCATCCTTTACTCTCCTCCTAACACTTGCATTGCGGCCTTTGTAATCCTTTTATAGTTTTCTTGAAATTCATCGAGATGTCTACGGCCTTCTTCTGTAATTGAATAGTATTTACGTATTGGTCCAAATGGAGATTTCATCCTTCGACACTTAATATCTCCCTTTTTATCTAATCTTGTAAGAACTGGGTATAATGTGCCTTCCAAAATATCTACAAACCCATTCTTTTCAAGTTCTGATAATATCTCATACCCGTAGGTCTCACCTCTTGAAATAATGCTCAGTATACACCCTTCAAGAACTCCTTTTAATAGTTGTGATTCCTCCATTGGGTTCACCTCCAGCTTCCTTATTCTGCCATCTACTTTGCAATATCAAGTAGCTATTTATAAAATACCCCACCTACTTTGTTTTGTCAAGTAGGTGGGGTATGATTTTTTATTCACTATCAATCCGAAGTCTTCACATCAGTAGCTATTTCCTTAGAATCTTGTTCTTTCTTCTTCAATCTCTCATAGGTAAATTCACGCACCAGCGAATAAATCACAGCTACAATTGGAATAAAGAAAATCATTCCCACAAGGCCAAACAGATTACCTCCTATTAATGCAGCTACCAATGTGAATACTGGTGGGAGTCCCACTGATTTACCAACAACTCTTGGATAGATAAACTGTCCTTCCACAAACTGCACTACCTGATACACAATGATTTCCAATAATGCCATCCAAGGATTCTGTAACAAAATGAAAAATGCACCACAAAAGCATGCTACAAAAGAGCCAATAAAAGGAATAAAGGATAATACTCCTGCCAAAACTCCAATCATCACCGCATAAGGGATTCTGCAAATGCTAAGCGTTATGGTCATTAGCGTTGCAATAATCAATGCTTCCGTACATTGTCCACCAAGAAAGCTTTCGTATGTGTCATTAATCAAGCTGCCCACATGACAGATTGCCCGATATGGCTTTTCTTTTAATACTGCTTTCAATACATCATTGGTTTGACGACCAAATTTTTCTTTCTCAGCAAGCAGATAACAAGCAACAATCAGCGCCATCATAAGCTGAAATAGTTTGGAGAATGTAGTTGTGAGCGCTGTTGTCATTCCCCCAAGCATTGTAGTGGCTTTTAATAAGAGATTATCAAGCTTCAGAGAATCTACAAATGTCTGTACCTGTGACAGATCCAGATGATACTTTTTCTGCAGCTCAGAAATAAAATCTGGCAGCTCATTCTGTAACAAATAAACCATATCACCAACTGTTCGAATAATATTAGGTGCAAGGAGACTAATTACTGCTACCAGCACAACAATAATGATCACAAATGTTAGTAAAATGGCTAATGCACGTTTTAACCCTTTCTTACATTTTTGCTTTCGATCAATTCTTCCAATGAGTTTTTCAATGGCTTTCATAGGAACATTTAATACAAATGCAACTACAATTCCAAGTAGAAGTGGTGATAGTACTCCAACAAAATGTTCCAACACTCCTACGATATCCTTAAAATACAACACGAATGCCAATACTAATATTGCGAACAAAATTAGTTTCATATATTCTTTCGTTTTTTCTTTCATGCTATTGCCCTTCTGCCTTCTCTCTCATCCTATTTATCTAGTAGTAACATTGTACCATACTGCATTCCGCGCTACAATAAGAGTTCTCAGAAGTATTACTCTGCAAGCATTTAATTCGATTACTTATTCCAAAGAGTAAGCAAGGGCTCTCTGATATCGTCATAATGAGATTCGGTAATTCCGAAATCCATTTCTTTGTATGACCATACAGCAAATCCTATCTGGTGTTTTTTGAATACTTCATCTACTGTGGTAAACCAGCGCAACGTATCTTCTACTGGTGCCTGATCAATCACACCGAACTCTCCACAATATAAAGATACCCCCGCATCTGCTGCCGCTGTAATTGCTGCTTCTACCACCTGCTCTAAGAACTCTTCTCCAATATCCGCTGCGGTTGATTCACTTACCGTAAGTCCCTGTTCTCCAAGCTTCGCCGATTCTTCCTTGTATGTTTCCATATCATCTGGATAAAATACATCCTTTTTCTTATCCATTTTCTCTACCCAGTGTGCTTTCTGATGAGTAAAGAGAAGTGGCTCATAGAAATGGAAGGTAAAGATGATATTCTTATCCAATGGTTTTTCCAAATATTTTAATGTGGTAGCGCTATTCCATTGAATTCCTCCATAGATGATTGGGCTCGATTTGGCAATTTTACGAATTGCTGTTACTGTTCGTTTAATAAGCGCATTCCATAGCTCCACATTGTCTTTCTCAACCACCTCATTCAGTAACTCAAAGGCAACATTGTCATATCCCCAGAAATGCTTTACAATATTGACCCAAAGGTTCACAAAACGATTCTGTAGTGCCTCGCTTGTAAAAAGATTATTCTCTGCAGAATTTCCTGCATGATTAAAATCATATCCAGGTGCCTTGTGAAGATCAAGGATAATATTCAGCTTATATTTCATACACCAATCCACTGTATTGTATACGAACTGATATCCTTCCTCACGCTCCGATCCGTCCTCATTCTCTAATACTTCATAATCGATTGGAAGTCTCACATGATCAAATCCCCAATCAGCAATCCTTTTGATATCTTCCTCCCCAATAAAGCTCTTATAATGTTCCATACTGTGCACACACTGCGATAAATAACCCCCAAGATTAATCCCTCTTTTTAACTCCATAACATCCTCCTTCTTATTATTCTTACTACACCTGTTCCAACATGTCTAAAATGACTATCTGTTATCATTTATATATCATTTTTCTCATGGATATGTATATCGTTCTCATATCTTTTTTTATGTTTTTGTGTTATATTATTAATCAGATTATAATTAAGCTTGTATTCGGGCTGTAAACAAGAGCAGTTGACAAGAACAGTTGAGTTGTAAACTAGAGCAGCTGAGTTGTAAACTCAAGCTGTAATTATAAAAAATTATAAAATTGGAAAAAGTGCCTTCCAATTTACAATTCAGGTTTATTTTACAAAGGCAGGAAAGGAAATATATTTATGTCAAACAAGATTCGCTATAAAGATTTTTTGGAAAAGGAATCCAGCTTTATAAGAGCTCCATTTAATCCTGAGCTTGAATTCTATACTGCTGTTAAGATGGGCGACACGAGAAAGGTGGAACAATTGACCGAGAAGCCATTCATTCTCAAAGAGGGGCTTGGAATTTTATCAGAAAACACATTACGCCACTTTCAATATCATTTTGTCGTAACAGCGGCTCTTCTTGCCCGGTACTGTATTCAGGGTGGGATGGAGGTATCTGCTTCCTACACACTCAGCGACTACTACATACAGAAGGCTGATCGGTGTACTACACCAGATGCACTCTCTGATTTGCACCGATTTATGTGTCTTGACTACACCAGAAGGATGAAGAATCTACATAAGAACGCCATTTGTTCCAAGCCAATTGCCAGCTGTATTGATTACATTTATGACAATCTGCACACAAGAATAAAAGTCCAGACCCTGGCTGAGCTGACTGGACTTACCCCTAGTTATTTATCCAAGCTATTCAAGAAAGAAACCGGCATCTCCATCAGTGAATATGTCCAGTGCAAGAAAATTGAGACTGCCCAGAACATGCTTTCCTTCTCTGATTATACTGTTTCACAGATTGCTTCCACACTGGCATTCCCAAGTCAGAGCTACTTCACAGAGATCTTCCATAAGAAAACAGGCATGACACCACTGGCTTACCGTGCCAAGAATTTTCGCAATACTGATTTCTCATAAAAGTAATTACACTTCCTTTCATCCCCAATTGCTATCACTGGAATATGCGTTTTCCAAAGTTATATAGTGCATTCTGCCATACCACATTCTCATGCCTGCCGTTCATGTCATAAGTGATATGAGGAATCTGGTTCTGTTTCATATCCTCATCAATCTGATAGGTAGATTCCCCACAGGTGTCGTCCTCTCGCCCGACATTGAGAAAAAGCAAGCGAAATCCATCCTGGTCCTTGTCTAATTCAAAATGGTCCAGCAGTTCAATACCATAGCTTGATGGCAGAACATTGGCAGCAGAAAATGCACCGACATAGCCAAACAAATCCTGATGAGAAAATGAAGTGTATAACGCATTACGTCCACCCATAGAATTCCCTGCAATGGCAGTATGGTCCTTATCTGTATATACAAAGTAGTGCTCATTGATATATGGCATCAAGCTTTCTACGAGCTCCTGCTCGGTTCGATCAAACAGTGGAACCGTCTCCCAAAAGCTCATATCATCCGCATCCTCTGTATCCGACACAATGCAATTAGGAAATACCACAACCATCTCTGGTGTATTCTCCATATAATGAAGATTCTGCAGGATAATATCTGCGTCCTTGTTCAGCCAGGTCTGGTCACTTCCACCATAGCCATGTAGCAGATACAGAACTGGGTATTTCTTGTTTGAATCATAATCTACTGGAAGAAGTACCTTCGCATGTTTCTCACCACCAGTCACCTTGGAATGATACGTAATTCGTTCAGCCTCGGCATAGGTATATCCTTTCTGTTTTTTCAAAATAGAATAATTCTTTGGGAGATCCATATTCTCATCTTCGCCACTCGTATTTGTCACAATTCTTACTTCCGGTTCTGGAAAGTTGTCATTGTTATTATCCGTAATTATGCCTTTTGCTCCAAGAAATAACGCTGCTATCAGCAACGCGATAATTCCAAATCCAATCACTCTATGCTTCATCCCTCGCATCTCCCTCTATCGAAATGTGTATTCCTCTGTAATCTCCATAAATATTTATTATTCTATCATTTATCCTTATAAAAACACCATAGAAATCATCAATTACCGAAGCAATTGTCATTTCTATGGTGTCCATTTTCTTACTCACTATTCTATTTTATCTATTCCATTTTATGCTGATATGGAATGGTATCTTTCGAGGACCTTCTTACTGTTGTTATGAATCATTGACAGCAGCTTTGTATATTGATGTTTCGTAGTCGTAGCCTGCATGTTTTTTCCGTGTATTGGATGAAATTGCACTGTATAAGTAATCTTCTGACCTCCATAAGGATCCATTCTTTCCAATGCCCGTAACTGAATATATGCAGAATCAAAGTAAGTCTCATACAGGTAATGCTTCTCCAAACCATGTATTTTCATATCAACCCACTGCCAATATAGATTTCCATGCTTTGTTTGAAAATACAGTTCTTCAACGGATGGCAGCTTTGCCTCCTCGTTCTCGAACTGTAATTGAACCTTTGCCCGCTTCATAATCTTACTGAATGGAATCTTGTCCGAATTCTGAGCTTCGTAATCACTCGCTTCCTGTTTCATCTTGTCCCGAATGGTGTCGAGGCGGTTGTTAGAATCTGTTTTTTCCATTTTTACCTCCTATTTCCAAACCAGTTTGATGTGTCTAACTCTATTTTAGACTCAAAAATCCATTTTTTCAACCGCTAGATAGCGGACATTTCTTTCCCTTTTGTACAAGTTATTGAATAGAAAAAAACTGCCCAGTGAATCTCTTACTAGACAGTTTTCCATATTTTACATAATCTATTCATTTATGTATATCTATTTTGCTGATTTCAATGACCAAATTGCCTTAATTTGACCAGCCAGCTGATCATATGTCCATCGCTTATTGCTTCGATATACGCTGTTTGGATCATTTACACAGAATCCATTCTCATCATAATCATAGATTACAATAAAATGCCCACCAGTGGTAAAATCCCCAGCATCCACAGATACAATCAAATATGCTCCAGAATCCAAAGCTTTCTTCATGGTGTTTGGATTAATTCCAATACGCTCTGATTTCAGTCCATAATCTTCGGCTCCTTCTAACATTAAGGTCCAGGCAGTTCCTGTTCCATTCATGTAATGGCCGTTTTCCATGGAATACTCTGCTACCTGAGCTGGCGTTGCTTTCTTGTTATCTGTCAAACCTACAATAACCATAGCTAGAGAAGTTGGTCCACATCCGCTGATTGCAATATTGCTGTCATCACCGTATGATAAATATCCCCATCTCTGATCCCACTGGATAAATAACGGACATTCTGCATTCAATTCATCTTCTGTAAGAATCGCCTGACTCTTGTCTTTCTCATTCTTTGGATAATTATATACAAAATCCAACTGCTCTGGATTATTTGCCAGATTGATCAGCATTTTCTCTGGATAGATGGATGGATCTTCTAGAATCTTGCTGTATCTCTCATCGGTTGCTTCCACATTCCGCAGCTGTTTCAATGCCTGATACAAGGAATAATTCACTGGAGTGGTAAGCTCAACCCCATAATCGATGTTCTCAGCTGGCGTGATTGTCAGCGCTGTTGCTGTATTTGCCATTGTAGCTTCTGTGGAATCCTCTGTATCATTCTTTGGTTCCTCTTTCACATTATCCTGTTCCACTGCTACCGGATCCGTGCTTCCCTTAATGGATTCAAATGCAAGATACTGATATCTTCCAATTGCATAACCTGCTAATAAGGATGCCACAATTGCTAATGAAGTAACGATTCTTCTTTTTCGTATTCGTTTTTTCGCTCTTTCTCTTCTAGCTGTTCTTTCATCCATGACTATTTCTGGAGCATTTTCTTTCTTATTAAACATTTTTACACCTATCTATATGAACTCGTAATCTTTATCTCAATAATGTAACTATCGTATTATATCAGCTTTTGGAGAAAAAATAATGTATTTTTTATTAATAATTTGTAAATCTACAGTTTGCACCTTTTTGCCCCCGGAATTGGAAACTTTTTGTAGACTTTTTTATCTTACATTTCTATTTCTTAATAATTCTTAACTTTTTACACATTCTCTTCATTTTCCAAATAAATGTGATAGAATTTTCTTAAATCCATAACATACTATCTTCGGGAAAGGATAAGGAGCATGTAAGATCTGCCGGAACGCTCCTGGGTATATGAATGAGTAAGAAATCCACTAAGAGAAAACACAGTGTCATACTTCCGATTATCGGTGCTCTAATTATTATTGCTGCAATTATTGTACTTGCTAAAATTTACATTTATGATCCATTCAAAGATGATGCTATTTCTGCACTCACAGAGAAGCTGATTCAGACTCAGATTAATTCGGATACGACGCTTCCAGACGGAACTACCATAAACGCTCAAGAATTGTTAGATTCTATGAGTAAAGAAGATCAGGATACCATACATGAGATTGTAAAAAAACATGTCACACCTTCTACCATCTCCAAAGCCACCTCCTATGTTACAAGTGGTGACACGCAAGGCTTAAAGGAATATGCCAAAGAGATGTTGACAGACTCAGAGACCGAAGAGCTAATCTCTATTTATAAGAAATACAAAGATCAGCTCCCTTCCTCCTTACAGAAATGATTTCGAAAAATTATCATTGCCCAAAATGGGATCAGGCACTATTGTGTCTGACCCCATTTTTTAAATTTTCTAACTTGGTAAGTCGCATCCGGCGCTGCATCGTTCTCCGGTGAAATATTTGAACAGATATAAAACGTATCCATTCCAATTTGCCTGGCTCCCCCCACATCACATCTGGAATCGTTTCCAATATACAAAGACTTTGAAATGTCGAGATGACACTTTTCTGTCAACAGATCAAAGAATCTCTTGTCTGGCTTCTTGGTTCCATAATCAGAGGATATCATAATCTCATCAAAATACCTGGTAATCCCTAACGCATTCATCTCATATGCTGTAAAAATACGCTGTGCATTAGATAACAAATAGATTCTTTTACCCGCATCTTTCAGCTCCTGCAGCATCTTTCGGGATCCCTCATACAGCTTTACATACTCTGTTGCAAGGGCACGGAAGAACTGACCGCTGTGGATTGCAAGAGCACGGTCTGCCTCCACTCCTTTTTGTGCGTACAGAGCCTGAAATACATCGGTTATCTCAAGCTCCGGAAATGATTCATGCGCATAGCGGATAATCTTCTTATTGCTTACAGCTTCCTTATTCACCAGATTCTGTTTCATTTGGGATTCCTCTCTGGTAATCAGTGCGCGATAACTCTTCTGCATTTCCTCTGGGGTATAAAATGCGCCATAATAGCCGTAGAAAAGACACAGCTTGTCCCAAACCAGCGGCTGACTCTCTTCGGTATGAATATCTACCAGTGTTCCATATAAATCAAATACATAATTCTCATAATCCATCGGCAGCACTGCCTGATCTAATATCTGAATCTCACGTCTCATTTTCTCACATTATCCTTTTCCTTTGTTTCCTGCTTTTGCCTTCTTATTTTAAAAGCTCTATCCATTATATGTCAACTCGTGTCTTAAATGAAGCAATATCTTCTTCTCCATCCTCGAGACTGCCACTTGATTCATGCCTAACATCTGTGCTACCTGAGCCTGGGTTTTGCCTTCCATATAGCGAAGCTCTACCAGCTGTCTTTCCTTCTCCTCCAGTTTTCCGAGCAACTGCTGCACCGTAATCTGATTGATAATGTGTTCCTCTGTATGACTGTGATCCTCTAATTGGTCCTCCAGGGTCAAGCCTCTTCCATCCTCTGTGCTATTTCCCATTGGTCTTGAGATTGAATCCACCTCCGCCTGTGATTCCATTGCAAGCATAATCTCCTCTGCTGTAAGCTCTGTTGCCTTCTCCAGTTCCTGTAGAGTCGGCTCATGATTCGTTGTTTTTTTCAGTTGTTCTCGAATCGCTGCAATCTTTCGTGCATTGTCCTTGACCTGCCGGCTGATATGAATGATTCCATCATCCCTAAGAAAACGCTTAATCTCTCCCATAATCATCGGAACCGCATAGGTAGAAAATGCAAGATTTCTTGATAAATCAAACCGTTCCACCGCCTTTAACAGTCCAATTGCGCCAATCTGAAATAACTCTTCCATATCATGTCCACGATTGGAGAATCGTTTTAACACCAGATATACAAGTCCGATATTCTCGGCGATTAATTCATCTCTAATCTGCTTATTCCCCTGTTGTGCCTGACGAATTCGACACTGCCATTCCTCCTTTTGGGCTTCCTCCTTTGTATACTCCTTACCGGTCAAGAAGCCTCCCTATGTATTTTGTCATAATTACACGAGTTCCTTCTCCTTGTTTGGATTCCACTTGAACCTCATCCATAAACGCTTCCATAAATGCAAATCCCATCCCGGAGCGATCTAGTTCTGGCTTTGTGGTATAGAATGGTTCCATGGCCTGCTTCACATCCACAATGCCGATTCCATGATCCACAATCTGTATACATAACTTCGTCTCCTCTCTGTCACAGACAAGCTCCACCTGATCTGTCTCATTGGAATACCCGTGGATAATCGCATTGGTCACAGCCTCCGATACTGCTGTCTTCACATCGGAAACCTCTTCCAGCGTTGGATTCATATCCGTCATAAACGCTGTCACCATCATTCTCGCCAGGCTCTCGTTTACCGATCTTGCATCGAAAGATATATGCATATGGTTCTTACGAATTACCTTCTCTTCCTTCTCGATTACTTTACTTTTCATTGAGTCCCTCCCCTTCTGTCTGCACAATCCGTTGCAGCCCGGATGTTCGAAAAATCTTCTCAATCTGACCATTCAAATGTATCGCATATGTCTTGCCCCCAAAGAACCCAATATTGCGGCTCCTGCCAATGATAACTCCTATTCCTGAGCTATCCATGAATTCCGTATCCTGAAAATCAAATACCAGCTTCCGAATTCCATAGGAATCAATTAAAAAATCAAGCTCTGAACAAAGTCCCTTTGATTCATGATGATCCAGCTCCCTTGGCATTTTCACTACCAGCTGTTCCCCATCCATAACGTAGTTTTTCTCCATCCCATTCTTCCCCCTTTTTTAGAAAATGTATCGTAAAAAACCTGCCTCTATAGAAAAAGACGTCAAATTCTCATTTGACGTCTTTTGTAGGATCCATATAAAACAGTTATCACACACTGTTACTTTTATTCAGCATTTACATAGTTCTGGGCAGTTGCCGAACGCTCTGTATTCGGATAATTATCAATAATATACTGATAATAAGGCTTCGCAGATGCATTATCACCAGCCTTACGATAAGACTGTGCCAGGTAATAAACTGCATTTCCATCCTGGAAGGTCATGTCTGTATCTGTAATTTTCTTCAGGTTGGTAATGGCATTCTCATTATCCCCCTTAGAATATGCGGCATATCCAGCATTATATAATGCGGTCTTATATCCCTGATCCACCTGCTCTTTGATGGAATTATATACAGTCTGTGAGCTTTCGCTTAATTTGGTTGCATCAACTGCTGCAAGCGCATCTCCTGCTGCTACCACATCGCCAGAAGTGAATGTCACATAAGCATTCAGCAGTCCTTCATAAGCGCCAATCTGTGCCTGCACAGCATCCTGGTTATTCTGTGCATCATCCAGCTGTCCCTGAAGTGCTGTAATCTGTTTATTCAAATCATCGATGGTATCTTTATTCGTATTAATGGTATCGGTAGCTTCCAATAATTGTTTCTTCGTATCTGCCTGAAAGCTGCTTTTTACACCAGGCACAATCAAGAATGCGGTAACTGCTACTCCAACCACCAGTCCAATCAAAATATAGATAAGCGTTGAGCCAATGGAGGACTCTTTAAATCGCTTAGGCATAATGATTGTTTCATTTCCACTCTGATAAGAGATCAGGTCATCATCCTTTTTCTTCTTATTGCCGCTTTTCTCTTTCAGTCGGTTATTCACTTCCTTCAAATAGCGAAGTGTTGTCGTATTATCTGTATCGATCTTCCCTGCTGCGCGAAGTGTTTTCTTCGCCATATCATATTTCTCTTCCTGAATATAAAGAAGTGCCAAAAGCTGATGTGCTTTCACATATCTCGAATTCAGACTCAGTACCTTTCTCAGCTGGATAATTGCCAGATCTCTGCTTTCCTGCTTGCAATACAGGAGTGCCTGGTTATATTTCTTTATTGTCTGATTGATTCCATCTAATGTACTTCGGTTATTCTGAACTGCATCCAGATAACCACTTGCTTTATTGCCTTCTGGCTGATAATTCTTACTGATTACCCACTCACTTAATGCGTCTACGACCTCCCCCATCTCAAAATAGATGAGACCCAGCAGGTTACGAGCATCAATATTATACTTATTAAATTTCAAACTTCTCTTTAAGCTGATGATAGCACCAGATAAATTGCGGACTTCTGCCTTTTGAAGTCCATCATTATAATAGAAATTAGAGATGCGCATTACTTTTTGGAAAATGCGCAAATCGGCACTACAGGAAGGACAGTGCTCTTCTCTCCCAACTTCTGCTCCACATTGATAACAAACCATAATTAACCTCCTAGCGACCGTTCTGTTTCATTTCACGCATCATCTCTGCAATGATGTCTGTCATATCTGTTAAATCATGGTTATATATTGCTGATTCAGCTTCTTCCACCTCAAGGCTTGGCTGATAATTCTTTAATTCTTCTTCAAAATTGATCATAATTTCCTCCGAAACGAAGTTATTTTAGGCATTCAAAAAGCCACTACATTCTTACTTATTATAATATAGTGGCTTGATTATGCAAGCAAATTTCTATTAAGTTTCTCATTTTTTATCGCATAAAACGCGAAAATAAGACATTCGTCATGGTTTTAATCCTGAAGAGCATACATTCGCAGCTTCCCAGCTGACTGTTCCAGTTCGACTCCATGTCTGATCTCTTTCACCAATACATTGGAATCATCAATATATATCAATACGCCTGGGTACAGAAAATTCTCAATTCGAATAATCGCACCCTTCGCATTTTCTACCACATTATCTAAACGTCCCAGTTCTTCCTCCGCCGCCGCAAGATCTGCCTGTTTCACAATCTTGGTACGAAGAAGTGCCACTCGCTGTGGATTGTTCTTTACATCAATGCCTTTCTCTCTTCCCATCTCATCAAACTGACGCAAGCCTACCTCAATTTTCTGAATGTTTTCTTGAATCTGATCCAATTGATCCTCTAATTCATGAATTCTCTCAATGGTGTCCAGCCCAACTCCTGCTCTTATCTCTGTCTGAAGCTCACTGGCATTACCAACGCTGTATGCCTCAATTCCACGCACCCCATATATATTGCCACCAACAATTGTCCCTTGTTTGCCATTTACATATACTTTATCACCGCAGACAACCTCACAATCAAGGAATGAATTCACCTGAATTGCTCCATCACACTCAATTAAAGCATATTCGATAAACTTGGCAAAGATATTTCCTTTGCTTCGCATTGATGCTCTATTCTGTCCCATCATTCCTCCACGAAGAATAATATCCTTCCCCGCTCTAATCTCACAGGCTTCTGCCGAGCCATCAATCGTGACGGACCCCGTTGCAATAATCTTACTTCCAGTTGCAACATTGCCGTGAATAATTACATCTCCGCGGAAATCAATATTCCCAGTGCTCACATCTGCATTGCCATATATCTCATATACGGAAGAGATCATAATTCTTCCGTTCTTCATCTCAATCTTTCCATCCATAAGCGATGTGTAGATACGATTATCCTCAGAGCGTTCAAATCCGATGCCGCGTAACTGCGACTGGGGTCTTCCTCTTTTCGCTGCTTTTACTTTCCCTTTTACCGTAATTCCATTCGATCCAGCCACTGGTTCATGGTAGATTGCAATAACCTGTCCCTCTTCCACAATCTCTACCGCATGAATACTCCAGTAGTCAACCGATCCATCCGGTCTTATCTCAGGCTTATTGTTAATGTCTGTATTAAAATTGTATTCGTAGTAACCATCTGCTCCATCTATCACTGGAGTCCCATGGGCAACCACCATCTCACGTCCATAGATTTCTTCTTGAATCATGTTGTTGATCATCTCTTGATCAATTCCCGTTGTCACATTACTCTTCTGTAACGCATTCAGGATTGAGGCAGACGTATAGACTTCCTCCCCACTTGCCACAGGCAGAGTGAGGTACGCTTCCATTTCGTCATATGAAATTCTCACATTCGGTTGCATCCTATTCTGTACTTCCATATGTCAATCCTAGCTCCTCGCATAGATTCAAATTATCATACACGCATTCCATTAGATAGTATAATAGTATCATTTTTCAACTATCTTTTCAATTCAATTTAAATGAAAAAAAATGACTGTTAAGAATTATACTCTACTCAAGATTGAGTTAGAATCTATTTGCATAACAGTCATTTTCTTATCATTATTTCATTTGTGCAAGACGCTCTTCTACCTGAGCCATCATCTGCTCATATTTTGCGAGTTTATCTTTCTCTTCCTGAACTTTCTCAGGTTTTGCATTGCTTAAGAACTTCTCGTTGGAAAGCATTCCTTTGGAACGTGAAAGCTCTTTTGTTAGCTTCTCTTTTTCTTTGGTAAGACGTTCTTTTTCCTTCTCGAAATCCACCAAATCTTCCAGTGGGAGATAAATAACTGCCCCTGGGATAACAACAGATACCGCATCATCGCTGATTCCGGTCTTATCAGCCTGAACCGTAATCTCGCTTGCAGAAGCAAGGTTTACATATACTTCTTTCGTCTCTTCAAATGTTGCACGAAGATCGGCATCCTCTGAAGTGATGAAAAGCTTTGCCTTTCTTGATGGTGGTACATCCATTTCTGTACGAACATTACGAAGTCCTTTCACAAGATCTTTACAATGTTCAATGGCTGCTTCCTCAGCTGGGAAGTTCCACTCTTCTTTATATTCAGGCCATTTTGAAAGCATAATTGTCTCTTCTTCAGATTGAAGTGTACAGAAGATTTCTTCCGTAATAAATGGCATATATGGATGTAACAGCTTCAGTGCCTCTGTTAATACTGTCTTTAATGTCCAAAGTGCTGCGTTTGCAGATTCTGGGTTCTCGTCTTTCTTGTAAGTACGAACCTTTGCAATCTCAATATACCAGTCACAGAATTCATCCCAAACGAAATCATATACTTTCTGTACAGCGATTCCAAGTTCGAATTTGTCCATGTTCTCTGTAGCATCTTTTGCAAGAGTATTTACTTTTGAAAGAATCCATTTATCCGCTGGCTTCAACTGATCTAAGGATGGCTCTGTAATCTCCATTCCTTCTAAGTTCATCATAATGAAACGGGATGCATTCCATACTTTATTGGCAAAATTTCTAGATGCTTCTACTCTTTCCCAATAGAAACGCATATCATTTCCTGGTGCATTACCAGTAATCAAGGTCAGACGAAGTGCATCTGCGCCGTATTTGTCAATCACTTCAAGTGGATCAATACCATTTCCAAGTGATTTACTCATCTTACGCCCCTGGGAGTCACGAACAAGTCCGTGGAATAATACGGTGTGGAATGGTGCTTTGCCCATCTGCTCATATCCTGAGAAGATCATACGGATAACCCAGAAGAAGATGATATCATATCCAGTTACGAGGACATCATTTGGATAGAAGTAATCTAAATCTTCGGTTTTCTCTGGCCAGCCCAATGTTGAGAATGGCCATAAAGCGGATGAGAACCAGGTATCTAAGGTATCTGGATCCTGTGTCATATGTTTGCATCCACATTTTGGGCAAACCTCAGGCGCATCCAAAGATACTACCATCTCTCCACATTCCTCACAGTAGTAAGCTGGGATTCTATGTCCCCACCAAAGCTGACGGCTGATACACCAGTCACGGATATTGTCAGTCCAGTTAAAGTATGTTTTATCCATACGTTTTGGAAGGAGTTCGATGTCACCATTCTTAACACCTTCTACTGCTGGCTTAATCATCTCATCCATTTTCACGAACCACTGCTGTTTAACCATTGGCTCTACTGTTGTACCACAGCGATCATGGGTACCAACATTGTGAGAATGAGGAACTACCTTTACTAATAAGCCCTGCTCATCTAAGTCTGCTACTAACTGCTTACGGCATTCGTAGCGATCCATGCCTTCGTATTTTCCAGCATATTTATTCATTGTAGCATCATCATTGATTACAGTGATTTCTTCGAGATTATGGCGTTTTCCAACTTCGAAATCGTTAGGGTCATGTGCTGGTGTAATCTTAACGCAGCCTGTTCCGAATTCTTTATCTACGTATGCATCCGCAATTACAGGAATCTCACGATCGGTCATTGGAAGCTTAAGCATTTTCCCAATGATATCCTGATATCTTTCATCATCTGGGTTAACTGCAACTGCAGTATCTCCAAATAAAGTCTCTGGACGAGTGGTTGCGATTTCAACGAATCTTCCTTCCTCGCCAACTACCGGGTAGTTAATATGCCAGAAAGAGCCATCCTGCTCTTCATGTTCTACTTCCGCATCCGAAATGGAGGTCTTACATACTGGACACCAGTTTACGATACGAGAGCCTTTGTAGATCCATCCTTTTTCATATAATTTAATAAATACATCCTGTACTGCGTGAGAGCATCCTTCATCCATGGTGAATCTTTCTCTCTCCCAGTCTGCAGAAGATCCCATCTTCTTTAACTGATTGATGATACGTCCGCCGTACTCTTCTTTCCAATCCCAGCATTTCTCTAAGAATCCGTCACGTCCAAGGTCATGTTTATCAATTCCCTGCTCTTTTAATGACTGGATTACTTTCACTTCTGTTGCGATGGAAGCATGGTCTGTACCTGGCTGCCATAATGCGTTGTAGCCCTGCATTCTCTTATAACGAATCAGAATATCCTGCATGGTGTTGTCTAAGGCATGCCCCATGTGGAGCTGTCCTGTAATATTTGGTGGTGGCATTACAATGGTGAATGGTTTCTTGCTGCGATCTGGATCAGCGTGGAAGTAACCATTGTCTTCCCACTTTTGGTATAGACGATCTTCGATGTCCTTTGGATCATATGTCTTTGATAATTCTTTGCTCATATTTTCTTCCTTTCTCACACGCAACTTTGATAATCTGTGTATCAAGTCATCAAAGCTTTATATTCTTCCTGTTTCTTTTCTTGTCGCGTTGCAATAAAAAAGCCCTCTACGTATATTCTACGTAAAGGGCGAATCAGCGCTGTACCACCTTTGTTCATGTCGGAGCTAACGATTGTATTGCTCGAACATCTCTTGTCCGTTAACGGGGACGAAGCGTGATCGATTACTTGATTGATTCACCATCTATCGTTCAACGATCCGGTTCAAAAGCTACCTTCCACTCTTCAGTCTCAAAAACGCCTCACAGCCGGTATCCCACTTGCGTGTTCCACTCGAGCGTCTCTCTCTGCTAAGAATCCGATGTGTACTCCTCTTTCTCATTACCTTTTCTATATACACTGTATCATACTTGTGGCTTTTGAATTTGTCAAGAGAATTCATTCAATAACTTTCATAAAGAGATTTTTTCACTTTTGTGTGAGGTATACGAAATAATTATGTCAAAGCTGCGATATCCTTCGCTAATTCTTTAGCTGTTTTATCATGCCCTCATATACAAATTGCTTTGCGCTCTCTGCTTCCATCTGGAAAAATGAATGGTTGTTCTTAGGCGAAAGGGTAAGTCCAAACTCGAGAATCATTCCTGCAAAAGCCATACGGCGTTTCACTGGGTCTGTCTCTGTGAAAAGCTTCTCTTCATATCCCTGTTCCATCATAAGATTTCCCTGTTCAAATACATAGGCATGCATGCCATTTAATATTTCTTCCGGTACTTTCTCTTTTAGTGTTTCACAAAGATTCGCATTACCTGAGCTGAGCTGTATCATATGAAGAAACGTTGCGTGGTAGCTGGAGTTTGCCTCCAGCCAATCCAGAATACAATACATTTTCTCCCGAAAGCACTTCTTCTTGCTGAGCCCCTCTTCCAACTGCTGCAAACGCACCTTATAATCATACAGAAGCGCCATTGTAATAATCTCTTCTTTCGAAGAGAAATATTCATAAGCTGTGCCTTTTCCAATACCTGCACGTTTCGTAATATCCGCCACCTTCATGGCATTTATATCTGTCTTCTCGGAAAGGAGTTCGGTTACCGCCTGAAACATCAGGCGGACCTTCTCTGGTGGCTCAGCAAAATTCTTTAAATTGAATTTGTCTTCTGCCATTATAACTCCTCCTCTACCATACTCTTTTCTTTATGGAATGCATCGTAGATACAAGGAACAACAATCAATGTTAAAATTGTACCGTAAACCAATCCACCAATCATCGTGATTGCCATTGGCTGCATCATTTCTGATCCCTGACCAATTCCAAGTGCCATAGTAGACATGGAAATGATGGTTGTAAGCGCCGTCATCAAGATTGGACGAATTCGAGTCTTACCTGCTTCAATAATAGCTTCCTTCTTACTCTCCCCTGCACGTCTTGCCTGATTAATATAGTCAATCAGTACAATACCATTATTAACAATCAGTCCAGCTAACATAATGAATCCCAGCATTGCAATGACGCTTACTTCGTTGTTCGTAAAGAACAGTGCGAAAAAGCCACCGGTAAATGCCAATGGAATGGTAAACATAATGATAAATGGAGAGGATAAGGACTGGAATTGTGCCACCATAATCAGGTAAATAAAGATTACTGCAAGAAGCAGCATGAGCAACATCTGGCCCATGGCCTCATTGATGGTTTCATCCTCACCAGTCATTTCGATGGAATAGCCATCTGGTACATCTATATTTTTTAATTCTTTCTGAATGTCACGGCTTACAAGAGTAACGTTGTGCTCCTCATCCACTGATGCTGACACTGTCATATAGCGAGTTTGAGAATCTCTATAAATTGTGCTTAGGGTTGTTCCTTCTTCAAAAGTAGCAATATCAGAAAGTGGAACCTCTGTTTCTGTTCCGTCTTTATCTGTGTATGTAAATGACAGATTCTTGATATCATCCAAGGTCGTATCTGACTGAACTTCTGTCTGTACATATACTTCATAATCCTTGAGATCTGTAGATATTTTGGTTGCTGATTTGCTAGATGCCATATCTGCTGCAACCAGCTGGTATACCTGTGCTACCGTATAGCCATATTCTGCTGCTTTTTCCTTATCAACTGTTATCTTGAATTCTGGTGTTGTATTATCAAGACCATCCTTTACATCTGTTGTTCCTGATGTATTTTCTACCACCTCTGCTACCTGGGCTGCCAATTCCTGAAGTGTATCAAGATCATTTCCTTCAATCTGAACGGATAAGCCACTGGCCATCAGGGCTGACATATCCATTGCGGATGCTTGTGCATCTACAAGACAGTCCATGTCCTTGGTTCGCTCCGTAATCTCATCTGCTACATCCTGCGCCTTCACCTTGGAATCTTCATCCAAAATAATATACATTGTAACACTATCGGTACTTCCGCCTCCCATCATGCTCATGGTGCTGTTTCCACCTGCCATGGCACCAATGGTATCAATACCTTCGATATCTGAGATTCGATCAATTACCTCATCCGAAGCTGCTGTAAGTTCGTCGAAATCAAGCGTCTCATCCTCTTTTGCAGAGATTGTTACGGACATCTGATTTGACTCCATATTCATATCCATGAATGTGAAACCTCTTGATGTTGAAGCCCATGCACTGATCACAAGTAAAACAATTGCTGCAATAAATACAACTGGTTTGAATCTCAAACAGATTTTTAAAATATTTCCATACCAATTCTTAAATGCGTCAAACCAAGGATGCTTAATCTCCTTTGTTCTCTTTAATAACGCAGATCCCATTGCTGGTACAAAGGTGAGCGCTACTACTAAAGATGCTCCTAAAGTAAAGAGAATGGTAAGTCCCATATCCACAAACAACTGTCTTGTAATACCATCTGTAAAGATAATTGGAGCGAATACACTGACCGTGGTAAGTGTAGATGCTACAATCGCACCGGACACCTGCCCTGCG
The DNA here is from genome assembly GCA_964613325.1 of uncultured Roseburia sp. GTDB lineage: Bacteria > Bacillota > Clostridia > Lachnospirales > Lachnospiraceae > Roseburia. The sequence continues at coordinate 20,864 of CAZTGP010000017.1, read as the reverse complement.
CCTTGTACTGCCGCCTGTTTTACGGATAGTCCTTCGCCTCTTAAACGGTAAATATTCTCAATGACTACAATAGAGTTATCCACAAGCATACCAATTCCAAGTGCCAATCCTGACATAGAAATGATATTTAATGTAATTCCTGTAAAATACATAAGTACAACTGCAGTAATTACAGAAAGTGGAATGGAGCATGCAATTACAAGTGTTGGTTTGATGTCCTTTAAGAATAGCAACAATACTAAAACTGCAAGTAATGCACCAAAAATCATATTCTGAAGTACACTATCCACAATCAAATCAATATATACACCCTGATTCATAAGAACGGAAATATTCAAATCGTCGTTGTCGTTCTCAAGACTATCGAATTTGTCTAATAATCGATCCGTTACATCTCCAGTAGAGTATCCCGTCTGTTTCTCCATAGACAGCATGATTCCTGGATTACCATTTACAATTGCGTAGCTCTCATCGGAATTATCTGTTACTTCTACATCTGCAACATCTGATAAATGAATTGGATCAACTCCATCCATTTTCATATCCATGAGAATTACGTTCTGCAGGTCTTCGACAGATGTGATAGCTTCTCCTACACGTACCAGATAGCTGTCTTTTCCCTGTGAAGCATACCCTGCTGGCATATCGAAGTTCTGAGCAGTAAGAAGACCGGAAAGCGTATCTACTGTAAGAATTCCATTCAAATCTGCGGAATCATGTGCAGTATCCTTTGCAGAATCCAATTGCGTCTGTGCCTCTTCCATAGAAGCGGCTGCGTTGGCAAGCTCTGCTGATGCCGAACCGGACTGAAGTGCTGCAATTGCGGCATTGTTGTTAATTGTAGCCATTGCATCATTTAAAGCCATTTGCCCAGAATCTACCTGAGATAAGGCAGTCTCTAAAGCAGAAATTGTATAGTTATCGATAATAATGTCCTTCGATAGATTTGCAGCAATTGTCGGCAGTTCCGTAAAGCTCGTAATTGAGTAACCTAGCTTACTCACTTCACCTACAATTGCTGTATTTCCTTGATTTACAGCTTCCTTCATCTGTGCAATCTGCTGTTCCACCGTAGCAGTCCCATTTCCAAGGTATCCCTGTAACTGATTAATCTGCTCTTGTGTCAAGTTTCCAGAACTTATTAATTGCTGGATGATTGTTGCACCATTTCCACTATTCTGTGCTGCTTCCAATTGTTTCAATAATTGGTCTGTCGCACTTAGCTGAGTATATTCATTTGTCTGAATAATAGCTGAAATAATGTTGTATGTACTCTGCTTCTGATTGCGATCTGCTTTCTTCTCTAATAACTGATTTGCGATATCTGCTCGAGTCTGTACCAGAGGAACTTTCTGCTCATTTACTTGCTTTGAGGCATCTGTAAGTTGATCCGCACCATTTTTAATTGCAGACTGTCCATTTTCCACCTGATTTTTGCCATCATCGAGCTTCTTCTGTGCGTCAATGAACTGCGCATCAATGGCAGCCTGAATCTTCTCGTTCAGTGCATCGATTTTCTCTTGATTCATAGTGACCGAAATATCTTCTTTGATTGCACCTGTAGTATTTACGGATGCAACACCTTCCACACTTTCTATCTGCGGAGATAATTCATTTGCCACGTAATCAGAGATTTCTGAAGCATTCATGCCCTCCACGTCAACTGCTGCTGTCATAATTGGCATCATATCCGGGTCAATCTGCATGATCATTGGTGCTCCAATGGTATCAGCCCAGCCACCTTTCAGCTGATCCACTTTCTGCTGAACCTCAATTAATGTCGAGTCCATATTTGCATTCTGTTCGTATTCTAGAACTACGATTGAGTAGCTATTATATGAAGTCGATGTGATATTCTTTATGTTGGAAGTGGTTGCCATAGTCGATTCCAATGGTGATGTCACTTCTGTCTCAACCTTCTCTGGGCTTGCTCCCATATCTGTAGTAATTACCAGTACATATGGAAAACTCATATCTGGTAAAAGGTCTGTTGTCATCTTCATCAATGACACAACACCTAATACAATTACCAGAACAACAGCCACCAGTACGGTATATGGCCGTTTTACACTGTATTTCGAAATCATGTTTCTTCCTCCTTGAATTCCAGTCGCATTGGACATAGAACATATTGTCCACTTTTTCTGACCGACCAGCCGGTCGGCATTTTTCATTATACACGCAGCTGTTGGAAAATCAATAGTCCGAAACTCGATTTTATGTTTTCTTTAGAATTGAAACATGCTAGAAAATGCCTGGCAGTATTTTTGCGATATAGTATCCTATTATATAAGATGCAATGTTAGCCACAAGTGCATACACAACCAGTTTGCAATTTGATGGAGATGTGGCACTTCCCAATGTCATCTGTGCATCCTTATCATTTTCCGGCATATATCTTACATATAGAATTGCTTCAATCAACGTCACAAGCAGTTCCAATAAGAAATAGCACAGTACAAACCATTTCGCTCCTCCCGTATAAGCCGCTAAATTCAGAAGCATATTCAAAAGAATCTGGGTAACTCCATTCACTAATCCAATAAATAATAACTGTTTTTTCCCGCGCAGCTGAAAGAGTACTGCTATCACAATTTCAACTGCAATTGTAATAAAAATTCGTGCCAGAAGGGAAAGAATCTCATCCCTATAGTCATAGCTTCGTTTCACATTCCCCGTCTGTGAACAGTCAACTGTTCCGCCCTGCCTGTAATCCACATCCGCTAAATCCACTGTATAATAGGAATCAAAGGCATACCTCTCCTGCACATTGCTCACCACATAAGAATCATACTCTGGGAAATAAAATAATATTTTGAAACGCTCCGGTGGATAGTATCCCCACTGAAATGCATTGTCTGTGCTGCAATCCCAGAACCACTGCAAGAAATAGTATCCATCTGTATCCTGATAATCTTGGAATTTCTGCCAGAGTTCCTCGGCATTTGGTATCTCATCTGTGTAATACGCATTGGTTCCATCGTAAACAGACGCCGGACCTGTGGACTCTTCCTCCGATAACAATGTGGCATAATACCTCTCCCCTGAGATACCATCGACTGTCACATTTACGGATGGTTTCGGTCCGGTATCCGCTTTCACACTTCCCGGAATCATTAGTAATGTAAATAACACACACAACGTAGTTACCAATCGTTTCTGAACATTCTTCATAAGCTTTCCCCCTCGTTATGAATCTGTTTACTTTATTATTCAATTACACACGGAATCTCCCTTACAATCTGTAAGCTGTCCTCCGTAACTTCACATTCCATCGCCCGAATCTGTACCCCAGCCTTTTTTGCCTTGGAAAGAGCCTCACCAAATGCCGCATGGGTCACATTATTTGGCTCAAAATGTTTCATTCCACTCATCTGAACTACAAATACAAGATATGCTTCATAGCCTTCCTTCATGCACTGGCATAGCTCTTCCACATGCTTTACCCCTCGTTCTGTGGGTGCATCCGGAAAACGCACAACGCCTTTCTCCTCTAGGGTTACCCCCTTCACCTCCATAAAACACTTCTTCGGATGTTCTGCTTCTCCATGTTCAAAGTAGAAGTCAAATCTGGAATTGCCATATTTCTGTTCCGGCTTTACAAGAAGCATATCCGAATACAAACCACCTTCCTGCAGCCATTCGCCAACCACACGATTGGGAGCATAGGAATCCATATTCACCCGCAGGATACTTCCATCTTCCTGTACCTTATCTACCACCATAAGATCGTACTTTGTAGCTCGATTCGGATTATCGCTTTCCGCCAGAAAAACCCTGGCATCTGGAACTAGCAGTTCCTTGCACCTTCCTGTGTTACACACATGGCATTTTTCCATCTGTCCATTTATTTCACAATATGCAATAAAACGATTGGGGCGATTTACAAACCGCCCCTCTACCATTTTTCGATATTTCATCAATTCACCAATCCTCTTTGACTGCTTCCTTGTAAGCTTGTGATTCAGCAACTCCATTCTTCAAACTGTCTGCAATGCTCTGTTATTTCAATTCCAACTCCACTGGACAATGATCCGATCCCATTACCTCTGTGTGAATGGCTGCCCCTTGTAATCTATCCTTTAAGCTGTCAGATACTATGAAGTAATCCAGACGCCAACCAGCATTTTTCTCTCTTGCATGGAATCGGTAGGACCACCAGGAATATACCCCTGTAGTATCTGGATAGAAATAACGATAGCTGTCCACAAATCCATCTGCCAAAAGGTCTGTCATTTTCTGACGTTCCTGATCCGTAAATCCTGCATTATTGTGATTGGTCGCAGGATTCTTAATATCAATCTCCTCATGTGCGACATTCAGATCTCCACACATAATCACTGGTTTCTTCTTTTCTAATCCCTTGAGATAAGCTTTGAAATCATCTTCCCACTGCATACGATAATCTAGTCGCTCCAGCTCACGTTTCGAGTTTGGTGTATAACAGGTCACCACATAGAAATCCTCGAACTCAAGTGTAATCACACGCCCCTCTTTATCATGCTCCTCAATTCCCATTCCATATACCACTGAGATTGGTTCTGTCTTGGTAAAAATCGCAGTTCCAGAATACCCCTTCTTCTCTGCATAGTTCCAATACTGATGCCACCCTTCCGTTGGCAGGTCAATCTGCCCCTCCTGAAGTTTGGATTCCTGAATACAGAAAATATCCGCATCTATTTCATTAAAAAAGTCCACAAATCCCTTCTGCACACATGCGCGAAGTCCGTTTACATTCCATGATATGAATTTCATATAGGTGTCCTCACATTTCTCTTGTCTTAGTACCTATTATACATTTTCCATCAAACTCTGTAAATCATTCCTATTTTGTTTCATAGAAAAAGATGCCTCCTTTCGAAAGCATCTTCCCACGTTCACCTTTTCAATTGTAACTTATTCCTCTTCGCCCTCTTCATCATCCACGATTCCAGCAACAGCACTTGTAACAGAAGCAACTACTGCAATCACTGCGACGATAACGACGAGCAGTATAAATGCAAAAAACATAATAAGAAAACCTGTATCTGTCATACTCTCATCTCCTATTTACTGTCTATCTCTAACTCGATTATCAAACTGTACTCATTAGATCATGAACAAAGTTCATGATCAGCATTCGCCGTTCGCCAAAGATGAGCAAGCTCACCATGGCTCTCTTGCGCTTATTATATCATAACCAATTTTTAGAAGCAATAACGAAAAAGCTTGCAACTGGCAACATTTTGTACGATATAACGAAACCAAATATAAAATCTATTGCTTATTAGTATTTAATCTAGAGCAATTCTTTCTTGATCTCCGAAAAATCAATCTGCATTTTTCCATCATAAATAGCTACAGGAATCATGTCATCAAATCCATATACATGTGGGAATTCATCTTCCTCCCAGAAATAGATTACAACCTTCTCCTTAATTGGATCAACAATCCAATATTCCCGAACTCCTGCTTCAGCATATTTTACTAACTTGATTCGGTAATCTCGTAATTTTGTTCTTGGAGATAGAATCTCTACGATCAAATCTGGCGCTCCGCTGATATACCTATCTTCTACCTTATCCGGATTGCATACTACCATAAGATCTGGTTGAACAATCGTATGATTGTCTTCATCCAATCTCACATCTAACGGTGACATGAACGCTTTACATTTTCCTTTATTTTCTCTGATAAACAACCTAAATGCAATGAACAACTCGCCAAGCACAATCTGATGTTTTGAAGATGGTGCTTCCATCACTATCAAGCTGCCATCAATCAATTCCGCTCGGACGTTATCTGGAAGTGCATCGTAATCCTCAGCTGTATACGTGCCCTGCTTCTTTTCATCATTCAACATATATTCTACATTTTCAGCTAGGTTGTCACAAAGCGTATTATCCCGTTCAAGTTTCTTTAAAATAAGCTCCAGCGACTGCATTGTATCCATGCGGGGGGCTCTGGTCTCTCCACTTAATATTTTATTGATAGTCCCCACTGGAACACCTGACAGCTTTGACCATTCCAACGTAGTTAAACCAGCAGCTTCCTTCCTCCTCTTTAGTTCTTCTCCAATCATAATAAGCCTCCTCTACCAAAGCTCTCCCAACATCTCTTCTATGCTTATTTTACACCCGTTTTCTATCTTTTTCAATTTAAATTTATCCGTTTATTATATATCCATCCGTTTTAGGGTATATATGGTTAATCAGGGAGCAGATGGGGCAATATATTAGCCACCTACTTTTTTCGAAAGAGGGAGCTGTTGCTTATGTACGTTACTTTTAATGACTTATTTACATTTGTTATCATGCCAGTTGCAGTCATAACTCTTGTTTTAAAATATGAGCATAAAAAATAACGCCCCCACATCACAAGTGTAGCGTTATTTTTAATACATATTGTCGAATAGCCATTGTCCCAGAAGCATAAATCCCCTGTCCCTATTTATTGTACTTTGTGAGGTATATGAAAAAATTTTGCTATTACATCACATTTTGTTGCAAAAGTGGCTAAATTCCATCTTGGTAGAAGGGATTTTGTGAGGTATACGTAATAATCCATTCTCCACATCACAGAATTTCCTGATTTCTGTTATGTATTTTTCTAGTTTTTCCATATACCTCACAAACTAGTTAACATAATTCAAAATAAAGCATTAGATTCCCAGAAAATTTGATGTAGAAAGATAATTTTTTCAAATACATCACAAACTCAGGATTTGTCGGGAGTATAAACTGAATGTCTGCTGGCGAATACACACTTTAAGCATTTTGATATTTCAATCCACCACTTGTTTCTTTGCCAAAATATTTGAGGGGGCATTCGCACACCAGTGGATTAACTCATGGGAAATCTAAGTACATTTTCACAACCGAAAGAACCTGCCACCGGCAGCTTCTTTGGATGCTTGACAACGAAAATGAGTGCCATTGGCACTCATTTTGTACGCTATGGTGAAAGAAAAGGGGCATTCTGCCCCTTCCCTCATCTCTACGAGATATGTTATTCACTAACGTATTCGCTATCTCTGTCCGTTGGTATCTGTGGTTCCCGTGGTTCCAGTACCTGTACCACCAGCTCCGTTTGCACCATTACTATTTGTTCCACCTGCGCCAGTACCTGTTCCGTCAGCTCCGTTGCCTCCATTACCGGTCATATCGTCTACACCGTCTACAACAGCATCTCCAGCATCCTCTACGCCATCTACAACATCATTTCCGGCATCCTTCAAGTCATCACCAGCATTGGTTCCGCCCTGGCCGCCATTCTCTTTGTTTGTTTCTCCAGAATTTGAACCATTGCCATTGGTAGTGCCATTATTATTTGCGCCGCCTTCGTTCTGCGTACTCTGGTTGTTTGTAGATTCCGTGCCTGTTGTGCCAGTATCTTTATTTTTTGTATCATTACCACAAGCTGCAAACAAGCACATGCTGCCGACGAGAAGGCAGCTCATCAGAAAGATTCTTACTTTTTTCATATTATTTGCTCCTTTTTATTTTTTCATGGATAGTATGAGCGATGTTTTATTTTTTATTCATACATTTTCCATTATCAACTTTTTATTTCTTCATCTTTGGATTGAATATTAGGGATGCGATGTAGGAAAATACAAGGGCTGAGGATACACCTACTGCGCAGGCTTTAAAGCCTCCCATGAAAATCCCCAGAAATCCTTCCTTATCGACTGCTTCCTTAATTCCTTTCCACAGAACATTTCCAAATCCAAGCAATGGCACATTGGCACCAGCACCTGCCCACTTGGAAAACGGCTCATAAATCTGAAGAGCCCCTAATACAACTCCTGTACACACCAATAGCACCATAATTCTTCCAGGCATCATCTTGGTCTTCTCCATTAAGATCTGAACCAGCGCACAAATAAGCCCGCCAACCCAGAATGCATTTAAATAATCCATACGCTATCTCTCCTACAGCACATCCATATACTTGCACAATGCATCTTCATTTCTAATATTCCTGTAATCCCGGCATTCCAATACTTTCACTACTCCAATATTCCTGTACATCTACCACTTCATCACTCTACATACTCGATTACTACCCCATGGGCAATCCCCGGTACTGGCTGCCCTTCATTGAAGCTTACCGTTGAGAGAAGTGCCCCCGTAGGACAGAACAAAATTCTTCTCAATTCTCCTCTCTCCATCTTCTTCAAATAATGTGCACTTAAGGTAACCGCTGAGCAGCCACATCCAGAGCCTCCCGCCCCAGTATTCTGTGTGGAGCTGTCAAAGATTTCGATTCCGCAATCCTCATGTTGATTCGAAATATCATATCCTCTTTCTTTTAAAAGCCGAATCAGGATCTCTTTGCCTACAGTTCCAAGATCTCCCGTAATAATCCGGTCATACTCCTCTGGACGGCGTTCAAAATCCTTCAAATTCTGTTCAATCAAATCCGCTGCAGCCGGCGCCATCGCCGCTCCCATGTTCATGGAATCCTTGATTCCATAGTCTACAATTTTGCCTGTTGTGATTCCAGTAATTGCAATATGTGGTGTGACAGATAGATTCTCTCTTTCTCTCGCCCCGGCAAGGACAAAGGCTCCACTTCCTGTAACTGTCCAGGTAGCTGATAAGGGTCTTTGATTGGCATACTCCAAGGGAAAACGGAATTGCTTCTCTGCGCTTGCAAAATGGCTGGATGTCACCGCCACTACGCGATCTGCATATTCTGCTGCCACACACATAGCCGCAAGAGAAAGGGATTCTCCACAAGTGGAACATGCCCCATACAGTCCGAACATAGGCACTTGAAAATCCATAAGCCCAAAAGAAGAGGCTATCTCCTGTCCCAACAAATCACCTGCGAAAACGTATCGAATCTCCTCCGGCTTCATGTCAGCTTTCCCCAATGCCAATGTCATTGCTTCTTTCTGCAATAAACTCTCAGACTCTTCCCAGGTATTCTCACCAAATTTATCATCCGCACCAATCATATCAAATTCTTTGCCAAGTGGTCCTTCGCCCTCTTTCGTTCCGACAATGGAAGCACTGCTAGCAATAAAAGGAGCCTCCGCAAAACGGAGGCTCTGTTCACCAATTCTTTGATTCATACACACTCCTTATTATGCAACAAATGTTTTTCATGTTCGTTAAACATTTTTTGTTTTAGGTAGTATGCGTAATTCTTCCTTATTTATGCTATATATACTTATTATTTACCATCATAGGATACAACTGCAGCAACATCATATTTACCAAGCTTCTCACGTCCCTTTAGTCCAGCGAGCTCGATTAAAAAAATCATCTTAACAACTTCTCCACCTAATTCTTCTACAAGTTCTGCAGCAGCTTCCATAGTACCACCAGTTGCGATCAAATCATCCACTAAAACAACCTTCTGTCCTGGTTTGATTGCATCCTTATGTATCTCTATAGTAGCCTGACCGTACTCAAGATCATATGATTTAGAGATTGTTTCACAAGGAAGTTTTCCAGCTTTACGAACTGGTACAAAAGGTTTGCCAAGTGCATAAGCGATTGGAACTCCAAAGATAAATCCACGTGATTCAGCGCCTGCGATTACGTCAAAATCAAGTCCGTCCAATAGTTTTATCATCTCATCAATGCTTAATTTTAAACCTTCTCCATCTTGAAGAACGCTTGTTACATCACGGAAAATAATGCCTGGCTCTGGGAAATCCGGGATACTTCTAATATAGTCTTCTACTTTTTTCATAATTATTTATATTCCTTTCTCTAACTGGCTCTCCATGAACCAATTCTCTTCGTAATCCATTGCTTGGGATTCTGTAAGACCTGTTACCAACAGTTTTTGCGAATCCATGGCATCCGAAAAAATGCCTCAAGTATTATATCGCTTTTCCTACAAATATGCAAACAAAATTATCTTGCTTCTTCATCCTGCCAACCAATCACCTTGCCTCTTTCATCCTGCGCTTGTTCTCATACATTCGATAATCTGCGGCATTATATATCATATTTACATCAACCTGATCACCAAATTCGTTTCGGTCAACATAACCAAGCGCACAGCTAATCTTCAAAGTTGGATTTTTCTTATTCGACTCGTCAATGGTATTATGAAATCTTTCTATCATCTTCTCTACATCGCTATCCTGATCCGTCTCTGCAACAGCCATGAATTCATCGCCACCCACACGGGCTTTTACAATCGGATCTGGGAATGCTTCTTGCAACACATCCGCAAAATGCTTTAACAGTTCATCTCCCTTATCATGCCCATAGTTATCGTTATAAAACTTGAGTAAATTCAAATCCATGCTAAAAATAATAAATGACTTCTTACTCTCAATCAGTTCTTTCACACACTCATCACATCTTCTGCGGTTATACAATCCCGTTAATTCATCGGAATAAGCCATTCTTTCAAGCAGCTGCTGTTGTGCCATCTGATACAATCCGCGTGTTATCTGGGATGTATAATCACACAATAAGGTAACTACCACAATCAGCGCGCCAAAGCACAATGCGCTATTATATCTATTTGCCTGAAAATGCATAAAGTATTTCTCAACATTATAGCGAACCAATTCTACCAAAGTAAATGCCATAACAATTGCCATTCCAATTTGAAGTCCTCTGTTGAACTTCTTACGGCTTCTCACACTATCCACTGCCAAAATCACAATAAATGCAAGGTCTGCTGCCATAAGCCCATGGGCATAGTTTAGAATAGCTGGCAGATGAAATACATTCATGATCTGTCCGATAATTGCGAACAGGAAAAATGCTGTCTGCACACCCAGCACACACCAATAGCCAATACGAATGGCAGGGGGTCTGCTCTGATTCATTACTCTATCATAGAAATACCATAGCAGCGGCAGCGGAACTGCATAGATGCACAGATATTCCATATATACCTTAACCAGAAGATCTTGTGTAAAGTAGTTGATCATATCATTATTACACAAGGTCCAGCAGCCAATCAGAAGTGAAAACAAAGCAACACAAAATAGTCTCATAAACTTCCGATTTCTCAAGGTTGCCAAGGTAGTCACCACACATCCAATGATTCCGAACACTATAAGGAACAGTGACACGGCCAATCGCATTCGATCCCCGGTCATAGACATTTGAAGCATGGTGCGCTCATCTCCGATCTCCATTGCCTGAAAACCAGAAAAGGCCGAATCCTCCGCCACCGTAAACACAAGCTTTAGCTCATGTCCCTCATATCCGTCCAATAGTGGAATATACTGATACCCATATCCAATCAGCTTGTTGTTCTCATACTCATCTCTTCCATAAGAATAGATCATCGCATTATTCAAATATGCTTCAACTACCGAATGAATGGAATAACATTTGAGAATCGGATTAATAACGATTGCATTTTTATCCAACCGTTTCGTCAACGTTAACACATCACCTCTGTTAGTCATAGGAAAGGTGTAAGTGCTCAGTGTCACTTCCCCATAATCCTTCCCATTGATATCCAGGTTCCAGCCCTCATCCAACGTGATTGCCGTATTTCTTATAAAACGCACACTTGTATAATGTAGAATTGGAAATATAATTGCAGCCGAAATGCATAGTGCCATGACTGCCAACAAGACATTACCCCTTTTTAACTGTTTCATTTACTCACCCATATTATTTATACTTATTCTATGTGAATCAATTCCCCAATTGTTTCACACATGCTACCCTGATTCTGTTCTGTACTAAAATTCACAATCTCCCTTAATGTGTCCGTCTTTGATGTTTTTTGTAAGGAACTGTTCTTTCGCGTAATCCCATATAGCCTCAGATCCCAATGCCGTTCGCTCATTTCGCTTCAATATCTGCGATACTGCCACCTGGTGCTCCTCCCAGGACTTTCCATCTGATGCATTATTTAACATCATTGGCTGAATATTATCCATGGTTCTGGCAAACTTCGCTTCCGCGGTCTCCTGTGCCTCGAACTCTTCCCACAGTGCATGCATTTTCACTGCCTGATCTTCTGGAAGCAGATGGAAAATGCGTTCTGCCGCTTTCACTTCGCGCTCCCGCTGTGACTTCTTGCCCTCTGGATCGTAGGCATAGGTATCACCTGCATCAATCTCTACAATATCATGAATCAAAAGCATGGTAACTGTCTTTAGCACATCAATCTCTTCATTGGCATACTCACTCAGAAGTACGGTCATAATCGCCATATGCCAGGCATGCTCTGCGTCATTCTCTTTTCTGCTGGCATCCGCCAGATAAGTCTGTCTAAAAATCTCTTTCTCTTTATCAATCTCCTGAAAAAAAGCAAACTGTTTCTTTAATCTGTCTATATCCATTTGCATCCCTCAATTTCCTATTTTGATCTTCTCTCTACTTTACTTTCTTCCACTCGCCAGCAGTTGGGATAATCTCTACCACTGTCAGCACTCCATCAGCAACCGTAAAGCGAATGTCATGCCCTGCAAATTCCATACCATACACATAGTCAGGCTTCTTATTGTACGCCGCCCTTGGATCCTGCTTTAACACCTGTAGCGCAGCACTTCGAAATCGTTCTGGCAAAAGTTGTTGTAGCTCCTCTGGAAAAATGACTTGTATCTGATCCTCCTTGTGTGCTTCCGCAAAGCTCCCCTTCGCCTCTGGATGGGAATCTGTATAAGGAAGATAAGGCTTAATGTCCAATATCGGTGTTTGATCCATTAGATCTGCACCTGACACAATAAGCACTGGTCCTAACTTCTCGTCTATTTGCACTTCCTCAAGTACTACGGAAGACAATCCAATCGAATTCGGGCGAAACGGAGATCTTGTGGCAAATACCCCTCTCTTTTCCTTTCCTCCTAACCTTGGAGGACAAACCATCGGAACAAATCCCTGCTGTTTGGCCTTGGAGAAATTCCAAAGAAGCCACAGATGCGAATATTCTTCGATTCCCCTCAATGCATCGGGATTCCGAAATTCCGGTTCAAACACGATCCTTGCACGCAGTTCTGGGACGAGACCGCTTTGTCTTGGGATTCCGAATTTCTCTGGAAATTCCGTATGAATTCTGGCTATTGTTGTAAAATCTGGCATCTTCGCTCATTCCTTGTCTTTAAAAATAATTCTGCTTCTTTGCGCCGATAATGTGTCAAAAGTTATATACGTAAAGTATACCACCCTTTATACTTAAGAAAAAGGGAAAGTTTTGTTGTATACGCGCCAAAATAATGGTACAATATTCCTATATTTATACATATTAGGTACATAATCATCGGTACATTGTTCGTTTTATTCAAGGGGGAGCTTCATGTATCAAATTCTGTATTTGGAGATCAATATCCTTTGTATGTTGATTCTTCTGTATATTATGTTTCGCGTTAAAACGAATATTGATCAGCAGTTAGCGAATCTCGCATTTAGCCGGCTTCTGATATCCATATTCCTGCTTCTTACCATCGACTGTATCTGGAGTCTTCTCGACGGCAAGTCTGGCACAGCTTTGTGGTGGATCAATAATTTTACAAATGCATCCTATATGTTTTTGACTGGAGTCGTGACCTTTAACTGGTTTCTTTATGTAGAGCACACTCAGGGCAACCACATATTTTCCAAGGGACTTCTATGTCAGTTGCTCCATATTCCATTGATACTGTTGCTCATAATCTCTTATAGTTCACCATGGACCCATCTTCTTTTCTACATTGATAGTTCCAATGTATATCATCGCGGAGAATATTATCTTCTACAGCCCCTTCTCGCTTATGTATATATGATTCTATCCATCATAAGATTGCTCCACTACTATCGCAGCAAGCGTACGAAACAAGGAAAGAAGCTAATTATGTCACTGTTCTCTTTCTTTATTCTGCCCGGTCTTGGAAGTATCATTAGCGTATTCACTTTCGGTGCCCCAACAATCTGGCCCTTTGCAACACTCTCTATATTGATGGTATATGTTGATTTTCAATGTTTTCAGGTATCCATTGATGGATTGACACGTCTGAATAACCGTCGTCAATTTGATATGCGTTTCTATACAATGACTGCCAATTATGACCCAGCACGGGAGCTTTACCTTTTCATGATGGACATTGATCATTTCAAATCCATCAATGATAATTATGGACATTATGAAGGTGATATGGCTTTAAAGGAGACTGCCCATCTTCTCCAACAGGCTAGTAATAACCGTGAGCTCTTCCTTGCAAGATATGGTGGAGATGAATTTGTCATGCTTTTTCACACCGATGAAGAAGAACATGCTGCTGAGTTAAAGAAGCACATTTGTGAATTGTTTGAGATATACAACAGTATTCCAGACAATAAATATAAAATCACGCTAAGCATCGGGTATGCAAAGTACCATCCACCTCAGGATTCATCCCCTGCCAGCCTTGCCGAAGCCCAGAAGCAACTGATTGCTTCTGCTGACAAAGCACTTTACAAAGAGAAGTACAAGCATCATCATTAATAGTTTGTTGGATAGAAATTTCTTCAACGAAAATGAGTGCCACTGGCACTCATTTTGTACGCTATGGTGAATCAAAAAGAGCTTCCCCAGTGCCGATATCATTCATCCGCATCCGGAAAGCTCCTTTTTATAGAATTCTGTTCATACTACGCATTCCTAACTATATGTCACGCATTTATGAATTACGATACTCCACTGGAGTCATCTGATATTTCTTCTTAAAGGTTCGGTTGAAGTGTTCCACGCTCTGATATCCTACGGAAAATGCGATGTTCTCTACCGTCATATTGCCGTTTTTCAAAAGGGTACGTGCTTTCTTCATTCGAATATTCTGAACGATTTCTCCAAAGGTCTTTCCTGATTTGTCCTTGATATATTTGGACACATAAGGCTCTGACAGATGAAAATGCTCAGAGAGATCTTCCAATGTAACTGTCTTATAATTTGCCTGAATATAGTTCTGCATCTCCACCAGGCGCTCATCTAAAATAGATTCATCTTCCTGAATAGCTGGAAGCTGGTTCACAGCTACCACAAGTGCGTTAACGGATGAACGAATAATATCATCATCAATTCCTACGCCCCAATACATTCTGTCTCCACAGGTAATTCCAACATAGGACATTGCCTTGGAAGAGGACCCCTGTGATAATGCGTGTTCTTCATAGACAGAAAGCTCATAGCTGACACCGAAATACTCTTTTAATGTATTGCTAACCGCATCCAAACGTCCGTTACCGATTGCATCAACAATCCTGCTCTGTCCGCCATGTGTGATGGTAGCTTCTGCCATGATTCCTTCAATCTGCTTGAAGTGGCAGTCTGTAATCTGGAAGAATGGCTGGCTGTTTACATATTTCTCTTCGAAAATATCGTATACCAGCTGTGCGGAAAGCTCTTTATGTTCCTGATCGGAAACGTGTTTTACTAAGTATCCCACTTCCTCACGCATTTTCTCAGGAAGGGAAATTCCAAAGTTCTGCTTCAATACATAGTTCACACCGCCACGGCCTGACTGGCTGTTAATTCGAATAACATCGGAATCATAGGTTCTTCCAACATCCTTAGGGTCCACTGGAAGATATGGTACGGACCATTTGTGAAGCTTCTTCTCTTCTCTCCATGCCATGCCTTTTGCGATAGCGTCCTGATGGGAACCGGAAAAAGCAGTGAATACCAAATCACCTGCATATGGCTGGCGCTCATATACATGCATTCTTGTGAACTCTTCGTATTTGGCACGAATCTCAGGCATATTGGAAAAATCAAGCTTTGGATCTACGCCGTGTGAGAACATGTTCATTGCCAACGTTACAATATCCACATTTCCAGTACGCTCACCATTTCCAAATAATGTTCCCTCGATACGCTCTGCTCCTGCTAACATACCAAGCTCCGCGGTTGCTACTCCACAGCCCCTGTCATTATGAGGGTGAAGACAAAGGGTTACTGCTTCACGATATTTCAAATGTTTGTTGATGTATTCCACCTGAGTTGCAAATACATGTGGCATTGCATTCTCCACGGTTGCTGGAATATTAATAATTGCTTTATTGGAAGCCACTGGCTGCCAAACATCTAATACTGCATTACATACATCCACTGCGTAATCCACTTCTGTTCCTGGGAAGCTCTCAGGGCTATACTGGAATGAGAAGTTGCCTTCTGTCTGCTCGGCAAGCTCTTTTAAAAGCTTCGCTCCATCCACTGCAATCTGTTTGATTTCTTCTTTGCTCTTCTTAAATACCTGCTCTCTCTGTGCAACAGAGGTAGAATTATACAGATGAATAACCGCATGAGGTGCACCTTTGACTGCTTCAAAAGTCTTCTTGATGATATGTTCTCTTGCCTGTGTCAGAACCTGAACTGTCACATCATCTGGAATCATATTGCGCTCAATCAATGCTCTCATGAAATTGTATTCTGTCTCAGATGCTGCTGGAAATCCCACTTCAATCTCTTTGAATCCAATATCCACAAGCATCTGAAAGAATTGCAGCTTCTCATCTAAGCTCATTGGCTCAATCAATGCCTGATTGCCATCTCGCAAATCCACCGAACACCAGATTGGTGGAGTATCAATATAATCCTTCTTCACCCAATCATAGGTGCAATCATCTGGCATAAAATATGCTCTTTCATACTTGTCAAAACCTTTCATCATTCTCTCCCTCTGCGACTATTTCGCTTCTATCTCGGCACGTCTTGGCATGCTCCAAAGTCAAGATAAATTTCATCTACTTATTTGATTTAATTTAACTTATACTAACATAGTCATAAAGAGAATGCTATGATTAAATTTAATCATTGCGATTGATATTATTTATTCTTGTCTTTCAATTCTTCATAAAGTTCCTTCGCACGTTCTGTCTCTTTCTTGATGGTCTCCATATCTGGAGTTTCAATATCATGAATCAAAACGTTTCGGAATTTGCGGAGCGATCCAATCTGATTCAAGGTTTCATAATCCACAACATTCATGCGCTTTAATAAATTAATATTAAAGGCACCCTTCCTTCGTTCATTTTGATAAGTCATGTGATTTAACAGGTCTTCCAGCGGTACCCAAGCATGTAAAAATGCAGAAATTGCAGAATCCACTTCTTTATTTTCTTCGTTTTTATCGCGGCATAATGTTTGATATACTTCATATCGTTTTTTATTTCCTGTGATAATCTGATCAATAATCTGCTGGGAAATATTGCGGCGGTCTTTTTCGAACTTGACCACCTTCAATACTGGTTCTATTTTCTTAACACCATTCATTCTCAATTTACTAATCAAGCGGAACAGTAATTCCACATTTCCCATTCGCATCTCTACATCTTCACTGTTAAAGTTTTTACTCAGATAATCGTATAGAAATGAGGCAAGATCATATTGGCTGCTAAATTCCGCATTCTTATTTGAAATTCTTTGATTTCCTGCGTCCTGAAGACGCTCTAATGCAATCTCTCCAGTTAGAACAAGACCATTCAGCTCATCAATAATCGCCAGTTCTTCATCCGATAGATTTCCATGAATCGGCTTGTAGATCAAATCATGCTCTACCTCTGACCATGCATGCATAAGAACCGACGCCACTTGAATCTCAATTCGTACATCTGCATACTTTTTCTGTGCCTTATCAAGCAGTTCCTCTTTCATTGTGACACGATAGTGGTTTGCCCAATATCCAGAAAAACGCTTCTCATAATTCGGTGCTTTCGATTCATCTGGAAAATGCTTTGTTTCAATTACATTAAAAATCTCATTTACCAGTTTATCAGTCTTAATTCGATCCCCTGGGAAATAAAGAGAGATTCTTACTCCTGCCAGATCCACTATGTCTTCATATATCTCTTCTATGTTCTGATATGGCACTTCCCTGCCTGCATTACGGCGTAACACCTTGCTCTTAAGTCGTCCCGGTGCTTTGGAACGAGAACTGACAATCGCTCGAATACCAGCTGATTGAAGCGCTGCCTCTATATGCTCGGCTGCTATCTTGCAGGAAGTCTCATAAAAAGACTTTTTCTTTTTGTAATTTTCAATAAATTGATTTATCAAATCCACAATCTATTCCCCCATTTACTTTTCCAGCATTCTATTATCTGCTAGTTTTCCCCAACAAATTTTCTAGTAGTAGCATAGCATATTTTACCTTTTTTTCATAGAGTAATAGGTGTGTAATGATACCTTTCTCCCTCAAAAGTGCTATACTACAGATATACAAAAGGAACGAGGAAAACAGGATGAATCATTTGAAGGGAAAAAAAGATATAAATAAGCTTGCACTAGATGCCAAGGAACAAATCGTGGAATCAAACAGAGATTTAATCAAGAAGGCTTTTTCTCTAGAAGAAGACAGCGCATCTCATATTGAAATCAAGAATCGTATTTTATGTGGTGGAAACGTTACCGGAACTAATATGTGTATTCTTGTGTTGGCTATCATCATTGCTAGTATTGGCCTAAACACTGGATCTACTGCAGTAATTATTGGAGCTATGTTAATCTCTCCACTCATGGGAAGCATTATGGCTATGGCTTACGCAGGTGTAACCGCCGATCTTGACCTATTTCGAAAACACATTGTCGGTTTTGCAATTCAAATTCTGATCAGCTTGGCGGTATCTGTTTTATTTTTTCTTCTTACTCCAATTAAGGAACCCACCACAGAATTGCTAGCCAGAACACAGCCTACTTTTTTTGATGTGATCATTGCCATCTCCGGCGGTTTGGCAGGAATTATTGGAAATACAAGAAAAGACAAAGCAAATAACGTCATCCCTGGAGTAGCCATTGCCACTGCATTGATGCCGCCATTATGTACATGTGGTTATTCGATTGCTACTTTGAATCCTTCCATGTTACTTGGTGCTTCCTATCTCTTTATTGTAAATGCATACTTTATATTCATTTCTTCTGCAATCATATTAAGTATTCTTCGCATTCCGAAAGTACGCGAACTTAGCGAGCAGGAATGGAAATATTTAAGAAGAAAAATGGTTCGAAATACACTGCTTTTGATTTTGCCTGCGATATTAATGGGAATATCCATTTGGTATTAGTTATTCTTCCGTTTCATCCAACGGTCGCCTTAATATAACTTCTTCATTATTAATAAACATCTCTGTCATTTATAAGCATCCCTGCCATTTATAAATATCTCTGCCATTTATAAACATCTCTGTCATTTATAAACATCTCTGTCCCCGTAGCAGGAGTCCCCTGTCCCTCGTCACACGTTTTTTTGCAACATAGCCATAATATTGCTATATTGCAAAAAATCTCTCTATTTAAGCCTTCCCATGAAGTAATTTTTTGCAAATATTCCTCGTTTATCATATATTGCAAAAAAAACACAATATTTTTTGCATATATGACAGATTAGAGCTATGTTGCAAAATAGAGGTTTACATAACATCTCAACGTGCGTTATTTTTTGCAATTAATGGCTTCATAGGTATATTTGCAAAATCCAAGTCATTATTTTAAATATAATATCCCCATACAGTGGATACGGAGAAATTGGTTTTATACCAAATTTAACTTCTGAGTACCTCTCTTATTTCAGCCTTCATGATTGTATATCCTTTTGTTCTTGCATCAATTCTTCTACCAATTCCTTTTTCTCGAATAACACACATCCACCCTGATGATCTTCCATAAGAACTTGCCCATCACGTAATTTGCGGAAGAGTTTGGAATTCATCGCCTCTTTTAACGAAGTATCCTTTACATTTATGTCGCTATATGGAGAAAATGGACATGGCTCGGCCCCACCATGGGAATTGATATGGAAAAAACCACGTCCTGCTGCGAGACATCCTCCACTGGTTTTCTCATCCCCCGGAAAAGAAATAAAAATCAAGTCTGAATACTTCTCTCTCAAAAGTGCAAGCTTTTCTTTCATTATTTCTCGCTCTCTGTCACCAGGTGCAAGATTTTTGGCTTCTTCTGTCACTGGAACAAATTCTATGTAAAATATAACTTTAGAACCAGCTTTCTTCAATTTGGTAATGAAAGCATCCGAAGTAACCTCCTCCAAATTCTCAATTGTAACGGTAACCGATGATCCAAAAGTCAGATGCCGTTTCTGCATCAGTTCCATTCCTTTTGTCAATTTGTCATACACGCCTTCGCCTCTTCTGGCATCAGTTGTGTTTTTATGTCCTTCAATGGAGAATACAGGAATTAGATTTCTATGCTGATCCAAGAGTTTACAATATTCTTCGTCAATCAATGTACCGTTTGTAAAAATTGGGAAGATAATCTGTGGAATATTTCCTGCCGCCTTGATCACATCCCTGCGAATCATTGGTTCTCCTCCTGCCAGTAGAATAAACCCTACTCCGATTTCCCTTGCTTCATCAAAAACAGCTTCCCATTCTGCATCCGTCAGCTGATTGGTCGGTGTAGAATCGACGCAGGCATGATTTGCCCTGGAATAGCAGCCAGCACAATGAAGATTGCAATTACTTGTAATACTTGCAATAAGAAAAGGCGGAATATTATCTCCATTTTCACTTGCCTCCTGGCGAAGTTTTGTCGCCAGCTTACTATATTCTGCATATCTCGCAATAAAAATACTTTCCTTTGGATCTCTCAATGTTGCTCGAACAGCGCCTTTTACAATATTATGCACTCCGTTCGATAGATATCTTTCCAAATTGAATTCTTCCGTCATTCCCAATACCTCCATTACTTTTATATTCGCTCATATCATTGTTTGTTTTTATTGTTTGCTTTTATTGTTTGCTTTTATTGTTTGCTTTTATTGTTTGCTTTTACTGTTTGCTTTTACTGCTTATTTTTATTGTTTACTATTAAGTTGCATACAATCTCTTAAAAATAATATTACACAACTCATTTTGTTTTGTCAATATATTTCTCATGTTTCTATGTTCTGTATTTCTTATATCTCTTATATTTCTTATATCTCTTAGTATGATCATTCCAAATAGCACCGAGCCAGCAATTAGCTGTGAGTGCCGGTA
>CAZTGP010000016.1:13079-49569 GCA_964613325.1 uncultured Roseburia sp. | reverse complement strand
ATAAAAATAAATAAAAAAAGTATAAATTAGACTGGTAAGTGTTGACAAAGAAATTACGTGGTGCTATCTTAGTTACAGATAGATATTAGCACTCCAAACAAATGAGTGCTAACAACAAACACAAAGGTTAGTTTTTCACAAACAGGAGTGAGTGAATGGAGAAAGATTACGAAGAACTAGATGAACGTAAAATTAAAATATTGGATGCAATCATTCGTAACTATCTTGCAACTGGGGAGCCAGTTGGATCTAGAACGATTTCAAAGTATACGGATTTGAATTTGAGTTCTGCAACCATTCGTAATGAGATGTCGGATCTTGAGGAGCTGGGATACATTGTTCAGCCACATACCTCAGCAGGACGTATTCCCTCGGATAAGGGCTACCGCTTCTATGTGGATCATTTGATTCAGGAGAAGGATAAAGAAGTCACTGAGATGAAAGAATTCGTCATTGAGAAGACAGAGAAGATGGAGCAGGTATTAAAGCAGGTGGCGAAGATGCTTGCAAATAATACGAATTATGCAACACTTGTTTCAGCACCATCTTATCATCATAACAAGATCAAATTCATTCAGTTATCCAGTGTGGATGAGAAACAGATTCTAGCAGTTATTGTAATGCATAGTAATATTGTTAAGAACCGAATGATTTCAGTGGATGAACCAATTGATAATGAGACATTATTAAAGTTGAACATCCTTTTGAATACTGGTTTGAATGGACTTTCTATTCAGGAAATCAATTTAGGTGTGATTGCCAAGCTGAAGGAACAGGCTGGAATTCATAGTTCCATCGTCAGCGATGTACTTGATGCACTTGCAGAAGCAATCAGCGAAGACGAAGACTTAGAGATCTACACCAGTGGTGCTACAAATATTTTGAAGTATCCAGAGTTATCTGATTCAGAGAAAGCAAGTAATTTATTGACAGCTTTCGAAGAGAAAGATCAGCTAGCAAGCCTTGTATCTGAATCCCTGTCAGATGATGAGAATACAGGAATTCAGGTTTATATAGGAAATGAAGCTCCAATTCAGACAATGAAGGATTGCAGTGTTGTGACCGCAACCTATGAATTAGGAGAAGGCGTGAAAGGAACCATCGGTATCGTAGGTCCCAAACGCATGGATTACGAGAAAGTTATGGGTAGTCTAAAGAATCTAAAAGCTCAGTTGGATGGGATATTTGATAAGTCCAAAGACAACACATAGAAAGGTGGTAATGAAGTGGCACAGGAAAATACCAAAGTCATGGAAGAATTAGAAGATGTAGTGGAAGACGCAGCAAATGATGCAGTGACAGAGAATGAAGCAACTGGTAATGCGGCAGAGAATGAAACAGCAAGCAATGCAGCAACAGAGAAGGAAGCATCAGAAGAAAATGCACAGGAAGCTAAGGCTGACACAGACGAAGACACTTCCAGTGACGTAGAAGAAAAAGAAAAGACCGAAGAGACATCGGATGATAATAAGAAAGAAAAAGAAGGTTTTTTCAAAAAGAAGAAGAAAGACAAGAGAGATGAGCAGATTGAAGAATTAAATGATCGTCTCAGAAGACAGATGGCAGAGTTTGATAACTTCCGTAAGAGAACAGAGAAAGAGAAATCTCAGATGTTTGATATGGGAGCAAGAACGATTGTAGAGAAAGTTCTGCCAGTAGTTGACAACTTTGAAAGAGGTCTTGCAGCAGTTCCAGAAGAAGACAAAACGGATGCATTTGTCGATGGAATGGATAAGATATACAAACAGCTCATGAATGAATTAGATTCTGTTGGAGTGAAACCAATCGAAGCTGTTGGCAAAGAATTTGATCCAGAATTCCACAATGCAGTAATGCAGGTGGAAAATGAAGAGCTTGAGTCAGGAATTGTAGCTCAGGAGCTTCAAAAAGGATATATGTACAAGGACACAGTGGTACGCCACAGTATGGTAGCCGTTGTACAATAAGCAGTTAGCAAAGCCCAGTAACATATTTTTAGAAAACGCTTACTTCACAGCAAGAAAGCTGTGATTGTATAAATAACCAGAAACTATGACATCTGATTACGTTGTAATCGTGTCCGAGAACACAGACATCTCACATAAACGCGTGATGCCTATGTAAACAAATTCATTGATTTTATATCAGGAGGAAAATAAAAATGGGAAAAATCATTGGTATTGATTTAGGAACAACAAACAGCTGCGTAGCAGTTATGGAAGGTGGAAAACCTACCGTTATCGCAAACCAGGAAGGTGCTAGAACAACACCATCTGTAGTTGCATTTACAAAAACAGGAGAAAGATTAGTTGGTGAACCTGCAAAACGTCAGGCAGTTACCAATGCTGAGAAAACAATTTCTTCTATTAAAAGACACATGGGATCTGATTACAAGGTATCTATCGATGATAAACAGTTCTCACCACAGCAGATTTCTGCAATGGTACTTCAGAAATTAAAAGCAGATGCAGAAGGATATTTAGGAGAATCTGTTACAGAAGCAGTTATCACTGTACCAGCTTACTTCAACGATGCTCAGCGTCAGGCTACAAAAGATGCTGGTAAAATCGCAGGACTTGATGTAAAACGTATCATCAACGAGCCAACAGCAGCAGCTTTAGCTTACGGTCTTGATAATGAAAAAGAACAGAAGATCATGGTATATGACCTTGGTGGTGGTACATTCGATGTATCTATCATTGAAATCGGTGACGGAGTTATCGAAGTATTATCTACAAACGGTGATACTCGTCTTGGTGGTGATGATTTTGATAACAAGATCACACAGTGGATGATTGATGAATTCAAGAAAGCAGAAGGCGTTGACCTTTCAACAGACAAGATGGCACTTCAGAGATTAAAAGAAGCAGCAGAGAAAGCTAAGAAAGAATTATCTTCTGCAACAACAACAAATATCAACTTACCATTTATCACTGCTACAGCAGAAGGTCCTAAACATTTCGATATGAACCTTACAAGAGCTAAATTTGATGAGTTAACACATGACTTAGTAGAAAGAACAGCAATACCAGTTCAGAACGCTATGAAAGATGCTGGACTTACAAACGCAGATCTTGGCCAGGTATTATTAGTTGGTGGTTCTACACGTATCCCAGCTGTACAGGATAAGGTAAAACAGTTAACAGGCAAAGAGCCAAGCAAATCATTAAACCCAGACGAATGTGTAGCAATCGGTGCTTCTATCCAGGGTGGTAAATTAGCAGGAGATGCTGGTGCAGGCGAAATCTTACTTCTTGATGTAACTCCATTATCATTATCTATCGAGACAATGGGTGGTGTAGCTACAAGATTAATCGAGAGAAATACAACAATCCCTACAAAGAAGAGCCAGATCTTCTCTACAGCAGCTGATAACCAGACAGCAGTAGACATTAACATTGTACAGGGTGAGAGACAGTTCGCCCGCGATAATAAATCTCTTGGACAGTTCCGTTTAGACGGTATCCCACCAGCACGTCGTGGCGTTCCACAGATCGAAGTAACCTTCGATATTGATGCAAACGGTATCGTTAACGTATCTGCAAAAGATATGGGAACTGGTAAAGAACAGCACATTACAATCACATCTGGATCTAACATGTCCGATGAAGATATCGATAAGGCTGTAAAAGAAGCAGCAGAATTTGAAGCTCAGGATAAGAAGAGAAAAGAAGCAATCGATGCAAGAAATGATGCAGATTCCTTCGTATTCCAGACACAGCAGGCATTAGATCAGGTTGGTGAGAATATTGACGCTGCAGATAAGTCAGCAGTAGAAGCAGATCTTAACGCTGTAAAAGCAATCTTAGAAGCTCATCCAGAAGCAGAACAGATGACAGAAGCAGATGTCGCAGAATTAAAAGCAGCTCAGGAGAAATTAACAGAGAGCGCTCAGAAAGTATTTGCTAAAATGTACGAGCAGACTCAGGCAGCACAGGGTGCAGCAGGAGCAGGCCCAGACATGAGCAATATGGGTGGAGCAGCAGGAGCAGATGCAAACGCTGGTGCATCCTCAGCAGATGATGATGTAATCGATGCAGACTTTAAAGAAGTATAAAAATCTGTAAGTGATCGGGTACCCGGGAAGTGTTAGCTTGCCGGGTATTTGGTACGATGATGTCTGTGTTACAATATCATAGATAAAATGAGCAATTTATATAGAAAAGGTTAGGATTATGGCAGATAAAAGAGATTATTATGAGGTGCTTGGTGTTTCCAAGACCGCTGATGATGCAGAAATTAAAAAAGCATTCCGTGCTCTCGCTAAGAAATATCACCCAGATATGCATCCGGGTGATAAAGAATGCGAAGAGAAATTCAAGGAAGCACAGGAAGCTTATGCAGTATTGAGCGATGCTGATAAGCGTCGCCAGTACGATCAGTTTGGCCATGCTGCATTTGACGGCAGTGGCGGAGCTGGTGCCGGTGGCTTTGATTTCTCAGGCATGGATATGGGCGATATATTCGGTGACATTTTTGGCGATTTCTTTGGTGGTGGATCCAGAAGATCTGCAAACAATGGACCAATGAAGGGTGCCAATATTCGTATGAGCATTCGCATCACATTTGAAGAAGCAGTATTCGGATGTGAGAAAGAACTGGAATTTAACTATAAAGAAGAGTGTTCTAGCTGTCATGGATCTGGAGCAAAGCCAGGAACCAATCCAGAAACCTGTCCAAAATGTGGTGGAAAAGGTAAAGTTGTATACTCTCAGCAATCACTGTTTGGCATGGTGCAGAATGTACAGACCTGTCCTGAGTGTGGAGGAAAAGGCAAAGTTGTAAAAGAAAAATGTCCTTCCTGCCGAGGAACAGGCTACATCACTAAGAAAGTGCGCAAGAAAGTTGAAATCCCTGCAGGTATCGACAATGGACAGTGTGTAAGAGTGCGTGACTATGGAGAACCTGGAACAAATGGTGGACCAAGAGGCGATCTGTTAGTAGAAGTAATCGTATCCAACAATCCAGCTTTCCAGAGACAGGATATGAATATCTACTCCAACGTATCAATCTCCTTTGCAATTGCAGCATTAGGCGGAGATATTCGCATTAAGACTGTGGACGGAGATATCATCTCAACTGTTGCACCTGGAACTCAGACAGGAACAAGAATTCGCCTGAAAGGAAAAGGCGTGCCTTCACTTCGCAATAAAGAGGTTCGTGGAGATCATTATGTAACACTGATCGTTCAGACTCCAACAGGTTTAAGCAAAGAAGCAAAAGAGGCACTTCGCCAGTTTGATGCGTTGACCAGCGACTCTTTGAATAAAGAGAAAGGCCAAACGGCTCCGAAAGCAAATGCAAAAGCAGATAAGAAAAAAGGATTTATGGATAAATTAAAAGAATCCTTGGATGATTTATAAGAATAAATATTGCATGGAATGACAACACTACCATCAGGTGGTGAAGAACATGCAATCATTATGGTCAGATACGAAAGAGCTCCCATCCTTTGGGAGCTTTTTGGATTTTCAACAGGAACAGTGCAATAGAGAGAAAATATCAAGTGAGCAGCAAGAAAAGGAATTGTATGATTATAAAACAGAGATCCTTATAATCGGAGGGGGATTAGCCGGAATTCTCTGCGCATACCAGCTGCAGAAGAATCATGTGCCTTATGTTTTGGTGGAAGCAGACACAATCTGCAGTGGAATGACAAAGGATACAACTGCAAAGATTTCCGCTCAACACCGTTTGATTTATGGCAAAATAATGGAAGAATTCGGCTTGGAGAAAGCGCAGATGTATTATCGAGCCAATGAAAATGCATTGGAGAGATACCGCCAGATGTGCAGGAAAATAGATTGCGATTATGAGGAAAAGGATTCCTATGTGTATTCGGTACATGACCCGCACAAGCTCTTGCTGGAATTGGAGGCCATGGAGAAGATCGGCCATCCGGTAGAGCTTGTGGAGCATGTGCCGATTCCAATTGAGACAATTGGTGCTGTCCGATTTCAGAATCAGGCGCAGTTTCATCCACTAAAATTCATAGCAGCAATTGCAAAGGATTTATGCATTTTGGAACATACGAAGGTAATCGAACTGGCTCCGCACTTGGCAAAGACCAACCATGGGGTGATCCATGCAAATCAGATGATCATTGCAACACATTATCCGATGCTGAATAAGCATGGGGCATATTTTTTGAAAATGTATCAAAGCAGGTCCTATGTAATCGCATATTCAAATCCGGGCACGGATGGGATGACTGATGGGAAAGCGTCTGCATTCCAGAACACCCAGAAACGGAATCCTTTGCAGGTGAATGGAATGTATGTAGATGACGCAGATACGGGCTACTCATTTCGAAATTATAAGGATATGCTTTTAATCGGTGGAAGTGGAAAGCGAACAGGAAAGAGAAGTGGAAAATGGGAACAGCTATCCATTTTTGCAGGAAAGAATTATCCCAATGCCAGAGAAAGATATCGCTGGGCAGCACAGGACTGCATGACCTTAGATGGCATTCCTTATATTGGGCGATACGCAAAAAACACAGAGGGCTTATATGTCGCAACAGGTTTTAACAAGTGGGGGATGACTTCGGCCATGGCAGCGGCAGAGATATTGACCGATCAGATTTTAGGGAGAGATAATCCCAATGCGCCGGTGTTTGATCCTCAGAGAACCATGGTAAGAAAACAATTATTCGTGAATGGAGCAGAAGCTACTGCCAATCTCCTTACACCATCTAGAAATCGATGCCCGCATCTGGGGTGTGCTTTGAAATGGAATCCAGAGGAACGTTCCTGGGACTGCCCATGCCATGGCTCACGGTTTGAAGAGGATGGAACCTTGATTAATAATCCGGCCTGCGATGACAGACAAATGAAATGCAGCAGAAAAGAAAAATGAAAACTAGAATGAAAACTAAAATAAAACGAAAAGAAAAACTAAAATGAAAAGTAGTACAAAACTCCTATAGAAAGAAAATACAAAATGTTGTATCATTTGCCTATAAATAGTCGCATATTTGGACTAGATGTAGTTCTTGCTTCACATTCATGGATGAGGTGTTGTAGGTTAATTTTATCAATTCAGTTATAGTGAAACACAAAGGAGAGTGCCATGGGTAATACTAAGGCAGCAGACGAGTTGCAGTCGTCCTTTCATCAGTGGTGTTTTAACGAGACAGTAGAGATTGAACATAATAAACAAACACTTGAAGAAGAAAGAAAACAAATTGAAGATGAGAAACGGCAATTAAAGAGACAGCAGAAGGAATTCAGCCGCAAGGTGGAGATTGAAGACCGGAGACTCGAACAACAACAGCATTTATTCGACATGAAGTTTAAGATACTAGAAGAGGAATTGGTGAAGCTCGCCTCCGAGAAGAAGCATGTGGAGCAGCAGAAGGCATTCTATGAGCATGTGAAGGAGTATGAAGCGGAGACGGAGAGAGCGTCTTATTCTGGAAATGTGGTAAAAGGAGAACTGTTTTTCTCAGGGGTTGGTAACAAGAGATCTCTGAAGAAAAGGTACAGAGATCTGATTAAGATCTACCATCCAGATAATTTGGATGGCGATACCGATACACTTCAAGAGATTAATCGGGAATTCGAACAGCTGAACCAGGCAATGGGTGATTAAGGTTAAAGGATGAAAAAGAAAGAGACTGAGCACGGAATGTGTTTTCAGTCTCTTTTTGCTATCATACCGGAAATCTTAGGAGTCGATTTCTTTTAATTTCTGTTCAATTGCATCGATTACCACATTTATTGCCTGAATACGGGCATAGAGCTTGTCGTTGGACTGAATGATGGTCCAAGGGGCGAACTGGGTGCTGGTCTTTTCTAACATTTCATTGACAGCAATCTCATAGGCGTCCCATTTGTCACGATTTCGCCAGTCCTCATCTGTGATTTTCCACTGCTTCTCAGGGTTAGCTTCCCTTTCATGAAAACGCTTTAGCTGTGTATCTTTATCAATCTGAATCCAGAACTTCACAATGACAGCACCCCAGTCGGACAGGTTCTTTTCAAATTCATTGATTTCATTATAAGCGCGCTGCCAATCATTTTCACTGCAGAAGCCTTCCAAGCGTTCCACCATAACTCGTCCATACCAGGTGCGGTCAAAGATCGCAATATGCCCGGTCTTTGGAAGCCTGTTCCAAAAACGCCAGAGAAAATGACGGTTCTTCTCATGCACATCAGGGGAGGCAATCGGATGAACTACGAAGCCCCGGGCGTCCAGCGCACTGGTCAGACGCTTGATATTTCCGCCTTTTCCAGCGGCATCCCAGCCTTCATAGGCGATGATAACAGGGATTCCCTGGTTATATATTTTATTGTGGAGAGCCTTTAGCTTCTTTTGGGCTTTCTGCAATTCCTTTTCATAATCTTCACGGGAGAGAGACTTGTTCAAATCCACTTCTTCAAGCTTAGGCATCTGAACAAGTGGAAAGCAGTTCTCAGGAATCGAAACAGTCTTCTCATTTCGCTTAATTGCTTCTTCAATACCATCAACCAGCAGATGACATACTTGAAGCTCCACAAGCCCTTTTTTACTGCCATCGATCACATGCCATGGCGATTTCTCTGTATTGGTGGCTTCGATAAAGGTACTGAAAGCCTTCTCATATTTCTTGCGATGATTCAATTCATCAAGGTCTCGTTTGCTGACTCGCCAGCTCGTATCCTTATCGGCTTGAAGTCTGGTAATACGAGTCTGCTGGGTTTCCTTCGACACATCCACAAATATTTTAAGAACCAGGTATCCATTATCCACTAATTGCCGCTCGAAGACATTGATGTCATGAAGACGCTTCTTTAGCTGTTTAGCTGTGCATTTTTCATCTACCATGTCAAAGACCGTTTCTTCCATCCAGCCGGAATCCAGGAATACGAATTTGCCTGATTCTGGGATGTTTTGCATATGGCGGCAGAGAAATGGCTTGCGCTTCTCCTCCTTGGTAGGCATTTTCACAGGAATGACCTGGAAGAATCTTGGATCCAGATCACGAATCAGATAACTGATGAGAGTTCCCTTTCCGGAGGCTCCCCAGCCTTCCACAAGTACAATGACAGGAAGCGCTTTCTCTTTGATCAGCTGCTGCTGAAGCGCCAGCTTTTGCCTGGTGTCCTTTAGAATTTTTTTGAGCTCATCCTGACTGAGCTTCTGTACCTCGCTTTGTGTTTCACTACCCATAATAGTTCCTCCTATTTGTTTTCTCCCGAATACATTTATTATCTATTAGTTTATACCACTTTCAGAAAAATACCATAATTAATGGCAAATAATTAGAAAAAACTTTGCATTTTCTATGAGGTTGCGTATGATGAAAGTAAGACATAAGTGTTTGATGATGGGGGTAGAAGAATGAGAAATCATGAAGTTACTACAAGACAGGAACTATTGAATCAATATGGCGAGATCGAAGAGCCTGGCTGGGCGAGAGAACAAATCTGGAATTATCGGAGAGAGGCGGTTAAGGCTCCGGCATTTCGGATCAAGGAATGGGATTATTATCTGGTGCTGACGGATGCATTTGCAGCGGCATTTACCATATCGGATGATGGCTACATTGGGTTGCAGTCCGTGTCGCTCTTGTTATTCAATGGGACAGAGGAATCAGGAGGAAAACCCATAGAACACACGGAAACCATCCTAAATGTGCTTCCAATGGGAAAACTGCATATGCCAGAGAATTCGTCCAAAGGAGATGTGGTATATCAGGACAAACGTTTGCATATGGCATTTCGACTGGAGAATGGAACGCGCCATATCACCTGTGAGTTTCGTGATTTCTGGGAGGGGAAGCCATTGTCCTGTGATATTGTCCTACGGCAGCCGAAGATGGATACCATGGTCATTGCAACTCCATGGGATAAGCCCCATGCGTTTTATTACAATCAGAAAATCAATTGCATGCGGGCCAGCGGAAGTGTCTGCTATGATGGAAAGGAATATGTATTCCATCCGGAGACAGACTTCGGAACGCTAGATTGGGGAAGGGGCGTCTGGACCTATGATAATACCTGGAACTGGGGCTCCTGCAACTGCGATTTGGATGGCAAAGACTTCGGATTCAATATCGGTTATGGGTTTGGAAATACCAGTGCAGCCACGGAAAATGTATTGTTCTACGACGGAAAAGTCCATAAGCTGGATGATATTACATTTCATATCCCAGAGGACAGCTATACTAAGCCTTGGAGGTTCACTTCATCGGATGGACGTTTTAAGATGGATTTCATTCCGGTAATGGACCGAGCTGCCAAGCTGGATGTAAAGCTAATATGCACAGACCAGCATCAGGTGTTTGGAAGAATGAGTGGGATAGCAATACTCGATGATGGGACGAAGCTGGAACTGAAAAATGTGATGTGTTTTGCAGAAAGAGTACATAATAAATATTGATAGTTAATTGCGAAACATTTTAATTCTCAAATGGCTATATACTACAAATACAAGCAAACCTAGGCACGCTTTCGCTACATTGGCTCATGCAACGGTACTAAGCGACCAAAGTACGGTCGCTAAGAACCGGCTTCGCCAGAGTACCTATGTTTGTTCGTATTCGTAGTACATAGCCAATCGGAGTCTTGTGAGTTTCGCAATTAATTATACAAATATTAATCAAAAAAAGGGAGATAAATTTCACATTTATCTCCCTTAACTTAAGTTTATATTACCACAAAATCCATATAATTTCAAGACTGGTACATGGTAGACTTGGGTGTTATAATCAGTCTCCAAGCTGGGGAAGGAGGCGCACTATGAGCAAAAACTGGATGGAATTACTGGGGCAGCAGAATCAGATTCAAGGGATTCTGGAGACAAATCAATATTCAGAAGAATATGGGCTTAAGATTACCGAAAGAGAGGCGCAGTTATTAGCGACAGAGCATAAGGCATCATTAAAGGAACAGCGAAGAGTTGAGTTTGGAGCCGGGATAATGCCTAAGCTAATCTATGCATTTTGTGATTCAGAATATATTACGCAGGAGAATTATGCCCAGATATTGACAGAATTACAGGATGCGTTCTATCTATTCAAGAATGAAATGATGGATGAGATTACGGATGATGAACTGATTCACTTTATGAAGGAGCAGTTTGAGACAATCTGCTTTGGAGATGTGGAATATCTGGTGGGAACCTGTCTGGAGAACTTTGCAGAGGCAATCAGGGCAGGATATGAGGATTATCAGAATACGGACGGCTATGGGGCATATCAGAAGTTAGATGAGGTTCCAAGGTGGGATTATGAGTTATATGTGCGGGCATTGGAGGATTTGAGCTAAAGGTGGGTGTGAAATGAGATATAAGATGGAAGAACTTGTACCTATTGTTGCAGAACTGTCGGACAGGTACACAAGCAAGGAAAGCAGCTCCATAAGCTACGAGACAGCCAGCCAGCTGATGGGAGCAGTGGTGTATTGTATCAATGAATGGAATCAGGCGAAAAAGGAAGGCGCGGTTCAGAGAAAAGGAATATCTGCCAGAGAGGCTTACAATATCGGGTATGATCTTGCAAAACAGAAGATAAAGGATGCACTAGCCATATACCATGAGATACTTGCAGAGTTTGATTCCTACGGCAATATCTATTTGGAAGAAACAATACAAAAAGGAATCCCAGAATTCTTTCGGTGGTATGACCTGGACTTTCATCCACAGGATACGATTCTTACATTGGATTATCCGGTGGCCGAGGACGTGTACAGCATTTCTGGTATCGATGCAATCTATGTATACCTTCAGTGTGTACAAAAGGAGCAGCGGGTTCTTGGTAAAATGAATAGGAGCCAGGTGATCGATGCGTTAGAACAATATAATCCCAATTACAAAGAGATGTTGGAGAATCTATATATGGCAGTATTTACAGAAGTAATGAAACAAATATAATAATTATTTTGGGGCTAATATATGATATAATGTCATTAATTGTAAATTATTGGAAATAACGTTTGGATTGTCTGTAAATTCAAAATGTTTCGCAATTAACTGATTAAAGGGGAAAATACAATGGGGAAAATTAAAAGAATCATCGCAGTATGTTTATTTTCGATTTTGCTATTGAATTGCACAGGAACCATATATGCCGCGGACACAGCGCAAAAGGAAGCTGCCAAAATCAAGGTCGCATTTTACCAGCTGGACGGATTCTTTGAGTATGATGATGAGGGAAACCGCTGTGGCTACGGTGTGGACTATCTGAATGAGCTTAAGAAATATATGAATGTAGACTGGGAATATGTGGACGTGGACAGCTGGGAGAAGATAGGACCAATGCTGCGAGCTGGTGAGGTGGATGTCAGAATGCCAGTATCGGAACCAGCAAATCCCTCTGTGGACTACAATTATACTGTGGAACCGATTCTTCCATCTTATCACGCCATCATGACTCTGAACACAAGAGATGATCTATATTATAAGGATTATGAAAGCATTTCCCAAATGCGAATCGCAGTGGCGGAAAGCTTGGTGCAGAAAACGGGATTTAGGGATTATTTGAACTCCATTGGAGTAGAAGATAATCTGGTGTATTACAGCGATTATAATTCTGGAAGAGAAGCGCTGAACAACGGAGAAGTGGATGGGATTATCAGCAATATTATGGATTTGACGGATGATATGAAAATTTTGGATAAATTCGCAGTGACCAAGACTTATATTACCACATTGAAAAGTAATCCCTATTATACGATGATCAATGATGCCATGACAGAATTGAGCTTGGAAAATCCATCCTTTCAGGTGGATTTGTACGAGAAGTACTATCCAGAGCGGGCAGTAGAGCCTTTTACCAAAGCGGAGAAGCAGTTTATTCAAAACACATCCTCTTTGAAATTTGGAGTATATAATGACCGCAGACCCATGTGCTATTATGACAAAGAGACAGATTCCTATAAGGGAATTGCCATTGATATTGCAAATGAATTGTCTGAGAAAATTGGAATCTCTTTTGAATATGTACCAATCACCACAGATACTCCGGAAGAAATGCTGGATACCGTGGATTTGATTATGCCGGTGGCTAAGGTATCGGATTACGCTAATTATTTTGCCACAACAAGTCTAATTGATACAGATATTGTGATGGCAGTAAGAGAGGATGAGGAAAAGCCACAGAGCGGTCAGCGTGTGGGGACACTTTCCTCTACAAATGGTATTCGTAATATATTAAAGGAATATAATTTTGATCTTGTAAGCTTTTAGACCAGTGAAGAAGCACTGCAGGCCTTGCAAAGGGGAGAGATTGATGCGTTTGCCAATGCATCTTATGTGATGAACTGGTTAATGGAGAATCCAAGATATGATAATTTACGGGTATTACAGTATAGTAGTCTGCCAATTGAATATCTGATATGTGGCAAGAAAACGCAGAATCCATTGCAGTCAATCCTGAATAAAGGGATTAAGATGATTACAGAGGATGAGAAACAAAGTATCGTAACCAGTAATACCAATTACAGCCTGGATGATTTGGCTTTTAGTGATTTGGCATATATTAACCGGCAGCTGATTATCGCAATTGTGAGTATTTCATTTGTAATTCTTATGTTCCTCTTTCTGTATAATCGAACAAGGACAAGATATGTTAAGGAGATTGAGCAAAAGAGTATTGACAGAGAAAATGCAATTCATGCAAAGAGCAGCTTTTTATCTAGAATGAGTCATGATATGAGAACTCCGATGAACGCAATCATTGGAATGAGCTACCTTGGAATGCATGAAGAGTCTCTTGACGAGACCAAAGAGTATCTCCAGAAAATCAATCAATCTGGAAAATACCTGCTGGGCTTGATTAATGATACATTGGACATGAGTAAAATGGATAATGATAAAATGGTCCTTCACCCAGAACCTTATTATGCATCTGAATTCATTGACGCAATCAAAGTGATGTTTGCAGAGAAGATGAAGGAAAAGAATATTCATTTTACGGTTCAATTCAAGAATGAATTGCAATGTGCACTGATGTTTGACAAGCTTCGTCTACAGCAGATATTTGTGAACCTGATTAACAATGCAGTGAAATTTTCCCAGGAAAATGGAGAGGTAACCTTAGAAGTTCGAGTGGATGAGGCAACTGAGGATGAGCTTCACCTGTCATTTGTAGTTCGGGATCAGGGCTGTGGAATGACAGAAGAATTCCAGAAGAAAATGTATGAACCCTTTGAGCAGGGAGAGATTGGAAAAAGGGTAGGAGAGACTGGAACCGGTCTTGGACTATCTATTGTAAAACGATTAGTAGAATTAATGGGCGGCACTATCACTTGTGAAAGTGCGCCAGAGCAGGGAACCACATTTACGGTAAAGCTGAAAGCTCCTATCTATAAAGGTGAGGTAAAGCCTCAGACAAGACAGAATCTTATCGATGGAGTCGCGGTTCTTCGCGGAAAGAGAGTACTGCTCTGTGAAGATCATCCTTTGAATATTATGATATCAAAGAAGCTGTTAGAGAAAGAAGAGATGATTGTGGATGTGGCAGAGAATGGACTAGAAGGGGTAACCAGGTTCTCCAAATCAGCGTCAGGCTACTACAACGTAATACTTATGGATATCCGAATGCCAGTGATGGATGGCATCGAAGCCACAACCAGAATTCGTTCATTAGACCGGCCAGATGCCACAACGATACCAATCATCGCGATGACGGCTAACGCCTTTGACGAAGATGTGGAAGAGACAAAGAAAGCCGGTATGAACGCACACCTTGCCAAACCAGTCGAGGTAGGAGAACTCTATCAGACCTTGATTCGATTCTTGATTTGACAAAACAACAGGAAGATTTTATAATACTTTTATTAAGTTCAATGATTGCAAAACGCACAATCCTACATAGTCTTTGTGAATTCAAAGTGTTTTGCAATTAACTATTTTATTAAGTACGAGAGAGGTGGAAAAATGAGAAGATAATTTACTTTTTGGAGACATTGTAACATACACGGATTTTAAGAAAATGTATTTCACATGGGAATACGTGTATTTTGTGTAGCCAGAGGGTAGATTATGTTCTCATAACCTCTCTTTTTTATTATCATAAATTGCGAAACTCATAATCCTGCAATTGGCTATGTACTAGGGATACAAGCAAACATAGGTACTCTGGCGAAGCCGGTCCTTAGCGACCGTACTTTGGCCGCTTAGTACCGCTGCATGAGCCAATGTAGCGAAAGCGTGCCTATGCTTGCTGGTATTCCTAGTATATAGTCATTATGCAATCATGATATTTCGCAATTATCCTATCTGATTATAAAAATGTGAGGTTATTTACAGGCATAGAATCCCTTTGGCGGCAGCAATAAAGGAGGAATTCATATGGCACAAATTAATGTAAATAACCTCACATTTTGTTATGAGGGAAGCTTTGATAATATATTTGAAAATGTATCGTTTACAGTAGATACCGACTGGAAATTGGGATTCGTGGGACGCAATGGAAAAGGCAAAACTACCTTCTTAAAGCTATTGCTTGGAAAGTACGAATATACAGGCTCCATCTCAACCAATATGGTGTTTGACTATTTCCCATATTCTGTGACTGATGAGATGTTGAGTCAGCCTGCTACGAATTTTCTGACGGAGCTAAAAGGAGACTGCGAGGAATGGCGGGTGATCTGCGAACTGGATAAGCTGGGAGTGGATGCAGAGGTGCTGTACCGCCCATTTGCCACGCTGAGCTTTGGGGAACGCACGAAGGTGATGCTGGCGGTGCTGTTCTCAGGGGACAATGATTATCTGCTGATTGATGAACCGACCAATCACTTGGATCATGAATCCCGTGAAACGGTAAAGAGATATTTGTCTGGAAAGAAGGGATTCATTCTGGTGTCCCACGATAGAGACCTGCTGGATGCCTGTATCGATCATGTGCTTGTGCTGAATCGCAGCAGCATTGAGGTGCAGTCTGGCAATTTCACCAGCTGGTGGGAGAATAAGGCGAGAAAGGATGCCTTTGCCCAGATGGAAAATGAAAAGCACAGAAAAGAGATTGCAAAGCTCAATGAAGCGGCAATGAGGACTAGAAAATGGGCAGATAAAAACGAATCAACCAAAATTGGATTTGATCCTAAGAAAGAACCGGAACGCAATATCTCCACCAGAGCGTATATCGGTGCCAAGACCAAAAAGATGCAGTCACGGGTGAAGCAGATGGAGGGGCGAATCGAGCAGGAGATTCAGGAGAAGGAAGGGTTATTGCAGGATATCGAAAAGCCCATTGACCTGAAGCTGATGCCACTTACCCATCATAAGAAGAGGCTGATTCTTGCAGAGAAATATGGCATGCAATATCGGGATGGAAAACAACCACTCTTTACAGAGTTAACCTTCGAACTGTGTCAGGGAGACCGCCTTTTCTTAAAAGGCGAGAATGGATGTGGCAAATCAAGTCTGATTAAGAGAATCTTAGGGGAGCTGACAGCGGAGCAGATTACGGAGTCTGGTAGGATACAAGTCGCATCTGGACTTGTGATATCCTATATCAATCAGGATACATCTTTTTTGCAGGGGAATCTCAAGGAATATTGTAAGCGGGAGAGCTTGGATGAGAGCTTGTTCTTTGCCATTCTACGCCAGCTTGACATGGAGCGGGTACAGTTCGCAAAGAACATGGAAGATTTCTCAGAGGGGCAGAAGAAGAAGGTGCTTATTGCAACAAGTCTTCTGACACCGGCACATCTGTATATCTGGGATGAACCCTTGAACTATATTGATGTGTTTTCCAGAATGCAGATTGAGAAGCTAATCCAGACCTATCAGCCCACCATGCTAGTGGTGGAGCATGATGTGAGATTTTTGGAGCAGCTGGCAACAAAAGTGATTCAGCTAGGTTCATAGCTATATCTGCTTCATAGCTTTGCTTCTAGGCTCATAGTTATTTCTGCTTCTCATGTTGTATTTTTCGCATTTTTACGTTATTATAAAAAGAAGTATGCGTATCGACAAACTATTTGGCAAAGACCAATAGAGAAGATAAATAGAAACTGAACAGTATAAGAGATATGACCAGTCAGAAAGGAATCAGACTATGAAATGGAAGAAATATACAATTGAGACCACCACAGCGGCAGAAGACTTTATGAGCTCCATGCTTATGGATCTTGGAATCGAAGGAATTGAGGTGGAAGATAATATTCCACTTAGCAAGGAAGACCAGGCAGATATGTTTATTGATTTTCTGCCAGAGCTTCCTCCAGATGAAGGCGTGAGCTATGTAAGCTTCTATATGGAAGAAAATGGAGAAGATCAGACGGAGACCTTAAAGCAGGTCAAATTGGGATTGGAAGACCTCCGCAAGATGGTTGAGGTAGGATCAGGTGTGATCTCATCCAGTGAGACAGAAGACCTTGACTGGATCAACAATTGGAAAAAGTATTTTTCTTCTTTTACCATTGATGATATCTTAATCAAACCAACCTGGGAAGAATTAAAGGAAGAGGATAAGGATAAATTCTTAATCGAGATTGATCCTGGAATTTCCTTTGGAACTGGAAAGCATGAGACAACGCAGCTGTGCATTCACCAGCTTCATAAATATATTCGCGGAAATGCAGATTACACGCCGGAAGACAAGCATCCGAAAGTACTTGATGTGGGATGTGGAAGTGGGATTCTGTCTATCGTGGCACTGAAGCTTGGCGCAAGAGAAGTGGTTGGAACAGACCTGGATGCAGACTGTATGACATCCACTCACGATAACATGGAAGTAAATCATCTAGATCCAAAGCTTGGAACCTTCTATGTGGGCAACCTCATCGATGACGAGAAGCTTCAAGAAACAGTAGGAACAGAAGAATATGAGATCGTAGTTGCCAATATTCTTGCAGATGTAATTATTCCAATGGCTCCAGTAATCCCGGCACGTTTGAAAAAGGGTGGATACTTCATTACCTCTGGTATTATTGACTTTAAAGAGAATGAGGTAAAAACAGCAATCGAGAAGGCTGGACTTGAAGTGGTCGAGATTAACCATCAGGGTGAGTGGGTCAATATTACAGCGCGTAAGAACTAAAACGAAAGCTGTGCATATCCAGTTACTCGAAGTTAGATTCGTAAAAGAGAGTTACAATTGGAGATAAGGAAAACGAGATGTATCAATTTTTTGTAGAGGATGAACAGGTCGTTTGTGAAGCAAACGCGGAGAATACAAGTCTGGGTGAGGTTCGAATTATTGGAAACGATGTGAATCATATTAAGAATGTTCTGCGTATGCGCGGTGGTGAGCGGGTTCGTATCAGCGATGCCACAGGACGTGCCTATTTTTGTCATTTGGAGCAGATTACAGAGGAAGAGGTAATTGCAGTGATTGATTCCATGGATGAGAAAGGAACAGAACTGGCGAATCAGATCTATCTGTTTCAGGGACTTCCAAAGAGCGACAAGATGGAATTGATTATTCAGAAGGCTACAGAGCTTGGGGTATATCAGGTGATTCCAGTCGCGATGCGCAACTGTGTGGTAAAGCTTGATGCCAAGAAGGCAGAGAGCAAAGTGAAACGCTGGCAGACCATCGCAGAAAGTGCAGCAAAGCAATCCAAACGAACAGTCATTCCAGAGGTTAAGATGCCTGTGAGCTGGAAAGAAGCATTACACATGGCAGAAGCACTCAATGTGAAGCTTGTTC
Source organism: uncultured Roseburia sp. (assembly GCA_964613325.1). Lineage (GTDB taxonomy): Bacteria > Bacillota > Clostridia > Lachnospirales > Lachnospiraceae > Roseburia. Next base: position 31,007 of record CAZTGP010000016.1, on the reverse strand, counting down.
CTTATGAGAATGAGCGAGGAATGGAAGCTACAAGACAGATTATGGAGCAGATTAAGCCAGGGGAATCCATTGGAATATTCATTGGACCTGAGGGTGGATTTGCAGATGATGAAATAACAGGATTATCCCAGGAGATGCACCGCATTTCCCTGGGAAGAAGAATTTTAAGAACGGAAACAGCTGGGCTTGCGACACTCGCAATGCTTGTATATCAGCTGGATGAATAGGAGTAATCATGGAAGCGTATTTAGATAACTCAGCCACCACACGCTGCTCAGATGCAGCAACCAAGATGATGGTTGATTTGTTAACAGAGGATTATGGCAATCCTTCTTCTCTTCATATGAAGGGGGTTGTTGCAGAGAATTTTGTAAACGGTGCCAAGAAGAAGATCGCAAAGACATTAAAAGCACAGGAGAAAGAAATCGTATTTACCTCCGGTGGAACAGAATCCAATAACCTCGCGATTATTGGAAGTGCAATGGCGAATAAGCGTGCGGGAATGCATGTGATTACCACAGCAATCGAGCATGCATCCGTATCGAATCCGATGGCATATTTGGAAGAACAGGGATTTGAGGTGACCTATCTATCGGTAGATGCTGATGGAATTATTTCACTTGAGGAATTGGAACATGCGATCCGTCCTGACACAATCCTTGTATCTCTGATGCAGATTAACAATGAAATCGGTGCAATCGAGCCAATCGAAGAAGCGGGAAGAATCATAAAGGCTGTAAACCCAGCTACGCTTTTTCATGTGGATGCCATTCAGTCTTATGGAAAGCTTCGCATTGTCCCTAAGAAAATGAATATCGACCTGTTATCCGTAAGTGGGCACAAAATCCACGGACCTAAGGGAACAGGCTTCCTATATATCAAAGATAAGACCAAAATCAAACCAATTCTATTTGGTGGTGGACAGCAGAAGGGAATGCGCTCTGGAACAGAAAATGTACCAGGAATCGCAGGTCTTGGAGTGGCAGCAGAAGAAATCTACACCGATTTTGATGAAAAAATAGATCACCTCTATGAACTGAAGGAACACTTTGTTCAGGAAGTAACAAAGCTTGACGGCGTAACTGTAAATGGAAAAACAGGAAGAGATTCTGCTCCACATGTGGTAAGCGTCAGTATTCAGGGAGTTCGTGCAGAGGTAATCCTTCATACATTAGAAGACCGCGGAATCTATGTATCCGCAGGAAGTGCATGCTCTTCCAATAAACCTGCAATCAGTCATACCTTAAAAAGCATCGGAATTAAGAATGATTTGTTAGATTCCACAGTCCGCTTTAGCTTTTCCATCCATACCACAATGGAAGAGATCGACTATGCATTAGAGACCATGAGAGATGTAATTCCAATGTTACAGAAGTATACAAGAAGATAGAAAAAAGGAGAAATGAATGTATAAAGCATTTTTAATCAAATACGCAGAAATCGCAACCAAAGGCAAGAACCGCTATCTTTTCGAAGATGCGCTTGTTCACAATATCAATTACCAGCTTAAAATGGTAGAAGGAAGATTTCAGGTTCGCAAAGAGAACGGAAGAATCTATGTGGAGACAGAGGGAGAATACGACTTTGATGAAGCAGTAGCAGCATTACAGCGCGTGTTCGGTATCGTTGGAATCTGTCCGGTTATCCTGGTGGAGGATGAAGGCTTTGACAAGCTTGCGGAGGAAGTAATCAAGCATGTGGATGAGACTTATCCAGATAAACATTTCACTTTCAAAGTGAACTCCCGCCGTGCGAGAAAGAACTATCCTATGGATTCCATGGAGATTAGTGCGGCTCTTGGTGAGAGACTTCTTGATGCATTCCCAGACATGAAGGTGGATGTACATCATCCGGAAGTGGTAATCAATATTGAGATTCGCCCAATGATTAACATTTACTCTACCATCATTCCAGGACCTGGCGGAATGCCGCTTGGAACTGCTGGCAAAGCAATGCTTCTTCTGTCAGGGGGAATTGACAGCCCTGTTGCTGGATACATGATTTCCAAACGTGGTGTTACCATTGATGCTACGTATTTTCATGCACCACCTTACACCAGTGAACGTGCAAAGCAGAAGGTGGTAGACCTTGCGAAGAAGGTGGCAAGATATTCTGGTCCAATCGATTTACATGTGGTGAATTTTACAGACATTCAGCTTGCAATCTATGAGAAATGCCCACATGATGAGCTGACCATTATTATGCGCCGTTACATGATGCAGATCGCTGAGCATTTCGCAAAAGAAGATAAATGCCTGGGACTGATTACCGGTGAGAGTATTGGACAGGTAGCCAGCCAGACTATGCAGTCCCTTGCTGCCACCAACGAAGTGTGTACCATGCCAGTATACCGCCCACTGATTGCAATGGATAAACAGGACATTGTTGAGATTTCTGAGCGAATTGATACCTATGAGACATCCATTCTTCCTTTTGAAGATTGCTGTACCATCTTTGTGGCAAAACACCCAGTAACGAAGCCAAACTTGAAATACATTAAGAAGTCAGAAGAGAAATTGGCTGATTGTATCGATGAATTAATGAAGACTGCAATCGATACCGTTGAAACCATTCATGTAGATGCAGAGTAAGAACAAATATAAGTAATTGTTGATATTGCGAAACACCATAGTTTTACAATGCCTATGTACTGCGAATACAAGGAAACATAGGCACGTTTTCACTACATTGGCTCATGCAACGGTACTAAGCGACCAAAGTACGGTCGCTAAGGACCGGCTTCGCCAGAGTACCTATGTTTCCTTGTATTCGCAGTGCATAGGCAATCGAAGGTCAGTGAGTTTCGCAATTTGCCAAGTGGATGATTAATTATGATGATAAATACTTTCGTTGGCAATTAAGACATGATTACAGCGTGAATGGTTGGCAACAAAAAAAGAAGATCAGAATTTGATCTTCTTTCTAAGTGGCTATCGATATGAAAGTGCAATTACTCGATGATGTATGGCTTTAATACTTCCATGATTTCATCAAGGCTGGTCTCGGTATGAATTGCGAGATCGATTGGTTTCGATAAATCTAAACTGAAGATACCCATGATTGATTTCGCATCAATAACGTATCTTCCGGAAATTAAGTCAAAATCAAAATCAAACTGTGTAATTGCATTTACGAAAGATTTTACTTTGCCGATAGAATTTAATGAAATTTGTACTGTTTTCATTAGAAAACCTCCTTATCAACTGATAGTTATTATCTACTTCTGATACTAAAGGTTTTCCAGTGAAAAGTCAATTAGTTAGGAGAGAAAAATGAAAAAAGCCGCACTTCATAATCTAGGATGCAAGGTTAATGCATATGAGACAGAGGCCATGCAGCAAATGCTGGAAAATGCTGGTTATGAAATTGTTCCGTTTCAGGAATATGCAGATGTATACATTATTAACACCTGTTCTGTGACCAATATGGCAGACCGTAAATCGCGCCAGATGCTGCATCGCGCAAAGAATAAGAATCCAGATGCAGTTGTGGTTGGAACTGGATGTTATATTCAGACCAAAGAGGAAGAGGCGTTAAAGGATACCGCCATTGATATTGTAATTGGAAACAATAAGAAGCATGAGCTGGTGGAACGAATTGAAGCGTTTATGAATAATCAGGAAGATCGTGATGATGTGATTGATATCAATCATGAGAAGCAGGAATATGAAGAATTGTTCCTGTCTCGGACAGCAGAACACACCAGGGCCTTTATTAAGGTGCAGGATGGCTGTAACCAGTTCTGCAGCTACTGTATCATTCCATTTGCAAGAGGGCGGGTAAGAAGCCGTGCGCTTACCAATGTACTTGCAGAGGTAAAAAGGCTTGCAGACAATGGATTCCAGGAGGTAGTACTTACGGGAATTCACTTAAGCTCTTATGGGGTAGATTGCGATGACAATCTGCTGCATTTAATTCAAGAGGTACATAAGATTGATGGGGTAGAGAGAATCCGTCTTGGCTCCTTCGAACCGCGTCTTATTACAGAAGAGTTCGCCAAAGCATTATCTGAGATGCCAAAGATCTGTCCGCATTTCCACCTGTCATTACAGAGTGGATGCGATGCGACCTTAGAGCGAATGAACCGTAAATATACCGCAGAAGAATATGCACACGCATGTGACTTGCTTCGCAAATATTTTGAGCATCCAGCAATTACAACAGACGTAATAGTGGGATTCCCTGGGGAGACAGAGGAAGAGTTTCAGACGACCAAAGAATTCTTGAAACGCATTCATTTCTATGAAATGCACATTTTCAAGTATTCCAAACGTCAAGGAACAAGAGCTGCAGTGATGGAGAATCAGGTTCCGGAGGAAGTTAAGACCGCCCGCAGTGCCGAGCTTATTGAGCTTGGAGAGCAGATGTCTAAGGAATTCCGCACAGAATATCTGCAAACCACGCAGGAAGTGCTGTTTGAAGAAGAAACAGAGATTGCTGGTAAGACATATTTTACTGGTTTTACCAAAGAGTATGTGAAGGTGGCATTGGAGACAGATGAGGAATTATCGAATCAATTGAAAGCTGGAAAATTAGTGGAAGCATTGAATGATGAAGTGTTGCTCATGAAGTAGTGCTACAGGATAAATCAGCGAAGAATTGTATTAATAGTTGTTTTTTTAACCCGAGTGGTTTACAATAAAATGGACAAAGCTTATTGTGGCGTAAGTGCACTGGTCTGAAATACTTCGAATTTCAGATTAGATAATTGTAACAAGAGCAAAGGCGTGAAATTATGCAGAATATGAATAACACACAGTATTTTAAAGTAGAAAAGGAGCCGGAACTTCAGGTAAAAGACGTTCTTGAGGTTGTATACCAGGCGTTAAGCGAGAAGGGTTACAATCCGGTTAATCAGATGGTGGGCTATATTATGTCGGGAGATCCAACATATATTACCAGTCATAATAATGCCAGAAGTATGATTATGAAGGTAGAGCGTGACGAACTTGTAGAAGAAGTTTTGAAGGCCTATATTGAGAACAATTCCTGGAAATAATCCGGTACGGTGAAGAGTGGATTTATGCGGATTTTAGGATTGGATTACGGTTCAAAGACAGTGGGAGTAGCAGTGAGTGATGAACTGTTACTTACGGCGCAAGGCGTTGAGATTATTCGAAGAAAATCACAGGCGAAGCTGCGTCAGACACTGGCAAGAATTGATGAATTGATTGCACAGTACGGAGTAGAGAAGATTGTACTTGGTTACCCTAAGAATATGAATAATACCGAAGGGGAACGATGTGAGAAGACAAAAGAATTCAAAGAGATGATCGAGAAGCGAACAGGGCTCGAGGTGATTCTTTGGGATGAACGTCTGAGTACAGTATCAGCGGATAATTCCATGATGGAGATGGGAATCCGAAGAGAGAACCGGAAAGAATATGTGGATGAGATTGCGGCAATATTTATATTGCAGGGATATTTGGATTATTTGTCAAATCAGAAGAACTAATTTGACCGAATATGAATTGGAGAGAAAATGGAAAAAGTATTATTTACAGATCCAGAAACAAATGAAGCTGTAGAGTTTATTGTGTTAGAACAGACACAGTTGAATGGAATTACCTACCTTTTTGTCACAGAAGAGGAAGAGGGCGATGGTGACGCCTATATTTTAAAAGAAATCCGTATGGAAGAGGACGACGAAGCAATCTATGAGATGGTAGATGATGATGTAGAGCTTGCGGCACTTGGAAAAGTGTTCTCTGAACTTATGGGTGATGATACTAAAGTTGAATTTTAATAGAACAAATATTGAATGGATACGTGTTTAACATGCATAAAAGAATGCCAAAGAGCGATGAGAGTACTTCAATTCGCTGATTTGACATGTCTTTTTTGTATGTATTTGGAAACCGGGATGGAAATTTGATTACCTTTTGCCTGTGATGCATTTTCATGGGAAAAGGTCAATGGAAGCTTCCAGTTCGGTACGGTTAAATTTTGGAGGTAAAATTTTGAAGAAAGAACAAGAAAACAAACAGGACAACAAACAGGAAGTAAAACAGGAAATTAGACAGGACAAGAGAAGAGAAAAGAAAGTAGACAACAAAGCGGCAGAGAGCAGCAAAAGCAGCAAATTAAAGATTATTCCATTGGGTGGATTAGAGCAGATTGGTATGAATATTACGGCATTCGAATATGAAGACAGTATTATCGTAGTAGACTGCGGAATCTCTTTCCCAGATGATGACATGCTTGGAATCGACCTTGTTATCCCAGATGTCACATATTTAAAAGAAAATATTGATAAAGTAAAAGGATTTTTCATCACTCATGGTCACGAAGATCATATTGGTGCAATCCCTTATGTATTAAAAGATATCAATGTTCCAATTTATGCAACGAAGCTTACAATTGGAATTATCGATCACAAATTAAAAGAGCATGATATGCTTAAGAAAGTAAAGCGTAAGGTCGTAAAATACGGACAGCATATCAATCTTGGATGTTTCCGTGTGGAATTCATTAAGACAAATCACAGTATTCAGGATGCAGCAGCACTTGCTATTTATTCACCAGCAGGAATCGTGGTTCACACTGGTGACTTTAAAGTGGATTACACACCTGTATTTGGTGATGCAATTGATTTACAGCGTTTTGGTGAGATCGGTAAGAAGGGCGTACTTGCACTGTTATGTGACAGTACCAATGCAGAGCGTAAAGGCTTCACCATGTCTGAGAAAACCGTTGGTAAGACGTTAGATAAGATCTTCGAGGATCATAACAAACAGAGAATTATCATTGCTACATTCGCATCTAACGTAGATCGTGTACAGCAGATTATCAATTCTGCAAATAAGTATGGAAGAAAAGTCGCTATCGAAGGAAGAAGTATGGTAAATATTATCTCCATCGCTTCAGAGCTTGGATATCTGACATTACCTGATAATATATTAATCGAAGCAGATCAGCTTCGCAATTACCCAGATGAGCAGACAGTTATCATTACAACAGGAAGCCAGGGAGAATCCATGGCAGCATTATCCCGTATGGCATCTGGTATGCACCGCAAGGTATCCATTAAGCCAAACGATACCATTGTGTTCAGCTCAAGCCCAATTCCTGGTAATGAGAAGTCCGTAACAGGGGTTATCAATGAACTGATGCGCAAGGGTGCAGAAGTTATTTTCCAGGATGTTCATGTATCTGGTCATGCATGCCAGGAAGATATTAAATTAATTTACTCACTGGTGAATCCAAAGTATTCCATTCCAGTCCATGGAGAATATAAGCATCTGGTAGCTCAGGCTAAAATCGCAGAGGAGCTCGGTATGGATACTGATCACATCAAGATTCTTTCCTCTGGTGATGTATTAGAAATCGATGAGAATGGTGCAGATGTTACCGGACATGTTCAGGTGGGAAATGTATTCGTTGATGGTCTTGGCGTAGGAGATGTTGGTAATATCGTTCTTCGTGATAGACAGCATCTTGCAGAAGATGGAATTATCATTGTAGTAATGACCTTGGAGAGCGGTTCAGGTCAGGTGCTTGCAGGTCCTGATATTGTATCAAGAGGATTCGTGTATGTCCGTAACTCAGAGAGCCTTATGGACGAAGCGAAGACAGTATTAGACAGAACCATGGAATACTGCATGGATCACAATATTACAGACTGGGGCAAAATCAAAACAGAAGTGAAGGATGCATTAGGCGATTTCGTGTGGAAAGAGACCAAGAGACATCCAATGATTATGCCTATTATCATGGAAGTATAATAGGAACGAAAGACATAAATACGAGATGCTTGTACTTCGAATGAATAGGAGAATTATATGAATATGAATAAGGCCTTATTTCGGTTTATTAAAGTCGCATTCACAATAATGGTCATTCTGCTTATTGTCTATGCGTTTACCAGACTTGGAAGAACTGCATATGATTTCGGATATCGTGTCTTTACAGAGACTGCAATGGAAGCAGAGCCAGGAAGAGACGTACTGGTACAGGTAGACACGGGAACCTCTGGAAAAGAGCTTGGTGAAACACTTGAGAATAAAGGCTTGATTCGTGATGCAAAGCTTTTTTCAATCCAGTTAAAGCTTTCCGCGTATTCGAATAAACTGAAACCCGGCGTATATACACTGAATACTTCAATGACTCCAAAGGAGATGATGGTGGTAATGTCCACCGAAGCTTCAACGGAAGATACGGAAACGACAGAAAAGGCTCCAGAGAGCAACGCAACAGAAGCTGGAACCGAATAAATATGAATTCATAGGAGAATGAAATTGGTAGTAGATGAACGTCTGGTTACCTATATCAATTCTCTGGATCAGGGAAACACTGAAATATTAGATACGATAGAAAGAGAAGCTCTGGATTCCTACGTTCCGATTATTCGGAAAGAAATGCAGAGCTTTTTGAAACTTCTTCTATCCATGCAAAAGCCAATGCGTATCTTGGAAGTTGGTACAGCAGTTGGCTTTTCTGCAATCCTGATGGCAGAGTATGATCCGGTACCTTGTGAGATAACCACAATAGAAAATTACGAGAAGAGAATCTCAATCGCCAAAGCGAACTTTCTCCGTGCAGGAAAGCAGGAACAGATTACTTTGCTAGAGGGCGATGCCACAGAGATTTTAAAGACCCTGGAAGAACCATATGATATGATATTTATGGATGCAGCTAAGGGCCAGTATATTAACTTTATGCCGGATATCCTTCGACTTTTGAAAAAGGATGGGGTACTTGTATCTGATAATGTATTGCAGGATGGCGATATCATTGAATCACATTTTGTGGTAGCAAGAAGAAACCGCACCATTCATAAGAGAATGCGGGAATATCTATATGAGCTCACACATCGCGAAGAACTCGTAACAGCAGTGCTGCCAATTGGCGATGGCATCACCGTGAGCACGAAAGTGAAGTAGAAAGCAGATAAAGGAAAGAAATAAGAAAATTATGCGATGGCATTCTATGAGATATAGAATCGATAGGTATAAACTGAGTAAGTGAAATGTGCAGCGAGATGTAATTGCTGTATTGTACAAGAAAGAGAGAACGTACATGAGAAAGATAGAATTACTAGTACCAGCAAGTAGTTTAGAAGTATTGAAAGTAGCCGTAACCTTTGGTGCGGATGCAGTATATATTGGTGGAGAAGTATTTGGACTTCGTGCGAAGGCTAAGAATTTTTCCATGGAAGAAATGGCAGAAGGAATCAAATTTGCCCATGGCCACAATGTGAAAGTATATGTCACTGCAAATATCCTGGCACATAATTATGACTTAGAAGGTGTTCGGAAGTATTTTGAAGAACTGAATGCCATGAAACCGGACAGACCAGACGCATTAATTATTGCAGACCCAGCAATCTTTATGATTGCAAAGGAAGTGTGCCCTGAAATAGAACGCCATGTAAGTACACAGGCAAACAACACCAACTATGGAACCTATCAGTTCTGGAGAGCACAAGGAGCAAGCCGTGTAGTAACAGCGAGAGAGCTTTCCTTAAGAGAAATCAAGGAGATCCGCGCGAACATTCCAGATGAGATGGAGATTGAGACCTTCATCCATGGAGCAATGTGCATTTCTTATTCCGGAAGATGCCTGTTATCCAATTACTTCACTGGAAGAGATGCCAATAAAGGTGCCTGCACACATCCTTGCAGATGGAAATACGCAGTGGTAGAAGAGCAGAGACCAGGAGAATATCTTCCTGTATATGAGAACGAAAGAGGAACCTATATCTTTAACTCCAAAGACTTATGCATGATCGAGCATATTCCAGATCTCATCGATGCTGGAATCGACAGCTACAAAATCGAGGGCAGAATGAAAACCGCTCTGTATGTTGCAACAGTAGCAAGAACATACCGTAAGGCAATTGATGATTATCTGGAATCACCAGAGAAATACCAAGAGAATATGCCTTGGTATTTAGACCAGATCTCCAACTGTACTTATCGTCAGTTCACCACTGGATTCTTCTATGGCAAGCCATCGGAGGAAGCACAGATCTACGATAATAACACATACTGTAAAGAATATACTTATCTTGGAATCATCGGTGAGCGTAATGAAGAAGGTCTTTACCGTATAGAACAGAGAAATAAATTCTCGGTAGGTGAGCAGATCGAAGTTATGAAACCAAATGGAGATAACATCGAAGTAACCGTTCGTCGAATCACAGACGAAGAAGGCAATGACGTGGAATCCGCTCCACATCCAAAGCAGGTGCTCTACATCGACCTTGGAATGGAACTGGATGAATACGATATCATTCGCAGACAAGAGGCAGACAGCTGCATTGAATTGCAGTAAAATTGATAGTGGTTTGATTGGGAAAATTGTTTAACTATGTGGAAAATAAGAGGGTGCACAGCATCCTCTTATTTGTTTTCTGGAATAGGGTAGGATGCTATTGAATATAATTGTAGTGTCCAAGAAAATAAATTTAGACAATAGTTTTTGGAATGGAATCCAAAAACTATTGAAAAATAGAGAGTTTTGGGATTATCCCTGATAGAACTCTTTTATCTTATCTATTCTACTTGCCATATTTGTAAAGAGCAAGTCTACCAAAGTGATCGCTGCCATGGATTCCACAACCACAACTGCGCGTGGAACGATAATTGGATCATGGCGTCCTTTGATCTCTATTTCAATTTCTTCCCCAGCTTTATTAATGGTGTGCTGACTAGAAGCAATAGAAGGGGTTGGCTTAAATGCGGCACGCATAATGAGCGGTGAACCATCACTCATACCGCCCAGGGTTCCGCCAGAGTGATTGGATGCTTTTTGGATTTTACCATCTTTCATGCAAAATGCATCGTTATTTGTAAGACCTGTAGCTTTTGCTACATCAAAGCCGTCACCGATTTCAAATCCTTTTACGGCGCCGATAGAAAAGATTGCTTTTGCCATATTGGCATCAAGCTTCTCAAATACTGGATCTCCAAGACCAACTGGAAGACCAGTTACGATACATTCTACAACACCGCCTGAGGAATTTTTCTGCTCTAGGCATTTTTCCAGATATGCCTGTGCTTCTTCAGCAGCAACGGAATCTGGCATGTAAAGAGGATTCTCTGTAATAGCGGAAGCATCAAAGCGCGCTGGCTCAACAGCGAAGTCACCGATGGACTGTGTATAAGTCAGTAATTCGATGCCCATCTCTTTTAGAAGCTTTGCAGCGATTGCACCTGCTGCCACACGGCCAATTGTCTCACGACCAGAGGAACGACCGCCTCCACGATAATCCCGGAAACCATATTTCATATCAAAGCAAAAGTCTGCATGACCAGGACGATAATAGGAAGCAATATCACTGTAATCCTTTGATTTCTGATTCTTATTCCACACAACAAGAGAGATTGGAGTTCCGGTGGTTTGGCCTTCGAAGACACCAGACAGAATCTCTACTGTATCATCCTCTTTACGAGGGGTTGTGAATTTGGACTGGCCAGGCTTTCTGCGATTGAGAAAGCGTTGGATATCCTCTTCACAGAGAGCAATTCCTGCAGGACAGCCATCTACCACAACACCGACTCCGGCACCATGTGATTCCCCCCAAGTTGTAATTCGAAATATTGTTCCATATGATGAACCAGCCATTTTCCTTCTCCTTCAGATATTATATTGAATTGCGAAACTAGAAATATTGATTTAACTATGTACTGTGAATACAAGGAATAAGTAGGCACTCTGGCGAGGCCGGTCCTTAGCGAGCTGTTCCGGAAGGGACAGCAAGCTTAGTACCGTTGCACGAGCCAATGTAGCGAAAGCGTGCCTGCGTTTACTTGTATTTGCAGTACATAGTTTTAGAAACAATTATTGTTTCGCAATTGTTATCATATATTTAAAGTCTATTATAGGGAAACCCAAGTTGAATAGTCAAGAAACATATGATATATTTTAGAAAGAAGGTTACTAAAATTTACGAAAAATGGAGAAAATGTATGGAATTCAATGGCGTATATCATCAGGCATCCGACAATTATTGTTATCCAATCAATGAAGATGAACTGATTATCAATATAAAAACAGGCTTCGACGTGAAAGAAGTGTATATCTATAAGGGAGATCCTTTTGCAGCAGGAATTCTCGGCGGCGGAGAGAACTGGACAGGAGAAAAAGAGCCCATTCATTTTAAAAAGCGTCTGAAGAATCAGATATGGTGGACGACTACAGTCAAGCCGGAATACAAACGCTTGAAATACTATTTCGAGCTGATTACTGAGGATGAGAGATGGTTCTACTTTGAGGACGGATTTGTAAACAGTGATCAGATGCAGCTTGAAGGAAGAAGCCGTCAGTGCTTTGTAATGCCTTGGATGAATGCCTGTGACGTGCCGGTGACACCACAGTGGGTAAACGATACCATCTGGTATCAGATCTTCCCAGACCGTTTCTGTAATGGAGATCATTCCATTGACCCAGAGTATGTGGTGCCATGGCGTAATTCTGGTAAGGTGCGAAATGAAGAGTGCTTTGGTGGTGATCTGGCTGGAATTATCAGCAAGTTAGACTATTTGAAGGAACTTGGTATTACGGGCATCTATCTGACACCAATCAATGAATCTCCAAGTAATCATAAATATGACACAACCGATTACACCAAGATTGACCCGAGATTCGGTGATGAAGAGACTTTTATTCGTCTTGTGGAAGAGGTTCATTCCCGTGATATGCGAATTATGCTGGACGGTGTATTTAACCACTGTGGTTATTATTTTGCCCCTTGGCAGGATGTGCTTGCAAAGGGACCGGAATCGAAATACTATGACTGGTTTATGGTAAATGAATGGCCATTGGATACCAAAGGACAGGCAGCGAAGAAGAAACAGCTCTATACCTTTGCATTTTACGACCATATGCCAAAGTTAAATACCAGCAATCCAGAGGTTCGCAAGTACTTCGTGGATATCTGTGCGAATTGGGTAGAAAATTATAAGATTGATGGCTTGCGCTTGGATGTTGCCAATGAAGTGTCCCATCGATTCTGCAAGGAGCTTCACAGTACATTGAAGGAGCTGAATCCAGATATTTACATTCTCGGCGAGATATGGCATAATGCTCTTCCATGGCTGCGCGGAGACGAATTTGATGCGGTTATGAACTATCCACTGGGGGAGAGCATTAAGGATTTTTGGATTGACAAGAGTCTGACCAATGCCGACTTGGAATGTACCATCAACCGTTGTTATACCACCTATATGCAGCAGACCAACGATGTGCTTTTCAATCTGCTGGATTCTCACGACACCAAGAGACTTCGCTCAGATGTGAAGAATCTGGATGAGTATTTTGCTCAGCTTGCAGTGCTTTTTGCAATGCCGGGCAGTCCTTGCATCTACTATGGTACAGAGATTGCCATGGAAGGAAGCTTTGATCCCGATAATCGCAGATGTATGCCTTGGGAGGAAATCGAAGCTGGCAAGTACGACGAGAGAATCCAGATGGTCTCCCGATTGATTCAATTGCGTAAGAGAGAACCTCTGTTAAAATGCAGAAATTTCCATTTTCCTGATGATTTTGCAGATCATCCACGTGTTATCCAGTTCCGCAAGATGGGATGGATTGATAATTACATCGAAGTGATTATCAACTGTGAGGATGAGGACATCGATGTTCCAAAAATGGGAGAGATTCTGTTTGAACGACATTATATGGATACAACTTTGCTGAAAAATGGGATATTGATTAGACGTGTTACAAAATAGATGGTATAATGTCGAAGACATTATACGACGCGAATGCGCATCAAGTACCAGATACCATGTGCAGAGCACTTGGTATAATGTTATGAATCACAAGATAGAATTGTTAGAAAGTGAGAAAATTCATGGCAAAGTATGAATTATTAAAACAGGAAGGCCGTGCCAAACGTGGAATATTCCATACAGTGCATGGTGATATTCAAACACCTGTATTTATGAATGTTGGTACAGTTGCTGCAATTAAAGGTGCAGTATCTACAGAGGATTTAAAGGATATTAAATGCCAGGTTCAATTATCCAATACCTACCATCTTCATGTTAGAACTGGCGATAAACTGATTAAAGAGGTCGGTGGCCTTCACAAATTTATGGTATGGGACAGACCAATACTTACCGACTCCGGCGGATTTCAGGTGTTTTCCCTTGCTGGTCTTCGCAAAATCAAAGAAGAGGGCGTGTATTTTCATTCTCATATTGATGGCGCTAAGATTTTCATGGGACCAGAGGAGAGCATGCAGATTCAGTCCAATCTTGGTTCGACCATTGCAATGGCATTTGACGAGTGTCCTTCCAGCGTGGCAGATCGCAAGTATGTAACCGATTCCGTTGCTCGTACCACCAGATGGCTGGAGCGATGCAAGGTGGAGATGACAAGATTAAACAGCTTGGAAGATACCGTAAATAAAGAGCAGTTGTTATTTGGTATCAACCAGGGAGCTATTTTCCCAGATATTCGTATCGACCATGCAAAACGCATTTCTGAGATGGATTTAGACGGATACGCAGTAGGCGGTCTGGCAGTAGGTGAGACTCATGAGGAGATGTACCACATCTTAGACGAGACAGTGCCTTATCTTCCAGTGAACAAGCCAACCTATCTGATGGGCGTTGGTACTCCCGCTAATATCTTAGAAGGTGTGGAGAGAGGCGTTGATTTCTTTGACTGTGTATATCCAAGTAGAAATGGCCGTCATGGACATGTCTATACCAATCAGGGAAAAATCAATCTGTTCAATCAGAAATATGAGAAGGACATGCGCCCAATCGAAGAAGGATGTCAGTGTCCTGCATGCCGTACCTACAGCAGAGCGTACATTCGCCACTTGCTGAAGGCAAAAGAGATGCTTGGAATGCGCCTTTGCGTACTTCACAATCTGTATTTCTACAATACAATGATGGAAGAGATTCGCGATGCATTAGACGAAGGTCGTTTCCATTCCTATAAAGAAGAGAAGCTCTATGGAATGGGGCAGTACAATCGTGAGAAAGAGATGCAGAAGTAATTCTTAAAAAAGGATAAAGTATAACAAATTACTTGCTCATTTTGTACGAGTTGTGTAAAATAGCAATAGTATGTAAATTTAGGAGGATAAATTGATGATGTCAATTTTAGCAGCAACAGCTGGCGCAGGCAGCTGGATCGGAATTGTAGTATGGATGGTAATCTTATTTGCATTTATGTATTTCTTAATGATTCGTCCACAGAAGAAAGAGACTCAGAAGAAAGAACTTATGATGTCTGAACTTGCAGTTGGAGATACCGTTCTTACAACAAGCGGTTTCTACGGAACTGTTATCGATATTGCAGATGATACAATTATCGTAGAATTCGGAAGTAACAAGAACTGCCGTATTCCAATGCAGAAATCAGCAATTTCTGCTGTAGAGAAGCCAGAAGAGGCACAATAGAGAATAAGATGAAGGACTGTCGCTATATTGTTTAGCGGCAGTTTTTTTGCATGATAAGAAGATTGTCATCACAAACGAAGTGGATGATTCTATTCAGTACTATATTGTTAATTCCGAAGATGATTCGATTCAAACATTTGAATCATTGGATGAGTTGAACAAAGAATTGCAAAACATCGGAATTGAATCAGAGGTTAAGCGGACAAAAACATCCGAAGTGAAGCATTCCAACTAATAAATCAAAAGAGAAAAAGCCTGCCTATGGCAAGTACTATCGGTCAATGTTCCCTCTTCTTAGCTCTTCGAATATCTCACGGTAGCTATCTCCAAAGATACTTCCTTTCTCCCAGATGAAAGTGAAGTCGTGCTTTAATTGGAAGTCTACAAGTGGAATCTCAAGAAGCTGTCCATTTTCTAATAGTGGTGCAACGGCTGCCTTATATAAGAAGGAGATGCCGCAATCAGCCAGAAGCAATTGTACAATAGCGTTCATACTGTTGATTTCAGAGATGTGTGAGAAGTCATTGAGCGAGAGATTCCTTGCGGTAAGGTTCTTCTCTAAGATGTCACGCGTACCAGATCCAACCTCACGGATGATAAGAGATTCTTTTTGTAGATCCTGTATGGTGATTGCTTTTTTCGAATCGTTCAAATGAATAGATTGATTCTTAAACTGATGATTGGAGGAACATACTGCAATGAATTCCTCGGAGCTGAAAGCCATGCAATCATATTCCTCAGGGGAGAAGTAGCCTTCCACCAGAGCAAATTGAATGGAACCATTTTTTAGCTCCTGTAAAAGCTCATTTGTGTTTTCCATAATCATTTTGATTTTCGAATCTGGATGTTGTTTCATATATTTGGCAAGGGACTTGGCAATCACAAACTCGCCAATTGTTTTGGTGACTCCAAAGTTCAGCGGGAGTTCTTGTCTTGTATCCTGCTGCATGCGAGTAATGAGTAATTGCTCATCATTTTTTAGGGCGGTGGCTGCCTGGAGAAGCAGTTTCCCGGAGGGAGAGAGCACAATGCGTTTTCCTTCATGAAGAAAAAGCGTCGTCTGGTAGCGTTCTTCCAGATAGTGAATGTGCTGGGATACGGCAGGCTGTGTAATATGAAGTTCTTCTGCGGCTCTTGTGAAGTTCATATATTTACAGACTGCAATGAAAGTATGAATACGAAAATCAATCATAGTAGATACTCCTTTTCATCGGATAATAAACTAATCATAACATATATTTATTGAAATATAAATATATATAATTTTACCTTATTTATATAACGTGGTATTATTTGGAAAGACAAAAGTTGATATGCAGTACATAGCCATTGTAACATTAAAGTATTTCGCAATTGACTAATTTGTCAGAATAAGAAAGAGGAGAATGAAAGTTATGATTACATGGATTACAAAAAATTGGAAAGGTCTTGCACTTTGCCTTGCAATCGCAATTCCATCATGGTTTCTTGGAAAACAGTTCCCGATTATCGGTGGTGCTGTAATTGCAATTATTGCGGGTATGATCTTGACCTTATTTATAAAAGACAAAACAAATCTGGAGAGTGGTATTAAGTTCACTTCCAAGAAGATTCTGCAGTGGGCAGTGATTTTGCTGGGATTTGGATTGAACCTAAACGTGATCTTTCAGACAGGAAAGCAGTCGCTGCCAATTATCGTCTGTACCATTACCACATCCCTTGTGATTTCTTTTGTATTGCATAAGGTGATGCACATTCCAAGTAAGATTTCAACTTTGGTTGGTGTAGGTTCTTCTATTTGTGGAGGCTCCGCAATCGCAGCGACAGCACCAGTGATTGATGCAGAT
Organism: uncultured Roseburia sp.; assembly: GCA_964613325.1. Lineage (GTDB taxonomy): Bacteria > Bacillota > Clostridia > Lachnospirales > Lachnospiraceae > Roseburia. Next base: position 13,819 of record CAZTGP010000016.1, on the reverse strand, counting down.
GATGAAGAAGTTGCTCAGGCAATATCTGTTATCTTCTTCTTCAATGTACTTGCAGCGATTCTTTTTCCAACCTTTGGAAATATAATTGGATTTGATACAACATCAGGAGAGGCATTTGGTATTTTCGCAGGAACAGCAATCAACGACACTTCCTCAGTGACTGCCGCAGCATCGACCTGGGATAGCATGTTTAGCCTTGGCTCAGCCACCCTTGATAAAGCTGTTACAGTTAAGCTTACAAGAACACTTGCAATTATTCCAATCACTTTAGTATTGGCATTTATCCGCACAAGAAAAGAGAAGAATACAGAAGGTAAGAAAGTAAGCTTCAAGCAGATATTCCCTTTCTTCATTCTTTACTTCATTGGCGCTTCTATTATTACAACCATCGCCGTGAATTGTGGGGTAGATGTGGCATTTTTCAATCCAATCAAAGAGTTAAGCAAATTCTTCATCGTGCTTGCAATGGCGGCTATTGGACTGAACTCAAATATTATTAAGCTAATTAAGACTGGTGGAAAGCCAATCATCATGGGTGCTTGCTGCTGGGCAGGAATTACAGCAGTGAGCCTTGGACTTCAGCATGTGATGGGCATCTGGTAAGTAGTATCTGGCAAGTGGAATTTGTATCTATAATAATTCGTTCAGCTTTGTTAGCTGAGTGATAATATGTTTTTTCTGCTATCAAGTGTCCACTGTATGGGGAATATTATATTTATAATTGCTTTGTGGGGCGTATA
>CAZTGP010000016.1:0-12979 GCA_964613325.1 uncultured Roseburia sp. | reverse complement strand
CAAGTGTCCACTGTATGGGGAATATTATATTTATAATTGCTTTGTGGGGCGTATAGAGAAAATGATCTGATTCACATCCCAATTTTTTACCAAAAGGGGATGTGGTAAGGAATATTTTTTCTATATGCCCCGTTTTTTTCCATAAAAGCAGGAAAAATTCAATTTTTAAGCGATTTGCGGGGCGTATATGAAAAAAGTATAACAATACATTCCCTTTAGCTAAAAAAAGTGGATGAAAACCGTAACATATTTTGTATACGCCCCCGATACAAAATTATGTAAACTTTTTCTGAAGCTTTTGGCAATATAGCAGTTATCTTGCGCGGATGGCAAAACAATATACTCAATGCATTTTCTGAAACAGTGGATTTACCAAACAAGCAATCTGGAAAGACAGCATATTATTGACAACCAATGTCCGTCCTTGATTTATATTACACTATGGAATATTAAATAATATCAACATAATATGAAGTTATATAATACATAAAAAAGTACAATAGCCATACCTGTTGAAATGAACAGATTCTTGCTATATGATAAGAATATAAATTTTATCAAGAATGTTGCACTTATTTATTGCACAAGAATGAAGAGAGGTTATCAGAGTATGGAATGTCAGATTGGGGTCATTTCCGGTGATGGAATCGGACCAGAAATTGTAACAGAAGCAAAGAAAGTATTAGATCAGATTGGAAAGAAATATGGTCACAACTTTAACTATACAGAGATATTAATGGGAGGATGCTCCATTGATGCGACAGGAGTACCACTTACCGATGAAGCAATTGCAACCGCAAAAGCTTCCGATGCAGTATTGATGGGATCCATCGGTGGCAACACATCAACATCACCTTGGTATAAGCTTGCATCAGAGTTAAGACCAGAAGCAGGACTTTTGAAAATCCGTAAAGCATTGAACTTGTTTGCAAATTTAAGACCAGCATATTTATATGAAGAGTTAAAGGCAGCATGTCCACTTCGCGATGACATTATTGGTGATGGATTCGATATGATGATTATGAGAGAGCTGACCGGTGGATTGTATTTTGGAACAAGAAGTACAGAGGAAGTAGATGGCGTACTGACCGCGAAAGATTCACTCACTTATAACGAAAATGAGATTCGAAGAATTGCAAAGCGTGGATTTGACATTGCAATGAAGAGAAGAAAGAAAGTAACCTCTGTTGATAAGGCGAATGTATTAGATTCTTCAAGACTTTGGAGAAAAATCGTAGAAGAAGTAGCGAAGGATTATCCAGAGGTAGCATACGAGCATATGCTAGTTGATAACTGTGCAATGCAGCTTGTGAAAGATCCAAAGCAGTTCGACGTTATTCTGACAGAGAATATGTTTGGAGATATCTTATCCGATGAAGCAAGTATGGTGACAGGCTCCATTGGAATGCTTTCTTCCGCAAGCTTAAATGATACGAAGTTCGGTCTTTACGAGCCAAGTGGCGGATCTGCACCAGATATCGCTGGAAAAGGCATAGCGAATCCAATTGCTACCATTTTAAGTGGTGCAATGATGCTGCGTTATACCTTTGATCTTGATAAAGAAGCAGATGCAATTGAAGCCGCAGTGAAACAGGTGTTAAAGGAAGGCTATCGAACCATCGATATTATGCCACAGTCCAATGAGAATACAGCTGGAATTACTCAGGTGGGAACCGCCGAGATGGGCGATTTAATTGCAGCCAGAGTATAAAATATTCAGATAGTCGATATTTCATATTTATTTTTTCAGTCATTTATACTATGATGAAAAGAAATACATATTGGGATTATGTAATGAAAGGCGGATATATTATGAAAAGTGATAATGTAAAAACAGGAATGCAGCAAGCTCCACATAGAAGTTTGTTCAATGCATTAGGATTTACCGAAGAAGAAATGAAAAAGCCAATGGTTGGTATTGTAAGCTCCTACAACGAGATCGTACCAGGCCATATGAATCTTGATAAAATTGTAAACGCAGTCAAACTCGGAGTCGCAGAAGCAGGCGGCGTACCTGTGGTATTCCCAGCAATCGCAGTATGTGATGGAATCGCAATGGGTCATGTGGGAATGAAATATTCACTGGTTACCCGTGACTTAATTGCTGACTCTACAGAGTGTATGGCACTTGCTCATCAGTTTGATGCACTTGTAATGGTACCGAACTGTGATAAGAACGTACCAGGTCTTTTGATGGCAGCTGCTCGTATTAATGTTCCAACCGTATTCGTATCCGGTGGACCAATGCTCGCAGGTCATGTTCATGGACAGAAGAGATCACTGTCTTCCATGTTTGAAGCAGTTGGATCTTATGCAGCTGGTAAGATGACAGAAGAAGATGTGAAGGAATTCGAGGAGAAGGTATGTCCTACCTGTGGTTCCTGTTCAGGAATGTACACAGCCAACTCCATGAACTGCTTAACAGAAGCACTTGGTATGGGATTACCTGGAAACGGAACCATTCCAGCTGTATATTCTGAGCGTATCAAGCTTGCAAAGCATGCAGGTATGGCAGTTATGGATATGTATGAGAAGAACATTCGTCCAAGAGATATCATGACAAAAGATGCAATTATGAATGCATTAACTGTTGACATGGCACTTGGATGTTCCACCAACTCAATGCTTCATTTGCCAGCAATCGCACATGAAGTAGGATTTGACTTTGACATTTCCTTTGCAAACCCAATCAGTGAGAAAACGCCTAACCTGTGTCATCTTGCACCAGCAGGTCCTACCTATATGGAAGACTTAAATGAAGCTGGTGGAGTATCAGTAGTGATGAAAGAGTTAGCAGATATTGGACTCTTGAATACGGATTGTAAGACAGTAACTGGCAAAACAGTTGGAGAGAATATTGCTTCTGCTGTGAACCGCAACCCAGAAGTTATCCGCCCAATTGATCATCCATATTCTAAGACCGGTGGTCTTGCAGTATTAAAGGGTAATCTTGCTCCAGACGGAGGCGTTGTGAAGCGTTCCGCAGTGGTAGAAGAGATGATGGTACATGAGGGACCAGCAAGAGTATTTGATTGTGAAGAAGATGCAATCGAAGCAATCAAAGGCGGCAAAATTGTGGCTGGAGATGTGGTTGTTATTCGTTACGAAGGACCTAAGGGTGGTCCTGGAATGAGAGAGATGCTTAATCCTACCTCTGCAATCGCAGGAATGGGACTTGGCTCATCGGTAGCACTGATTACAGACGGACGTTTCTCAGGTGCATCAAGAGGTGCTTCAATCGGACACGTATCACCAGAAGCCGCTGTAGGTGGACCAATTGCATTGGTGGAAGAAGGAGATATCATCAAGATCAATATCCCAGAGATGACACTTGATCTGGATGTGGCAGATGATGTATTAGCAGCAAGAAAAGCAAAATGGCAGCCAAGAGAACCACGAGTTACCACTGGATATTTAGCAAGATATGCTTCCTTAGTAACTTCTGGAAACAGAGGAGCTGTACTTTCAATAGAGAAATAGAGGGTTAGAAAATGCAATTAACAGGAGCACAGGTAATAATTGAATGTTTAAAAGAACAGGGTGTGGATACTGTCTTTGGATATCCAGGTGGAGCAATTCTGAATGTATATGATGAATTGTATAAGCATAGCGACGAGATTAAGCATGTACTGACCTCCCATGAACAGGGAGCCTCCCATGCAGCAGACGGTTATGCAAGAAGCACAGGAAAAGTAGGAGTCTGTCTGGCTACTTCTGGACCTGGTGCCACCAATCTGGTCACTGGAATTGCCACAGCATATATGGACTCCGTACCAATGGTAGCAATCACTTGCAATGTCACTGTACCACTTCTAGGAAAAGACAGCTTCCAGGAGATTGATATTGCCGGAATTACCACACCAATCACAAAGCATAATTTTATCGTCAAGGATATTACAATGCTTGCAGATACCATTCGAAGAGCATTTACAATCGCACGTAAGGGTAGACCAGGTCCTGTTCTTGTAGATATTCCAAAGGATGTAACAGCCAACAAAGTGGAGTATTCCAAAGAAACACCAGTATTCCCAGAGCGAGTTACTAAGACAATCAAAGAAGAAGACTTAGAAGTAGCGCTGAAGATGATTGCAAAGGCAAAGAAACCATACATTTTCGTGGGTGGTGGTGCTGTGATCTCTGAGGCTAGCGAAGAATTAGCAGAATTCGTAGCCAAGGTAGACGCACCAGTATGTGATACCTTAATGGGAAAAGGCGCTTTCGACGGCACCAGCGATAAGTATACAGGAATGCTTGGAATGCATGGAACGAAGACCTCCAATCTAGGCGTAAGTCAATGTGATTTGCTGATAGCCATTGGTGTTCGATTCTCAGACCGAGTATTTGGTAATCCTAAGACCTTTGCAGCACAGGCGGAGATTCTTCAGCTGGATGTGGACCCAGCTGAGATTAACAAGAACATTCGTGTGAATGCAAGTGTGATAGGGGATGTGAGAGAGATCTTAGCACGATTGAACTCTCGCTTGGAGACACATACACATACCGATTGGCTTGCGCATATATCTGAATATAAAGCGAAGTACCCAATGACCTATCCAGCAGAAGGCTTAAGTGGTCCATATCTTATTGAGAAAATCTATGAGATGACACATGGGGAAGCAATCATGGTAACGGAAGTTGGCCAGCATCAGATGTGGGCAGCACAGTTTTATAAATACTCCAAACCAAGAACACTTCTGACATCTGGTGGGCTTGGAACCATGGGTTATGGCCTTGGAGCAGCAATTGGAGCACAGACAGGCAACCCGGATAAGCAGGTAGTGAATATTGCCGGTGATGGATGCTTCCGTATGAATATGAATGAGATTGCAACAGCCGCAAGAGAACATCTCCCGATGATCGAGGTCATTGTGAATAACCATGTGCTGGGAATGGTACGTCAGTGGCAGACACTTTTCTATGAGAAGCATTATTCTGCAACGGTTCTCGATGATGGCGTAGATTATGTGAAGCTGTCAGAAGCTATGGGAGCTAAGGCAAAACGCGTCACCACACGAGAAGAATTTGAAGCAGCATTTGCCGAAGCACAGGAATCAAAAGAGCCATATGTAATAGACTGTATTATCAATGCTGATGATAAGGTATGGCCAATGGTTGCACCAGGAGCGTCCATCAAAGATGCATTTGATGAGAAGGATCTTATGGCAAAACAAAAACAAAAATAGTAAATAAGTACCAATTTAAAAATAGTAGTAGCATCTTTCACATTAATGTGATAAAGTGTTAAACAATTAACAGACAGATGCAAGTATCGAGGGCTGTTATCAATTATATTATGAGGAGGAAGTTGGAAATGAGTAGAATTTATAATTTCTCTGCGGGTCCAGCAGTATTACCTGAAGAAGTATTACAGGAAGCTGCTGATGAGATGATGGATTACAGAGGATGTGGCATGTCGGTAATGGAGATGAGTCACAGATCCAAAGTATATGATGATATCATCAAAGAAGCAGAAGCAGACTTGAGAGAATTAATGAATATCCCTGATAATTATAAGGTGTTATTCTTACAGGGTGGTGCTTCTCAGTTCTTCGCAGAGGTTCCAATGAACCTGATGAAGAATCGTAAAGCCGGCTACATCATTACAGGTCAGTGGGCGAAGAAAGCATTCCAGGAAGCTAAAATATTTGGTGAGGCAGTGGAACTTGCATCGTCGGCTGATGAGACTTTTTCCTACATCCCAGATTGTTCCGATTTGCCAATCACAGATGACATGGACTATGTATATATCTGCGAGAACAATACAATTTACGGAACCAAATTCAAGGAGCTGCCAAATACCAAAGGAAAACTCTTAGTATCCGATATCTCTTCCTGCTTTTTATCAGAGCCAATTGATGTAAGCAAATACGGAGTTGTATACGGAGGCGTTCAGAAGAATGTTGGTCCAGCAGGTGTGGTAATCGCAATTATCCGTGAAGACTTAATTACAGATGAAGTACTTCCAGGAACACCTACTATGCTGAAATGGAAGACTCAGGCAGATAATGATTCTCTTTACAATACACCACCTTGCTACAATATCTACATCTGTGGCAAAGTATTCAAATGGTTGAAGAAAATGGGTGGTCTTTCTGCAATGAAAGAGCGCAACGAGGAAAAAGCCAAGATTCTATATGATTTCCTGGATCAGAGCAAAATGTTCAAAGGAACAGTACGAAAAGAAGATCGTTCCTTGATGAATGTACCTTTTGTTACCGGAGATAAAGAGCTTGATGCGAAATTCGTAGCAGAAGCCAAGGCAGCAGGCTTTGAGAACCTAAAGGGACATCGTACTGTCGGTGGTATGAGAGCATCCATCTACAATGCTATGCCTAAGGAAGGCGTAGAGAAATTAGTAGAGTTCATGAAGAATTTCGAGAAAAACAACGCATAGCTTGTTGGGTAGCGCAAGGTTGTTTGTCGGAATGAAAAGGGAAAGGGATAGAAAAGATGATTAATTATACATGCTTGAATCCGATTGCAGGTGTTGGATTAGACCTGTTCTCAGATGATTATAATAAAGTAGATTCATTAGAAAATGCCAAAGCAGCACTTGTAAGAAGCGCAGCAATGCATGACCTTGAGCTTCCAGAGGGACTGGACGCAGTGGCAAGAGCAGGCGCAGGTGTGAACAACATTCCACTTGAGAAATGTGCAGAAAAAGGTATCGTAGTATTCAATACACCAGGTGCCAATGCCAACGGTGTAAAGGAACTTGTATTTGCAGGAATGCTCTATGCTTCCAGAGATATCGTCGGAGGAATCGATTGGTGTCTTGCAAACCAGAGTGATGAGAACATTGCGAAAACAGCTGAGAAGCAGAAAAAGAACTTCGCAGGAACTGAGATCTCAGGCAAGAAGCTTGGTGTGATCGGACTTGGAGCCATCGGTGTATTAGTTGCAAACGCAGCAGTACATATGGGCATGGAAGTATTTGGATATGATCCATACATTTCCGTAAATGCAGCATGGAACTTATCAAGAAGCGTAAAACACATCAGCAACGTAGATGATATCTACAAAGAATGTGATTTTATTACCATTCATGTTCCACTTCTTGACTCCACAAAGAAAATGATTAACGCAGAAGCAATCGCAATGATGAAACCTACCACAATCGTATTGAATTTCGCAAGAGATCTTCTTGTGGATGAAGAAGCAATGGTAGATGCGCTGGCTGCTGGTAAAGTGAAAAAGTATGTATCCGATTTCCCAAATACAACAACAGTTGGAGCAAAGGGATGTATCGTAACACCTCATCTTGGAGCATCTACAGCAGAATCAGAAGATAACTGTGCAATTATGGCAGTAAGAGAAATCAGAGACTACATGGAAAACGGTAACATTGTTCATTCTGTAAACTTCCCAGACTGCAGCATGGGAGCATGCCTCTCCGCAGGACGTATCGGAATCCTTCATAAGAATGTCAAAGGTATGATCAGCCAGTATTCTACCATCCTCGGCGATGCAGGCTTAAACGTATCCGACATGACGAATAAAGGAAAAGGCGATTATGCATACGCATTGATCGACGTGGATTCCCCAATGACAGACGAAGTATTAACTAAGCTGAAATCCATCGAAGGCGTATTGAAGGTACGTGTAATTAAATAAAGTGTTTTGGAAAATACTCTTTCACCACATGAAAAATGTGCTGGAAGGGTATTTTTTTATCTATTGCTTTTTTTGCCATTGGCAGGTTTTAACGGTGTTTGATATTGAATAATTGACGATATATATAGTAAGATGCATGTGATATAATTTTCATGAAAAAGAGATATGTTTTTTGGGGAGAAAACGAGTATGAAGGTGAAATTAAATCAGACAATGTCTTTTGGTGAACTTTCAATTAATGGAAATCAAAAGATACACAACAGTAAGCTAGAAAAACCAGAGAATCAACCAAAGGATGTGGCAGCTACACTTGCCTTGTCAAGAGCTGGAAGAGAAAGAGCGCGGATGCTGGAGAAGGATGAACGAGAAGAGACACCAAAGCAGGATGCCGAGGCTTATATTGATAATATTTTGGATACGGTTCGGGCAGGGGGAAAGCTGACTGAAGACGAAGAAAAAGTGTTAAATGAAGAACTTAAGAATTTGGCGGCGAAGCATCAAACGGACATGAAAAATTATAAGCTTGACCCAAATGACGAGGGCATTATGATGGCACTGAAAGAGAATTTCCTTCTTAGACAAAGTATGTTTGAGGATATGCAGAGGAAACATCAAGCAACAAAGATTGAGGACGATAATCGCGAGAACAATGTAATGTTTGCTACAGAAAAAGAGAAACAGGAAGAAAAGAAACAAATCATTAAAATGATAGATGAGATAAATAAGGAATTGGAGAAAGAGGATGAAGACTCTGATCCTGAGAGTACATCAAATGAAGATAGTACTGTAAAGGAAGAACAATCATCAGAAAATGATAAAATAACCAATTATCAGATAGATTCCAAAGATGTAGATGAAACAGAAAAAGATACAAAGGCATCAGCACAGGCCAGAGACAAACAAGGCATATTAAAAATAGTATTAGAAAATAGCGCGAACATAGATGATATGTCAAAGAGAATTCAAAATGAAGCGAAAAATGAACGGGAAGCTTCCAAAATGCTCGATAAGGAATATGCAAAAGTAATGAAGCATTTGGATAGTGATGAAATTACAAATGAAGATAAAGTGAAAGCATATGATGAATACCTTACCAATTCATCACTGTTTGCGTCCGAAAGAGAGATACAGAGAATTAAGAAGGAGTTTGATATAGAGACATTGATAATAAGTAGAATTCATTTCAATGCACATGATGATGCGAATGAAATAAATTCAGATCAGGCAAATATGTACAGTCAACTTGGTACGGATTTTATCAAGAAATTCTTGATATAAATAAAGGGAGAGGATATGACTTCGTTTGGAATGATGATTTTTATTATCAAGCGTCGATGGCATTACATGAAGATTTGTAAAAATGTATTTTAAAGAGAACTTGAGTTGATAATACTATGGAAAGTAGATATAATAAAAGTGTAAGGAAAGTAAGGAACACATTACCTTTGAAAGGAGGTTATAATATGGAATTAGCAAAAGTTACTTCAAAAGGTCAGGTTACAATTCCAGTTGAAATCAGAAAAAAACTCGGAATCAAAAATGGTGATAAAGTTTTATTTGTGGAAGACAGTGGCCGTATATATGTTATGAATTCTTCGATGGATGCATTAAGAGAAGCGCAGGCAGCATTTGCTGGAGAAGCAGAAAGAGTAGGCCTTAAAAATGATGATGATGTCATGGCTATGATTAAGGAACTACGTCAGGAAAGCTTGGTGAAATAATGCGAATAATGCTTGATACAAATGTGCTGATTTCAGCATTATTATTTCCTGGGCAGAGAATGAATGCCATGATGGAAATGATTACAATGAATCATGATTTGGTTTTATCATCTTATGTAGTAGAAGAGCTGAAAATGGTTGTACAGAGGAAATTTCCGAAGAAAGAATCAGCGATTGAAAGAATGCTCTTTATGATGCGGTATGAGTATGTCTACACACCAACCGAAATGGAAGAATCCTTATTTGAAATAAGAGATGTGAAAGATTACCCAGTTTTGTACACAGCAATCATTGAGGATATTGATATCTTAGTTACAGGTGACAAAGATTTCTCAGATATTGATGTTGAAAAACCCCAGATTATGACACCAGCAGAATTTATGGAAAAGTATTTATAGAGTTTTACAATTAATTAACTAAGCTATAGAAGATAAAGAGAGGACTAGGATTAGTTATGAATATAATGTGTCAGATTCTTGCGGCGGCAAGTACCGAGAATAAATTAGAAGAAGTGGCAAAAGAACCAGGCGTGATTGTAAGCTATTTTAAGAATGCGATGCCAGGTCTTTTAAGCTTTCTAATTCAACTGGTAATTACAGTTCTGATTCTTTTAGTTGGCGTGAAAATTATTGGAATCATTGTAAAGATGCTGCGAAAAGGTTTAGAAAAAGGAAACACAGAACAGGGGGTTATCACATTTTTATGCTCGCTTGTGAAGTATGCGCTTTACTTTGTTCTGGTGATGATTATCCTTTCACAGTTCGGTGTTACTACAGGCTCTGTGGTAGCAGTACTTGGTTCTGCAGGCTTGACATTAGGCTTGGCATTACAGGGAAGCTTGCAGAACTTTGCAGGTGGCGTATTGATCCTGCTGCTGAAGCCATTTACGGTAGGTGATTATATTATTGATAATAGTAGTAAGGATGAGGGTACAGTAACAGCAATTACCATCTATTACACAAAGCTGCTGACCATTGATAATAAGATGATTATGGTTCCGAACGGCTCTTTATCCAATAGCAGCATTACCAATGTGACCAAGATGGATAAACGACGTGTGGATATAATCGTAGGAGTATCCTATGATGCAGATTTGGCAAAGACCAAGGAGATTCTTCAAGGAGTTATTGATAAAGACGCATCAGTATTGCGGGAAGACCCAATGAATGTGTTTGTATCAGAATTGGCTGACTGCTCTGTAAACATGGGAATACGAGTATGGGTCAAAACAGATGATTATTGGACAACGAAGTGGAGAATGACAGAAAATATAAAAAATGCTTTGGATGAGAACCAAATCTCCATTCCATTTCCACAACTTGATGTACAAATTAAACAATAGTGTGTTCATTCTGTTGACAAGATTCGTGAGATATGCTAGTCTTTAATATGTGAACAAATTGTGTTCGAGCATTTATTGTATTAGGAGGTTTTTAGAGTTATGCAGCAGGGAACTGTAAAATGGTTTAACGCAAAGAAGGGTTATGGTTTCATCTCTGATGAAGCAGGAAACGAAGTTTTCGTACATTTTTCAGCATTGAAAATGGACGGATTCAAAGAATTAAAAGACGGCGAGAAGGTAGAGTTTGAGGTTGTCGATGGGGACAAGGGACCTCAGGCTGCTAACGTGACACGCATCAATTAATACATTTCCATATGTAACTCGGAAAGCCACCCGCAATATCGCGGGTGGCTTTTTTTACTCAGATAATCACTCGTAAACGTGTGATGTCTAGGTTACCACGCATGGATAAAAACCAACTAAGCTATCTATGATTTCATCTTTTGAAATACAAACAAAAAGTTAGATTATTGTGAGAAACAAAGGAGTATGGTAGTCTGTCTATATAAGGGATAAAGGGGAGAAAAACATGATATTTTTACTAGAGATGCTATCTTCGGATGAGGAAAGAAATCAATTTGCGAAAATATATGAGAACAATTATTTGAAAATGTATTATATTGCACTGGGAATAACAAAGAATCAGATGGAAGCGGAAAATGCTGTTCATGACAGCTTCCTTAGCATTGCAGAAAAATTCGAGCAATATTCTCATATTTCATGTAGTGAAATGACAGGGTTGTGCGTTACTATAGTGAAACATAAATCCATTGATATAATCCGTAAGAGGAAGCATTTCAGTGAGGAAGAAATAGAAGACCTTGTGATATGGGATGAGCGTGTAGAAGCATCGCCAGAAAAAATGGCAGAACTAGGTGAAAATGAGAAGCTGGTGCATCATATATTGCAGAAATTACCGGAAGTGTTAAAGGAAACATTGACCTTGAAATATTATTATGAATTTTCAAATCGAGAAATTTCAAAAATACTTGGCATTCCAATAAAGACTGTTGAGATGAGATTATATCGTGGGAAAATTAAGATGAGGGAGATAATCGATGAGGGAAAAAAGTGAATATGAAATGAAAGAAATAATGAAACAGACACTTTTTTTCGAGCTTGCACAAATACCAGAAGATGCGGAATTGAAGAGCAAATATACATTGTCTGAAGTGTTTTATAAGAAAATGCATCGTCTTATGAAAAAAGAGGAAAGAAGAGCACGCATTGTAAAGTATACAAAGTATATTGCGGCAGCTGCATCAATCATTGTTCTTCTGTTTGTACTGTCACACCCGACCTATTTAGCCCAGGCAAAAGAACAAATTATTCGATGGTTTGAAACCTATACTAATATTCAATTTTCGGAAGAAGCGATGATGAAAACTATTCCAGAATATAAACTAGGTTATGTTCCAGAAGGGTATGCACTAGAAAGAGAAGAATATTATGACGACGCGGGAATTATAATTTATACCAACGGCGAACATCAAATTGATTTGTTCTATGGAACAAGCGATGCTTCTATAGATATTAATAATGAGCAGGCAGAGTACTATAGATTAAAAGGTTCTGATGGGGAAACAATGGAATATTTCAAATCTTTAAATCCAAAGAGGAAGAGTACACTGACATGGTTGTCGAATGATGGAAATGTCACGTTTTCCCTTGGCGGAATTCTTGATAAGGAAGAATTGATTGAAATCAAAAACCAGATTGAAGAAAAATGATTATCAGAAAATATAAGAAAATATAAAATGAAGAAATAAAGAAGATTTTTGTAGTATTTCTCTTTCGTGCTACGCTTACTAAGTAGATGAACATAATAACAAATATTATGAGGTGAGAAGATGAGAAAAAAGCTTTCTTTCAATGAGAATCAGAAGTATGTAATTAAGAAAATTGCTATTCTTTTCGTGCTGATTGCGGCATTTGCACTTTTCTTTTATTTTAAAATTATGTGCAGAATAAAGATAGAGGATGATGTCCAATTAAATTTCGTTTTTCATGAAGCTGTTTTCGAGAATGGTTCACCAGGGATTAATACAGATCAATTTTCGTATGAACCGGAAGATGCGGATTATGATCAAATCGTTGATATTCTGGAGAGCCGCACTATGTTCTGGTCAATCAGGACGTTATGGGCAGAGAAGCTGGGATATGGGGAAGGCAGCATGAAACATATATTAATATTTAGGGGAAATAATATGATTGATATATGCCAGAATGGAGACATTTTTTATAATGAAAATATTTATAGAATGGGGATTCATTCCAAAGAAAAAGCTGCCCAGTGGATTAA
>CAZTGP010000015.1:0-52055 GCA_964613325.1 uncultured Roseburia sp. | reverse complement strand
AGGCTGGTAATAGCTTTCGGGGATTGCTGAATGCAATTGGAGAATTATTGAAATCTTTTAAAGAGTTACTTGTTGATGGACTGTGCTGGTTTCCGAGACTTATGAGGTGGAATACGAGTAAGGGAGAAATGGCTCCTGTGTTCAGTGATTATCATAATGAGGGATATAATTACAGGCTGGTGGGATATCGGAATCTGGAGACGAAGGAACAGTACAGCGTGGAAAGTGTCCAGAAGGAGATTAAGGCGGAGAATCGGATTGGGACGTTGGAACAGTTGGAGCAGTGCATCAAAGAAACGGGAAAAGTCAAATTGAATAATGACTATATTCGTACGATTGAAATAAGATAGAACATTAGTGCTTTAGAAAGAAATTTCTAAGGCACTTTCTAAAATTATATTGTTAATATATTTGTTGACCGTGTGAGTTGAACGATGTAAAATATTAGACAAGAAGTAAAGTAGTTGTATATGAGTTTTTATTATCAGGAAGCGAGAAAAATATGGGAAACTTATATGGTGAAAAAGAAAAGAACAAATTGATAGAATTGCTTACGGAAGAATTACCTTCGCTTAGAGCTAAGATAGGCATCACTCAGGCTGAATTGTGTGAGATAGTTGGGATAAGCAGGCAAACATATAGCTCTATTGAAACTAGGAAGAGAAAAATGTCATGGAATATATATTTATCTTTGATTCTGTTTTTCACACATAATGAAAAAACAGAACCAGTCATAGATAATATTGGGGCTTTCCCGGATAAACTAAAAGAATCTTTAAATATAAACAAACGATAAAACAGGGGAGTGATTAAAATTATGTTTGATTTAAATCTAGAATATGATGAGAATATCATTGTTGAAACAGAGAATGTTCAACATATAGCACCAAAGGAAGAAGATTTAGAAGAACTTGTGTTAACAAACAAAAATTTGATTTATGTTAGAAAAATAAAAAATGGACTTTTTGCAAAAGCAACTATTGAAGTCGATAAAATACCTTTAGGACAAATCAAAGTATATAATGGAATTGCTCAGGCAAAACAGATAAGAAATATTGATCATGGTATTTGTCTACAGGTACAATTTTCGTACGGACAAGAATTGTTTGTGTTTGAAGAGTCACCAAAAAAAATTACGCCACAATGGGTCAGAGAAATTAGTTTGATTTTAGTTGGTAAATTACCACCAGAGCCACAAAAAACTTCGGTTTTTGATTCAATTGGAAATTTGACTGGACTCTCAGCAGGATTAAAAAGTGTGGCGAATACATTTGTACAAACAATTAATGATGCAACTCAACAGCTTACAGGCGAGTCTCGTGGAACACAAAACTCGCGTGAATATATACCTCAATCCGTTCAAGAAAATGCATACCAAGAAACAAATTGTCAGACAACCAATTATCAGGAATCGCCAATAGAAGCGACAAATATTGATATAAATCTTGAGGAAGAACAGGAAAAAGGAAATAATGACACAGTTAAATTTTGTGCAAATTGTGGTGCGAGAATTAATGAAGGAGCAAAGTTCTGTCAGGAATGCGGAACTCCAATTAATGCAAAGATAGTAAAAACAGTTACTCCACCACCGGTTTCTAATGAACAATCAAAACCAGAGCAAAATACTAAAAGACAACAGGAGTATGTCGGAAAACTCTATAAATGTCCTAATTGTGGTAATATAGTTAACCCTTCGGATGCAGTATGTGGAGGATGCGGATTTCACTTATCCGGGAAAAAAGCCATGGGATCAGTCACAGAATTTCAGCAACAATTATTTCAAGTTGAGATGACTAGGCAAGATAAGAAAAAGGGATTCTGGAGTCAACCAGAAGTATTAGACGCGACGGATAAGCAGATTATTGCTCTGATTAAGACTTATCCAATACCTAATACGATAGACGATATTGTGGAATTCATGCATTTAGCAATAGCGAATATTGATGTGGTTAAATCAAAAAAATCAAAATTTAATACCGATACCTGGGATGGAGGATCTAGAGAACGAGAGATAAGCAATGCATGGGTAGGTAAGATGGAGCAGATATATAACAAAGCTGAATTATACTTCCCAAACGAACCGGAGTTTGTGCACATTAAAGAACTCTACAGTGAAAAAATGAAAGCATTAAATTTAAAGTGATAAAAATGATATAGGAGGAGAAAATGACATATTGTACAGGATGTGGAAAAGAGCTGGAAGATAGTGCAAAGTTTTGTCCATATTGTGGAACTAAAACACAAAAACAAGAAAACTATCAAAATAAGCGCACAGAAGAATATGCGGGTAAGGTCATTAAATGTCCTTCATGTGGAGCGGAACTCCCAAGTTTTACAGCAGTATGTCCTAGTTGTGGACATGAGGTTAATTCGTCAAGAGTATCAGAGTCTTTAAATGACTTTGTACATCAAATTGAAGAATGTGATAGACGAATTGCAAATAGTCCAGAACTTCCTAAAAGGGGGTGGGCGACGTGGAGTGGCGGAAAAAAATTCGGATGGGTTCTATTTAATATATTCTTTGCGTGCATTCCATTGATGATATATTTAATAAAACCTTTGTTAAGGACGGATAAAGCACCTGCACTTACAAGAGAAGAAAAACACAAAGCATCTATTATTGAAAACTATACATTCCCAGATGATCGTGGATCCATTATAGAAGCATTAATGTTTGTAAAAACAAAAGTGTCATTTTTATCTACAGAAAAAGCTAGTGCAAACAACACATACTGGGCACGTTTATGGACAAAGAAAGCAGAGCAATTATATGATAAAGCAGAACTGTTGTTTCCTAATGATCAGGTGGTAAACTCAGCATATAATGATATAGAAAAAAACTTTCTTACGGTAAAAAAGAAGTTAAAGATTCGACTAATTGTAACGGCAATAGCTATTGTGGTGGTTTTCACATTTTTATGTATCAGAAGTGGTTCGATTGATACAACGAATTATAATGTGACATATGAATGGCCAAAGAATGAGTTTACTCAAATAATTCCTAAACCAGATATAGAATATGGAAAAATTTCTAGCGAGTATACAAAGCAGTTTCAGTTTGAATTGTATAAAGTTTCAGCAGAGCAATTTAATGAATATGCTAAAGCCTGTAGAGAGGCGGGATTTGATGTGGATATAACAAAAAATGACAGTGTGTATTATGCGGATAATGCGGAAGGTTATGATTTGAATATTTTCTATTATGAAGACAAGAAAGAAATGCATGTTTCAATAGATTCATACGACAAAAAGTAATATTTTATGAAAGGAGAATAATTATGGCACTATTTGGTAAACCGAAGGCAGGGGGATTTATGGATGAAATCCGCTGTGACGAACCTTCATATTTAATTTGGAAATGGCATCCAACAGGCTCTCAACAAGGGAATAACAACAGAGAAAACGCAATCAGATGGGGTTCATCTCTTAGGGTAAAAGATGGAGAGGCTGCAGTATTTGTGTATAATCAAAAAGATGGAGTTATGCAAGATTTCATCGAAGGCCCATGCGATCAAATTCTGAAAACTGAAAACTTACCTGTTCTGGCTAGCATTATTGGGCTAGCATATGAAGGCGGGACACCTTTTCAGGCAGAAGTATATTTTATTAATTTAGCAAGAGTTATACAAATTCCTTTCGCCGTTCCTTTTTTTGATTTGTATGATCCAAGATTTTTAGATTTTGGTGTTCCTACTGCTGTTCGTGGAAAGATTACATTTAATATTGCAGACTATAGAGAGTTCATTAAATTACATAGGCTGGCAAATTTTGATTTAAATGCATTTCAAACTCAGATACGTGATGCGATAGCTCGATATGTAAAAGGTATAGTAGCGAATGCACCTGCGGGAAAAAATATTCCGGTTGTTCAGATTGAACGTGAAATACCTCGAATTAATGAATTGGTTGAAGAAAGTGTAAAAGAACGATTTGAGAGAGATTTCGGAGTAAATATTACTGCTGTGGATATTAATGCCATTGAAATTGATAAAACAAGTGATGGTTATATGCAGTTGAAGAGTGTTACATTAGACGTAGCATCCGCAACAGTACATGCACAAACAGATGTAAACATAAAGAATATGCAAGATACTCAAAAAATCAATGCTGAAAACATGGAAGAAACAATGCGAATTCAAAGGGAAGAGGCTCAATATGCACAAAGAAAACAAACAGAGTCTGCAAACTTTGCCGCATACCAACTTGAAAAGCAAGCAGAAGTAGGTATTGCTGGTGCAAATGCATTAGGACAAATGGGTACAAATGGCGGTACAGAAATGTCTGGTGGCGGTGGAATGAATCCTGCTGGCATGATGGCTGGGATGGCTATGGGTGGAGCTATAGGACAGAATATGGCAGGAATGATGAATAACATGATGGGCGGAGTACAACAAGCAACTCCTGGTGCGACTCCACCACTAATCATAAATACTGCATATCATGTTGCTGTAAATGGACAAGCCACTGGACCATATGATATTAATACACTGAGTCAGATGGCAGAAGCAGGAACATTTACAACAGCAAGTTTAGTATGGAAGCAAGGAATGGAAAACTGGGTTGCTGCAGAGACAGTTCAAGAATTACAGCCTGTATTTGGCAGTGTAGTTCCGCCTATACCACCAGTTCCACCAACTGAATAAGGAGGTACGAAAATGAGCGATAATAACTTTTATTCAATGGATAAACTTGTAGAGTTTGGTATGGGTGTTACAATCGCAAATCAAATGGCTACATCAATGAATCAAACGCTAAATCAGATGAGTATTCCGGGAGCTGGAAAGTCGATGCTAATGCAAGTGGAAGATGTTTATTATGCTATTCTTGATGACAAGCAGGAAGGTCCTTATTCGTTGACGGAGTTAGCTAGAATGATTTCAGATAAAAAGATTGTGAAAGAGACATATATCTGGAAGCCGGGTATGACACAATGGGATTTGGTTGAGAATGTGAGCGAGGTGTTAAGGCTGGTTGCACTGACACCGCCACCTATACCTGAAATATAGTTAAGAGGTGTTTGGTTGGATAATAAAGAATATTATGAATTGATACATTTTCATATTGATGAATTAAAACAATTTAGTGAAAATTTGAAAAATATGACAGCAAAAGTGTTGGGAAATAATTTGCTGCTTATTGATATGTGTTTTTGTGCAATGCTGGACAGAAATATTTGTTTGAATAATGGTTTTATTCAAATGCTTGAAAGTCGGAATCTTACATGTGCAGGAGCAATATTGAGATTGCAGTTAGATAATTGCATGAGGCTCTTTGCGGTATATATTTCACAAGATGAAAATGAGGTCGCAAAATGTGTGATAGATGGGGGACAAATTAAAAATCTCAAAGACAAAGATGGAAAGAAAATGAATGATGGATATTTGAAAAAAGAACTAAGTAAATATGAAGAGACGTTCGAAGAAGTATATAATCAAACTTCGGGATATATCCATTTTTCAGAAAAGTCATTTTTTCAATCGGTAAGTGCGGGAGAGAAGAGCAACTTTATGATTCAAGTTGGCGGAGAGAGAAATGAAAAAATAAATCCTTTCTTGATTGAATGTGCAGATGCATTTGTTTTCTTTCAGAAATTCTTTTTTAATTTGATGGAAGTAGCGATAAAAGCAAAAGAAAGAGTTGATGTCAATTTAGAGATGGGAGAAAAGATAGGGGACTAGCGATAAATACTGTAAAAAAGTATTATAAGAATTATAATTTGAGGTGAAGTTCTTTTTGTGAATAAGAATATACCAATAAATAATATATAATGAAGGGAATGAGAAATATGAAGGCATTATTATCGGTGGATGAATTGGTGATTCACATGAAGGAAAAGGGAATCACCTTTAATGAAATTACAGAGGATGAGGCAAAGGAATTCTTGACAAAAAATAATTATTATATGAAATTAGCCTCATATCGAGCAAATTATGTTAAGTGCGATACTGGTAAAAGAACTGGGAAATATTGTAAACTTGATTTTGCATACTTAAAAGAATTATCCACTATCGATATGTATCTAAGGTACAAAATAATGGATATTTGTCTTGATATAGAACATGCGATTAAGGTGAAATTGTTAAATGAGGTGACAAATAATCCGGATGAAGATGGATACAATATAGTTAGAAAATTTCTTGCACAGGATATTCATTTTAGAGTTCTGAAAAACATTAAAAGTCATAAGTCTGGCGAATATTGCAAAGATTTAATTGAAAAATATTATCCATATTTTCCAATATGGGTATTTGTAGAATTGATTTCGTTTGGAGATTTATTATATTTGTGTTCTTTTTACGAGGAAACATATGGCGTTAGAATAGTAAATAATAAACTTATGAATACTGTGAGAGATATCAGAAATGCATCGGCTCATAGTAATTGTTTGCTTAATCAGATGACAACCGAGATTGATAGCACGAAGCAGCCTAATAATGAAATCACTACTTTTATTAAGAACATGCGGAATATCTCTACTTCGTCAAGGAAGAACAATTTAAAATATCAATTTACATACAGTTTTATTACATTGCTCTATGTATATGATGGATTAATCCAGGAAACATCAAAAAAGAAAAGATATACTGAATTACAATCATTTATGAATACTCGTGTTAATAGAAATCCAGATTACTTCAAGAGCAATTCAAAAGTGATAGGTGTATATGAATTTTTGAAAAAAGTTATTGA
The DNA here is from genome assembly GCA_964613325.1 of uncultured Roseburia sp. Taxonomy (GTDB): domain Bacteria; phylum Bacillota; class Clostridia; order Lachnospirales; family Lachnospiraceae; genus Roseburia. The sequence continues at coordinate 45,365 of CAZTGP010000015.1, read as the reverse complement.
CAATTTGGCAAAAACTGAATATACTATATAACATAATTGAAAAGTCAGTAGAGGCTTTTGTAGGGAGTGGCACAGAAATGTTCCACTCCTAATTTTATGTCAAAAAAATGATTCAAGCATTATGGTTCCCACTCCTCATCCATAGCATCCGCCCATCCCTGTAACGCGCTATCGAGAGCCAGTGCAACATAAGTAAGCGGGTCATCAATTGCCAGATTATCAATCAGCCGTTGAGAATTAGGAGTGGTATGTAATCCATCCTCTGCAACAGCGCAGGATAAAAAGAGCAAGGTATTATCAGCAAAGGCAATGTCAATGCCATTCTTGTATTGGTTATAGTAAGCAAAATGTATCTTCATTTGTTTTGTCCTTTCTTGAATATGAGTAATTATGACAAGTCCTGGGGAGTATACGGACTTGCAGGGTAACTAGCAGGTATGCAACATTATATTGCACAAACCCTGTATTTCTGGGCTTTTCGAGATATCAAAACGTTAATTTCAGTTCTCAAAGAGATAAGAATTATCTGCGGAATGCGGATATGGGAAAAGAGCCATGGCAAATTTATTTGCCAATGGCTCTTTTTGCATATCTGCAATTCCATTGGAATTCAAGACATGACCGAGATGTAGCGAAGCGGAATCGAGGTTGTGTCTTTGGATTCCGCAGATAATTATTTGAGAGAAAAATAGGCATACCTATAGATTGAAAAATTAGTAAATTTGCTTTTCCCTACATAGTATGTTACACTTGTACTAACAAAATCGAATAGAAAAGAACCGTCTATGAAGAAGGGCTTTTGATATCACACTTTGGTGCCATATGAAAAGGCCCTTCTTTTTGTTATGCTCTACAGATTTTGTTTTAAAGACACAAATTTCTTCAGTTTGGAAGAAAACAAAAAATTAAATCAGGAGGGAAAAACAATGGAAACAATTTGTGTTCAGAAAAGAGAGGGCGCCATTAAGGCAAAGAAATTAAGACGTCTGGGATTTATTCCGGCAAATGTATTTGGAAAGACCCTGCCAGATCCAATTTCAATCCAGTTAAAAGAAAGTGATGCACGAAGACTGATTCGGCAAAAGCGTGAGGGAAGTAAGCTGACGCTTGATTTAGATGGAACCAGACTGCAGGTTCAGATTAAAGAAAAAGAAGTAGATGCAATGAAAGGGGAAATTCAGCACATTAGCTTTCAGGCGTTAACGGCAGATGAAAAGGTGAATAGTGTTATTCATATTTTCCTTGCAAACGATGATAAAATTTCAGGCCAGCTTGAAAAGATGCTGATGGAGATACCTTATGCTTCATTGCCGGGAGATATGATTGACACAATTACAATAGACCTAGATGGTGTTACAACGGGGACTGTTTTGGCGGTAAAAGACGTTCCGGAGCTTATGAATGAGAAGATTGAATTAAAGGTTGATCCGGAAGAAATGGTACTTCGTATCAGTGAGAGATAACTTCATGCTGAAGCACATTCAGCGGAATAATTGTTATAAGACTAACTTCCATCAAAAATACTAAGATGGAAGTTAGTTTACAAAGAAATAATAGCAGAAAAAATAAATATAAAAAAATTTTCAATTTCTATTGACACACATATATATGTATGGTACTATAAATTAAATATTTTAAATAAACGATTCGATTCACATATTTTTGTAAGTCATTATTTATTTAAGCATAATGATTTACAAAAATATGTGTTTTTTTTGTTTTAATTTAAATATGAAAAAATTTAAGGAGGTATCTTACAATGAAAAAAGGTACAGTAAAATGGTTTAATGGACAAAAAGGTTATGGTTTCATCTCTGATGAAGAAGGAAATGACGTATTCGTACATTTCTCAGGACTTGCTATGGACGGATTCAAAACTTTAGAAGATGGACAGTCTGTACAGTTTGATGTAGAGCAGGGAAACCGTGGTTTACAGGCAGTTAACGTAACAGTTGTTGCTTAATTTGTTTTAAACTGAACGTCTAAAGAAAAAAGAGCTATCACGCATCTGCGCGATGGCTCTTTTTCGCACTATTGACATATGCTTTAAGCGTGAAGTGTGTATGTATTGTGAGACATTCTTTTCTTTCCTTTTTGATTATGCTAAACTGATTTTGAAGAGAAAAGAAAAGAAGAAAAGAGAAAGGGTAATACATGTATTCTATATTATTAGTGATTATTTATTTGGCATTTATCAGTCTGGGACTTCCAGATTCTTTGATGGGTTCGGCATGGCCAGTCATGCATACAGAACTTGGGGTAGCAACATCCTTTGCAGGAATTGTTACTATGGTTATTGCAGGAGGCACAATTGTATCAAGTCTCTTGTCAGATCGCCTTACCAGAAAATTCGGTGCAGGTGTCGTGACGGCAGTGAGTGTCCTGCTGACAGCGGCAGCACTTTTAGGATTCGCTACCTGTAATGAATTTTGGATGCTTTGTATCTGGGCAGTACCATATGGACTTGGTGCAGGAGCAGTGGATGCGGCATTGAATAATTATGTCGCACTACATTTCAAAGCTCGTCATATGAGCTGGTTACACTGCTTTTGGGGAGTGGGCGCTTCCGTTAGCCCATATATTATGAGTTATGCATTAACTGGTGGATATGGATGGAACCATGGATATCGCATAGTAGGTGTGATTCAGATTACACTTACTGCAATTCTATTTATGAGCCTTCCATTATGGAAGCGCTTGAAAATGGAAAATGTAACGGAAGAAGTTCATGCAGAGCCACTTACCCTTGCGAAAGCTTTGAAGATCAAAGGTGTGCCAATGATTCTGATATCATTCTTTTCATATTGTGCATTGGAAAGTACGGCGGGGCTTTGGGCTAGCAGTTATCTGGTGCAGTATCGTAACGTGGATGTGATTGTGGCAGCGAAGTTTGCATCTCTATTCTACTTGGGAATTACCTTTGGTCGTTTTTTGTGTGGTTTTGTATCAGAAAAGCTAGGAGATCGCACATTAATTCGTATAGGAATCCTCACCGCAATCTTTGGTGGTGTGCTGATTGGCTTGCCATTAAGCACCAATTATTTGGCGTTGGCAGGATTGATCATTATCGGATTTGGTTGTGCACCAATCTATCCGTCCATTATTCATTCTACGCCTTTTAATTTTGGAAAAGAGAATTCTCAGGCAATCATCGGAATCCAGATGGCAAGTGCCTATACAGGAACTACCTTTATGCCACCATTATTCGGCTGGCTGGCATCTGTATTCAATATTGGATTGTATCCATTTTTCCTGTTATTATTTGCAGGACTGATGATTGTGATGTCAGAAAGATTGAATACGATTATAAAACATAAAGATGTGACAAAATAATATCAGGTGAGTGAAAGGAAGAGGTATCTTATTATGAAACAAATGAAATTGGGAAGTAGTGCAATGATGGTGCCACCAGTTGCGGTGGGGTGCATGCGTTTGGCAGATTTAAGCGTAAAAGAGATGAACCACTTTATACATTTTGCAATGGAACTTGGAGCAAATTTTTTTGATCATGCAGATATTTATGGTGGGGGCAAGAGCGAAGAGGTATTTGGACAGGCATTTCACGAGGATTCTTCATTAAAAAGAGAAGACATGGTACTTCAATCCAAATGCGGAATTTGTGAAGGATATTATGATTCATCCAAACAACATATTGTGGATTCCGTAGATGGAATTCTGCAAAGGTTACAAACAGAATATCTGGATGTGCTATTAATCCATAGACCAGATGCGCTTGTGGAACCAGAGGAGGTTGCGGCTGCATTTGATGAATTGAAGACAAGTGGGAAGGTGCGTCACTTTGGTGTGTCTAATCATAAACCAATGCAGATTGAATTGCTAAAAAGATATGTGAAACAAGAACTGATTGTGAATCAACTTCAATTCTCCATCCCCGTTTCAAATATGATAGCAAATGGATTGGAAGTGAATATGACATCCGATGGAGCAATTGACAGAGATGGAAGTGTGCTGGATTACAGTCGCCTTCATGATATGACCATTCAGGCTTGGTCACCTTTCCAGATGCCAGAATGGCGAGGCACATTCTTGGGAAATGATGCTTATAAGGAATTGAATCAGGAGATACAGATTCTAGCAGAAAAATATGGTGTAACAGACACTACAATTGCAACTGCTTGGATACTGCGACATCCAGCACACATGCAGGTGATTGCAGGAACTACAAAGGAACAGCGTCTGGAAGAAATATTAAATGCGGGCAAAGTAGAGCTTACCAGAGAAGAATGGTATCGCTTGTATCTCTCGGCAGGACATCCATTGCCATAACACATAAATATATAATGTAATATTTGAAAATGACCTTCATAATTGGTGATATCACGAATTATTGAAGGTCATTATTTGGTATTATAAGCGATTACGTTTTTTCAAATCTCTTATAAGTTGAAGTATGAATGGTACTTCACTTAGCATAAATTATAAGAAACGATATATAATAATTGCAAGAATCACCCCTATGATTCCAGCGATTGTGATATTGATGGTTAGTGCAAAGGTCAGAACCAAAATCCCAAGATCAAGAACAATCGGGTTGGTGAAGCCAAAGGTCTGTCCGTAGTTTAGCCAGGATAACGCAGGCACATTTGCAGTAAGCTGCCCAATGAATCCTCCAATTACAACTCCTATTAAAATCAATAAGGCTAAAGCCCAATAATTTTTGCCAGCAACGCCTCTACTCATAAGTAATTCCTCTTTTCCAAATTCATATTTCGTGATTGAAATCAATCATGCAAAGCTAGTGTATCACAATTCATTTTCTGGAACAATCCTATTCTTGTTAAGCTTAGCAAAATAACATATAATAAGCACAGACACATTTGGTTATGCCATTCCCAACGCGATTATGCAAGGGATAATAAGAAAGGAAATTATATGTTAAAAATAGATAAGTTGTCATACTCGTTTCCACAGAAAGACTTGTATAAAGAAATATCTTTCACTCTGGAAGAAGGACAGCATTGTGCATTCATTGGAACGAACGGAACCGGAAAGAGCACGCTGATTCAGATGATTATGAATCCCGATGAATATATGTTTGAAGGAAAACTCCAGATGAGTCCAGACCATCGAATTGGTTATGTAAGCCAGTTCTCACAGGTGAATCAGACAGATGATATGACTGTATTTGATTATATCAGCGAACCATTCGTAAGACAGCAGGAAGAGGTCAACCGCATCTGTGCAGAGATGGAAAACGCAGAGGATATGGACGAGCTTCTAGAGCAATATCAAGAAGCCTGGGATACTTTCACCGCAATGGATGGAGATAATTATGAGGTGAATATCAAGAAACAGTTAAAGCTTGCAGGACTAGAAGGTTTAGAGAACACCGATGTCCAGAAAATCAGTGGTGGAGAATTTAAGCTCATTCAGATTATTCGAGAGATGAGTACACTCCCAGGGCTTTTAATCATGGATGAGCCGGATGTGTTTCTGGATTTTGAGAACTTAAACGCACTTCGTGAACTTATCAATGCCCACAAAGGGACACTGCTTGTGATCACCCATAACCGTTATCTGTTGAATCATTGCTTTAACAAAATTCTACATTTGGAGAATATGGAGATTCAGGAGTTCGATGGTAATTATCGCGAATACAACTTTGCACTTCTTGTAAAGAAAATAGAGCTGCAGGAGCAATCGGTAAAAGATCAGGAAGAGATTGCGCGGAATGAGAAGCTTGTAAATCATCTTCGGGCACGGGCTACAGCAGTGGATAACGCCACAAGAGGAAAGCAGCTGAAGGCAAGAGTATCTCAGCTGAAACGTCTGCAGGAAAGACAGATCAAAGCTCCGTTTGTGGAGATTCCGCACCCGGAAATCTATTTGCATACAACTCATGTCATAGGAACAGCAGCATGCCAAGAAGATGTAGCAGACAAGATTGCAGGCGATGACATGGCAGTGAATGAAACAATCGAAAGCAAGACAATATTAACGGTTCAGGACTATAGTGTAAGCTTCGACAAGCAGCTGTTAGAAAATGTAACGTTTGCCATCGGAGCTAGGGACAAAGTGGCAATCGTCGGGGGAAACGGAACCGGCAAGACCACACTTCTTCGCGATATTGTACGTCATGAAAGCAATGCAATCACACTGGAACCAGAGGTGGAACTTGCATATTTGTCTCAGCAGCAAGGTGAGACATTACGCGAAGATCAGACGATTCTTGAAACTATGGATGCAACTGGACTGGAAACACCAGCAGAAGTGGAAGCCTATTTGGCGCCCTATGGATTTTCTCAGGAGATGCTAAACCAGAAGATTTGCTCACTGTCAGGCGGGGAGAAGAATCTGCTCCAGCTGGCGATTCTATCCAGAGGAGATGCGAACCTTCTGCTGCTAGACGAACCAACCAGCCATCTGGATACTTATGCGCAGGAATCTCTTGAGGAAGCAGTTGCTTCTTACAACGGCGCGGTACTGATGGTCTCTCATGATTTCTATACCATTGCCAATTGCGTGGATTATGTACTTTATGTAGACGAGAAAACGGTACGTAAGGTAAGTGGAAGAAAATTCCGAAAGATGATTTATGCCAATCACTTTGACAAGGACTATTTGGAAAAGGAACAGAATAAGAAAGAATTAGAAGGCAGAATCTACCGGGCATTGAATAAGAAGGATTATGAAAGTGCTAAGAAAATAGCCGAGGATTTAGAGAAAATAGTAGAATCCATGTAGTGTTTACATGGATTCCAGATTCAGATAACGATCCCAGTCTTCCGTATCGCCGGAACCAGAGATGGTTAACGTATAAGTGCGTTCTTCTCCATCAATTGCAATGATGTAGTCGGACGCATTTTTCTCAATGGAGTAGATGGTACTTTCTGTTGTATACAGACTTTTTAGTGTCTCGTTGAAGGCAGCAGCGTCAATCATAGTATCTTCTACACGTTCGGTAAGGTCGCCATTGGCGTTGTAAAGATTGTAGCCTTCTTCTACAAGCTGAAGAAGCTGCCCCTCCTGAATACGAATTTCCAGATTGTTGCATCGCATCTCGCGAATATCGCGATGGGTGGAATTCTCAGGAAGAATAATTACGTTATCTAGAATCAAATAGAAGTAGCCAGGCATTTGCTGAATTTCAGCAAGGAATGCCCCTTCAAAACGAAAATGTTCAAGTTCATTTTCTGTGTGGAATCTCATAGTAATTCTCCTTTCACACATACATCTAGTAATTATGTGTTGTTTCGCAGTCTGCTAACGAATATAAGTATACGCGAAGATAGAGGAATTGCAAAGAGAGAAATAGAGAAAGATGAAGAGAGAAAGATGAGGAATTGATATGAGTCAGTTGAAAGATAAGAAAATAGCGGTGATTGGAATCGGTGGAGTTGGTGGTTACTTAAGTGCGCTTCTGGCGGACAAATATCCGAACGTGTCCTTTGTGGCCAGGGGAGAAAGAAAGACATCCATTGAAAAGCATGGATTAGTTCTGCATAGTGATTATCGTGGAGAAAAAGTGGTTCATCCAATGCAGGTGGTTGAGAATGCAAAGCAATTGCAGCCGCAGGATTACATCTTTATCTGCGTGAAAAATTACTCGTTACAGGATGTGTGCAAAGATTTGGCTGATTGTGTGAGGGAGGACACGGTAATTATTCCGGTTATGAACGGTGCAGATCCAGGGGAGCGAACTAGACAGATGGTCAAGAAGGGCACTGTACTGGATTCATTAATCTATATCGTAGCATTTGCGAACCCAGATTATTCGATTACACAGCAGGGGATGTTCTCTACCATACATTTAGGACTGCCGGGGGTTCATCCACAAGATACAGGAAAGGAAGCAGCTATTATACGACAAGCACATCAATTGATCAGTGATGCAGGAGTGGATTGCTTTATGGCGGAAGATATCAGTCGCGCAATCTGGAAAAAATACATTTTCAACTGCGCATATAATGTGGAGAGCGCTGCATATAATAACACGATTGGGGAGATCCGTAGAGATAAGACAAAAACAGCGCAGTTTGAGGCATTGATTATGGAAGCATATGAGGTGGCAAAAGCAAAAAACATTCAGGTAACCCAGGAGGATATTGATGCATTACTACATCGCTTTCATGAGGAATTAGCAGAAGGGGCGACAAGCTCCTTGCAAAGAGATGTTAATGGAAAACGAACAACCGAGTTAGAGACCTTTAGTGGATATTTGGTGCGGGAAGCGAAGCGTTTAGGCGTGGAAGCACCCGTTTCCGAGAGGATGTATGAAAAGCTAAAGAATGTCATCAATAGTTAATGTTAGTAAATATAGATATATTGCATAAATATTTAGAAAACAGGAGCAAAATATTGTAAATAATACAAAAAATGTGCTATGATAAAGTAAAGTTTTTGCTAGTACCAAATTATTTTGTAGTAAGGATACGGGGGTTTTCTTATGGCAGCACAGGTTATAGCGGTAATTATCTTTATTGTAATGTTTGTAATGATTATTACGGAGAAGGTTGAGAGACAGTATGTAACACTGGGATGTGGCGCAGCAATGATGATTCTGGTATTTGGGGTCTGCATGCACAGCGTTGATGCAATCATTCAGACACTGAATGTGAGGAGCATATTCACGCTGGAATTCTGGTATCAGAGTGGAAATGCAGTAGAAGGCTCAACAGGAATCAACTGGTCAACGATTCTGTTTATTGCAGGGATGATGGTAATGGTAGAAGGGATGGCGAAGTCGGGATTTTTCCGATGGCTATGTATTACCATCGCACGGCTTGTACATTATAAAGTAATTCCAATCTTTTTAACGTTCATGATCATGTCAGCAATTCTTGCTATGTTTATCGATAGTATTACAGTAATCCTTTTTCTTGCGGCAGTAACGGTAGAGTTAGGACAGCTGCTAAAGTTCAATCCAGTCCCAATGATTCTCACGGAGATTTTTTGTGCGAATCTCGGGGGTTCTGCAACGATGTGCGGAGATCCGCCGAATATTATTATTGGTACGTCATTAGGATTGTCTTTCTTTGACTTTATTACACATACAGGTTTGATGGCCGGTATTTCTTTGATAGCAGTTGTAATCTACTTCTATTTCTGTTTTCGGAAAGAATTGAAACAAGAAGCGGCAGAAGAAGAGGAATCCTTAAAAGAGCATACCATAACACAGACATATCCGGAGCCATCGGAAGCGATACATAATAAGAAGGACTTTATTGTGAGCTGTGTAATTTTTTTAGCAGCAGTGGTCATGCTCGTAACACATGCGGAAACAGGATTGACGGTAGCTTTTATTGGAACTGTTATCGCATTAGTGACATTAGCTTTCTATGGAAAAGAAGCAGGGAAGCTGCTTGCGCTGGTGGACTATAAGACGCTGCTATTTTTTGTGGGATTATTTATGGTAGTAGGAGGTCTGGAGCAGACGGGAATTCTAGAAGAAATTGCATTTGTAATTGAGAAGCTAAGCGGTGGCAATGTACATTTAATGGTAGCAATCATTCTGTGGATCTCTGCAATTGCCAGTGCATTTGTGGACAACATCCCATTTGCAGCAACGATGATTCCGGTTATTAAGACGCTGGCTTCGGCAGGTCACGCAGATATCGCAATATTAGCGTGGACATTATCGATGGGAACAGATATTGGTGGTTGTGCAACTCCGATTGGAGCATCTGCCAATGTAGTAGGTATTTCAGTTGCTTCCAAAGCAGGTCATCCAATTGGCTGGGGAAAATATTGCAAGACAGCGATTCCAGCTACCATAATTGTACTCGTGATTTCGATGGTTTGCGTTTGGGTACGTTATTTCTAAGGGGGGAAATGAATGGAGAACAAACAAGTCATTATTTCAATCAGCAGGGAATTTGGAAGTGCAGGTCATGAGATTGCAGAACGGTTAGCAAAAAAGTTTGATTTACCATTTTATGATCGGAATCTTCTTGACGAAATTGCAGGAGAGAAGAAGGTAGATGTGAAGAATCTGCAGCGCTATGATGAAGCACCAAAGAATAGCTTCTTGACCAGAACAGTGAGAGGACATAGCAGTTCGCCAGAGATAAATATTGCAGAGATGCAGTTTGACTGGATTAATAAAAAGGCACAGACTGGAGAATCTTTTGTCATTGTCGGCAGATGCTCGGAAACAGTATTAAAAGGGCATGAAGGGTTGATAACAATTTTTATTCTTGGTAATATGGAGACTAAGATTGATCGAATTATGGAGCGGTATCATTTGGACCGCAAAGATGCAATATCCAAAATCAATCGTCATGATAGGAACCGCAAGGCTTACCACAATCATCACAGCGATATGAAGTGGGGGGATTCACGCAACTACGATCTCTGCATCAACAGTAGCATCCTGGGTGAAGAGGAGACTATAAGTATCTTAGAAGACTATATTAGAAAACGCATGGAGCAAGGATAAAAGGTTCAAAATAAGAATAATATTGATAATTGAATTTCAATAGACAGAATATGAGTAGAACAAATATGAATGATATAAGCAGCAGAAATGGAAAGAAAATATTGGAACTGAAGGTGTATTTGGATGACTCCCTGGAAGTAAAAGGGAGGACAGGACAAGCCACTATGGTGATTTTTCATGGAGAGGTAGAAAGCGAATGGTTCTGTGGCAAAACACTTTCCAACTCGGTAGATACACAGACTATCTGGCCAGGTCAGCCATGGCAGGTATCTGCGCGCTATATTCTGGAAGGAACAGATAAGGACGGGAATCCATGCCGCATGTTCGTTGAAAATAATGGTGGAATGACAGACAATGGAGAGGGCATTTATACGATTCCAAGAATTCTTACGGATAGTGCAGCACTCCAGTGGCTGGAAGATGCAGATCTATATGGAAGGGTAGAAGGAAAAGAAGACTATATATCGATAAAGATATTTCAAGACGAAGGAGACAGATAGAAAGGCGGAATATATAGAATATGCCAGAGGTGTGTAAAAGATGTCTATTACGAGAAATGGCAGAAGCAGATCAGAAAATGATTCAGAAATATAAGCAGGCAATACATGCAGAAGAACAGGTGGCAGAACAGGAATATGAGCGACGTTTATCGGAGTGCAAGGAATGTGAACTGCTGAATGCAGGAACCTGCAATGCGTGTGGCTGCTATGTAGAGCTACGTGCAGCAGCGAAGGTCAGCCATTGTCCACATCGTAAATGGTAAATTGAAGAATATTGAAAAGAGACAGTATGGAAAATCAGCCATACTGTTTTTTATTGCTTAAATATATTGGATAACAAGAACTATTTCACAAAAAACTGAATCATAAATTGTTGAATATGCCAAAGATAAAAAATCAGATATAAAATCATTGAAAATAAATAAAATATGTTTATAATTTAGATAAGACTAAAATAATTTACATATAGATAAAGAAAGGCAATGGTATGGATACACAATTAAAATTTAATGAACCTTGGATACTACAGAGAGCAGATCCATATGTATGTCTCGGAAATGATGGATGGTACTATTTCACGGCATCAGTTCCTGCATATGATAGAATCATTCTTCGCAGAGCAAAGAATATTGCAGGATTAAAGGATGCTGAAGAAATTACAGTATGGGTAAAGCATGAGAGTGGAGCCATGAGTGAACATATTTGGGCACCAGAGCTTCATTATGTAATGGGAAAATGGTATATCTACTTTGCTGGTGGAGAGAAGGAAGATATCTGGAAAATTCGCCCGTATGTACTGGAATGTCAGGGACAAGATCCAATTAACGATACATGGGAAGAAAAGGGCAAGATGCAGAGAGCGGATGAGGATGAATTCTCATTTGAAGCATTTTCGCTAGATGCCACAGTATTTGAAGATGCTGGAAAGTATTACTATATTTGGGCTGAGAAAACTGGTGTAGGCAAACAGATATCGAATCTCTACATCGCAGAGATGGAGAGCCCTTATAAATTGAAAACAGTTCAGGTTCTTCTGACTACACCGGATTATGATTGGGAACGGGTTGGATTTTGGGTGAATGAAGGACCAGCGGTAATAAAACATGGCAACCAGCTATTTGTTACTTATTCTGCAAGCGATACGGGAGTGGCTTATTGTATAGGCATGCTGACAGCGGAGAGCGGAAGTGATTTGCTAGATCCACTTTCATGGACGAAGGAACGCTATCCGGTCTTACAGACCAACGAGACAATGGGCATATATGGACCAGGGCACAACTCATTTACCAAAGATGCAAAAGGGAATGACATTATGGTATATCATGCAAGAACAGAGGCTAAAATTGAGGGAAATCCACTATACAATCCAAATAGACATGCACATTTGATGAAAATCGGCTGGTCAGAGGAGGGAAAACCTGTTTTCTCGTATGAATAATATTAGGGGGAAGAGATGAAGAAAAGGCTTATCGCATTATTAGGAGTTTGTACTCTAGTCGCAGGACTAATAAGTGGCTGCTCTTTTGGAGGACCAAAGGAAGCAGCACTGGATAAGATTCAAAAGGGAGGATTCACGGTGGCTGCCTCCTGCCATGATCCGCAGATTGTTGTGGGGGATGATGGAGAATACTATATGTTTGGAAGCCACATGGTTGGTGCAAAATGCACAGATTTGAGAAGATTTAATTATTTCGCTACTGGTGTAGATGCGGCAAATCCGTTGTTTGATAATCTCTTGACAGGAGAGTTTGATGCATTTTCTTTCGTTGGGAAGAATACGGATGATGGATATTCTGTATGGGCGCCAGATGTAAGCTATAACGAGACCATGGGAAAATATGTTATGTATTTTTGCACCACCTCTTCCTATATGAAGTCCAATATCTGTATGGCAACAGCAGATCAGATAGAAGGTCCATATTCATATGTGGATACTATTCTGTATTCAGGATACGGGAAATCAGATGTCGACCAGACGAATTTGAGTGATGTTCTGGGAGATACGGCAGATTTAGATAAATACCTGCAGTACGGTGGATACAATAATAAAGAATGGCCAAACTGTATTGATCCCGCAGCTTTTACTGATGCGGATGGTCGAAATTGGATGGTATATGGTTCCTGGTCAGGAGGAATTTTCCTATTAGAACTGGATCGAGAGACTGGCTACCCTATTCATCCAAAAGAAGATGAGGAAAATGGCATAGACCCATACTATGGAATTTGTCTGGTGGGTGGTGGACATCATTCCATCGAAGGCGCGTACATTCAGTATGATAAGGACAGCGGCTACTATTATCTGTTTGTATCCTATGGGGAACTTACCAGCGAAGGTGGATATCAGATTCGACAGTTCCGAAGCGAGAATGTGACTGGACCATATGTGGATGCAGCGGGGAATACGCTGGAAGACCAGGATGACCATTTTAATTATGGACTTAAGATGATGGGGAATTACACATTCCCAAGTCTGAACTACACATACATGGCACCAGGCGGACAATCTACGTTTCAGGATAACGATGGCAAATACTATATTACCTACCATCAGAGATTCAACAATCAAGGCGAGTATCACGAACCACGTGTGCACCAGATGTATCAGACGAAAAATGGATGGTTTGTTGCTGCACCGTTTGCAACAATGGGAGAATCGCTAAAGGCAGATGGATATAAGAAACAAGATGTGCAGGGCACTTATTATGTGGTGAATCATGGAACGGATATCAGCAGCAAAATCAGGGAAGCTGAAAGCTTTAAATTCAGCAAAGATGGTAAGGTAGAAGGCGCTGAACAGTCTGGTACCTTCCAGCTGGAAGAAGGCACAAATTATCTTACGATTACCCTTGCAGATGTCAGCTATGAAGGTGTGCTCATTGATATGGAAGATGAAGCAGGAAATGCAGTAAGATGTTTTTCCGCAGTGGCAGAGAATAACGAGACAATATGGGGTGTTCAGTACCTAGAAGAGTAAAAGGAGAAGTGACATGGCAAAATTAATTATTAGTGAAGATAAAACAATGGGAACAATTGCCCCTGAAATCTATGGGCATTTTTCAGAACATTTAGGAAGATGCATTTATGAAGGCATCTATGTGGGAGAGAATTCGAACATTCCAAATGTAAATGGTATGAGAACGGATGTGGTGGAAGCGTTGAAGGAGATTCAGATACCAATACTTCGCTGGCCGGGTGGATGCTTTGCAGATGAATACCATTGGAAAGATGGGATTGGACCAAAAGAGAATAGAAAGAAAATGATTAATACTCATTGGGGCGGCGTGGTAGAAGATAATAGCTTCGGAACCCATGAATTCTTTGAACTCTGTCGTCAACTTGGATGTAAGACCTATGTAAATGGTAATCTTGGAAGTGGTACTGTTCAGGAAATGTCAGAATGGGTGGAGTATATGACGTTTAATGGGGTGTCTCCAATGGCTGACCTCCGTAAAAAGAATGGGCATGAAGAGCCTTGGACTGTAGATTATTTTGGTGTAGGTAATGAGAATTGGGGCTGTGGAGGAAATATGCGCCCTATGTATTATGCAGATGAATATCGCAGATACCAGACCTATGTGCGCAACTATGATCCTAAAAAAGAGATTAAGAAAGTCTGTGGCGGCGCTAATGTGGATGATTACGAATGGACAAGCGAAGTGTTAAGAACGACTTATGATCACACACCATCACAGTTCCATGGATTTATGGATGGTCTGTCACTTCATTATTATGTACATCCAGAAGGCTGGGAAATTAAGGGAAGTGCAACAGATTTCGATGAAGAGATCTGGTATAAGACATTAAAGAAAGCTCTTTACATGGAGACTTTGGTAGAACGTCATGGAAAGATCATGGATCAGTATGATCCAGAAAAGAAAATTGGAATGATCGTGGATGAATGGGGCTGCTGGTTCACAGTAGAACCAGGTACAAATCCGGGATTTTTGTATCAGCAGAATACGGTACGAGACGCATTGGTAGCAGGAATCACCTTGAATATTTTCAATAAGCATTGTGACCGTGTGAAGATGGCAAATCTTGCACAGATGGTCAATGTATTGCAGTCTGTTCTTCTTACAGAAGGCGACAAGATGGTAAAAACACCTACCTATCATGTGTTCCACATGTATCGTCACCATCAGGGAGGAGAATTATTAGACAGTAATCTGTCTGGTATTTCTGAGATTGGCATGGGGGAATGGACAGTTCCGGAAGTGACAGAATCTGTGTCAAGAGATAAAGATGGCATTGTAACCATAACTTTAAATAACCTTTCGGCGGAAAAGGAACAGGAGATTGAAGTGTCCTTTGCTGGTAGAACTCCTATTTCTACGCTGGTGGAAGCGAATATTGTTACAGGCGCTATGAGAGACTACAACACATTTGAAGCACCAGACGTAGTGGAAGAACGCAAGTTTACAGATTATACACTTACTCAAGATGCGATCACGGTTAAAGTTCCAGCGTGCAGCGTGTTAGAGCTTCGCTTGAAATAATATAGAATGAGGAGAAAACCCATGGAAAATAAGATTATTTATCCCAAGCAGCCTCCACTAGAGCCAGGGAAGAACATTCTAGAGGAAAAACCGGACCGCCTGGATTCCCAGCTTGGCTTATGGCTTACCCATGATCCTGCAATCTATAAGGACCCAGTGTCGGGGAATTATTACATCTATTGTACAGGTGCAATCTGCCAGAAATCCACAGATCTCATTCATTGGGATATGGTTGGAAAAGTTGTGGAGAAACCGCCACAGGAATCTATGGACTGGGTTGGCGGTGATGCAATCTGGGCACCAGATATTGTAAAGGTCGGTGAGGAATACCGTCTATATTGCTCCAATTCCAGCTGGGGCGTACGTCAGTCCTGCATATTTCTTGCGGTGGCTGATAATCCAGAGGGACCATTTATCCCAAGAGGATGTGTCCTAAAGACAACAGATGAGATGCCAGTAAATGCAATTGATGCAAACATTATTACAGATGCAAAGACCAACCAGATGTATATGGTCTATGGTTCGTTCTGGGGTGGCTGCCATGTCTTGAAGCTTGACACAGATACTGGACTTGCAGCAGAAGCAGGAATTGGTAAATGTGTTGCGAGACGTCCAGAATGGATGAGTGCGGGGATAGAAGGTCCTTATATGGTTTATTATCCAGAAAATGGATATTACTATTTGTTTGTGTCCTATGGGTCATTAAAGTCAGATTATAATATTCGAGTTGGAAGAAGCAGGGAGATAACAGGACCATTCTTAGATTATAATGGAAAAATGCTTACAGATCTCTCAGATTCGGATAATACAATTGGATATCTCGCAATGGGAGGTTATCAGTGGAATGAAGGAACTCCATATATGGCTCCAGGACATAATTCCGTGTTACAGGACGGTGATGACTGGTATTTGGTATGCCATATCCGCGAAAAGAATTTTACGCAGGAACCAGAGCCTTCCACTATGCAGATACGCAAAATCTATTGGTCCAGTGATGGTTGGCCAATGGTAAGTGCAGAACCATATGCGGGAGAGAAACAACAGACCATCCCAAGGGAAGCATTGCCAGGCTTTTACGAGACTATTCATTTGGTTCCAGCTCTTCCGCAGGGGATTACAAGTGCAGTTCCGATGAAGCTGGGGGCAGATGGATATTATGAGTGCTGCTCCATACAGGGAACCTGGGAATATGACGATTGTAATACGATTACAATCCATTATGGCGGTCAAACCGAGGAATGCCATGTGGGCGTAGCGTGGGATCAGGAATTACAACAGCCTACCCTGGCACTTTCTGGAATAACAGGAAAGGGAATCGCAGTTTGGGCTAAACGCGTTTAACAGACACCAATACACATTGAAACTGTTGATTGAATTATAACAAATAATAAAATAGTTTATAAAATAGTGTTAATTTGAATATAAATAAAATATTTTAGAAAAAGCTAAAAAATAGTTGACAGTGGAATATGTGGATTATATAATATAACCAATAAGACCTGTGTGGGTAAGTAAAAATAGTGAAAATGACCAAATACTTTCGGAAGACGCGTCGGAGTGGATGGTAATAAAGCAAAAAAAATTGGTGATAAGCAGGGATTATTCAGTTGGTTTGAGAAGGAAAAGGTAAAGGAGAAGAAAATATGAAAAAGAAAATCGTTTCAGCTATTTTATGTATGACAATGGTTGCAACAATGTTTGCAGGCTGCAGTGTTCAGAAAAGCGACGGAACAGAGGGCGCAGCAGAAGAAGATACAAGTACTTCTGTTGATGAGATGACAGGAAATGGCGATAAGTCAATCGATATCCTTATCTATGCACAGGATCATGAGAAAGCAGTATACAAAGACTTGATTAGTCAGTTTGTGGAGAAACACAAGGATGAAATCAAACAGGTTAACTTTGAAGTTACAACTCAAGACGAGTATAATACAAAGATGACAGCTGCAATGACAGCTGGAGAACTTCCGGACATCTTCTACGTTGGACCTGATGCCGTAAGAAGTTATGTAGATAATGGTTATGTAGCTGCATTAGATGACCTTGTAGACGAGAAAGCAGTAAATGATCTCTGGCCAACAATTGTAAATGCATACAAATATGACGGAGATAAAGTAGGAAGTGGTTCTTTATACTGCTTACCAAAGGATTTATCCTGCTTCGCATTTGCTTACAATAAAGACTTGTTTGATAAAGCTGGTTTAGCTTATCCAGATCCAGAGAATCCATATACATGGGAAGAGTTCACAAGTGTATGTCAGGCTTTGACACAGGATACAGACGGAGATGGCGAAGTAGATCAGTGGGGTGTTGCAAACGCAAATGCATTCGGATTTACTCCTTATGTATATAGCAATGGCGGACGTCTTTTAAATGATGATCAGACCAAAGTTGAGATTACAACAAATAAGAACTTCTTAAATGCATTCCAGTATTATGCAGACTTAACAACCAAATACAAAGTAACACCTTCAGTTGAACAGGATACTGCACTTGGCGGATATCAGAGATGGTTAGATGGACAGATTGGATTCTATGCTTGTGGTACCTGGGATGTAGCTGCATTCATGGATGATGCAACATTCCCTTATAACTGGGATTTATGTGCATGGCCAGTTGGTCCTGATGGAGATGGCAAATCATCTACATGGACAGCTTCTGTTGGTTTTGCTGTTTCTGCACAGTCTAAGAACCAGGATTTATGTGCTGAATTAATTCAGTCATTATCTACAGATGAAGATGGACAGAAAGCACTTTGCGGAGAGACAACAGGAAAAGCATTACAGATTCCTAACATCATGAACTATGCACAGACAACATTCAAAGAGAAAGTAGCAGATAAGACAATCCCTTACGCAGATAACGTAGATGTAATCTTTGGATACATTGAAGGAAACGATAAATACCAGGGTATGTTCAGTGAGACTACTTATACATACAACGCAGAGTGGTGGGATACATTCTTAGAGGGTATGCCAAACGTAATGAACGGATCAATTTCTGTAGAGGATTACTGTAAAGAAGTTGAGCCTAAGATGCAGGAAGCATTAGATAATGCAATTGAACTTCAAAACTCAGCAACAAAATAACTTGCATTTAAAGGGCTGTCCTTTGGTAAAAAGGACAGCCCAATATGAAAAGAGTAGAATATGAGCAAACAAACCAAAACACCAAAAAAGAAAATGTCTGCAATGGCTAAAAAGGAAGAAAGATGGGCTTGGCTCTTTATCGCAGCACCATTTATCGGTTTTTTACTTTTTATGGCCTATCCAATCTGCTTTGCAGTATTTGCAAGTATGAGTAAATGGACAGGAATCAACTCATTAACTGGAAATTTATGTGGATTTGACAATTATATTGCAATTTTTCAGGATGAAAAATTCTGGAAATCATTAGTTACCACAATTATATATTTGATCGGAATTCCAATCGGTATGATCTTAGGCTTATTATTGGCAATGGGAATGAACCGTAAGATACCAGGAATCCGTGTACTTCGCACAATGTACTATGTACCTGTTGTATCTTCCCTTGTAGCAGTATCTATTCTCTGGGCATGGGTATACAACTATGATTATGGATTATTTAATACAATTGTCAAAGCTTTGACAGGAATGCATGGACCGAACTGGCTGGGCGATGAATTCTGGGTAAAAGTAGCATTGATTATCTTTATGGTATGGAAGGGACTTGGAACATCGATTATTCTGTATTTAGCAGGCTTGCAGAATATCCCACGCAATTACTATGAAGCAGCTGAGATTGATGGTGCAAACGGTTGGCAGAAGTTCCGTAATGTCACATTGCCATTAGTCTCTCCAGTAACATTCTACATTCTGATTACCAGCTTGATTGGTGGTTTCCAGGTATTCGTAGAGGTGCAGGTAATGACAAATAAGGGAGGTACGAACTACAGTGCCGCTACAGTTGTTTACTATCTGTATGATAAGGCATTTGCTCATGGTCAGTTAGGCTACGGTTGTGCACTTGCAGTAATTCTTGCAATTATTATCTTTATTATTACAGCCCTTAACTTTGTCGGTCAGGACAAATGGGTTAAGACCATGGACTAGGAGGCATTCAGATGAGCGCAGATAAAGATTATGCAACCAAAAAGGTTGTATCAAAAAAAGAAAAGGTATTTAACTGGATCGTCTTTATTCTTCTATGTCTAGGTGCCGTTGTAATGGTATTTCCATTGGTTTATATGATTGCAACATCGTTTATGACAAAGAATCAGATCCTTTCTGGAACATTAACAATTATTCCAGATCCAGTTGTAATAGGAAAGTATGCAGAGGTTCTTGCAAAGGGTCAGTTTATCACTGGTATCATTAATTCCCTAAAGGTTGCAGTACCAGTGCTTGTAATCGGAGGCTTTACATCATCTTTGGCAGCATTTGGATTTGCAAAATTAAGATTTCGTGGAAAAGGTGCTTTATTTATGGCACTTCTCGCTACAATCATGATTCCATTTGCAGTAGTTATGATTCCACAATACGTAATGTTTACAAAGCTTCATTGGACAGATTCCCTCCTTCCTTTGATTATTCCAGGATGCTTTGGTAATGTCGGAATGATTTTCTTCCTAAGACAGAATCTGCTGGGAATTCCAAATGATTTAATGGAGGCAGCTAAGCTGGATGGATGCAGCTTCTTTGGATGCTATTCCAGAATTTTCCTTCCATTGATGAAGGGAGCCCTTGCAACACAATTAATGTTATGGTTTATGGGTATTTGGAATGATTACCTTGCACCAACCATTTTCCTGCGTAGTGAGAAGAATTGGACTTTACAGGTAGTAATTCGTTCCTTCAATTCCTATTATGCAATACAAAGCGATTATGCATTGATTATGGCAGCATCAGTAATAGCAATGGTTCCAACAATGGTATTGTTCTTTATATTCCAGAGAATGATTATTGAATCAATTGCAATTAGTGGAATAAAGTAGTACAACAAAGGGATATGAGAAACACTCATATCCCTATATTAGCAATAAAGGAGATTGTTTTATGCCAAACGAAAGCCCGGTTCTTGCATTTTTAAATAAGATGGCAGATATATTGATATTAAATTTACTTTTTATTGTATGTTCTATACCAATAATTACAATAGGACCTGCGTTATGTGCCATGTATTCGGTATGCTTAAGATCTATTCGATATGGAGATGGGTATGTAGTTCGTGGATTTTTTAAGAGCTTTGTACAGAACTTCAAACAATCCTTGGCGGCATGGATATTAACATTACTTGTTGGGGGGCTGTTCGGAGTAGATATTATTTTCTGGGCAAAGATAGACATGGGAATGATTTCGAAAATCATGCTTGGCGTAAGCTTGTTCTTAACACTTTTCTTTTTTATTGTAGTATTGTGGCTTTTTCCAATAATTGCAAAGATTGAAAATAAGCTGCTTGTAAACATAAAAAATGCTGCTGCAATGGCAGTTGGGCATTTTTTCCCTTATACATTCATATGCATGATAATCACTTTACTTGTGGGATATCTTGCATATACAAGCCTAGTGGTAGATGTAATTATGGTGTTGCTGGGATTTGCACTGCTCTCTTATATTTTATCGTTCTTTTTCTATAAAGTGTTTGCAAAATATATGGAGGAAGAATCTATGGGCGACGATGATTTGTTGTATGGTCCGCGGATGGAGAGAAGAGACGAGAACAAATAATAGAATAGAAGTATAAAATAAAAACATAGGAAAGTGAAATGGTTTCAAATTCACTTTCCTATGTTTTGTGTGTGATGTCTGTGTTTCCAAGCATCCGAAGAAGCTGCCAGTGGCAGGTTCTTTCGGTTAGTCTTGTTCTGGCTCAGCAATTGGAGCGTAATTAATATTTACTTTAATATCCTGCCCATAGTTGCCGAAGGACTTACCAAAGATTGTCAGGCCACCTACATGTGCGGCATCATCTTCGACTGCCATACGGAATCGAATGCCGCTGCGGTAATCCAAATCAAAGCTGTCGATGGAAACATCGGATATCTTTAATCCATCAATAAAGGTTCCTTTTTTATTGATAACAACAAGCTTTAACATGCCATACTGATTCCAGTTCGGGTACCACCAATCTGGGGTGAAAATACCTTTTACATCGCCGAAATCACCAGGAGAAGTCCAAGTGCCAATGCAGGTATCGTTTAGATAGAAGCTGATATCAGAAGGCCAGTCATTATTAACGCCAGGGGCCTCAGAACTTAACTCAGCGGAAAGCGTAATCTGAGTAATTTTCTGTGAGGTTGGAATGAAGTTTGGAATTACATACTCAACATATCCTTTTGTAAACCATAAAATATCTGCATTATAGCGATCGGGATGTTCAAAATATCTTGGATCATCTACTTCACCAATCAATGCCTGACTTGATGCAAGCCCACAGGTTGGGCAGATACTATAGTTGGAATAGTGCCCAATCTTTAATTCAGTGCTGTAGACATTAGCAAAATCGTCATCTCTTTCTAAATCAATTAATATTTTATCAAGGTGAACTGAACAGATCTTTTGATTGCCATGCCCCGCAGATTCACTGGATGTACTGATTAATCCAGTGCTTTCCAGCTTCTTTACATGACTGGTAAGCGCACCGTTTGTGATATTAAGCCGGGAAGCAAGCTCGTTCATACTCATGTTATTATTTTCCAGCAATATATTTAAAATGGAAACTCTTACATCAGATCCCAGTGCTTTAAAAAGCTCTAAACCTTCCGTTAGTGAAGTGATATGTAACATAAAAATACCTCCAAGTATTGTACTATAATAAAAATTATATTCTTTCAAAAAAGTGAAGTCAACGAAATATTTTAAAATAATATAAAACATTAAAAAGCCTGAATTTTCGTTGTTTTTTAGCCGATGAAAGTGTATTATTTATATTATAATAAAATAGTTTAGAATAATCGAAAAGAGGACGCAAATGAAACGAGGCGGTTTTCACACGAATACTCCTGTGCATGACCCAGATGTATTAGTAGATAAAGATGGAATATATTATATTTTTGGCTCCCATATGGCAGCTGCTTGCTCCAAGGATTTACGCTATTGGGACTGCTGGGCAGAGGGGGTGACGGAAACGAATCCTCTTTTTCAGGACTTACTGAATGGAGAGAAAGAGGCATTTCGATATTGTGGCAAATTTAAGGACCAATACTATGCGGTCTGGGCTCCAGATGTATCCTATAATCCTTATTTGAAGAAATATGTCATGTATTTTTGTACCTCTGCTTCTTACATCAAATCAACAATTTGTATGGCGGTGGCAGATTGTGCAAAGGGACCATACAAATATGTGGATACAATACTGTACTCAGGATTTGATCTAGATACAGTTAATGAGACAAATTTCTATGAAGTACTTGGAAAAGATGCAGATGTTACGAAATATTTGAAAAAGGGAAATTCTTACAATAATTTAAGCTGGCCAAATTGTCTGGACCCAAACACATTTCATGATAGGGAAGGAAGATTCTGGATGACGTATGGCTCATGGTCTGGAGGAATTTTTTTGATTGAATTGGATGAGAAAACAGGCTGTCCGATTCATCCAGAAGAGGACAAAAAGAAAAATGTTGATCCTTATTTTGGAAAGAAACTTCTTGGGGGTGGACATAAATCAATCGAAGGTCCATTTATTCTCTATGATGCCCAGGCAGATTACTATTATCTGTTTGTATCTTTTGGAAGCTTAGAACGAGATGGCGGTTATCAGATACGATTGTTCCGCTCTAAGAAAGTTGATGGGCCGTATGTAGACATGGAAGGAAAAACATTCCGAAGGGTAAATCATCAAGATCCATATGGCTTGAAATTGATTGGAAATTATATCTTCCCCAGCATGGAATGTGCATACAAATCGCCAGGTCATAACTCCGCGTTTGTCGATCAGGATGGGAGAAAATACATTGTATATCATCAACGATTTGATCTTCCTTCTGAGGTACATGAACCAAGGGTACACCAGATATTTTCCACAAAAAATGGTTGGTATACCGTATGCCCATTTGCAACAAGTGGGGAGATGATGGTACATAAAAATTATCAAGAGGCGGAAGTGTGTGGAGTATATTATCTCATAGAACATGGTCTTGATATCTCAAATGAGATTCATAAGGCGGTAAAAGTGGATTTTACAAGAGCAGGAGAGATACTAAAATATAAAGAACAAGACTTGGGCAAGGAGAACGAAATTAAAGAAGCAGATCCATTGGGGTGGTATGAACTGGAAGACGATAGTAGAATTACGGTACATATGCAGGATAATGTGTATGAGGGAGGTATTGTGCAGCTACAGGACGAAGCAGGGAATCCAACCATGTGTGTAACAGGGGTTGGAGGAAATCAAAGTATGTGGGCTGTGAAATATCTTCCACAATACGAAGAATAGTAGAATGACAGTTATTATCATCATCAAATAAGAAAGAAGGAGCAGGGGATTGTAATATGAAAACAAAGGAAAGAAATCTAATTGCATTGAATAAGATCAGAATCAATGATTCATTCTGGAACAAATATACGAATCTTGTTACAAAAGAGGTTATTCCATATCAGTGGAAAGCACTGAACGACGAAGTGGAGGAGGCAGAGCCAAGTCACTGCATCCGTAATTTTCAGATTGCAGCAGGGAGAAAAGATGGTGAATTCCAAGGCTGGGTATTCCAAGATACCGATCTTGCAAAATGGCTGGAGGCAGTTGCATATTCTCTTTCTTATGAAAAGAATGAGGAACTGGAAAAGCTGGCAGATGGCGCAATCGATTTGACCGGGGATGCACAGGAGGAGAATGGCTATCTGGATACTTATTTTTCAATTCTTGAACCAGGGAAACAGTTCTGCAATTTGAAGGAAGGGCATGAACTCTATACCGCGGGACATTTTATGGAAGCTGCAGTAGCATATTATAAAATTACAGGGAAAGATAAGCTGTTAAAAATTATGGAGCGCACCGCAGACTTAATCTGCGAAGTGTTTCATACCCCACGCTATGAAAATGCAGTGCCAGGGCACGAGGAGATAGAACTTGCTCTTGTGAAAATGGCAGAAGTAACAGGGAAACAAGAATATCTGGACATGGCAAAGGATTTCATAGAACGAAGAGGCACCGAGCCGAACTATCTATTTAATGAAAGTAAGCAGGATTATTTTGTAGATGTATGGCACGACACATCGCCATATACGAATGAATACGGACAGAATCATCTGCCTGTACGGGAACAGAGAACAGCGGAGGGACATGCTGTGCGTGCAATGTATCTATATTGTGGCATGGCAGATATTGCATATCAATATCAGGATAAGTCATTAATGGAAGCCTGCGAAAATCTGTACAATAATATTGTAGAGAGACGCATGTATATCACAGGAGGAATAGGCAGCTCGGGAGCTTTAGAGCGATTTACAACAGACTACGACCTACCCAATAGCAGCAACTATGCAGAAAGCTGTGCCTCCATTGGACTTGCACTTTTTTGCCGCCGAATGGCACAGTATACGGGGGAGGCTAAGTATGTTGAGACAATGGAAGTGGCATTAATGAACACACTTCTTTCAGGTATTGCAATGGACGGAAAAAGCTTCTTTTATGTGAATCCATTAGAAGTATGGCCAGCAAGCTGTATGGATCATACCTCTATGGCACACGTAAAACCAATTCGACAAAAGTGGTTTGGCTGTGCATGCTGCCCGCCAAATATTGCCAGAACATTGGCATCACTAGGGGAATATGTTTGTTTTACAGGAGAAAATGCGATCTGGATAAATCTGTTTACGTCAGGAGCTATGAACACTTCTTTGGGCAATCGTAATCTTCAGGTTGAAACAACTACACAATTCCCGTGGGAAGGACGATTCAGGATTCAGTTATCAGAGCTGCAGGAAGCCGAGGAACAGGGATTAGAAATACAGAATACAAAGGAACAGAGAAAAACGGTACAAGAACTATCGAGAATCTATATAAGAATTCCGGAATATGCAACAAATTATGTGGTCAAAATCAATGGGAAGGAAGTAAATGTACCGATTGATAAAGGATATGCAATTCTAGAGGCTGTATGGATAAATCAGAATATTGAGTTGGATTTTGATATGCCGGCGCATTATGTATCTGCGAATCCTCAGGTTCGTGCGGATACAGGAAAAGTAGCAATTGTAAAAGGACCAATTGTATATTGCTTAGAACAGGAAGACAATGGCAGCAATCTTTCCGGCATATTTCTTGATACCAGGTATCCGCTTCAAGAAGAGTTCCAAGCAAATCTACTGGGTGGAGTAACTGTGGTAAAGGCAAAAGGGAAACGAATCCAAACAAATAATTGGAACCCTCAGAAATTGTATGCACCAGTACCAATGACATTTGAGGATACGGAGGTTACATTCGTTCCTTATGGAAACTGGGGAAACAGGCAGCCAGGAGAAATGAGCGTCTGGGTAAAAGCCTTGACAAATAGTCTTGAAGGACTATAATTGGTGGCAAGAAGTGAAAGGAAGTGAATTCAGATGGGAGATAAGAATCCAAAACATCCATTGAAGAAGAAAAAACTCAATGCGAAGGCTAATATCACCGATCATGATTCTTCCGTTACAGAAGAACCACATCACAAAAAGAAACACGTTTATGAATAATCGAGTTCATAGCGCAGGCATAAGAAGAGAGAAGCAGTTATCAAGGATTGGTATCCCAGGTAGCTGCTTCTTTTGATACTACCAGATAAGCAATAATAGATAAGTATCAGCTGATTTAATCCAATAAATAATAATCAGGTAAATATGACTCACCGAACAACAAAAAAGAACAAATAAAAATAAACAAATGACAAACAAATGACAAACAAATGACAAACAACAACATTATACGTTTACTATACAGATAAACATATAATGCAAATGTTTATATTGAAACTTGATTTTTCAAAGAAAAAGAAGTATAGTGTTTATAGATCAGCAAGAGAACGTATAAAGCAAAATGAAAGTAAGAAGTCGAAAAGCAAAGAAGATTAGAGGGTGAAAAAATGATTTGGAATTATGAATTGGAAGAATTAAAGAACGGATACAAGCAAGATGAGAAGGGCTGCACCTGCGTAATCTGCGGAGAACGGTTTGAACAGGGAAGGCTGTATCAGGCAGATGAGAATTTCTATGATGCACAGGGAGCTGCTAGAATGCACATGAAGAAAGCGCATGGAAATATGGCAGAATATTTGTTGTCACAGGAGTTATCACTTACTGGAATAACGGAGATGCAGCGGAACATTTTGATCATGATGCTGGCAGGAAAGTCGGATATGCAAATTGCAAAAGAAGTAGGAATTGCCAATGCAACAGTTCGCAATCACCGTTATAAATTACGAGAGAAAGAGAAACAGGCGAAATTATTGATTGCACTTCTTTCGTCTGTTGAAGAAGAGACTAAGCGAGATATTGCAAAGAGTGATAATGGTATGATTGAAGAACATCATGTATCAGCAACCATGGTAGATGATCGCTATAATATTACAGAGAAGGATCGGGAGCAGACAATAGCAACCTATTTTGATGAGAATGGCGCACTTCGAGGAATTCCAGCAAGAGCCAAGAAGAAGATCATTGTTCTTGGTGAGATTGTTAAGAACTTTAAGCCAGACACGGAATACTCAGAACATGAAGTAAACATGATTCTTCGAAGAATCTATGAAGTTGATTATATTACCATTCGCCGTTCCTTAATTGAATATGGATTTATGGATCGTTCGGATGATTGTACCTGCTATCGAGTAAGAGAATAAATAGAGGTTGAAAAATATGATGAAAGAAAGTTATATTAATTCAATTGGGAATAAGTTAAAATGTTCAAAAGCGCATAAAGTGGAAATTAAGAAGGATTTAACTTCAGATATGGATACAGCATTAGCAGCTGGAGAGACCTTAGATCAGATAATTGCAAGAATGGGAACACCCAAAGAGGTTGCGGCAAAATTCAATCAAAACGTATTAGAAGAGGAACTTAAGAAATATAAGAAGAAAAAGGTCTTGAAGATTGCTGCAATTGTATTGGTGCTTGTTGTAGTAGCGGCTTCGCTCATCTGGTTTGTAATTCCCAAAACCTATGAATTAGGTGGAAAAGGATCAGCTTTTGATGAAACAACGGTGGTAGAGGATGCCAAACAAATTGCAAGACTTGTAGGAACTCAAGATTATGTTACAATTATCAATGACAAAAGCGATGAAATTTTACAAAGCGCAATCGATCAGAAACAGCTGGAAGATGCATATAAAGCAGTCGGTGAAGACTGGGGCAAACTGGTATCCTTCGGAGATTACTATACTGCAGAAGTAAGACAGATGGGAAAAAGCTATGCGATAGTTGTATTAACAACATCCTATGATAATGTGCAGGTAACCTTTACATTAACTTATGACAAAGATATGAAGCTTGCAGGAATCTATATGAAATAGCAAAACTGGAAAGTGTAAAGCTGGAAAACGTAAAACGGTGACAGAATAACGGATGAGGAAATAAAACCAACAGGAAATTAAGAATAGATAGAGGAAATTAAGTTTGACAAATTTAGAAGAATACTACGGTAAGTTTAATGAAGAGAAGCGTTTGAATAGCAGACATGGACAGGTAGAATTTGTGACATCCATGGCATATATACACCGCTATTTGGATAAGGTGGCAGAGGGACGCCCTAACTCAGAAGTAAAGATTCTGGATGTGGGAGCTGGAACAGGAAGGTATTCCGTACCACTTGCAGAGGAAGGCTATGATGTTACTGCAGTTGAATTGGTGAAGCATAATCTTGGAAGATTGAAAGCGAAAGGCAGCACGGTAAAAGCCTATCAGGGAAATGCTATGAAGCTATCGCGATTTGAGGAGAATACATTTGATCTTACTTTGGTATTTGGACCAATGTATCATTTACATGCAGAGGCAGATAAGCAGAAAGCACTTTTGGAGGCGAAGAGAGTAACAAAGCCAGGTGGAATCATTCTGGTTGCATATGTGATGAATGAGTTTAGCGTAATTACCTTTGCGTTTAAGGAACGCCATATCAAAGAGGCGTTACAGACAGGAATGCTGGATGAAAGCTATCACACAACCGATAAAGCAAACGAATTATATAGTATGGTGCGATTAGAAGATATGGAACGAATCAATCAGGCTGTTGGTCTGGAGCGAGTGCAGGTGATTGCGGCAGATGGGGCTGCAAATTATATTCGCCCTTTCTTAAATGCGCTGGATGAAGAAGAATATCAGGAATTTATCAAATATCATCTAGCCATCTGCGAGCGTGCGGACCTAATGGGAGCAAGCAGCCATACAGTTGACATATTATGTAAACCGGTGGAATAAATGTGGATAATTAACGAGTAACCGAAACCCAAATAAAATGGGAGAATCAGGAGGAAAATGCATGGCAGGGTACAGTAAATGGGGAATTGTCCGGATGTGTATGTTGTTCATAAGCGCAATATTTATAGCAGGTATGATGAGCGGATGCAGTACGAAGATTTCAGAAGAACCAAACGTGTCCACGGAGGCAGTGAATGAAAAGCTAATGGGAGATGCGACTCTTACAGAAGCAACTGAAACACAAGAACCGGAACCAGATATTAAGACAATTACCATTACCGCAACTGGAGACTGTACCTTTGGACCGACACAGACCCATGGATATGCAGGCTCTGTTTTTGAATACTATGACAATAACGGGCCAGACTATTTTATGCAGAATGTGCGAGATATTTTCTTGCAGGATGATTTTACTCTGGTGAATCTGGAATGTGCACTTACGAATTCCGATGCCCGGGTGGAGAAAGAATTCAGCTTAAAGGGAAAACCAGAGTATACATCCATTATGACAGGAAGTTCTATTGAAGGCTGTACCATGGGAAACAATCATACATTGGATTACGGAGAAGGTGGCTTGCAGGACACTAAGGATGCAGTTCAGGCAGCAGGTCTCTCCTATGCTTGGAATAATGAAGTGGGAACATATACCACAAAGGATGGTATGGTGATAGGGTTTGTATCTGTCAGTTTACTTTCTCAGGCAGTGGAACGCCAGGAGATGGTAAGGACAGGCATTGAGACGCTGCGCAATCAAGGGGTTGATCTTGTGATTGCTGCCTGCCATTGGGGCGAGGAACGAACCTATTATCCAACAGATTATCAGCAGACAATGGCACACAATTGCATTGACTGGGGGGCAGATGTAGTAATCGGATGCCACCCGCATGTATTACAGGGACTCGAAGTATACAATGGAAGAGTGATTTGCTATAGTCTGGGGAATTTTTGTTTTGGTGGAAATAGTAATCCGGCAGATAAGGACACGATGATATATCAGCAGACTTTTACATTTGTGGATGGTCAACTTCAGCAGGACTTAAATGCACAAATCATTCCTTGTACGGTAAGCGGGCATGATGGCTATAATGACTATCAGCCGGCGGTTGCACAGGGCGACCGTAGGACTAAGATCTTAGAAAATGTAAAGCAGTATTCGGCAGCCTATAGTGCGGTTACATTTGATGAAAGTGGAAAACTTGTGATGAATGTGGTAGACTAACTGTAAAATGCAGAGAAATCAATAGCTTTTGGCAGTAAAAGCAATTCTTGGAACCAGAATTGGTTAGGGATTGTCTGGGATTGGAGGAATATCCATGAACGAGTGGAATGAGAACAATACAAAACCAGTTGGACATAAGGTATTACAGGATACAGTGAGTTCGGTGGGAGAAAGAATCGGTGGAATTACAGTTGGAGGTATGCTGGCACCACTAATAGAGCACAACGGATTCTATATTCGTCCGGGGCTTTTTCGAATGAGCGGAGCAATGCAGATGGAGCATGGAATTAGCTTTACCATTAATTCACATGGAGCAACATCCTGTACACTGCTTCTATTCCGTCTACATCAGACGGAACCTTATGCACGGATTCTTTTTCCTGAAAGTTGTCATCTTGGCAATACATATTCCATGTTCGTCTATGGACTTCACAAAGAAGAATTTGAATATGCATATCAATTTGACGGACCATATGAACCAGAAAAGGGATTGATATTTAATAAAGATCATATTATTTTAGATCCATATGCGGAGGCAGTAACTGGTCAGAGGGACTGGGGCGAGCGCCCAGAGGGTGGCAAAGACTTTGTGTATAAAGCCCGTGTAGTAGAGAATAACTTCGACTGGGGTGACATGAGACCTTTGGAACATCCATTTGAGGATCTTGTAATCTACGAGACACATGTTAGAGGCTTTACAAAAGATGAGTCATCAGGTGTAGTGGCAAATGGAACTTTCGAAGGACTTCGTGAGAAAATTCCATATTTAAAAGATCTTGGTATTAATGCGGTAGAGCTGATGCCGGTCTTTGAATTTGATGAAATGGAAAGTTCCAGAATTGTAGACGGACAGCAGTTATACAATTACTGGGGGTATAATACAGTTGCCTTTCTAGCACCAAACACAAGTTATGCCTATACGAAAGAACATTTTCATGAAGGAAATGAGCTTAAGAAGCTGATCTATGAATTAAAGGAAAATGGAATCGAAGTAATTCTGGATGTGGTATTGAATCATACAGCGGAAGGCAATGAATTTGGACCATGCTTTTCCTTTAAGGGAATCGATAACAATGTATATTATATGCTGACACCGGATGGACATTATTACAATTTCAGCGGTTGTGGCAATGTAATGAACTGTAACCATCCGATTGTTCGGCGTTTTATTATTGACTGCTTAAGACATTGGGTCATTGAATACCGGGTGGATGGATTCCGATTTGATTTGGCATCTATATTGGGAAGAGATCAAAACGGAGTGCCAATGGCAAATCCACCTCTTTTAGAGGCATTGGCATTTGATGCAGTCCTTGGCAAGGTGAAGCTGATTGCAGAAGCATGGGATGCAGGTGGTCTGTATCAAGTAGGAAGTTTCCCTTCCTGGAGCAGATGGGCAGAATGGAATGGAAAATACCGTGATGACATGCGATGCTTTTTAAAAGGGGATCAGGGAATGGCAGGTGCTGCCATTACGCGAATTACAGGTTCTAAGGATTTGTATGACCCAGCATATCGAGGTAACAGTGCTTCTGTGAATTTTCTCACATGTCATGATGGATTTACCTTATATGATCTGTATTCTTATAATGAGAAGCACAATGAAAAGAACGGTTGGAATAATACCGATGGCGATAATAATGGACATAGCTGGAATTGTGGATGTGAGGGTGAGACAGAGAACACTGATATCGAAGGCTTAAGACGGAGATTGGTAAAGAACGCATTTGCAGCACTTATGTGCAGCCGGGGTCCTGCAATGTTCTATGCAGGTGATGAATTCTGCAATACACAGTTTGGTAATAATAATGCATATTGTCAGGATAATCTCATCTCATGGCTGGATTGGAGTCGACTGGAAGAATATAAAGAAATCCATGATTTTGCAAGATTTATGATCCGCTTTCGAAAAAATCATCCGATTCTCCGCAAAACAACGGCAGGGTCGGCATGTCAGCTGCCAGAGATTAGCATTCATAACGGCTACCCAGGTAAGAGCTCCACGGAATACGATACGCACTTAATTGGAATTATGTATGCAGGACGCAATGAGAAAAATGAAAGAGATGACATCATTTTCTATGCAATGAATTCTTATTGGGAGCCACTTACTATGCAGCTGCCAGCATTGGAGAATGGATTGGATTGGGATGTTGTGGTCAATACCAACTGTGAATATAAAGATGGCGTGGATTTTGGAAAATTCACAGAACAGACAGGACCATATACGATTCGGATTCCTGCAAGAACGACAATTATTTTAGTGGCAAAATAAAGAACGGATAAAAAAAGATAATCACACAATTGTGCGGTTATCTTTCTTTATTGGGGACATTGCGAAGCAATTCAAGGAAACAGTATTGGTCAGCATTGGATTTTTTCCGCAATTCATTTACAACCTCATATTCTAGTGAAGTAAACTCACCATAAATTGGATGGGGTACATTGGATTCTCCGATGAGATAATCAGCGGAGACATGAAGAGACTGCACTAATCGAGTGAATTTCTCCAAATCAGGAGAACGCCTGCCCTTGCGATAACCAGTGACTGTCGGTGGTGTTAAATAAAGTTCTTCCGCAAGATCTTTTACTGAAATTTGTTCATCCTCCATATAATTCCGCAGTCGGGAAGGAAAAGCGGGCGAAGTAGAGCTTTCTATATTCTGTTGAGGTTTATTTCTATTCCAATTTTCTTTTGTAATGTTATTCATAGTTTGATTTTATACAGTACGTATGGAAAATAATGGAAAAGTATACAAAACGCAAATCTAATTCTTGGAATGCAAGAATTATATCCAGCCACCGTCCAATGTGATGATCTGGCTTGTGAGATAATCATTTGCGGTTGCCAGCTGAAGTGCCAGGTGTGCAACCTCTTCTGGCTGACCAAAACGACCTGCAGGAATTTCATCTGCAAGCTCCTGGCGTTCAGAATCGGAGAAACATGCATTCATCTGAGTATCAATAATTCCACAGGCAATTGCGTTAACCTGAATGTTGCTTGGAGCAAGTTCCTTGCCAAGTGCCTTGGTAAGAGAATTAATACCACCCTTGCATGCAGAGTAAGCAACTTCACAGGAAGCCCCCACATTTCCCCAGACAGAGGAGATATTAATGATTTTACCGGTTTGTCGTGATACCATCTTAGGAATAACGCATTTACAGTATGAGAATACAGAGGTCAGGTTGTTGGATACGATGTGATTCCAATCTTCGATACTCATGTCACTCAAAAGACCAATGTGAGCAATACCAGCATTATTGATTAGAACATCAACGTGACCGAAGTGAAGAAATGTCTGTTCCACCATAGCTGTCACAAAAGCATGATCTCCAACATCGCCAGTGAATGTCAACACTTCTGCATGGTATTCATTTTCTAATTCCGTTGAGAGCGCCATAAGCGCATCTTCCGAATGGCAGCAGCACAGGGAGAGGTGGTAGCCCGCAGCAGCAAATGCTTTTGCAATTGCAGCACCGATTCCTCTGGAAGCTCCAGTGATAAGCACAGTTTTATTCATAAGAATGATTTACCTTTCATAAAATATGTGGTCTACTATTACACATCTATTATATAAGAATTGTGATTAGAAAATACTTATACTTATTATATCGGGAACGGACGAAAAGATAAAGGGAATATCTGAAAGAAATAATGGCTAGATTCTAGACAAAAAAGTAACGTTGTGCTACCATAATTGAGCACGATAAAATGTAGAAGAGAATACATTCCCTTCTATAGATAAGAAATCGGAATGTGGCTCAGCTTGGTAGAGCGCATCGTTCGGGACGATGAGGTCGCGCGTTCGAATCGCGTCATTCCGACTCCTTGGCAGGGGCATATAAGCATTGATTATTCAAGGCTTAAGCTTGAAAACACTTCACAGAAAATACTGTGAAGTGTTTTTTCTTTTAGTGATTCTCTGCTTCATCTGCGTCCTTCTTGGTTGGATGAACGGTACCAAAAGAATGCTGTGGCGGAGCATAAATGGAAAAGAGTCGAAGCGAGAATCTGCTGGTGTTAATCAGGTTATGCCATGTGCCAGCAGGAACAAAGATACAATAACCCGGCGATACCATGTGCTGTATCTCTAGATGCTCTTTGGAATCTCCCATGGTCACATATCCATATCCAGACTCAATATAAAGAAATTGATCTAAATCCTTATGTTGTTCTAATCCGATCTCTGAATCTTCTGGAATCATCATAGCAGTAAGCTGCATATGTTTTCCTGTCCAAAGAGCTGTTCTGAAGTTATCATTTCGAATCACCGCCTGTAATAGATTCGTCACGTAAGGCTGCCCACCTTTATCCTGTGAAGCGGCAAGTGCACTCAAATCTTTGTTGTCATTCATTATATTTCCTCACTTTAAACATTATCTCTAGATGATTGCGAAACACACAATCCTTCAATTGACTATGTTTACTTGTATTCGCAGTACATGGTCATCGTGAATTCAAAGTGTTTCGCAATTAACTAAACATTATCTCTATAATAAGGATATGAATATATGTGCAAAAGAGTTCATATATAGGCCTTGTTGCAATAAGAATATGAGCTTTACTAATATTTTACAAACAATTTACATTAAAATGGTATTGGATTTTACTTTGACCCGATATGATAACACCTGTAAACGAACAAGAAGTTCAGGAGGAAAGAAAAGAATGAAAAACAGAGTATTAAAAACTTTAGCAGTAGCAACAACAATTTCCGCATTAGCAATGAGCGCAATGGGTTGTGGATCAAATGACGCAGCAAATGCAGATACAAGTTCAAAGGCTGGCGCATCAGATGACAAAACAGAATCTGATTACACTTCTGTAGAAGGAACTGTAAAGATGGCAGGAAGTACTTCAATGGAGAAGCTTTGTTCCGCACTTCAGGAAAGCATCCAGGAGACTTGCCCAGGAATCACAATTGAAGCTGAATTCACAGGATCTTCTGCAGGAATTGAGTCATTAGCAGCAGGAACCGTAGATATTGGTAACTCTTCTAGAGCATTGAAAGATGAAGAAAAATCTGGTGGAGCTGTAGAAAACATCGTAGCAATCGACGGAATCGCAGTAGTAACAGATACAGCAAATAAAGTAACAACCATCAGCTCTGATGATTTAGCAAAAGTATACACTGGCGAGATCACAAACTGGAAAGATCTTGGCGGCGAAGATGAGGCAATCGTAGTTGTAGGACGTGAAGCTGGATCAGGTACAAGAGGAGCTTTCGAAGAGTTATTAAAGATTGAAGATAAATGTAAATATGCAAACGAATTAGATTCTACTGGCGCAGCACTTGCAAAAGTTGCTTCTACACCTGGCGCAATCGGATACGTTTCACTTGATGTAGTTGACGATACAGTTAATGCACTTTCAATCAACGATGTTGAGCCAACAGAAGAGAACATCATAGCTGGAAATTATATGTTATCTCGTCCATTCGTAATGGCAACAAAAGGTGAAGTATCTGAGCAGAGCGAAGCAGTTCAGGCATTCTTTGAATACTTAAAATCTGATGCAGGTCAGAAAGTAATCAAATCTGTTGGATTAATTTTACCACAGTAATTCATTAATCATCCACATAGAATAGGAAGTAAAATATGGAAACAAATGCGATATCAATCATTGGAGGCAAACGATCCAAATCAGTTGTAGAAAATGTAGCAAGATGCATCTTCCTCATTACAGCAATCGTTGCAATCCTGGCAGTTTGTTCCATTACAGTGTACATGATTATGAAGGGAACCCCGGCACTGGCTAGTGTCGGGGTAACTGATATATTATTTGGAACTGTCTGGGAACCGACTGCTAGTACACCACATTTTGGAATTTTATATATCATTCTTACTTCAATTGTAGGAACTGCATTGGCGATATTAATCGGTGTCCCAATTAGTATCCTTACAGCAGTATTTCTTGCAGAAGTAGCACCGAAGAAATTAGCAGCAGTTGTTCAGCCAGCAGTAGAATTATTAGCTGCCATTCCATCTGTTATCTACGGATTATTGGGAATTATGATCCTCACACCATGGATGTATGGTTTGGAGAAAAAATTCTTTACAGGATCAGAGACCCATCAATTTACAGGCGGATCGAATCTGATTTCGGCAGTAATCGTGCTGGCGATCATGATTCTTCCAACCGTAATTAATATCAGCGTATCCTCGCTGAAAGCTGTGCCACAGCATCTAAGAAATGCTTCCTTAGCACTTGGCGCAACCAAGATTCAAACCATTTTCCGCGTGGTAATTCCAGCAGCAAAATCAGGAATTATGACCGCAGTGGTACTGGGAATTGGACGTGCGTTAGGAGAAGCAATGGCAATCAGTTTAGTATCAGGAAGTGCAGTAAATCTGCCATTACCATTTAACTCTGTACGTTTTTTAACTACAGCAATTGTAAGTGAAATGAGTTATTCACAGGGAACACACCGAGAGGTATTGTTTACCATTGGACTTGTTTTATTTATATTCATTATGATTATTAATCTGATTCTTACTAGATTGATTAAGAAAGGAGAGCAGGATTGATGGATTCACAGATTGTAATTGAAAAAAAAGCAAGTATTATACAATCGGGTCAGCTTTTTAAACGGAAGAAGAGACCGATGGATATTCTGGCTTATATTGGAATCTACGCAAGCGCGGCTTTTGCTGTTCTTCTTTTGGTAGGAATTATCGGATATGTAGTATATAACGGATATTCCATGATCTCATGGGATTTCCTCACAACAGTAACAAGTGTAATTAATGGAACCGTAGGTATCGCAGGAAATATTGTAAATACTCTGTATCTCATTCTTCTGACGATGTTAATTGCGACACCAATCGGAATTGGAGCAGCCGTTTATTTAAACGAGTATGCCAAGCCAGGCAAGCTGGTTACAGCAATCGAATTTGCAACACAGATTTTGTCTGGTATTCCTTCCATTATCTTTGGACTTTTCGGAATGGTTTTTTTCGGACAGGGAATTATCAAAGAACTAGGTTTGGGCTATTCAATATTGACCGGAGCTTTGACTATGGTTCTTATGGTGCTTCCACTTGTGATTCGTAATACACAAGAAGCACTGAAAACGGTTCCAGACAGTTATCGACAAGGTGCAGTAGGGCTTGGAACCGGAAAATGGTACATGATTCGTACAATTTTACTCCCATCAGCAATGCCAGGAATTATCACAGGTGTTATTCTTGCAATCGGACGTATTGTTGGAGAATCAGCTGCTCTGCTTTTTACAGCAGGAAGCTCCAAGCTGATGCCAGCCAGCTTTGATCAGATGTTGGAGAAGATGTTTCAATCAGGAGGAACACTGACCATTCAGCTGTATCTTAGCATGTCAAAGGGTGAATACAATGTAGCCTTTGGAATTGCAGTGGTTCTTCTTATCATTGTATTTCTTATTAATATGGCAACCAAGCTTCTGGCAAAGAAATTCGATGTTGCTGCCAGAGATTAACCAGGAGGATATATGGAAAAAAAGATAAAAATCAAAGTTCGTGATCTAAATCTTCATTATGGAGACAATCATGCTTTGAAGAGTGTAAATATGGATATTAAAGAGAATTGTGTCACTGCATTCATCGGTCCATCCGGTTGCGGTAAATCCACATTCTTAAAAACAATCAATCGAATGAATGATCTGATAGACAATGTTCGCATCGATGGAACGGTATGCTTAGACGGAGAGAATATCTACGATGACAATGTTGACACTACAATACTAAGAAAGAAAATTGGTATGGTGTTTCAGCAGCCAAATCCTTTTCCAATGAGCATTTATGACAATATTGCTTATGGACCAAGGGTTCATGGAATTCGTGATAAAGCAAAGTTAGACGAAATCGTGGAGGAAAGTCTTCGTGGCGCTGCCATTTTTGATGAAGTAAAGGACCGCTTAAAGAAGTCTGCACTTGGTCTGTCCGGTGGACAGCAGCAGCGTATCTGCATCGCCAGGGCACTAGCAGTTCAACCAGAGGTGCTTTTAATGGATGAACCAACATCAGCATTGGATCCAATTTCTACGGCGAAAGTAGAAGAACTGATGGAGGACTTGAAGAAAAAGTATACAGTTGTTGTGGTAACACATAATATGCAGCAGGCAGTACGTGTGTCCGATGACACCGCATTTTTCCTGGTTGGAGAGATGGTTGAATTTGGGGATACAAAGACGGTGTTCTCTTACCCACAGGATAAGCGAACAGAAGATTATATAACAGGGAGGTTTGGTTGATGCGAGCAAAATTCGACGAGCAGCTTAATCAGTTAAATCAAGAGCTCATGCATATGGGAACGATGATTGAAGACCATATTCAAAAGGCAGTGGACGCTTTGATGAAGCAGGATGTGGAGCTGGCAAAGAAGATTATGGAATCTGATAATGAGGTAGATCAAGAGGAGAAGAAGATTGAGAATATCTGCTTTAACCTTTTAATGCAGCAGCAACCGGTGGCACGAGATCTTCGTACCATATCCGCAGCAATGAAAATGGTTACAGATATGGAACGTATTGGTGACCATGCAGCTGATATCTCAGAAATTACAATTCTGATGGCCAAGGCACCTTATATTAAACAATTGGAGCATATCAATCAGATGGCGGGAGAAACCATCCAGATGTTGATGAAGAGTGTGCAGGCATATGTAGATAAAGATATGGATGCAGCAGAGAAGGTTATTAAGAATGATGATGTTATTGATGAGTTATTCTTAAAGGTAAAGAGAGATCTGATTGGAATGATTCATGAAAATGCAGAGTGCGGTGAGCAGGCAGCAGATCTTTTAATGGTTGCTAAGTACTTTGAACGAATTGGAGATCATGCAACCAATATTGCAGAGTGGGTAATTTTCTCCTTGGATGATAAGAACGAGAAAATGTAAAAATAGCAATGAGAGCAGAACCGAACAGAGGAAAGGATAGAGGTAAGGAGGAAAATTACATGGGATGGCTGTGGAAACGGATACAGAATAAAATTAAAAGAGAAGAGCGGCAACAAAGATGCTTTCTTGTACTCAATACAATTTTGTGGACCGTATCAGCCCTTGTGATTAGCTCCCTTTTTACAGTGCTCTTTCTTCCAGATGTATGGAAAGCACTGGAATATTCCCTCATTGCAGCTGGCTATTCAGGTGTTTTTATTGGCTTCCTTGGTGGATGTATATTCCTTATGAGAAATACCCCAGAATAAGATTTATAGTTAATTTTACTTAGATTTTACATAAAAAACCCTTTCACTTTACAAATACTTGTTATAGTATATGAATGTATAGATAAGATAAAAAGTATGTAAAGAAAGAGGAGCTTTCTATGGACATTTTTGGAATTTTGACAATGGTTGGTGGCCTTGCCCTGTTTTTATATGGAATGAACGCAATGGGCGATGGGCTTGCGAAGCTATCAGGTGGAAGATTAGAACAGGTATTAGAGAAACTAACTTCCAAAAGAATTATGGCGGTACTTCTTGGTGCAGGGGTAACTGCGGTTATTCAGTCGTCTTCAGCTACAACAGTTATGGTTGTAGGTTTTGTTAATTCAGGAATCATGAAATTATCCCAGGCAGTAGGTATTATTATGGGTGCCAATGTTGGTACAACCATTACTTCCTGGATGTTATCTTTGACTGGAATTGAAGGAAATAATATCTTCCTTCAGCTTTTGAAACCGTCATCTTTTTCTCCAATCCTTGCAATTATCGGTATTGTTTTGACCATGATGGCAAAGAACGATAAGAAAAAAGACATCGGTAATATTATGGTGGGCTTTGCAATTCTGATGTTCGGAATGGAGACCATGAGTGGTGCAGTGGAACCCCTTGCTTCTAATGAGGAGTTCACTCATGTACTTCTGATGTTTCAGAATCCGATTCTTGGAATGCTGGCAGGTGCACTTCTTACTGCTGTAATTCAGAGTTCTTCTGCGTCAGTAGGTATTTTACAGGCACTTTGCGCCACTGGAGCGGTAAGTTTTGGAACTGCAATCCCAATTATCATGGGACAAAATATCGGTACATGTATTACAGCAATTATGTCATCAGTAGGTGCAAGTAAAAATGCAAAGCGTGCATCTATGATTCACTTGTTCTTTAACTTAATAGGAACGATTATTTTCATGGTGATATTCTATAGTATCAATGCAGTTGTCGGTTTTGCATTCTTAAATGATGCAGCAAATCCAGCTGGCATTGCTGTAGTTCACAGTTTATTCAACATCGGAGCAGTAATTCTGTTGTTCCCATTTGGCAACTTCCTTGTGAAGCTTGCAACGTTATCAATCCCTGATAAAGGACATGAAACGAATGACGAGCAGCCAAATGAATTCGCTATTTTGGATGAGCGTTTCCTAGAACAACCATCCTTTGCAATGGAACTTTGTAGAAATGCAGCAGTGAAAATGGCTGAAGAATCCAGAGATTCTCTCTATCTTGCAATCAATCAGCTGTCGAATTACAATGAGCAGACCGCAGATCAGATTATTGAGATGGAGAATAATGTAGATCACTACGAGGATGCACTTGGTACATATATGGTGAAGCTGAGCAGTAAAGATCTTTCACAGGCAGATAGCCGTAGTTTATCAGTGCTATTGCATTGTATCGGAGACTTTGAACGTATTTCAGATCATGCATTGAACCTGTTGGATTCTGCACGTGAAATGCATAAGAATGGCATGACATTTTCAAAGAAAGCAGCAGAGGAGATTGACGTGTTCTCAGAAGCTGTCCGTGATATTGTAGGACATGCTGTGAATGCATTTATGAAGAATGATCTCTCTGAAGCAAAAAATATTGAACCATTGGAACAGGTAATTGATGGACTGAACATTGAAGTGAAACAGCGTCACATCAAACGACTTCGTAAAGGAAAATGTACCATTGAGCTTGGTATGATTCTTCAGGATATTTGTACAAACTTCGAGCGTGTATCCGATCACTGCTCCAACATTGGAGTATGTCTGATTCAGGTCAATGAGGATGGATTTGACACACATGAGTACTTAGATATCATAAAAGACGAGAGTAATCAGTGGTTCCGTGATGAATATGTAACATTACAGGCGAAATATAAGCTTCCAAGTAAGAATGACAAAGATGAGGAAGGAACTTTTGTAACGCTTGAGGATCATTCAGAGGAAAAGAAGTCTGAGAAAGCAAAGAAAGAGAAAAAAGACAAGAAAGAAAAATCAGATAAAAGAAATAAGTAGCAAAGAGTCTAGTATAAGAGGAAATAACGACAGGAAGGGAAATCATGGCGTTAATCTATATTGTAGAAGATGATAGTAATATTAGGGAAATTGAGACAATTGCTTTAAAGAACAGCAGCCACGTGGTATGCGCATTTGAAAAAGCAAGAGATTTTTATAAGAAAATGGAAGATATGGTGCCAGACTTGGTGCTTTTGGATGTAATGCTCCCAGATGAGAGTGGGTATGATATTGTTAAGAAGATTCGTAAGAATCCTGCCACCAAAAACATTCCAGTTATGATGGTTACTGCAAAGACGACTGAGATGGACATGGTAAAAGGCTTAGATGAAGGTGCAGACGATTACATAAAGAAGCCATTTTCTATTATGGAGCTAATTACCAGAGTAAAGGCATTGCTCCGTAGAACCATTCCAGAGGAGAACAAATATGCTCGTCTTGGAAACGTCTTTTTAGATAATGAAAGACACATGGTATACGTGGATGATGAGCCAGTGGAGCTGACTTTTAAAGAGTACGAGCTTCTTCGGCTATTGATGTCTAATCCAAGTGTGGTTCTTTCCAGAGAAGTAATTATGCGCCACGTTTGGGGCACAGAATTCGAGGGAGAATCCCGTACGGTGGACATGCATATTAAGACCTTGCGACAAAAGCTTGGGGAAGCAGGAAGTAAAATTAGAACTGTTCGT
The DNA here is from genome assembly GCA_964613325.1 of uncultured Roseburia sp. Classification (GTDB taxonomy): domain Bacteria; phylum Bacillota; class Clostridia; order Lachnospirales; family Lachnospiraceae; genus Roseburia. The sequence continues at coordinate 3,526 of CAZTGP010000015.1, read as the reverse complement.
AACGTCGGTTACGTGATGGAATAATGTGAAAGAAGCAGCCAGGTGATAATAGAAATCGCCTGGCTGTTTTAGGAGGTGGAGCTAGATGAAACGTAAGATTAATATTTTCATAATTGGAATATCTGTTATTGCAATTTTTACAACGATGCTTTTGATGACAGGGATTCTCTATGAGGTATTTCAGAAACAGGTAAGAGCGGATCTGCGTTTGGAGACCGAAGTACTTAAGAACTCTGATATGTTTCAAATGGACAATGTTGAGCACTTGAATCTGGGGGTATCAGACCTTCGAATTACCTGGATTGCACAGGATGGAACTGTTTTGTATGACAATGATGCAGATGTTGGTAAAATGGAGAACCATGCCACACGTCCAGAGGTGGAAGAAGCGTTTGAGAAGGGGGAAGGTCAAGCAGTTCGTAATTCTGATACTATGCAGATCAGCACTTTCTACTATGCAGTGCAGCTAAAAGATAAAACGGTACTTCGAGTGGCAAGAGAAGCAGGAAGTATATGGAGTATGTTAGAATCATCCTTTCCTATGATTGCGATTATCATTCTGCTTATGACGATCATTAGTATTGTTCTTGCGCATTTTCTGACGAAAAAGATCATGTCACCAATTGAACAGCTGGCAAATAATATCGATGATTTTTCTGGCGTTCCAGTGTATCGTGAGATGGTACCATTCATTGCTACTATCCGTGCACAGCATGAGAATATTCTGGAAGCAGCTAAGATGCGCCAGGACTTTACGGCTAATGTATCCCACGAGCTTAAGACACCGTTGACTGCGATCTCTGGCTATGCGGAATTGATTGAGAATAAAATGGTGCAGGGAGAACAAATTGAGAATTTTGCCAAAGAGATCCGCCATAACTCAGAACGTTTGCTATCCCTCATCAATGATATTATCAATTTGTCTGAATTAGATCGAATGGAAGATCAGGTGCAGTTTGAAGATATAGATTTGTTTGAGGTGGCACAGAATTGTGCCAAGGCACTTGCCATTACAGCAGGGCAGAAGAATCTTCAGTTCAGCTGTGAAGGAGAGCCTTGTGAGATCCATGCAAATCGGGATCTGATGGCAGAGCTAATCACTAATTTAGGAGAAAATGCAATTCGTTACAATCGTGAGGGGGGATCTGTTACCATTCGCATATTTGAGGAAAAAGGGCGTCCAGTGCTCACGGTGACAGATACTGGAATTGGAATTCCGAAGGAACACCAGGAGCGCATTTTCGAACGGTTTTACCGTGTAGATAAGAGCCGTTCAAAACAGACTGGCGGAACAGGGCTGGGGCTTGCTATTGTAAAACATATTGTAGCAATTCATGATGCAGCATTGAGTTTGGAAAGCGAAGTGAATAAAGGAACTACCATTCGCGTAGAATTCTAGAGAATTTATATGGGAACTTAAAAATAACTTCATAAAATCTTTAAAAAATCATCCTTGTAATAGGATGATTTTTCGCTTACTATAAATATAGCGCAAGTACAAAGGGGAAAGCGGAATGCAAAGGAAGAGGTAATCAAAAAGGGATGGCGTCAAGAAGAAAGAGATTTAGAGAACGATTATTGGATTGGGCGATTAGAGTTACGACCTGTGCACTTGTTCTAGCAGTGGTATTAATTGGTTTGCAGGTATTTTCTAATGTTATAGCATCCAAATTCAACGAGAGTGATAAGCCGGTAGCAGATGTACCAGTAGAGACACAGAAGGTGGAGCCTGAATCAGAGACAGAGCCGGAGGAGACACATCAGTTTACGGTATGTATAGATCCTGGACATGGTGGCAAGGATATTGGCTGCGATTCCGATGGACGAATTGAAAAGGACGATGTGTTGAAGCTGGGACTTGCAATTCAGAAGTATTTAGAGGCACAAGATGTAAAGGTGGTAATGACAAGAGATGATGATACATTTCTCAAGCTGTCTGCAAGATGCCGTGTGGGCAATGAGGCGGATGCAGATTACTTCTTTTCCATTCATCGCAATAAGGGTCCAGGAAATGGGGTAGAGAGCTGGATCTATTCTCAGGCAGATGAGGAAACGAAGACATTGGCAGATAAGGTGATGAAATCTATCAACAATGTTGGCATATCCAGAGATCGTGGTGTGAAGTACGGCACCAATGAAGGAGAGAACTCCAATTATTATGTAAATGCGAATTCGAATTCACCATCGATGGTACTTGAAATGGGATTTGTGAATGTGGCAGAGGATAACAAGCTGTTTGACAACAAGCTTGACCAGTATGCAAAGGCAATTGGGGATGCCATCATTGCAACCTATCAGCAGTATCATGCAGATGGAAGCATGAACAGACCAGCAAAAGATGCAGCAACTGCTGTGGATAGCGATGATGCTGAAGACGAGAATTAGTGCAGTATTACAGAATTGAGGGAATGATATGAAAGACCAGAGAAACACAAATTCAGATCAAACGAATAACAAGGATATAGGTGAAATAAGCGCAAAAGACATGAGCCACGCAAGTGGAAGTAGAAAAAAGAATAGTGCGAGAAATCTCAATCGGGCAATTGCAGCAGTGTCCTGCGCTATTTTGCTTGTGATAATCGTAATTTTTATCCTGGTTATTGAAGTATTTATACCAAATAGTAAAAATAAGAAGCCTGCTTCTACAGACAAAGATACTCAGAATGTGGCTACTTCATCAGAACAGAATGATACACAGGAAACAGAAGAAACTGATGTATCAGAAGAGGTATCGGAACCAGAGACTCAGCAGGAGTATCAGGCAGTTCAGATTCCGAATATCGAGGCCCTGGATACGACAAGTCTTGGTTGGGGACAGGGGACTAATTTTGATGAATTGAATCGTCCAGGTGGATGCTTGAGCTATCAGGAGAAATATGGTAAATATAATGCCAACTTTATCGGAGAGAATAAGCAGACCATCTATCTGACCTTTGATGAAGGATATGAGAATGGATGTACACCAGCGATCCTTGATACACTAAAAGCAAAGGGTGTAAAGGCAGTGTTCTTTGTAACTCAGCCCTTCGCAGAACAGAATCCAAATCTTGTAAGAAGAATGATAGACGAAGGTCATACTGTTGGTAACCACAGTGTGACACATCCGTCTGAAGGACTTCCATCACAGACCCTGGAAGAGCAGAAACAGGAGATTATGGGCTGTCATCAGTATATCAAAGATAATTTCGGATATACCATGCATCTATTCCGTTATCCAACTGGGAAATTCTCAGAACAGTCATTGGCGCTCTTGAACAACTGTAATTACAAGAGTGTGTTCTGGAGCTTTGCATATCTCGATTACGATGTCAACAATCAGCCAGACCAGGGACAGGCATTACAGAAGGTAGTTGACAGGCTTCATCCAGGAGCAATCTATCTGCTCCATGCAGTATCTACTACGAACACAGCAATCCTTGGTGACTTCATTGATCAGGCACAGGCAAAGGGCTATACATTTGAGCCTTTTAATTAATAAACCAAAGATAAATAATGAATCGTGTCTGTGCTGTTAGATAATTGCACC
>CAZTGP010000014.1:0-52213 GCA_964613325.1 uncultured Roseburia sp. | reverse complement strand
GTCTATGATTGAGTTGTTACATGAAACAATTCTTCATAGACCTTTTAGATTTTTAGTTATTGACTAAGCATCAATAGGATTAACAGCAATTGATTTAATTATCATTACTGCAGTTTCCATTCCTTCAATAGAAATATGCTCAAATGGACCATGGAAGCCATAGCCGCCAGTACCAAGATTAGGACAAGGAAGACCCATAAAGGAAAGCCGTGCACCGTCTGTACCACCTCGAACAGGGCGGGAGATTGGTTCAAGTCCAACCGAAGCAATTGCTTTTTTTGCTAAATCAACTACGTACATATTCTGTTCAATGACAGAAAGCATATTTTCATAGGAATGTTTGATGTTAAGCTCAACAGTGCCAGCACCATATTTCTTATTCATGGAGTTTTCCACAGATTCAAGAAAGGATAGGCGAGATGTGAACATCTCTTTGTCATGATCTCGTACAATGTAGGATAAAGTTGCTTTGGCTACATCACCAGACATATCACAAAGATGATAGAAGCCTTCACGATCTGAGGTGTGAGATGGAGTCTCAGATTCAGGAAGCATGCAGGCAATCTCACATGCAATGAGCGCAGCATTTACCATAATGTCTTTGGCTTCTCCAGGATGAACGTTAACACCGTGGATTGTAAATTCTGCACTTGCAGCATTAAAGTTCTCATAGGCAACCTCTCCTTCGTAATCTCCATCTACTGTATAAGCATAATCAGCCTTAAAATAATCGAGATCGAATAAATCAGCACCTGCTCCAACCTCTTCATCTGGAGTAATGCCTATCCAAATATCGCCATGTGGAATATTTTCCGAGATGATCTGTTCTACTGCGGTAAAAATTTCTGCTACGCCAGCTTTATCGTCGGCTCCTAGAAGAGTAGTTCCGTCAGTCGTGATAAGTGTTCTTCCTTTTAGGGAAGTAAGTGTTGGAAAATCAGATGTCCTTAGATAAGTACCAGCACCTTTTAGTAAGATGTCATTGCCATCATAGTTAGAGATTATCTGTGGTTTTACATTTTCACCGGAATAATCAGGGGCAGTATCCATATGAGCGATGAATCCCATGGCTTTTTTGTTTTCCATACCAGGAGTTGCGGGAAGAAGTCCATATACATAACAGTGATCGGTTATGGTCACCTGAGAGAGACCAAGTTCCTCAAGTTCTTTTTTAAGCTCTTTTCCTAATGTAAACTGGCGGGTAGTACTTGGGATAGTTGTGCAACTATCGTCAGAGGTTGTCCAATAGGAAACATATTTTAGTAATCGTTCTTCTACTTTCATATATACCTTGTAAGTCCTTTCTTATGTGTTTTTTTCACTAACTATATCATACACTGAATTTGTAAAAATATATAGAATGAAAAAAAATAAAAAAATATAAAAAAAACAGTTGCAATTCTATAGACTATCCTATATAATAAATTTTGCGCTTATGAAAATTATAAGACATGCGCCACTAGCTCAGTTGGCAGAGCACCTGACTCTTAATCAGGGTGTCCAGGGTTCGAACCCCTGGTGGCGCACTTGACTATCTATAATATTATATAGAATGTACTTGCACAAAAGGATTTCTGACGAAGCATAGGATTCGTTGGGGGTCTTTTTTATTATTAAATTTTAGATGAAGAACACAAATAAAAATCTACTATGCAGATTATGTAAATAAAGAAAATGCATCCGATATATTAAAGTGTTATAAATAGATCGAATGCATCTAAATGTATAATATGAAGTGTTATTCGAATATTAGGAAAAATATATAATCTAACGTGAAGTAATTAATTTACAAATAGGATTTCCCTTGGAAGAGAATTTCTCTTCATATTCGGTCATAATATTTCCTTTATTCATGATAGAATCGTGATGAAGGTCTCTTGTGAAAGCATCCAAATGCCAAATCTTCGAATTTTCGATTTCTTCTAATGAGAAAGTAAATAAATCCTGGTTGTCTGTTTTAAATTCGAGATGTCCATTTTGGTTAAGAATCTGGTCATAGCGTGCAAGAAATTCATGTGAGGTTAGGCGTCTTTTGGCATGGCGATCTTTTGGCCATGGATCTGAAAAATTTAAATAAATTCGGTCTACTTCTCCATGTTCAAAGATATCAGGAAGAGTGGCTGCATCAATACATAGAAAATGCACATTAGAAAGAGGAAACTCTTCAATTTTTTGAACTGCGCGAAGCAGCACACTGGTGTAACGCTCAATTCCTATATAGTTAATATTAGGATTCGCTTTGGCCAAATCCATAAGGAAACGTCCTTTTCCCATTCCGATTTCAATATGAATAGGGTTGTTATTTTCAAGTAGTTCGTGCCATCTTCCTTTTTGTTCTTCTGGGTTTTGTATACAGAAAGCACTGTTTAAGATAGCTTCGTCAGCGCCAGAAATATTTCTAAGTCTCATAATTGTTATTATCCTTTCGATTATGAATTGTTCTAGTCCTATTGTAGTATAAATTGGCATATCTTAAAAGCCTTTTTTAGAAACAGGTTGCAATGGCTTTTTTATGCGTTTATAATTAAGAAGTTAGTGAGATAAGTAAGGGATAGGAGTTCCAGATGTTTAAGAAACGATGTATAAAGAGAGTGGCTGCGTTTTGTCTTGCAGTACTTTGTATTTTTCAAATAAATCCAATGATGACGAAGGCTGATGAAGAATTTTGGCCAGATGGAATGGATGTGGTATCGCCGTCTGTAATAGTAATGGAGGTAAATACAGGAACCGTTCTTTATGATAAGAATTCCGATGAAGTAAATTACCCTGCCAGTATCACGAAAATAATGACAGCTTATCTTGCTGTGATAAATTGTGATTTGGATGAAACAGTTACATTTTCAGCAGATGCAGTATTTAAGAATGAGGGAGATACTTCCCATATTGCAAGGGACCTAGATGAGCAGATGACCATGGAGGAGTGTTTGTATGCAGTTCTTTTGAAATCTGCCAATGAATGTGCTTATGCGGTAGCAGAGCATGTAGGGACAAAGCTTGGTGGAGATTATCGAACCTTTATTGATCTGATGAATTCCACAGCAAAGGATTTGGGATGTACGAACACTCAGTTCAACAATCCAAATGGCCTTCCAGATGAGAACCATTGGACTTCTGCACATGATATGGCATTGATTGCTAGTGCAGCGTATAAGAATGAGACTTTCCGTAAAATCGTTGGAACAAAATCATTTGAGATTCCACCAACAAATAAACATGTGGAATCAACGCCACTGAATAATGATCATCAGATGTTGTTTCCATCTAGAACACGTAAGTATCTATATGATTATTGTACAGGCGGTAAAACAGGCTTTACTGATGATGCAGGTAATACGCTGGTAACCTATGCGGAGAAGGATGGAATGACTTTGGTATGTGTTATAATGCACAGTAGCAATCCGCAGCATTATATTGATACGACAAGTCTTTTTGATTATTGTTTCAATAATTTCCAAGTATTTAAGATTGCAGATAATGAGACAAGTATTTCGGATGAAAGTTTGAAAGATACTGGTATTTTGAATAACAATCAGTCATTTGTATCACTAGACCCGAACTCATATATAATTCTTCCAAAGACTGCAGTATTTAGTGATGCACAATCTAAGCTGGTTATGAATGGTGAAAATAATGATACGGTTGCTTCCATTCAATATACATATGCAGATCATAGTGTTGGACAAGCAAATATCGTTGCTAAGAAGGTAAAAGTAGAAGATAATATTTTTGATAAATCGAAGCAGGATGATACAGAGGAGGAAAATCCAAAGAATGTGGTAGTAATTCGCCCATTGAATATCTTGGGAATAATTGCACTTATCCTTGTGGTTCCATTATTGATCTTTGTAGCAAAGAGGTTAATTGATAATCTATATGTAATCCGACATAAGCGATGGACAAAGAGGATAAGAAAAGAGCGATTTAGAGAAAAAAAGGATTCTACCTTCAAAAAAAGAAAAAAGAAAGATAGATTATTTCATTAATGACATAAACGACGACATACAGAATAAGAAAACGACAAGATATGATAAAATATCTTGTCGTTTTCTTATTCTATGGACACACAAATAAAAATATTAAATTGTCAGACTATTTAATAAAATCATCAGTTGTGCCTTGTTTCTAGTATAGATGAGAACACCATTTGAGGTTTCAACAAAGGTTACATATTTGCCTTGAAGGGTCTCGGCATTTTCTAATGTGTGAATGACATAACTGCGAAGATGTGGATCAAGAGAGAGAAATATAGTCTCACAGTCATCCATGGAATCAATTGAAACATGACCTTTTTGGAAAAGAGAGGAGATCTCCTTCTCCTGTTCCAATTGTGAAGATGTTTTATTAACAATAAAGAATCCACTCTCATCCTTAGGCATATTTAAAGCCTTAATTGCTCGCTGCACTTGTTTAGTCAATGCATCAGAAGCAGGATAAAGAGATTCAAAATAATTCATAAAATCAGAAGCAGTCTTAAAGTGGAGATTAGTTCCCTGCTCTAATACTTCTGTCATTAAAATTCGTTTGATTATTCCTTCACAGGTTTCACGCGAAGGATTGCGATGGATTTTTGATGTTTGTTCCATAGATTCTCCTTTTGGACAAATGAATATGTCTTTATTAGTATAATAGGACAAAGATTTGGCGTTTTCAAGGAAAAACTTTCAGATTGACGGGGCAAAGAAATAAAGATAAAATAAGAGAATAAGTACCACTATAATATCTATGGAGCGGAAAAAATGTCAATAAATTACAAAAAGACAGACGTATCAATGGAGATACTGGAGAACATCTATCAGTATATTGAGAAACAAGGTGGAATTGTAAAAAAGGAAGAGTTAAGTGCCCTTGGGATTGACTATCGCAGAATTCTAGATTATGTAGATCAAGGGCAGTTAGTTCGAATTAAGAATGGATATTATACTGATAAGATAGATCGATTCACGGAAGAGGAATTGATTGCAAAAATGTTTCCAGATGCGCTTCTTTGTATGGAGAGTGCGTTATATGTATATGGGTATTTATCTCAAAAGCCTTTTGGATGGCGATTAGCTGTAGATAAGAATACATCTAAGTCCCGTTTTAAAATGGACTATCCGAAGGTGATTCCTTATTATACGGAGCCAGAGACTTTGGTAATTGGAGCTAGCAGAGTGGTCTTTAATGGAATTGAATATCAGATTTATGATCGAGATCGCCTAATCTGTGACTGCTTGAAGTATGAGACAAAAATGGACCGCGACGATTTCAAGGAAGCACTTCAATCCTACATTAAAGATCCAGAGAAAGATATCTCATCTTTATTAGAATATGCAAAGGAACGTAAGGTTTTAAAGAAAGTACAGAATATGATAGGAGTGTGGCTGTAATGGAACTAGGCACACAATTTGAACTGGATATGAAAGAGAAATGTTCCAAGTTGGGAATCTCTTTTTCGAATCTCTTAAAGGGCTATGTGATGGAAGAGATTATGAAGCTGATTTATGAGTCTGAATATGCAGATTATTTCTGGCTTTCTAATCCCTGGATATTGGGTGTTGAGGCATATAAAAGTAACTGTATTCAAAATCTCGTGTTCTATTATCTGGAGAGTGAAAAAGAGATTCCTGAGACACAATTAATCCCGGGGCAGCGTTTGTCATGGAAGATGGCATCTTATATGATAGCGATGATTTTCCGAAAGGATCATTCTAAATATATTAGCTGGAAGGGACGAGCAGTCCAGACAGAGGAAAGGTATCAATGGAATTTGATTGGTGAAATCAATGAGATGCAGATTCCACTTGTGGTTCGCCTGATCCCATTTTCTGGAATAAAACCAGGTCCTGAGAGAAGACAGCTTGTACTTTTAAGAAACGAACATATGATCATAGACTACCTGTGCTTATCCACAGAGCATCTGCTTTGCCAACATGTTTTCCAGATTATCAGCAAGCTAGAGTTGATAAGTTCTATGGAATCTTATGACATCGTTGATAAAGTTCTTAAGAATCAGCCGGTAAGCGGAAGATATATGATCGAAGAGCTAGAGGCATTGGTGGCAAAAGACCAGAAGGTCTTGAAATACAAGAGAATGGAACAGCTTACATCGTATCAAGATTATACATATATGAAAAACCGTTGGACAAAATATCAGAAGAGCAAGAAGCTTCCTTTGACAGATTGGTCAGAAGTGATGAAGCGTTTTTTGAAATTTGCAGAGCCTATTTGGAAAGCTATGTGTGAGAATGAAGTTTTTCTAGAAGACTGGATGCCAGAGCTTGGAAGATATTTAGCATAAAAAGGAATATGAAATGTTAGATGATAAATTAATCAAATATTCAAAATCAAATATATATCCTTTTCATATGCCTGGCCATAAGAGAAAGCCGATTGATTTTCCCAATCCCTATACCATTGATATTACGGAGATTGATGGATTCGATAATCTACATCATGCTCAGGAAATTTTAAAGGAGGCCCAAGGGAGAGCTGCCGAGCTCTATGGAGCCAAAAGGAGCTTCTATTTAGTGAATGGAAGTACCTGTGGAATCCTTGCTGCAATCTGTGCTGCTACCAAAAAAGGGGACCAGATTCTTGTGGCGCGTAACAGCCACAAAGCAGTATACCACAGTATCTTTCTACAAGAGTTAGGTGCGGTATATCTGTATCCGGAGATTACCAGATTGGGAATTCAAGGAATGATTACCCCAGAAGCGGTGGAAAAGAAGCTACAGAATAATCCAGAGATTCAGACAGTTGTAATTACTTCTCCAACCTACGACGGGGTGGTATCTGATATACATAGTATTGCAGAAGTCGTACATAATTATGGAGCTGTTTTGATAGTGGATGAGGCACATGGAGCGCATTTTGGGTTTGAAGTGGGATTTCCAGAGAATGCGGTAAAATTAGGGGCAGATGCAGTGATTGTGAGTCTTCACAAGACGTTGCCTTCCTTTACACAGACAGCTCTTCTTCACTTATGCTCAGATCGTATATCAGAAACAAGAGTTGCAAAGTATCTTGGAATCTTTGAGACCAGCTCTCCTTCCTATCTGTTTATGGCAGGAATGGAGAAGTGCATTCGGATGATAAAAGAGGATGGAGAACAGCTATTTGCAAATTATAAGAGACATCTTGGAATTATATACAAAGAAACGGCCGACTTGACACATCTATCAGTATTGCATCCGGGAGATCTGTCACGGGATGAGGCATATGATTTTGATATTGGAAAGCTACTCATTTTTCCAGATTCAGACTATCTAAACGGAAAGCAGCTATATGATCTGCTGCTGGAGAAATATCATCTTCAAATGGAGATGATGACAGATAAGTATGTGGTTGCAATGACCAGCATCATGGACACAGATGAGGGATTTTCTCGTTTAATTTCGGCTTTGAAGGACATTGACAGAGAGCTTGGAAAAAAGGTCAGGAGGAAGCAACAAGTACTTGATTCATTGTCTGTTTATTCAGAGTACAAAACAGAAATGACCATCGCTGAGGCAGAGGAATCCAAGCAGAAGATTGTGCCATGGACGGAAGCTTCTGGAAGAATCGCAGGGACTTATGTATATCTGTATCCACCAGGGATTCCAATTATCGTTCCAGGAGAGCGAATTACGAATAAATTTGTGCAAGATATCGCACAATGCGTGGAAATGGGACTTGATGTGGAAGGATTAACGGATTCAGAAGGGATAAACGTTGTCAATTAATCGCGACTATATTATACTAAAAGGACATAGATGAAAATGGGCAAAATTTTTTGTTTGATGGGCAAAAGCTCAACAGGAAAAGATACAATATATAATGAACTTTTTCAAAAAAAAATAAACGTCAAAAAAATCATTCCTTACACCACGAGGCCTATTCGAGAGGGTGAGGAGCAAGGACGAGAATATATTTTCTGCAACGAGGAAAAGGTTCAGGAGCTGGAAAATGCAAAGCGCATAGTGGAACTTCGGGCATACAATACGGTATATGGAGTGTGGAAATATTTTACGGTGGACGACGGACAGATTAATCTGACGACGGACAGCTATCTGTTAATTGGAACCCTAGAAACCTATGTGAAGCTGAAAGAATATTTCGGAGAGGATAAGGTGCTGCCGATATATATTGAAGTGGAAGATGGTGAACGACTTCTTCGTGCCATTGCCAGGGAGAAAAAGCAGAATACGCCGAAATACGAAGAGATGTGTAGAAGATTCTTAGCAGATGCAGAGGACTTTGCAGAAGATAAATTAAAAGCGGCTCACGTGGAGAAGCGATTTGAGAACATCAACATTGATAAGACTATTGAGTTGGTGGCGAGATACATTCAAGAGAATTGTGAGTGAGGCATTTTCTAATGCATTCAGAAGTGGTACGTGGGAAAATGTATAGAGCTGAGAAAAAGGAGGTGTCTCCGAGAAAATGAAAGTAAATGATGTTAGCCAGGTATCACAGGTACCGGATACAACAAAAGTTCAGACTGGAGACGGAACCTTCAAATTCACTTTATCCAGTGCGATTACGGATGCAGACCTGCAGGCAAAAGTAGATGCTTTGATGGAGGATATCACTGCTCAGGGAAATCGAATTGCAGAGCATATGGATATTCGAGATTTGAAAAAATATCGTCTATTGATCAAGGATTTCCTGAATGAAGTTGTATATCGTTCCCATAAATTCTCCAGAGAAAACTTTCTAGACCGCAAGGGACGACACAGAGTATACGGTATCATTAAATTAGTAGATAGTAATCTCGATGAGCTTGCAAGTGAGCTTGTAAAGGATGAGATTGACCATATCAGCATCTTAGGTAGAATCGGAGAAATCAGAGGATTACTTTTGGATATACTGACTTAGAATAGGAGTATATATGGCGGGATTTAAAGATATTATTGGACATAAACAAATTATAGAACACCTAGAGAATGCCATTAAGATGGATAAGGTATCTCATGCCTATATTTTTAATGGAGCAGATAAATCAGGGAAAAAGATGCTCGCAGAAGCATTCGCTATGGCATTGCAGTGTGAAAATCAGGAAAACAAACCATGTATGGAATGCCGCTCCTGCAAGCAAGCAATGGATCACAATCAGCCAGATATTATCTATGTATCTCATGAGAAGCCAAATACCATTGGTGTAGATGATATACGTCTTCAGGTAAATAATGATATCGTGATCAAACCGTATAGCAGCAAATACAAAATCTATATTATTGACGAAGCAGAGAAAATGAATATTCAGGCACAAAACGCGCTACTAAAGACCATTGAGGAGCCACCGTCCTATGCAGTTATTCTTCTTCTGACCACCAACGCCGACAGTTTTCTGCCGACGATTCTATCTCGATGCATTACCTTAAATCTTAAAGCAGTTAAGAGTGATGTGATAAAGGAATATTTGATGAATCGATATCAGATTCCAGATTATCAGGCAGATGTTTGTGCTGCCTTTGCACAGGGGAATGTGGGAAAAGCTATACAGCTTGCATCCTCGGATGATTTCAATGAGCTGAAAGCTTCGGCACTTCAGCTGTTGAAAAGATTGGATGATATTGAACTCTATGAGATGACGGCAGCAGTAAAGCAAATCAGTGATTATAAATTACAAATAAATGATTATTTTGATTTGATGATGATCTGGTTTCGGGATATACTTTACATGAAGGCGACAAATGATGTAAACGGCCTGATCTTTAAGGATGAGGTATATGACATAAAAAAACAGGCGGCAAAAAGATCTTATAATGGAATCGAAACCATTTTAGAAGCACTGTCAAAAGCAAAGTTGCGCTTAAATGCGAACGTAAACTTTGATCTTGTAATTGAATTATTATTGCTGACCATTAAGGAGAATTAAGATTATGATAAAAGTAGTAGGAATCCGTTTCCGCAACGCAGGTAAGATCTATTATTTTGATCCATTGGATTTCGATTTAGATCCAGCAATGCATGTGATTGTTGAGACAGCACGTGGAATTGAAATGGGTACCGTTATGATTGCCCCAAAGGATGTGGAGGATGACAAAGTCATTCAGCCACTGAAGCCAGTTATACGAGTGGCAACAGATGCAGACGAAAGGGTAATTGAAAAAAATAGAGAAAAAGAAAAAGAAGCATTCAAAATCTGTAAAGAGAAAATCATTAAGCATGAGCTTGAAATGAAGCTTGTAGAAGCAGAGTATACCTTTGATAATAATAAGCTTTTGTTCTATTTCACAGCAGATGGAAGAATTGACTTCCGTGAACTTGTTAAGGATCTTGCAGCAGTATTCCGTACCAGAATAGAGCTTCGCCAAATTGGTGTTCGAGATGAGACAAAAATCATGGGTGGAATTGGAATCTGTGGAAGAGAGCTATGCTGTAAATCATATCTTGCAGATTTTGCGCCAGTATCCATTAAGATGGCAAAGGAGCAGAATCTCTCATTGAATCCAACAAAAATCTCAGGAGTATGTGGAAGATTGATGTGTTGTCTGAAAAACGAGCAGGAGACGTATGAGTATTTGAATAGCCGTCTTCCATTTGTTGGAGACACAGTTACAACAGATGATGGATTCCGTGGAGAAGTAAATAGTGTCAGTGTACTCCGCCAGCTAGTGAAGGTTCTCATTGATAATGGGGATGAAAAGGAATTGCGTGAGTATCATGTGGACCAGTTAAGCTTCCGGCCACGACGCAGAAAAGATGTGAAGCTAACACCTGAAGAATTAAAAGAATTAAAAGCGTTAGAGGATATTCATGAGGCTGAACTGAAGGCAGAAAACGAGAATCGCAGTCGTCAGGGAAAACCAAACAATAATAACCGCCGTAATCCAAATAATGGTGGTAGAACGAATAATGGCAACCGTGACAACAATGATCGTAGAGATAATAATGGAAGCCGAGAGAATAGCGATCGTCGTGACAATAACGGAAACCGCGAGAATAGAAATAATAATGAGCGACGTGATAACAATGGAAACAGAGATAACAACGATCGCAGAAATAATAATGGAAACAATGAACGAGGTGAACGTCAGGGAAACCGTAACAAAAAGCGCAATAACAACCGACGGGACTTCGATGGTAGACGGAAGGAACAATCGAAAGAACATGACGCAGAGTAATCTTGTGCAGAAACATGAACGTTTAGATGAATTACATCGTAATGGATATTATATTATTCAAGATCCCGGCCGCTTTTGTTTTGGGATGGATGCAGTGCTTCTCTCTGGATTCGCAAGAGTCAAAAAAGGAGAGAGGGCACTGGATCTTGGAACAGGAACAGGTATAATTCCAATTCTTCTGGAAGCGAAAACGGAAGGATTGCATTTTACCGGATTAGAAATACAATCGGAAAGTGCCGACATGGCAGACCGAAGTGTACGATACAATCGTCTGGAAGAAAAGGTAGACATAATTACTGGTGACATTAAAGATGCTTCAACCATTTTTGGAGCATCTTCTTTTGATGTAATTACCACCAATCCGCCATACATGATTGGACAGCATGGAATTAAGAATCCAGAGGATGCGAAAGCAATCGCGCGCCATGAGATTCTTTGTGACCTAGATGATATTCTACGGGAAAGTGCCAGAATCCTATGTCCTAACGGCCGATTCTATATGGTACATCGTCCATTCCGCTTGGCAGAGATCTTTAGTAAAATGGTGGAATATCATATTGAACCAAAGCGAATGCAGCTTGTTTATCCGTTTGTGGACAAGGAACCTAATATGGTTCTCATCGAAGGATTACGGGGAGGTAAATCACGTCTTCAGGTGGACAAACCATTGATTGTTTACAAAACACAAGGTGTCTATACGGATGAAATCTATGACATCTATGGATACTAGGATTCTACCACGTAATATCACCGTGATAGATGACAGAAAAGGAGAAACCTATGACAGGAACGTTATATTTGTGTGCAACTCCGATTGGAAATCTGGAGGACATTACTTTTCGTGTACTTCGTACATTAAAAGAGGTGGATCTGATTGCAGCGGAGGATACCAGAAATTCCATTAAGCTGTTGAATCATTTTGAGATTAAGACTCCCATGACCAGTTATCATGAGTTCAATAAAATAGATAAAGCTTATCAGTTAGTAGAGAGATTAAAAGAAGGCAAAAATATTGCACTTATCACAGATGCTGGTACACCTGGAATCTCTGATCCAGGTGAGGATATCGTTCGTATCTGCTATGAGCAGGGGGTTCCTGTCACATCACTGCCAGGAGCAGCAGCGTGTATTACAGCATTAACCATGTCAGGAAGATCAACAAGGCGATTTGCATTTGAAGCATTTCTCCCAAAAGATAAAAAAGAACGCGCGGCAGTGCTGGAGGAATTGAAAAACGAGACCAGAACGATTATTATCTACGAAGCACCGCATCATCTTGTGAAGACGGTGACAGAGCTGATGAATGCAATCGGAGATCGTGAGCTTACCTTGTGCCGCGAATTAACCAAAAAGCATGAAGAGAAAATGCAGACTACATTTTCTCAGGTACTGGAATATTATAAAGAGAACGATCCTCGAGGTGAGTACGTCATGGTTATCTGTGGGCGTAGTCGTCAGGAGCTGGAGAAGGAACAGCAGGAAAGCTGGGAGGCCATGAGTGTGGAAGAGCATATGGCACACTATGAAGGCCAGGGCATTGATCGCAAAGAGGCCATGAAGCTAGTGGCCAAGGATCGCGGTGTCAGCAAGCGAGATATTTACCAATCTTTACTTTCATAGATACCACGAAAGCAGAAATCGTTCTTTGTAGAAATTATGCTTATTCCGTCAACTTATTTTTCGCCACCCAATAGGAATCAAAATATTCTTCTATGAGATCGAAAGGCGCAGGACCAATGGTAAGCACGGTCTGGTGAAATTTCGTGTTAGAAAATTGCTCGCCGTATTTCTCTTGCATCTTTTCTTTTAACGATAGAAAACCTAAATAGCCAACATAGTATTTCAAATAATTACCGGGATTCGATACAATGAGCCCGGTAATTTCTTTTATGGAATTCGAATCTGTAATTCCGTATTTTCCCCAAAAATTTGTCATATCGTCAGCTGTCCAGCCATGATAATGGATTCCGATATCCGAAGTGGCATAGAGACTTAAAGTGGCTGCTTGATTATGCTGTAACATGGAGGCAACATTGGCATCCAGATTGGCATAATAATAGCTTTGCATCTCCACGTAGGTTGCCCAGCCTTCCACATAGCCAGGATAATTCAGAAGGCTTCGCACATGGTCAAGACCTGAAGAGTAGGACATTACTGTCTGGTAGAGATGACCTGGATAAGCCTCATGAGCAAGTGTAGTGAAGTAATAAATGTCTGGATAGCTGCTGGCTGAGTTTATATAAATATTGTTATCTATGTATGAATCTAGAGGTGCCGTGATGTAAAAGGCAGGGGCAAGATACTTTTCAAGGGAGGGATCTACATAATTGACAGTGCAGGTGGTAGCAGGCGGCTGGGGAAAATCCGCAAGCATGGATTGTTGCAATGATTGAAGAATTGCATCTGGATCTGACATATCTATCTGACAATTGGCGCAGGCTTGCAATGTGTCTGGATTACTGCTCGCAATGTCCGCGCAGGCAAACAGATCTTTGGAGCGTTGAGCGGCAATTTGATCATCAAGATCTTTCAGTGTCCCAGAAAAGCCAGTATCTGTGTATACCAGAAGCTTATAGTAGTCACGTCCTTCAGGAGAATAGCAAAGTCCCCAATCGTTTCGTCCAGTGCCCATGAGATCCGTAAGCCCAGAAATCAAAAGTTCATAAGCTGGAATGACAGAGTTGTGAACCACAGATTGATTCATTTTCAGATAATCGGTAGTTTTTGTTTCTGAGAGATCAGAAATATTTTTTATTCTATTCTCAAAAGTGGTAAGTAGATAATTCTTGTCAGGTTCAGCAATAAAACTCTCACATTCATGGATAATATCGCTACATTCCGAATCAGACATAAAGAGACCAGCCTTTGCCTTCTCCCGCTCAAAATCGATAATGCTGGAGAAGTAAATATCTGTTTGTGCAAGCAGAGTTAAGTAGTCGTTGACATCTGCTTCGTTGGAAAAAGTATACTCCGCAAATAGAATCGGAAGCTGAGACTGGATTCCGTTTAGCGGAATTAAGGGTTCCTGAAAATTATTATAGTCACAGAGAGCGAGCTGGGTATGGAGATGATCCTCCAATAAATCAAAGGTAAGCTGCTCTTTGGTGGAAAGGGCGGCTTTGTCATAGCTTTCTATTGTCTTTAGTACCTTCTTAAGAGATTTCGATTTTTTGGAAGAATCAAATTCGGTTTCCCCGAGGGTAATCGGATAATCAGTGATGCCATAGGAAGCTGGATCCTTTAAGGTGTAGTGCAGATTGAGAGTATTTGAGGTGATTTCTGTTTGGAAAAGTGAATTTAATTCTGCCTCAAATTCTTTGGATACAGCAGTATTCGCCTCTGAGGTTCCTGTGGAAGCCGGTCCTGGTGACAGATTGTCATTTACAGAATTTGACGTGCACCCAAAGAACAAGGAAAAACTGAGAGCTATACAGAGGAATAGAGCTAAGTATCTAGAATAATGAATTCTATGATCAGTTCGCTTGTTATTCAGCAAGAAGTTTGATGAGAAAATAGGTGTTTTCAAACATACCTCGTTTCAATTCCGAAAGGAATCTCATATCGTTCGTTAACGTATTTTATTCATAAGGCAGCTTCAATATGAATAAGATTAGTGCAGATAGATAGTGGGAAATAGAAAGGAAGCAATCATGAACTATTTATGGGCTGGAATGATTTT
The DNA here is from genome assembly GCA_964613325.1 of uncultured Roseburia sp. GTDB lineage: Bacteria > Bacillota > Clostridia > Lachnospirales > Lachnospiraceae > Roseburia. Next base: position 37,447 of record CAZTGP010000014.1, on the reverse strand, counting down.
AATTGGAGTGGTATATGGGGCAATGACGGGGAATCTGACAGCGGTAACGGATCAAGCGCTTGCTTCAGCAAAGGAAGCAATTATGCTTTGTCTGACCATGGCAGGAGTGATGGCTTTCTGGGTGGGACTGATGCAGATTGCGGAGAATTCAGGACTTATTCAACAGTGCACGAGATATATGAGTCCAATTCTTTCTTTCCTTTTTCCAGACGTGCCCAAAAGACATAAGGCGCGAGAGGCAATTGCCACAAATATGATTGCCAACTTTTTTGGATTAGGATGGGCAGCTACACCTGCAGGACTAAATGCTATGAAGGAATTGAAAACTCTTCAGCAGCCATCCGAGCGGGATGCGTCTGATGCGATGTGTGATTTTTTGATCATAAACATTTCTTCTTTGCAGTTAATCCCAGTGAACATCATCGCTTACCGAAGTCAGTATGGATCAGTGAATCCAACGCTTATCGTAGGACCAGCAATTATCGCAACCATGATATCCACGGGGGCGGCTGTGATATTTATTAAGATTCGTCATGCAGTTCGGAGACATTGAATATATGGAGTTCGAAGAAATGATAATTGTCTAAAGAATCTTTCAGAGGTGGTTCAATGCAATGTTAGTAAGGAGATATAGAATTTGAAATTTGTGATTTTTCTCTCGGAATCCATTATTCCGCTATTTATTTTTTATATTGTAGCAACGGGAATTGCTCAGAAGCAGAACGTGTATGAAAGCTTTCTAGATGGAGCGGTAAAAGGATTAAAAACAGTAGTCCAAATTATGCCGACCCTTGTGGGACTTATGATTGCTGTTGGAATCCTACGAGCGTCCGGTTTTTTGGATATGATATCCAATGTTTTGAAAAATCTTTTGGCGGCTACGAATTTTCCGGTAGAGCTTCTTCCGCTTACCATTGTAAAGATGTTTTCATCCTCTGCATCCACTGGGCTTCTTCTGGACATTTACAAGCAATTTGGCACTGACTCCAGAAGCGGGCTCATCGCATCCATTATGCTCAGTAGTACAGAGACAATCTTCTATACCATGTCTGTATATTTCATGACAGCGAAGGTGAAGAAGACCAGATACACCTTGGCGGGGGCTTTGATTGCTACGGCGGCAGGAATCATAGCAAGCGTATGGATGGCGGATTTACTACGATAAGTTGGAATTATGTGGAATAATTTGTTAGTGAAATGAATAAAATAAACTATAAGAAGCGATGGCGAAGGTTTACTAGGGCTTTTGGCACGGGTTGACTTTTATAAGAGGTAGACTTATAATACATTATGTTGACGCGGGATGGAGCAGTCTGGAAGCTCGTCGGGCTCATAACCCGAAGGTCACAGGTTCAAATCCTGTTCCCGCAACTTTGGTGGCTATATGAATATATAGCCACTTTTTCTATTATAAAGAATAACTTTATTGTGAAATATGTTATAGTATTGAAATAAAATGATTCGAGAACTGTGAGGCGGTATGGTAGAGAGTTCTCGAATTGGACATAAATACTGGGGTGATTGTATGAAAGGGTTATTTGAGGTGTTTTATAGGAAAAAGCTGAATCAAGTGCAGTTCATCGCATTAGGTTTTTTTTCTATCATATTGGCTGGAAGCATCTTGCTGATGCTCCCGATTTCTTCACGAGACGGACAATGGACAGGCTTTTTGGATTCTTTATTTACGTCCACAAGTGCGACCTGTGTGACAGGACTTGTGGTGTTTGACACTTGGACCCATTGGTCACTTATGGGACAGATTATTTTATTGTCACTCATTCAGATTGGTGGGCTTGGTTTCATTACTATCGGTGTAGGATTTGCAATTGTTTTTCGAAAACGAATTGGACTTCGCCAGCGAGACTTGCTGAAGGAAAGTGTTAATGCACTGGAAATTGGCGGAATTGTAAAGCTGCTAAAGAAGATTATATATGGAACGATATGTTTTGAGCTGGTGGGAGCTGTGATTCTGGCGATTCGATTTATTCCAGAATATGGCCTTTCCCGAGGAATTTTTTACGGAATCTTTCATTCTATTTCTGCATTTTGTAATGCAGGATTTGATCTTATGGGAAATAAAGCTCCCTATTCATCTTTTACCGATTATGTAGGCGATCCAGTGGTAAACATCGTAATTTGTTTACTGATTATCGTTGGTGGAATCGGCTTTGTGGTATGGGATGATATTGCGAAAAATACCTGGCATATGAAACGTTATGAGCTTCATACGAAGATTGTATTGTCAGTCACTGTTTTTTTGTTGATTGCAGGTACCATTCTCTTATTTTTATTTGAACAGGACAGCACATTGATTGGATTAAATGGGGCAGAGCAGTTTTGGGCATCCGTGTTTGGCTCGGTAACTGCAAGAACAGCGGGATTCAACACCGTGGATACTGCAGCATTGGCACCAGAAAGTAAAATGCTTACTATGGTTCTCATGTTTATCGGAGGAAGTCCTGGTTCAACTGCAGGTGGAATCAAGACCACAACCATCGCAGTGATGGTACTCTATGTATTTTCTAACTTAAGAAATGAATCTGGATGCAATATATATCATCGAAGAATCAGTGATGAAATTATTAAAAAAGCGGGAATGGTGTTCTGCCTAAATCTGTTTTTGGCAATTGTTTCCAGTGTGATTATTATGGCGACCAGCAATCTGCCAATGGAGGATATTCTGTTTGAGGTATTTTCTGCTATCGGTACAGTGGGAATGTCTACTGGAGTTACAAGAGATTTGAATGTGGTTGGAAGAATTGTTATTATGCTTTTGATGTACTGTGGAAGAATTGGAAGTATGACCTTTGCGTTATCGTTCATTTCCAAACCACAAACGGCCAAAGTAACATTCCCAGTTGAAAAAGTGACAATTGGCTAGGCAGGGAAGAAGGAGATAAAATGAAATCAGTATTAATTATTGGAATGGGTAAATTTGGTCATCATTTATGTAATGATTTGGTGGCACTTGGCAATGATGTTATGGTTATAGACCGATATGAGGAGAATGTAACAGATCTTATTTCAAAGGTAACAAATGTACAGATTGGTGATTGCACTGAACCGCAGGTGGTAAAAAGCCTTGGAGTAGGGAATTTCGATATTGTATTTGTATGTATTGGAACCAATTTTCAGAGCAGCTTAGAGATTACAAGCCTTGTGAAAGAAATGGGAGCGAAATATGTTATAAGTAAGGCAAACCGTGATGTGCATAGCAAGTTTCTGCTTAGAAACGGCGCAGATGAAGTAATCTATCCAGATCGGGATATTGCGGAGAAACTTGCAAGAAGATGTAGTGCCAATCATGTGTTTGATTATATTGAGCTGGATGAGGAATATTCGATTTATGAGATTCTTCCTTTGAAGGAGTGGATTGGAAGCAGTATTCGAGAAGTGGACTTTCGCAATAGATATGGAATCAATATCATTGGCGTGAAGAAGCAGGACAAGACAACCATTCTTCCCCCAGCCGATTATGTGTTTTGTGAGGATGAGCATTTGATGGTTATTGGACAGAAAGCAAATGTAGAGAGTATTTTGAAATAAATTGTAGAAGATAGACAGATAACCTTTTGGGAATTATTTTAAACTACTGAGACAATAGAAGGGGGTAATTGTATGGAATCAGTTCAGGAATTGGTACAAATTGTAAAGGAATCAAATAATATTGTTTTCTTCGGTGGAGCGGGTGTTTCAACAGAAAGTGGGATTCCAGATTTCCGAAGTGCATCTGGATTATATAGCAAGAAGCTGAATCGTAATTTTACACCAGAGCAAGCGGTGTCCCATAGCTTTTTCTTACGATATCCTGAAGAATTCTATGATTTCTATAAGAAGAATCTTGTATATCCCAAAGCAAAGCCGAATGCCTGCCATACAGCGCTGGCAAAGCTGGAAGAAATGGGAAAATTAAAAGCAATCGTTACACAGAATATTGATGGGCTTCATCAGGCAGCCGGTTCCAAAAAAGTCTATGAGCTTCATGGATCAGTGCTTCGCAATTATTGTATGGATTGTAGAGAGTTCTATAATGCAGAATTCATAATGGCGGCAGATGGCGTTCCAAGATGCCCAAAATGCGGAGGCATTGTGAAACCAGATGTAGTTCTGTATGAAGAAGGATTAGACGACCGAATCATATCAGGAGCAGTATCTGCAATCGCCGACGCAGATACATTGATTATTGGTGGAACTTCACTTGTGGTATATCCAGCAGCAGGTCTCATTGACTATTTTAAGGGAAAGAATCTAGTACTCATTAATAAAAGTGCAACCTCTGCGGATCGAAGAGCAGATTTGATTATTCACGAGAATATAGGACAAGTAATGCAGGAAGTAATTGATGGGGTTACAAGTTGCAAAGGATAGATAATAGAGTTTTGTAATTCTATAATTAGTAAATGATAAGGGAGAACATATATGGTATATGAAGTAGGCGATATCGTAAAACTGAAAAAACAGCATCCTTGCGGTAGTTTTGAATGGGAAATACTGCGTGTAGGTGCTGATTTTCGCTTAAAATGTATGGGATGTGGACACCAAATTATGATAGCCAGAAAGCTTGTTGAAAAGAATACAAAGAACCTTAGAAAACCAGAAGAATAGGAAAGACCCCAATATCTTGTGGGATAACTATGAGAGAGACCCAATCCCGCAGAAAACCTGACTATTTTTTGGAAAATCTCTTGCTTTACCACTGGAAATATGATAATATCTAACCTCGTGGTATATTATTAATTATTCCTTGTTCACGGATATGATCTGTGAGCCAGAGACCAAAAGGAGGTAAAATTTTCGATGAACAAATATGAATTAGCACTCGTTGTAAGTGCAAAGATCGAAGATGATGCGAGAACAGCAACCGTTGAGAAAGCAAAAGAGTACATCACTCGTGCAGGCGGTACTGTAACAGAAGTTGAAGAATGGGGTAAGAAGAGATTAGCTTACGATATTCAGAAAATGAATGAAGGCTTCTATTATTTCATCCAGTTCGACGCAGCATCAAATGTTCCAGCTATTCTTGAGCAGGACGTTCGTATCATGGATAATGTTCTTCGTTTCTTATGCGTTAGAAAAGACGAGGCATAGAAGAAAAGAGGAGATCGTATGAATAAAGTAATTCTTATGGGTCGTTTAACAAGAGATGCAGAGGTTCGTTATTCTCAGGGAGAAAGTTCCACTGCAGTCGCAAGATTCTCTCTTGCAGTAGACCGTCGTTTCAGACGCGATAATCAGGATCAGAACACTGATTTCATCAACTGTGTAGCATTCGGTAAAACAGGAGAATTCCTGGAAAGATTTGGCCGTAAAGGAACAAAGTTTGTTGTGGAAGGTCGTATTCAGACAGGAAGCTATACAAACAAAGAGGGTCAGAAGGTTTATACTACTGATGTCGTTGTTGAAAATATTGAATTTGCAGAAAGCAAAGCATCCAGTGATAACAATAGTGGATATACACCAGCATCTACACCATCACCTAGCGGAGCCGCTGGAGATGGATTTATGAATATCCCGGATGGAATTGATGAAGAATTACCATTTAACTAACCGGTTGTCGATGAACTTGGTTCAAAGGCAAAATATTAAAAGGAGGTAACACCCATGGCTTTCAATAAAGCAGCTGATCGCGAAGGTTCTTTCCAGAAAAGAAGACCTATGCGTAGAAGAAAAAAAGTATGTGTATTCTGTGGTAAAGATAATACCATCGATTATAAAGATATCAATAAATTAAAGAGATACATCTCTGAGAGAGGAAAAATTCTTCCTCGTCGTATCACAGGCAACTGTGCAAAACATCAGAGAGCTCTTACAGTAGCAATCAAGAGAGCACGTCATTTAGCAATGATGCCTTACGTTTGTGAATAAAATTCAGTAAGAATGATGAAGTTTAAGCCGGCTATCGCAAGATAGCCGGTTTTTTCATATAGGCTACAAACTGAGTGCCATTGGCACTCAGTTTCGTTATACACATAAAATAAATAATTAACAATTCGGTTATTCAGTACAAAACAATAAACTAAGGTTATGGAGACTATAAGCATATGAAAAAGGCTGCCGCTTACGCGACAGCCCTTTTCGATATATTAGGAATTATATTATGAAAAAAACTTTTTTATCTTCTTCCAAAAAGAAGAGTTGTTGGATGAATGCGTATCCTGATAGAACTGATCGCAATACATATAGCGTTCTTCACGCATCCAGTCTGGTGTTACTTCAACATGTGGAACTGTTATCATTGTATATAATGTTGTCATAAAAAACGCCTCCTTCAAACATTTGTTTTTCTTTCGTCTAAAACTATAATACCAAATTTCTGGAAGATTCCAATGGACCGAAAATATAAAAAATATAAGCGAAATATGTACTCTCAGTACATATAAATGGTATAATAATAGAATCGAAAGAGAAGATAGTCGAATATCTTGTATTTTATAACAAAAAATCCGATTATTCATACAAGATATAGAGATAAGATGGGGAGGAACATATGGGATTTACGATTGAAGATATGATGCTGCTATCAAAAGAACGTTATAAAATGGAAATGATTGCAGGAAGAAATGGATGGTCCAATTCCATTAGCTGGGTTCATTTGCTGGAAGATACTACGATTATTCAGCATTTTTGGGGAAAAGAGCTAGCAGTTACTACAGGATTAGGGTTTCGAACGACAGAGAAGTTGATAGAGCTGCTGCAGGATCTGATTCATCATCACGCAGCAGGACTTATTATTAATACTGGTAATTATATAGAAAAAGTCCCAAAAGATATTATAGATTATTGTAATGAGAATGACTTTCCTCTTATGACAGTTCCGTGGGAAGTTTTTTTAGCTGATATGATAAAGGACTTTAGTATTCGTATTTTCCTTCAAGGAAATGCAGATGAACAAATATCTAAGGCACTTATCAATGCGATTGAAAAGCCAGATAATCAGGAATCATATCGAAAAGAGCTGCTTCCGTATTTTGATGTGGATGGAACTTTTCAGGTGGCGCTGATTACCACAGAGGGATTGGATGCCATGGATACGGTAGAACGCCAAAAGTTGTCATATCGAATACAGGTATACCTTGAGAAAATCACACATAATGGCAATTTCTTTTACTATGATTCTTATTTTGTATTGGTAGTAAACGATGTATCTCATAAGGATTTAGATGAGATTGTAACAGGTATGTGTTCGAGAGCAGAGCGGAGAATGCCAGAGATTCCACTGTATATGGGTGTGGGAAGCTGCATTACAGATATTTCACGTCTGTCCACAGGGTATTTTCGTGCAAAAGCCGCTGTTACCATGGCAAAAAGTAAAAAAAAGGGATTATTGTATTTTGATGATATGGGGATGTACCGTCTGTTGTATGCGGTGAATGATCACGAGTTATTAGAGGAAATGGAGGAGACACCACTTCACATTTTGCTGGAATATGATCAGGCGCATAATAGTAACTATGTGGAGACATTGGAATTGTATTTGAAATATAACGGAAGTATACAAGCGGTGTCGGAGGCAATGTTCACACATAGAAATACTGTCATTTATAGAATTAATAATATTAAAAAAATGCTAGACAATAATCTGGAAACACCAGAAGAACGACTTCCTTATCAGATGGCATATTACATTCGTAATATGTAAAAAATAAATAATTTTATACTTAAGGAAACGTTAAGGTGTTTCGTGTTGATTTGAAAGAAAAAGATGTTAAGATGGGTACAACAAAATGATAGAAAAAGTTCGTAAGAACAATAAAGATAGAGGAGGATTGAGCATATGTGGACAAGAGCCCAACTTAAGATGAAAGGTAAGATGTCATTTAAACGCAACTATTGGAAAGTTGTATTAGTAGCACTGATTGCCGTATTAATTAGCGGAAGTGGTGGATCTTCTGCAGGAAGCGCAGTAAGTTCCATGACTCCAGAGAATAGATATAATTATGAATACAACTATACAGTAGATGGAACTGGTAATTATGATAATGGTGAAATATACTTCGATGCAGATGAAGTTATTGGAAGTGTGGAACCAATTGCAATCGCAGTGTTCGGCTTTACACTAATTGTAGTATTTCTAATTGTATTTGCCATTATTTGCGTGTTAACCGTATTTGTATTTAATCCACTGGATCTTGGATTGAAACGTTTCTTTTTCCAGAACCTGAACACCAATGCAAGCGTAAAGGAGATTGGCTACGGATTTGATCACTCTTATAAGAATATTGTGAAAGTATTATTCTTCCGTGATTTATATGAGTTCCTATGGAGTCTGTTACTTATCATTCCGGGAATCGTAAAAGCTTATGAATATCGAATGATTCCGTATTTACTTACCGAATATCCAGATATGCCAAAAGAGCAGGCATTTGAGACAAGTAAGAGAATGATGGATGGACAGAAATGGAATACTTTTGTATTAGATTTATCCTTCATTGGCTGGCATCTTCTCTCTGTAATTACGCTGGGAATTGTTGGAGTTTTCTATGGGGCACCATATCAGCATATGACAAATGCAGCGTTGTATGAAGCATTAAAGTACGGTGGGCAGCAGCCACAATTTAATCAGAATCCTTACGGCGCAGGACAGATGTACGGAAATCCACAACAGCCATATGGACAAAATATGTACGGAAATCCTCAACAGGTATATAATCAGAATAGATATAACAATCCACAGCAGCCAAACGATCAGAACAAATAGGGGAAAATCGAATGGGATATACAATATTAATCGCAGATGACGAGACGGAGATTCGAGATCTATTACGTCTTTATTTGGAAAATGAAAAATATAAAGTGATTGAAGCAGAAGATGGGCAGCAGGCATTGGATCTGCTGCTTCAAGAAAAAGTGGATCTGTGCATTTTAGACATTATGATGCCTAAAATGGACGGATTTCATGTGCTTAGGGAACTTCGAAAAGAAAGTAACGTGCCAGTTATTATTTTGTCAGCCAAAGATGCAGACTCGGAGAAAATACTGGGTTTAAATCTTGGTGCGGATGATTATCTTGCAAAACCATTTAATCCATTAGAAGCCATTGCCCGTGTCAATTCGAATATTCGAAGATTCTATACTCTTGGAAATGGCGATAGTGTGGAAGAGGTAGATCAGAAGCTAGTGGTACGCGATCTATCTTTAGACAAGGATGCATGTGTTTTAAAAAAGGGAGACCAGCAGATCGAGCTTACATCAGTGGAATTCAAGATTATGACATTATTTATGGAGCATCCAGGTAAGGTATACACGAAGCAGCAAATATATGAATATGGCTGGGGTGAGGAATATATTATTGCGGATAATAATATTATGGTATGTATCAGCAAGCTTCGTGCCAAATTAGATGAGGATGATCCATCTTCCTATATTAAGACAATTCGGGGATTAGGGTATCGATTAGAGAAATAAAATCGGATGTAAAGGAAATACTATGGAAGATAAAAGCAGCTTACGATGGTTTTTAATTCGAAATTTCATTGTGGTTCTCATTACGGTAGGAATTGTGGAACGCCTTATTATGGAATTATTCAATCGATTGATCTTTCCAGCAGTCCAGAGTTACTATTTTGCTAATACAGAATGGAATAAATCACTTCCTACCTGGCAGATTGTACTGATTATTATTGCTGTGTTTGTTGAATTGATTCTCATGGGTTTAAAAGGTGTAGTACCACCGGTGTTGTCATCAGGAATTCAGTATACAATTGAACAGATAGAAAAGGCTATACGTGTTGTAGATCCGACACTAATCGGGAATAAATCTATAACACAGCTCAATGGAGCCGATGGGTTCTTTCTAGTTCTGATTATTGTGGCGATGATAGCACTCAGCATCATACCATACGTGCTGGCAGCATTGTATTATTCGTGGCTGGTGTCCCATGAGGTGGAGAAGATTACCGAACGGGAGAATGCACTTCATGCGGAATATGATCGTAAACGAAATCTGATGCTATCAGATATTGCCCATGACCTTCGAACACCAATCACCACTGTTGCCGGATACACAAAGGCAATTCAGGATGGTATGGTAACGGATCCCGTGAAACAGGATCAGTATTTAAGCGCAATTCAGGCAAAATCCAAGAGAATGACAGAACTGATTAATCTGTTGTTTGAATATGTAAAATTAGATAGTGAAGGATTTCAACTAGATAAGAAACCACTAGATATTATGGAACTATTGCGGGAAAATGCAGCACTTGTATATTCTGATATGGAAGAGCAGGGAATGGAACTGGAGGTGGAACTGCAGGATGAACCATGTATGGTATACGCTGACAGGGTACAGATGTCTCGCGTAATCACCAATCTTCTGACAAATGCAATGAGGCATAACCCAGAGGGAACAAAGATATTAATTACATCCCAGAAAATGGAAGATACAATGAAGCTTATTATTGCAGATAATGGGGAAGCCATCGAACCTCAGGTAGCAGAGCATCTTTTTGAACCATTTGCAATGGGGGATGAGTCCCGTAATTCAAAAGGTGGAAGCGGACTGGGATTATCCATTGCAGCTAAAGTTGTGAAAATGCATGGATGGGAACTGCTGCTAGAAGGATATCCAGAATATACAAAAGCGTTTGTGATTCTATTAAATAAATAATTCTATTTCATGGCTTGTAGTTCAGTATAGAAACAGTTAAAATTAAGATAACAGATATCAAAAGAAATGTTGGTATAGGGAGAAGGGAGAGTGCTCATGGAGTGGTTATTAACAGGTAACAATCTATATATTGTTTTGTGGCTCGTGCTCATGGTTGTATTTGTGATTACAGAGTTGGTTACTGTTGGATTAACTTCTATTTGGTTTGCGGTCGGCGCATTATGCGCATTAATTGCAGGAGCAGTTGATGCATCATTTGGAATTCAAGTTGTTATATTTATTGCAATTTCACTGGTATTACTTTTTGCAACAAGACCATTTGCAAGAAAATTTATTAATACCAGAATGGTAAAGACCAATAGTGAAAGCCTTGTAGGAGAAGTGATTCGTATTACAGAGCGCGTAAGTAATATCGATCAGACCGGTACAGCGGTAGTAAAAGGACAGGAATGGACCGTTCGTACCGATAATGATAATGATGTGATTGAACAGGGAGAACTTGCAAAAATTGTTCGTATCACAGGTGTAAAACTAATTGTAGAAAGAAATAAGGAGGAGTAATACTATGGAACTTGGAGGCGTTATTGCTTTAGTAATTGTTGTTGTAATTGTTCTTATTATCCTTGCAAGCTGTATTAAAATCGTGCCACAGGCACATGCAATGATTCTGGAACGTCTTGGTGGATATATGGATACATGGCAGGTTGGTCTGCATTTTAAAGTACCATTTATCGATCGTGTGGCAAAAAATGTATTGTTAAAAGAGCAGGTGGTTGATTTCCCACCACAGCCAGTTATTACGAAAGATAATGTAACCATGCAGATTGATACGGTTGTATATTTCCAGATCACAGATCCTAAGCTGTATGCATACGGCGTAGAGAACCCAATCATGGCAATCGAGAACTTAACAGCTACTACACTTCGTAATATTATCGGTGATTTGGAATTAGACGAGACATTAACCTCTCGTGAGACAATCAATACGAAGATGAGAGCAACACTTGATGTTGCAACTGATCCTTGGGGTATTAAAGTGAACCGTGTTGAGTTAAAGAACATTATTCCACCAAAAGCAATCCAGGATGCAATGGAGAAGCAGATGAAAGCAGAACGTGAACGTCGTGAAGCAATTCTTCGTGCAGAAGGTGAGAAGAAATCCACAGTCCTTGTTGCAGAAGGTAATAAAGAGTCTGCGATTCTTGATGCAGAAGCTGAGAAACAGGCAGCAATTCTTCGTGCAGAAGCAAAGAAGGAAGCAACTGTTCGTGAAGCAGAAGGTCAGGCAGAAGCAATTCTTAAGATTCAACAGGCAAATGCAGATGGTCTGAGAATGCTCAAAGACGCAGCTCCAGACAGTGCAGTTCTTCAATTAAAGAGTCTAGAAGCATTCGCAAAAGCTGCTGATGGTAAATCTACTAAGATTATTATTCCTTCTGATATTCAGGGAATCGCCGGACTTACCAAATCTATTGCAGAAATTGCAACAGAGAAATAGAAATAAAAAAGGAACCATATATGAAATACAAAAACAGGGATCATCCATGAGATGGTCCCTGTTTTCTCTTCACCGCCAAGTGACTGAAGAAGCTACCAGTTGCAGCTTCTTTCGGTGATTGTGTAAAAAGACTTTTATTGAGGTTGCCGAAATGGTATACTTAATATAAGCGTGAAAATTTATCCAAACGGCAGATTAATTAAGTTTGATCTGAAATGAAGGGGAAAATAGATGAAAAGCAATATTAAATTAAAGGGAAAATTGATGAATTATCTTCATTTTCCAATTATATTAACAGCACTACTTGTGGTTCTTAATGTACCGCTATATTTTTGGGATCAGAAAAGTGGAATCGTTGTTACAATATTTACGATTATCTATTTTGGTGTGACGGTAATTACATACCACAGTAACAAACCGATATTGGTGAACGAACTGATCAATTTTGCAACGCAGTATGCTACAGTGCAAAAACGTTTATTGAATGAATTTGAGATTCCATATGCACTGTTGGACTATAATGGCAAATTGATGTGGGTGAACGAACAGTTTTCTGCACTTACTGGTGTAAATCGGAACTATCACAAATCAATCACAACACTTTTTCCGACAATTACGCGTGAATTCCTGCAAAAGAAAGAAGAGCCAAAGAATATTTATTTGGAAAAGAACGAGCGCAAATTCCGTATATCGCTAAGCCGTATTTATTTTGATACAATTGCAGAGCAAAGCAAAATTGTGGAGATCGATGGTGGAGAAGAATTCCTGACGGCGATATATTTGTTTGATGAAACAGAGTTGAATCGTTATATGATTGAGAACCAGGAGCAGAAACAGGTAGCAGCTCTAGTATATATTGATAATTATGATGAGGCATTGGATAGTATCGAGGATGTTAAGCGATCCCTGCTGGTGGCGCTGATTGATCGACGTGTAAATAAATATTTCGCTGGTATTGATGCCTTAGTTCGTAAGATTGAGAAAGATAAATACTTTGTTGTTTTCAAATATAAATATTTAAAAGAGCTACAGGAAGATAAATTCAGTCTGATTGAAGATGTGAAAACTGTAAAAGTAGGAAACGAGATGGCAGTAACGCTGAGTATCGGAGTTGGTATCAGTGGAGATAATTACAACCAGAATTATGAATATGCCAGAAATGCTATAGATCTTGCCCTTGGCCGTGGCGGCGATCAGGTAGTTGTAAAAGAAGGCGATGAAGTCTCTTACTATGGGGGCAAGGCAAAACAGGTGGAGAGAAATACGCGGGTGAAAGCTCGTGTGAAAGCGCATGCATTACATGAAATCATGGAAAGCCGTGAAAATGTAATTATCATGGGACATAGTTTAACGGATGTAGATTCTCTTGGAGCCGGCATTGGAATTTTTTGCGCAGCCAAAATGCTTGGCAAAAAAGTGCAGATTGTCATCAATGATGCAACTACGTCTGTAAGACCTTTGATGGAGTGCTTTACGGAAGAAAAGGGTTATCCAGCAGATCTATTTATCAACAGTGAAGAAGCATTGGAAATGGCAAGCAAAAACACACTGGTAATGGTTGTTGATACCAATCGACCAAGTTATACTGAGTGCCCAGAATTATTGAATAAAACAGATTCTATTGTTGTGTTTGATCATCATAGACAAAGCAGCGAGGTCATTGAGAACCCATTGCTGTCCTATATTGAGCCATACGCATCCAGTGCATGTGAAATGGTGGCAGAAGTACTACAGTACTTCGAGAATGGATTCAAGCTTGAGCCATGCGAAGCTGATTGCATCTATGCCGGAATTCTTATTGACACGAACAACTTCATGACCAAGACTGGTGTGCGTACCTTCGAAGCGGCTGCATACCTGAAACGTTCAGGGGCAGAGGTTACGCGAGTAAGAAAAATGCTTCGAAATGATATGGCAGCGTATAAAGCAAGAGCAGAAGCAGTACGCCATGCCGAAGTATACAGAGGTGCATTTGCTATCTCTGTATGTCCAGGAGAAAATGTTGAGAGCCCAACAATTGTAGGTGCTCAGGCTGCAAATGAATTATTAAATATCGTAGGGATTAAAGCATCTTTTGTTTTGACTGAATACAATGATCGCATTTATGTAAGCTCTCGTTCCATTGACGAGATTAATGTACAATTAATTATGGAACGCCTCGGAGGAGGAGGCCATCTAAATGTGGCAGGGGCACAGCTTACCAACTGTACGGTGGTGCAGGCAAAACATATTATTCAGGCAACAATCGATGAAATGCTGAAAGAAGGAGACATACAAGAATGAAAATAATATTATTGGAAGACGTAAAATCATTAGGAAAAAAAGGCGAGATCGTAAATGTAAGTGATGGGTATGCCAGAAATTCGATTCTGCCAAAGAAATTAGGTGTTGAAGCAACTACAAAGGCTATGAATGATTTGAAATTACAGAATCAGCATGCAGACAAGGTCGCTGCAGAAAATCTTGCAAATGCCAAGGAACTAGCAAAAGAGATTGAGACCAAGAAAGTAACCGTAACCATTAAATCTGGAGAAGGTGGAAGAACCTTTGGTTCTGTATCCACAAAAGAGATTGCAATTGCTGCAAAAGAGCAGATTAACATGGAATTAGATAAGAAGAAAATGCAGTTATCAGAGCCAATCAAAGCCCTCGGAGTATACGAAGTGCCAATTAAACTTCATCCACAGGTAACAGCAAAATTATCAGTACATGTCGTAGAAGGTTAATTAGGAGGAAACATCCTTGGAGGAAACACTGATCAAGCGGATCATGCCAAACAGCCTGGAAGCAGAGCAATCTGTTGTGGGTTCCATGATTATGGATAAAGATGCCATTGTCACTGCAATGGAAATATTGGTCAAAGAAGACTTCTATCATCAACAGTATGGAATTGTATTTGATGCAATGATAGAGCTATACAGCGCGGGACAACCGGTCGACCTTGTTACACTTCAGAATAAATTGAAAGAAAAGGAAGTGCCACAAGAAGTATCAAGTCTAGAGTTTGTCCGAGATTTAGTAACATCCGTTCCAACATCTGCAAATGTGAAATACTATGCGAATATCGTGAAGGAAAATGCGATGAAGCGCAGCCTGATCAAAGTAATGGATGACATAGAGAATGAATGCTATGTGGGAAAAGAACCACTAGAAAGTATTATGGATAAAACGGAGCATGATGTGTTTGCATTGCTTTCAAGCCGAACGGGTGGAGAATATGTACCAATTCGACAGGTTGTAATGAATGCCTTGGAAAAAATCGAAATGGCATCAAAACAGTCAGGCACTGTAACTGGTATTCCAACCGGATTCATTGATCTGGATTATCGAACAGCAGGTTTACAGCCATCAGATTTGATTCTGGTTGCAGCCCGTCCTTCCATGGGGAAGACAGCATTTGTATTAAACGTTGCACAGTATGTAGCATTTCATCAGAATATGTGTACTGCGATTTTTTCATTGGAAATGTCAAAAGAACAGCTGGTTAACCGTATGTTCTCATTGGAATCCCGCGTAGATGCACAGGCACTTCGAACAGGTAACCTTTCCGATGCAGATTGGGAGAAACTCGTTGAAGGTGCAGGAATCATTGGCAATTCTGAGCTGATTATTGATGACACACCGGGTATCAGTATTTCTGAAATGCGAAGCAAATGTCGTAAATATAAATTGGAACATGATCTGAAACTAATCATCATCGATTACTTACAGTTGATGTCTGGTTCGGGAAGAAGTACCGATTCCCGTCAGCAGGAGATTTCTGATATTTCACGTTCTCTGAAATCGTTAGCCAGAGAGTTAAGTGTACCAGTTATAGCACTGTCTCAGCTTTCACGAGCAGTCGAACAGCGACCTGACCATAGACCAATGCTATCTGATCTTCGTGAATCTGGAGCCATCGAGCAGGATGCCGATGTGGTTATGTTTATATATCGTGATGATTACTACAACAAAGATACCGATCTGAAAGGGATCTCAGAAATCATCATCGCAAAACAACGTAACGGCCCAATTGGAACAGTGAACCTTGCATGGCTACCAGAGTACACGAAATTCGCAAATCTGGAACGTGATTAATTCCTTCTGTAACTTCCTGTCGAAAGAATACGATGGAAAAGATTTGATTCGACTAGAATAGAAAGATATAATGTAGGAAGAGACAAAAAGGGAGGTAATCTTAGGTGGAAAAAGTACGCTACATGATCTCCGATGCGGCGAATTTAGTCAATGTGGAGACCCATGTATTACGTTACTGGGAAGATGAATTGGAGCTCGCCATTCCACGAAATGAGATGGGGCACCGATATTACACCAAAGAGAACATTAAAGAATTTCAGAAAATCAAAGAACTGAAAGATAAAGGGTATCAGCTCAAAGCAATTCGAATGCTGATACATAATGGAAATATTGAACAGTTTACACCGATGGAACAGCCACTTCCTATGGACAAGCATCCGATGGCACCATCTGATATGAAAATGGATCACGTATTGTCGCAGCCGATTCAGGAGCTGTCCGCAGAAGATAGAATGGCTCAATTTCGAGAATTGATGTCGGATATTGTGGGACATGCCATTGCTTCGAATAACGAGGAACTATGCCAGACGCTGGGACAGGAAATGGAAGAGCGCGTTTTAAAAGAGATGGATTATCTCATGCGTGAGCAGGAAGAAGCCGAAGAGGCAAGATTTCGTAAATTGGATGCGGCAATTCGCGGAAGTGTAAAAAAGAAGCATACATTTTTTCATGGGAAAGAGCAAAAAGAAGAAAACAAATCAGAAAATAAAAAAAGACTGCCGCAATAGCGACAGTCTTTTTTGCGAATGAAATTAACCCTGAGAGATTGCTCCTGTTGGGCAAACACCAGCGCATGTTCCACAATCGATACATGTAGCTGCATCGATTTCGTACTGAGAATCACCAGCAGTGATAGCGCCTACTGGGCACTCTCCTGCACATGTACCACAGCTAACGCATGAATCAGAAATAACGTGTGCCATAATGAAGTTCCTCCTTACATAAATAATGATCATTATTTAGTCTTAATGACTACGTACATTCTAGTACAAAAGAGAGGGAAATACAAGAGGGGGAATTGTTGTATTAAATTTCAAACAATGTTAAATAAATAACAATATAAAATCAAAATGATTTATGGATTCCCGATACTTTGTACTTTGATAAGTGAAATTGGTATGGTATAATTAAGAGAAAATCAGTAAGCAAGAGGAAGGATGGCTAATCGTGAAAACAGAAATATGTAACATCGATTTGCAGCATATCGACGAAGACGCAATGCAAAGAGCAGGGCGTTTGATTGCCGAAGGCGAGCTGGTGGCTTTTCCAACAGAAACCGTATATGGTTTAGGAGGAGATGCGTTACATCCAGAGGCTGCAAAGAAGATTTATGCAGCAAAAGGGAGACCTTCTGATAATCCTCTTATTGTACATATTGCAGAGTTTGAGGATCTGGAACGTATTGCAAAGACTGTTCCAGAACAGGCAAAAAAGCTTGCAGATGCATTTTGGCCAGGCCCATTAACCATGATTGTGTGGAAGAACGATAAGGTACCATATGCAACAACCGGTGGAATGGATACGGTAGCAATTCGAATGCCAAATCACCCAGTTGCGCTGGAATTGATTCGCAAAAGTGGATGTTTGATTGCGGCACCAAGTGCCAATACATCTGGTCGACCTAGTCCAACGGAGGCAGGTCATGTGGCAGAGGATTTGGATGGAAAGATTGCTATGATATTGGATGGAGGTCCAGTAGGAATTGGAATCGAATCTACAATCATCGATCTGACAGAGCAGATACCAATGGTGTTGCGCCCAGGTTATATAACTCCAGAAATGTTATCCGAAGTGCTAGGTGAGAAAGTAATTATAGACCCAGGTATAATTGCAGCAGATGATACCAGAAAGCCTAAGGCCCCAGGTATGAAATATAAGCATTATGCTCCAAAAGCAGATTTGGTCTTAGTGGATGGGGAAGAGAAAGCAGTTGTTTCTAAAATTAATGAGCTTGTATCACAGAAGGAAGCTCTCGGAGAAATTGTGGCAGTTATTGCAACGGAAGAAACCAGAGACCTATACAAGGCGGATGTGATTCTATGTATCGGAAAACGATCCGATGAAGATGCAATCGCACAGCATTTGTATAAGATACTACGCGATTGTGATGAGCTATCTGTAAATGCAATCTATTCAGAGAGCTTTTCAACTCCACGTATCGGACAGGCAATTATGAACAGACTCTTAAAAGCAGCAGGGCATCAGGTAATTCATGTATAGGACTTTTTCAAGAAGGGAAGAATATGAAGGTTTATAATAGGATTATTTTTGTCGGACAAAGCGGCACCTGTCGTGAACCTATGGCAGCAGGAATTCTCGAGGATTTTTCTTTAAAACATCCAGTGAAGATCCTTGCCAGAGGATTGGTGGTTCTTTTCCCGGAACCAATGAATCAGAAGGCAGAAGCAGTGCTTATTAGCAACGGAATCAATATGAATGATTTCATTTCTGTGCAATTATCGCCAGAAGAAATCGATGAAGATACATTGATTCTTACTATGGAGAATGTCCATAGAAACAGAATCCTCGAACAATACGAGGATGTTGATCCAGAGAATGTTCATGTTTTAACGGAATTCGTTGGAGATGAGCTTGAGATTTTGGATCCGTATGGCGGTACCTTACAGTCTTATGGTTTATGTTATGAAACATTGCGTAAGACAATAAAAAGATTAGTGAAACTATTAAACGAAGGAGAATAAAAATGGCAAAAGTAGTAGTAATGGATCACCCATTAATTCAGCACAAGATTGGAATTATGAGAAGAAAGGATACTGGGTCAAAGGATTTCAGAACACTGGTAAGCGAAGTGGCAATGCTTGAGTGTTTTGAAGCAACAAGAGAATTAGAGCTTTCTGATGTTGAAATTGAGACTCCAATCTGTTCTACAACTGTAAAAGAGTTAAAAGGAAAGAAATTAGCAGTTGTTCCAATTTTAAGAGCAGGACTTGGTATGGTCGACGGAATGCTTGAGCTGATTCCGGCAGCAAAGGTTGGTCACATTGGGTTATATCGTGACCCTGAGACAGCAGAACCAGTAGAGTACTACTGTAAACTTCCAGCAGATTGTGCAAAACGTGAAGTGTTCGTTGTAGACCCAATGCTGGCAACAGGCGGTTCTGCAGTAGCAGCAATCCAGATGTTAAAAGACAAGGGTGTAAAGAACATTCATTTTATGTGTATCATTGCAGCACCAGAAGGTGTGAAACGAATGACAGAAGCTCATCCTGATGTAGACCTGTTCATTGGAGCATTGGATGATCACTTAAATGAGCACAAGTACATTGTTCCAGGTCTTGGAGATGCTGGAGATCGAATTTTTGGCACAAAATAAGACGTAGCAATCGTTTTCGACTGGAGGAATCGGGCAATATGGACGGAACCAAAAGAAATGATTATATCAGTTGGGATGAATATTTTATGGGAGTGGCAATGCTTTCAGGTATGCGTTCCAAAGATCCACATACACAGGTGGGAGCTTGTATTGTAAGCTCTGAACATAAGATCCTTTCCATGGGCTATAATGGATTCCCGATGGGGTGTTCAGATGATGAATTTCCATGGGGAAGAGAAGGAGAAGATAATAAATACTTCTATACTACACATAGCGAATTGAATGCAATTCTGAATTACCGAGGAGGAAGCTTAGAGGGCGCAACCATGTATGTGACACTATTCCCTTGTAATGAGTGTGCAAAGGCAATCATTCAGTCAGGAATCAAGGAACTAATTTACGCAGACGATAAGTATGAGCATACGATGTCTGTAATTGCATCAAAAAAAATGCTGCAGGCTGCGGGGGTAGAATTCCGCCATTATGCCTATACTGGAAGAAAAGTAGAAATAGATCTCTAACAAATGATGAAGAAGCATTTGCTTTCTAAAGGAGGAAAGCAGACGCTTCTTTTCTTTCATAAAAATGAAAAGAAGTATCATGTATTGTCGAAACAAAAAGATAATTGTCAGCAAATAAAAAGGAAACTTATATTTTCTGCAAACAACATTTTTATGTAAATGTAGGGACACATAAACATATTACAAATTTTGTCTATGAAATTGTTATTTTATAGACAAACCAACTAAAAATGATATAATAAAAGGTAGTTGCGATGAGTGGAAACTCTAAATATGAGCAATTATAAAAGGAGAACCAATGAAGCATAACAATCGGCAGGTTTGGGACTCTTTGATCCTGGTATTTCAATTTGGAATCAACATGATAGTTCCCATTGTCATGTGCACACTCTTCGGAGTATGGATCGGAGATAAATATAATATCTCATGGATTGTAATACCGCTCTTTTTCATGGGAGCACTAGCAGGTTTTACAAATATCTTCCGCATGGCCAAGAAGGTTTATGAGAGAGACGACAAAAAGGGTAAAAAGGATGTTGAGAAGAATAAATGATGCATTGCCGGGACTTGTAACAGGCATTGTGATATACGGTATAGTTATACAATTTGCCGGTGTCTGGTTTGTAAGCGATAAGCTTCGGTATTCCACAGGCTTGTGGTTCGGTATTGCAATTGCAATAGGAATGGCAATTAATCTGGCCATTGTAATCTATGACTCTGTTGAATTAGAGGCAACAGAACATGCCAATCGCAGAATTATCACGAAGTCCGTACTACGCTACGCCGTAGTGGTCATTCTGTTTTTTATATTGGGCTATTTTAATCTCGGTAATTTGTTTACAGCATTTGTTGGAGTAATAGGGCTTAAGGTATCCGCGTATCTGCAGCCTTTATTCTATAAAATGACTAACAAATTGTTTGGAAGAACTGATGCGGCTTCTGACGATGAAAATAGTGAAAAATCAAATAAGGAGGTGACTTTGTGAATCAAGCGATTTTATTGTCGTCCAGTGCAGATGATATTGATTTTATGATACATGGCATTTTCTCCTTCCATTTATTTGGACAGGAAATCTGGGTTACGACATCACATGTGTGCATTCTGATCGTTATGGCGTTTATTCTTATTTTTGCCATTGTGGCGAACCGGAAGCTGGCACACGCAAAAGAGATTCCGGATGGATTTCAGAATGTGGTAGAGCTGATCGTGGAGACTCTCGACAAAATGGTCGGAAGTTCTATGGGTAAATGGGCTCCAAAGTTTGTGAACTATATTAGCACAATCTTTATTTTCATTCTTATGAGTAATATATCCGGTTTATTTGGATTAAGACCACCAACAGCAGATTATGGTACAACGTTTGCGTTAGGTCTGATCACGTTCTTCCTGATTCACATCAACCAGTTTAAGCATCAAAGCGGAAAACAGATCTGGAAGGATATGTGTTCACCTTTACCGCCATGGTTGCCAATTTGGCTTCCAATTAACCTGATCAGTGAGATCGCGGTTCCTATTTCTTTATCATTGCGTCTATTTGCAAATGTATTATCAGGAACTGTCATGATGGCACTTGTGTATGGTTTACTTGGTTGGATCGCAGTGGTCTGGCCAGCGGCACTCCACGTATACTTTGACTTGTTCTCAGGAGCAATTCAGACTTACGTATTCTGTATGTTAACAATGACATACATCTCTCAGGCATGCGACACTGAGGAATAGAAGCAAGCAGCTTCCACTATCTCTGGAAGGGGATACAACAAATAATCCAACAGTCAGTAAAGCTGACAAAATGAACAAGAACTTATTTTAAGGAGGATTCACATTATGGATATTAACGGACAGGATTTAATCAGAGCATGTTCCGCAATTGGTGCAGGTTTAGCAGTTATCGCTGGTATTGGACCTGGTGTAGGACAGGGTATCGCAGCTGGACATGGTGCAGCAGCAGTAGGACGTAACCCAGGAGCAAGAGGACAGATTATGTCTACTATGCTTTTAGGACAAGCGGTAGCAGAAACAACAGGTCTTTATGGTCTGCTTGTAGCAATGCTTTTACTTTTCGTAAAACCATTAGGCTAAAATATAGCGGTTTGGAGAACAGTACGCGTTAGCGAAACAAATCCAACGGAAAGGAGAGTTAAGATTGCTCGCACAAGAATATTTAAGACTTTTTAATCTTGATGCCCAGCTCTTGTTCGATACAACGCTTTTAGCAATCTCTATCTTTTTCTTATTCCTGTTTTTATCGTATTTATTATTTAATCCAGCAAGAAAGCTGTTGAAAGACAGACAGGAGCGAATTGATAACGATATCAGTACAGCAGAATCAGATAAAGAGCAGGCAGCAGCATTAAAAGCAGAGTATGAAGCAAAGCTGAAGGACATTGATAAAGAAGCAGAAGCAATTCTTGCTGAGTCACGACAGAAAGCAATGAAAAATGAAGCTAAAATCGTGGATGAAGCAAAAGCAGAAGCTTCCCGTATCATCAAAAGAGCGCAGGATGAAGCCGAACTGGAAAAGAAACACGCAATGGATGATATGAAACAAGAAATGATTCAGATCGCATCTTTAATGGCAGCGAAAGTCGTAACTGCCTCTATCGATACGAAGGTTCAGGACACGCTGGTGGAAGAAACATTAAAAGAAATGGGTGAATCGACATGGCAAAGCTAGTAGAAGCAACTTACGGTGATGCATTGTTTGAGCTGGCCCTTGAAGAAAACCGGCTGGACGAATTATCAGAGGAAGTCAAAGCTGTATCTTCTGCAATGCAGGAGAATGAGGATCTGACCAAATTAATGAATCATCCAAAAATTGATAAAGAAGAAAAGATGAAAATCATCGAAGACATTTTTACAGATCGAGTTTCCAGGGATCTGGTAGGTCTTATGCGTATGCTTGTGGAGAAAGACCACTATAACAATATGCAAAGTGTTTTCACCTATTTTGTCAATAGGGTGAAGGAACACAATAATATTGGTACTGCATATGTAACAACTGCTGTGGAGCTTTCAGATGATCAGAAAGCAGCAGTAGAAAAACGTTTGTTAGAGACTACCAAGTATGTGAAATTTGAAATGCATTTTAATGTCGATGCCGCTATCATTGGCGGTATGGTAATTCGCATTGGAGATCGTGTTGTAGACAGCAGTGTTAAGACTAAAATATACGATCTTACCCGTGAATTATTACAAATACAGTTGAAAGTAGGTGAATGCGCTCCATGAATTTAAAACCAGAAGAAATCAGCTCAGTCATCAAAGAGCAGATCAAAAGATACGCTTCCCAGCTCGAAGTAGCTGATGTCGGAACCGTAATTCAGGTTGCTGATGGTATTGCGCGTATCCATGGTCTGGAAAACGCAATGCAAGGTGAGCTGTTAGAGTTCCCAGGAGAAGTTTATGGAATGGTATTAAACCTTGAGGAAGATAACGTAGGTGCCGTATTACTTGGTTCCCAGAAGAATATCAACGAAGGTGATACCGTAAAAACTACCGGACGTGTAGTTGAAGTTCCAGTTGGAGATGCAATGTTAGGACGTGTTGTAAATGCGTTAGGACAGCCAATCGATGGCAAGGGACCTATCGAAACCGATAAGTTCCGTCAGATTGAGAGAGTTGCATCAGGTGTTATATCTAGAAAATCGGTAGATACACCATTACAGACTGGTATTAAGGCAATCGATTCCATGGTTCCAATCGGACGTGGACAGCGTGAGTTAATTATCGGTGATAGACAGACTGGTAAGACGGCAATCGCAATCGATACCATTATTAACCAGAAGGGCAAAGGGGTAAAATGTATTTATGTCGCAATCGGACAGAAAGCATCTACCGTTGCCACTATCGTAAAAACATTAGAAGAATACGGTGCTATGGCATACACCACAGTAGTAGCATCTACTGCAAGTGAGCTTGCACCATTGCAGTACATCGCTCCATACTCCGGATGTGCAATCGGTGAGGAATGGATGGAAAATGGTCAGGATGTTTTGGTTGTATATGATGATTTGACCAAACATGCAGCTGCTTATCGTACCTTGTCGCTATTATTAAAGAGAGCTCCAGGTCGTGAAGCTTATCCTGGTGATGTATTCTATCTTCACTCTAGATTACTAGAGCGTGCAGCCAGACTTTCTGATAAGTTAGGCGGAGGTTCATTAACCGCTCTTCCAATCATCGAGACACAGGCAGGCGATGTATCCGCATACATTCCTACCAACGTTATTTCCATTACTGACGGGCAGATCTATCTGGAAACAGAGATGTTCAATGCAGGTTTCCGTCCAGCTATTAATGCAGGTCTTTCTGTATCACGAGTTGGTGGTTCTGCACAGATTAAAGCAATGAAGAAGATCGCAGCGCCTATCCGAGTTGAGTTAGCACAGTACCGTGAGCTTGCAGCGTTTGCACAGTTTGGTTCTGAATTAGATGCTGATACAACTGAGAAGCTTCGTCAGGGTGAAAGAATCAAAGAGATTTTGAAACAGCCACAGTATCAGCCAATGCCAGTTGAGAAACAGGTTATCATTATTTATGCGGCTACAAAGAAATACTTACTGGATATTGCAGTTGAGGATATTCTTCGTTTCCAGAATGAACTGTTCGATTACATTGATACCAAGTATCCTGAAATCCCAGAAACAATTGCGACAGCAAAAGTTATGGATGAAGACACTGAGAATAAGCTGATCAAAGCAATTGAAGAATGCAAGGCATCCTTCAAATAATAACGGCAGAAAGTAGGTGGTAAGAAATGGCCTCCATGCGAGACATTAAGCGAAGAAAAAGCAGCATACAAAGTACGCAGCAGATCACCAAAGCCATGAAGCTTGTTTCTACCGTTAAACTGCAGAAAGCAAAAAACCGCGCAGAGCAGACAGATCCTTATTTCAATTACATGTATAAAACCGTGAGTTCAATGCTTGCCAAAAGCGGAAATATTAACCATCCATATTTGACCGCTGGGGATTCCCAGAAAAAGGCTGTGGTAGTTATCACATCCAATCGTGGTCTGGCTGGTGGATATAATTCCAATATTGTAAAGCTGATTACAGGTAATGAAGAGTTCAATAAAGAGGATTTGGACATTTACGCAGTTGGTGGAAAAGGGAATGAAGCCTTAAGCCGCCGTGGTTATAATATTGTAGAAGATGCTTCTGAAATCATGGAAGCACCAACTTATCCGGACGCAGCAGCCCTTTGTAAAAAGGTACTTGATGCATTTTCTAACGGAGAAGTCGGGGAAATCTATCTTGCATATACTCATTTTAAGAACACAGTTAGCCATGAGCCTAAACTCATTAAGCTTCTTCCGGTTGAGATTGATGAAGAGGATATCTCAACAGAAGATGCAAATGTGCTGATGAATTATGAACCAAATGAGGAAGAAGCATTGGATATGATTATTCCTAAATATGTAACCAGCCTTTTCTACGGAGCCTTGGTAGAAGCGGTTGCAAGTGAGAACGGAGCCAGAATGCAGGCGATGGATTCAGCAACCAGCAACGCAGAAGACATGATCAGTGATCTATCACTGAAGTACAATAGAGCACGTCAGGGATCAATCACTCAGGAATTAACTGAGATTATCGCCGGCGCAAATGCAATCCAATAAGACTGCATGCTTTTTCACAGAAATTAATATAAGGAGAACGAAATAATGGCAGATAATAATGTTGGCAAAATTACCCAGATTATCAGTGCCGTTCTGGATATCAAATTTTCAGAAGGCAAACTGCCTGAGATTAACGATGCAATCAATGTGCCACTGAAAGACGGCAAAACATTAGTTGTTGAAGTTGCTCAGCATCTGGGTGACGATACAGTAAGATGTATCGCCATGGGACCAACCGACGGACTTGTTCGTGGAATGGAAGCCATCGCAACCGGAGCACCAATCTCTGTTCCAGTTGGCGAGAATACCTTAGGCAGAATGTTCAATGTGTTAGGAAATCCAATCGATGAGATTGAAGCACCTACTACAGAAGAACAGTGGCCAATCCACAGACAGGCACCAGCTTTTGAAGAGCAGGCTACCTCCCAGGAAATGTTAGAGACAGGTATTAAAGTCGTTGACCTTCTTTGCCCTTATCAGAAGGGTGGTAAAATCGGACTTTTTGGTGGTGCTGGTGTAGGTAAGACAGTATTGATCCAAGAGCTGATCCACAACATCGCTACGGAGCACGGTGGATATTCCGTATTTACCGGTGTAGGTGAGCGTACCCGTGAAGGAAATGACCTTTACTATGAAATGAAAGAATCAGGAGTTATTGATAAGACCACCATGGTGTTCGGACAGATGAACGAGCCACCAGGAGCTCGTATGCGTGTTGCTTTAGCAGGTTTGACAATGGCTGAGTATTTCCGTGATAAAGGTGGAAAGGATGTATTGTTATTCATTGATAACATTTTCCGTTTCACACAGGCAGGTTCTGAAGTATCCGCTTTACTTGGACGTATGCCATCCGCAGTAGGTTACCAGCCTACTTTACAGACTGAGATGGGTGCTCTTCAGGAGCGAATCACTTCTACAAAGAATGGTTCCATCACATCTGTACAGGCAGTATATGTACCAGCAGATGATTTAACTGATCCGGCTCCAGCAACAACATTCGCACATTTGGATGCAACCACTGTATTGGAGCGTTCCATTGCAGAGCTCGGTATCTACCCAGCTGTAGATCCACTTGCTTCCACATCTAGAATTCTGGATCCTCGTATCGTAGGACAGGAGCATTTTGAAGTTGCTCGTGGGGTTCAGGAAATCTTACAGAAATACAAAGAGTTACAGGATATCATCGCAATTCTTGGTATGGATGAATTATCGGAGGATGATAAACTTGTTGTTAACCGTGCAAGAAAGGTTCAGAGATTCTTATCTCAGCCATTCTTCGTAGCAGGACAGTTTACCGGACTGGAAGGAAAATACGTTCCTATCGCTGAGACAATCCGCGGCTTCCGCGAGATCTTAGATGGCAAGATGGATGATGTTCCTGAAAGTTATTTCTTAAATGCAGGAAGTATTGATGAAGTACGCGCCCGCATGAATTAAGGGGTGAGCATATGGCAGAAGGAAATAACATGTTTAAAGTAGAGATCATTACACCAGATCGTGTATTCTATACCGGTGATGCTGATATGATCGAATTCAATACAGCAGACGGAGAAATCGGTGTCTACAAGAACCATATCCCTCTGACAACTGTACTGGTGCCTGGAGTGGTAACCATTCACGAAGGGGATGTACAGAAGGTGGCAGCGGTTCATGCAGGATTTGCAGAAATCTTAAATGAGAAGGTAACCCTTCTTGCAGAGCTGGCAGAATGGCCAGAGGAGATTGACCTGAATCGTGCCGAAGCAGCGAAAGAGCGTGCGGAGGAACGTTTACAGAACAAGACAACCGATGTGGACTTGAGACGTGCAGAATTTGCATTACGCAAAGCATTGACACGTATTGATGTTGCTGATCGAAAATAAAAGATATTAGAAAAGGCTATTGCACGAAGTGAATCAATCACCATTGCAATAGCCTTTTTAATTGATATTTATTTTGCGATTACTTTTGCGAATTTCTTTTTGCCACGTTTTACGACTTTTCCATCACCTGCGAAGTCATCAAGTTTGTAAGATACTGCAACGTCAGAGATCTTTTCTCCATCAACAGTGACACCACCCTGCTGTACAGCACGACGGGCATCGGAACGAGTATCAGCAAGTTCGGCTTTCACAAGAACAGCCATGATATCCATATCGCGCTCTGCAAAATCTTCGGCAGTTACTTCTACAGTTGGCATATGTTCAGAATCTCCAGCTCCTTTAAAGAGGGCGTGAGATGCTTCTTTGGCTTTAGTTGCTTCTTCTTCACCGTGAACTAATTTAGTTAATTCAAAGGCAAGGATTTCTTTGGCATCGTTTAACTGAGCGCCTTCCCAGTTTTCCATTGCATTGATCTCTTCCAATGGAAGGAAGGTTAACATACGGATGCATTTTAATACGTCTGAGTCAGCAACGTTTCTCCAGTACTGGAAGAATTCGAATGGAGATGTTTTGTTAGGGTCAAGCCATACAGCGCCTGATTGAGTTTTACCCATTTTCTTTCCTTCGGAGTTCAGAAGAAGATTGATGGTCATTGCGAATGCATCTTTACCAAGCTTACGACGGATTAATTCGGTTCCACCAAGCATGTTTGCCCACTGATCATCGCCACCGAACTGCATGTTACATCCATATTTCTGGAATAATTCAAAGAAATCATAACTCTGCATAATCATGTAGTTAAATTCAAGGAAAGTAAGTCCTCTTTCCATACGCTGTTTGTAGCATTCATGGGATAACATACGGTTAACAGAGAAATGAGCTCCAACTTCGCGTAATACTTCGATGTAGTTGAGGTTCATT
Organism: uncultured Roseburia sp.; assembly: GCA_964613325.1. Taxonomy (GTDB): domain Bacteria; phylum Bacillota; class Clostridia; order Lachnospirales; family Lachnospiraceae; genus Roseburia. The sequence continues at coordinate 9,010 of CAZTGP010000014.1, read as the reverse complement.
AACCAATCAGCGTTGTTTACCATCATAGCTTTACCTTCACCGAAATCGATGAAACGGCTCATCTGTTCTTTGAAGCAATCACAGTTGTGCTGAATTGTCTCAGGTGTCATCATCTGGCGCATGTCGGAACGTCCGGATGGATCACCAATCATTGCAGTACCACCTCCAATCAGAGCGATTGGTTTATTTCCTGCCATCTGAAGACGTTTCATTAAGCAAAGTGCCATGAAATGTCCTACATGAAGGCTGTCTGCAGTTGGATCGAATCCAATATAGAAAGTAGCCTTTCCGTTGTTGATAAGTTCTTTGATTTCATCTTCATCTGTTACCTGGGCAATGAGGCCACGGGCAACTAATTCATCATATAATGTCATAATTGTTCTCCTTTATTCTTTTCTTAAATGTCAATTATTCTTTGGGTGCTTGTGTAACATAAGAATGTCACAAATTCATAATAGCTTTGGGGTGGTAAATATAAAAAAAGCCCCCGTCCTTAGAAAAGGACGAGGGAATAAACTCGTGTTACCACCTTAATTCGTAAGCAACTCGCATTACTTACCTTAGTGAGTGTCCGACAACACTCCAGCCCAATTAACGGAGACCATTCCGTCACAGCTTACTAGGATAATCCATTCAGTGTGAAGCTCAGAGATGTATTCAATAGTTGTTTCCCATGCGCCTCTCATCAACCGGCAACTTTCTGTATATTCCACAAATATCTACTTCTTCTCGTCAAAGCCTGTGTTTGCTTCGATTACATGTATTATAGACACTGAAAAAATGATTTGTCAACTGGAAATTAGAAAATCTATGTAATTGGCGGTGTCCCTTTGGCAATGGGGTTAAGTTGTGGTAATATTGTGTTAACGGTGGCGGTGCTGGCGATATTGATTACAGCACCACTTGGAGCTTTTTGATAGAAGTATCATATAGGAAGCTTTTAAAGAAAAACGGAGTACAGAGTATATGAAAAGTAAAGTTGTATTTTTAGATATTGATGGAACTATGGTGTGCTTTGACGGAACAATTCCAGAGTCTGCAAAGCGCGCAATTCGCATAGCAAAGGACAATGGTCATAAGATGGTTATCTGCACAGGAAGAAGCTATTTTCAAATTTATCCGGAGCTATTAGCATTGGGCTTTGATGGCGTGGTATGTGGAGCAGGTGTTTGTGTGAAGTCAAAGAATGAGGAGATCTTCCACGCGTTTATCTCAGAGGAACAGAAGAAAAAGAGTTTTGATTATTTGGAACAAAATCGATTTCTGTTTTGCTATCAGGGAACAGGTGGGCTTGTTATTAATAAGCGGAGCATGGATGGGATTTCAGATATGTTTTTAGATGCAGGAATGTCTGAGGAACAATTAAAACAGCTACAGGGAAATTTGACTGTTCGTGAAGATATCTGGAACCATCCAGAACTGGAAAAAATTATTTATTACAAGGCACCTTATCCAATTGAGAAGATTCATGAGCAGATGCTGCCATATTTTGATGCTGTGAAGTTGAGCTTGGATGGGGCAGATGAGTTCTGTGGAGAAGTCGGAATCAATGGAATTCATAAGGCCACAGGAATGCAGAAATACTTAGAATACATTGGCGCTACACAAGAAGATACCATTGCGGTAGGAGATGGACCAAACGATCTTCAAATGATGGAATATGCAGCGATAGCAGTGGCTATGGGGAATGCGGTGCAGGATGTAAAGGATAGAGCAGACTATGTAACTTGGAATGTGGATAAAGATGGAATCTATCACGCTTTTGAATATTTGGAACTGATTTGATTCTCGTGGTTACTTGAGAAAATTTATTGACAAAGCCTAAGACTTTCGATATAGTAGAAACAATCTAAATATTAATTCCGTGAGGGAGTAGTTCGCACAAAGGTGTGATTTGTCAACAAACCCGGTCGAAAGACCTGGCAAATCTTAAAGAATGAGACTCATGTATGTTTTCAGATAGAAGAGCATACGTGGGTCTTTTTTATTTGATAGAAATTTCCTATCAAATAAAAATGCACTGTGTGCTGTGTATAGGAATACATTCACGGGAATGCTAAAGATAACAAGAGAAAAGAGGATAACAAATATGGGAATATTTATTGAACTTCTTCTTATGGGAATTGGACTTGCTATGGATGCGTTTGCGGTTTCCATTTGTAAAGGACTTGGAATGAAGAAGCTGAATAAGAAGCAGGCTGTTGTAATTGGTCTATACTTTGGAGGCTTTCAGGCGTTGATGCCCTTTATCGGATGGGCACTGGGAACACAGTTCAGACAGTATATCACAAGTATTGATCACTGGGTTGCTTTCATACTGTTAGCAATTATCGGTGGAAAAATGATTGTGGAAGCACTCAAAGGATGGAATGAAGAAGAGGTTGTAGAAGTGCTTGATAAACCAATCAATCATAAGGAGATGGTCATTCTAGCAGTAGCAACCAGTATTGACGCTCTTGCAGTAGGAATTACATTTGCCTTCTTAGGAACTCCAATTATAGAGGCTATTGTGATTATTGGAATTACTACCTTTATTATATCTGTATTTGGTGTTGTGGTAGGTAATTTCTTTGGAAGTAAATATAAAAGCAAAGCAGAGCTTGCCGGTGGTTTGATTTTGGTATTACTTGGAACCAAAATATTAGTGGAACATTTGGGACTTTTACCATTCTAAGAATTCAAGATGGGAAAATGAATAGAGTCTACATGAAAAATATAAGAAATTAGTGAACAATAGAAAAAGAAAAAGAGGAAAAAACAATGAATGAATTATTTCAAAGTGTACCATTTGCGATTGTGCTACTTATCATCGGATTCGCATTTTTAGTAAAAGGCGCAGATGCCTTTGTAGAAGGAAGCTCTAGCATTGCAAAGCGTTTTAAAGTTCCATCCCTGATTATCGGTATGACCATTGTTGCCATGGGAACAAGTCTTCCAGAGACAGCAGTCAGTGTAACCGCTTCTATCACTGGCAATAATGAGCTTGCAGTAAGTAATGCAGTTGGTTCGAATATCTTCAACCTAATGATAGTCATTGGAGTCTGTGCAATTCTCACACCTGTAGCAGTTCAGGCAGCTACGTTAAAGAAAGACTTCCCATTCTCTGTTATCTGCGCAATTCTCCTTCTAGGACTCGGAATATGGGGCATGACGTTAGGTCGCGTAGAAGGAACAGTGCTTATAGTTGTATTTATCGGATTCATTATTTATATGATTCGTTCTGCAAAGGGGTCTCGATTGGAAGAAACTGATTTAGTGGCAGAAGAGTCTGAATTTGCACAGGAAGCGGAAGAAATTCCGATTATGTCAGTTCCCAAAAGTTTAGTTTATATTGTGGCAGGAGCAATTGCAATAGCACTTGGTAGTGATTGGGTTGTAAATGGAGCAAGTACAATTGCTGAGAAAATTGGAATTAGCCAGACGGTGATAGGGCTGACTGTTGTAGCATTCGGAACCAGCCTTCCAGAGCTTGTGACATCCATTGTTGCAGCAAAAAAGAACGAAGTGGACATGGCACTTGGAAATGCAATTGGTTCAAATATTTTCAATATTCTGATGGTTCTTGGTATCGCAAGTGCGGTTAGTCCAATCCCATTTATCACAGAGAATATCATTGACATTGTTGTGCTAGTTGCATTTAGCGTAATTGTTTGGATTATGGCATGGACGAAGAAACAACTGGACAAAAAAGAAGGAATACTTATGTGTGTGCTTTATGCAGCATATGTGGTATATATCTGTATGAGATAGTGGAAGAGAAATCTATGGTATGTTTTTCTTGCGAAGGAAGCTATAATAAGAATAATAAAGATTTTAGGAAAGAAGGTAGTCAATATGGCATTTGATTTTGAAGCAGTGAAAAATACAATTGTATCTGCTGGAAAAGAAGTAGGAGATAAAGCAAAGGAAGCTTCTTCCGTTGCAAAAATCAAATTGGATATTCGGGCAAAAGAGGATTTTCTACAGAAACAGTACGCAGAGCTTGGAAGAATGTATTACGTAGCACATAAAGACGAGGAAGTCCCAGAGCAGGAATGCTTCGCTTCTATATCGGAAGCAATAGACGAGATTAAATCCTTAACAGACGAAATGCTTGTAACACAGGGAGCAGTGATCTGTCCAAAGTGCGGAGCAAAACAGCCAAAAGATCACACATATTGTGAAGCTTGCGGAGAGAAGTTAAGTATTTTCGAAGAAGAATAGCGGTTGACTTTTCAAATAACTCGTGCTAGATTGAAAAGTAATCAATAACTAGTTATCAATTCTAGTTATAGGTCATAATGAAACACGTTGAAAAAGAGAGTACATTTGTGACGACTTTTCCAGAGAGATTCCTAACTGTAAGGTTGCTGAGAGGGAATGAAGGAGAACAGATGGAAGATGGCTTTGGAGTGGCAGAACTGAACTGTGAAGGATAAGTTCTGACGGGACCGCCTGTTATAGCGGGGGATGTTGCAGGACATCTACAGAGGTTGATTTCGCGAGGGATCAATAAACGAAAGTGGTAACACGGGATATATGGTCTCGTCTTTCGATATGAGGAATCATATCCTAAGGCGAGGCCTTTTTTGATAAGCGGAGGGACATAACGTCCATAACCTGCCAGGCCGCAGTATGGGATAGAAAGTGAGGAACACACATGAGCAACAAAGGTAAATTTTATATGACAACAGCCATTGCCTACACATCAGGTAAACCACATATCGGGAACACCTATGAAGTTATTCTTGCAGATGCAATTGCAAGATATAGACGCGCAGAGGGATATGATGTATTTTTCCAGACTGGAACAGATGAGCATGGACAGAAAATTCAGGAAAAGGCAGAGGCAGCAGGAATTACACCAAAGGAATATGTAGATACTATTTCTGGTGAAGTAAAACGCATTTGGGATCTTGTGAACGCATCTTATGATAATTTTGTTCGTACAACGGATGACGATCATGAGAAATGTGTAAAGAAAATTTTCAAGAAATTATATGATCAGGGTGATATCTACAAGAGCTCTTATGAAGGACTCTACTGCACACCATGTGAGTCTTTCTGGACAGAATCACAGCTTGTTGATGGAAAATGCCCAGATTGTGGACGTGAAGTGCAACCAGCAAAGGAAGAAGCTTACTTCTTCAAAATGAGCAAATATGCAGATCGCTTGATTGATTACATCAATACACATCCAGATTTCATTCAGCCAGTGTCCCGTAAGAATGAGATGATGAATAACTTCCTCCTTCCGGGACTTCAGGATCTCTGCGTATCCAGAACATCCTTCAGCTGGGGAATCCCAGTGGACTTTGATCCAAAGCATGTGGTATATGTATGGCTTGATGCATTGACAAACTACATCACAAAAATTGGTTATGATCCAGACGGATCTTCTGAGCTGTTCAACAAGAACTGGCCAGCAGACCTTCACTTAATTGGAAAAGATATTGTTCGTTTCCATACTATTTATTGGCCAATTTTCTTAATGGCACTGGATCTTCCATTACCAAAACAGGTATTTGGTCATCCATGGTTATTACAGGGCGGCGACAAGATGAGTAAATCCAAAGGAAATGTAATCTACGCAGATGATATGGTAGATTTGTTCGGAGTGGATGCAACTCGTTACTTCGTACTTCACGAGATGCCTTTCGAAAACGATGGAATTATTACTTGGGATCTAGTTATAGAAAGATTCAATTCTGATCTTGCAAATATCCTTGGAAACTTGGTAAATCGTACAGTTTCCATGAGTAATAAATACTTTGATGGTGTCGTAAAAAGCACGGGCGTTACAGATGCAGATGGTGTAGATGAAGACTTGAAAGCGGTTGTAACAGGAACAAAAGCACGTGTAGCAGAGAAAATGGATAAATTGAAGGTTGCAGACGCAATCTCAGAAGTATTCGCATTATTCCGTCGTTGTAATAAATATATCGATGAGACAACACCTTGGGTTCTTGCAAAAGATGAAGCTCAGTCAGATCGTTTGAGTGAAGTTCTTTATAACTTAACAGAATCTATCACAATTGGAGCAAGCCTACTTCATAGCTTCCTTCCAGAAACAGCAGAGAAGACAGTTGCACAGTTGAATACAACACTTCGCTCTTTTGATGATTTGGAGAAATTCGGATTATATGAGAGTGGAAACAAAGTAACAGAGACTCCAGAAATCTTGTTTGCACGTCTTGATGCAAAAGAGGTTATGCCTAAGGTCGAAGCACTTCAGGCAGCACAGAAAGCAGAATTTGAAGCAGAGCAGAAGAAGCTTGGTCTTTTACCAGAAGCAGAAGGAAAAGAGGATGAAGCAGTGATTGATATTGAAGCAAAAGAAGAAATTGAGTTTGATGATTTTATGAAAATGCAGTTCCAGGTAGGCGAGATTATTGCTTGTGAAGCAGTAGAGAAATCGAAAAAACTTCTTTGCTCTCAGGTAAAAATTGGAAGCCAGGTAAAGCAGATTGTATCTGGAATTCGTAAATACTATACACCAGAAGAGATGGTTGGAAAGAAAGTCATGGTACTGGTGAACTTGAAACCAGCAAAACTTGCAGGTGTTCTATCTGAGGGAATGCTACTTTGCGCAGAGGATGAGAACGGGGAGCTTGCACTTATGACTCCAGAAAAACCAATGCCAAGTGGTGCTGAAATCGCTTAAATGAGCAAATGCCAGATCCGAAAAAGAGATAGTCGCACAGTCAGAGAAAGGAAAATGCCATGGAATACTTAGATATCGTAGATGAAAACGGAAATCCAACCGGTGAAGTGGTGGATCGCGTACAGGCGCATAAGGAAGGCATCCGTCATCGCACTTCCCACGTGTGGATTGTGAGAAAGCATAGTGATAAAGTCCAGATCTTATTACAAAAGCGCTGTGCAACCAAGGATTCTTTTCCTGGATGCTATGATATCTCAAGTGCAGGGCATATTCCAGCAGGTGTTGACTATGTTCCATCGGCAGTGCGCGAACTAAAGGAAGAGCTAGGTTTGGATATAGAGCCATCCGAGCTGATAGACTGTGGACTTCATGACTTATCCGCAAGAGCTGCTTTTCATGGGGCGGACTTTGTGGATAATCAGATCAGTAAAGTCTTCTTACTGTGGAAAGATGTTGAAACAGATACTCTTCAGATTCAGAAGGAAGAGCTAGAAAGTGTAAAGTGGATGGACTTTGATGCCTGTATGGAAGCAGTTCGTGAAAATAGCTTCAAGCATTGTATTGATATTACCGAACTTGAAATTATTAAGGAGCATTTGAAATGATATTTGAAACACATGCACATTATGATGATGCACAATTTGAGGAAGACCGAGAGGAACTTCTTGGGAAAATGCAAGATGCAGGAATCGGCCGCATTATCAATGTGGGAGCTTCTATTGAAAGTTCAAAAACCTCTCTTGAAATTGCTGCAAAGCAGGAATTCATCTATGCAGCAGTTGGTGTTCATCCAAGTGATATTGAAGGATTAAACGAAGATACCTTGGAGTGGTTAAGACAACAAACTTCATGTGAGAAGACCGTTGCAATCGGTGAAATTGGATTGGATTACTACTGGGATAAAGAACCAGAAGTACAGGAAAGGCAACGATATTGGTTCCGCCGTCAGATGGAACTAGCTCGAGAGACCGAACTTCCAGTTATTATTCATTCCAGAGATGCAGCAGAAGATACGATGAATTTTTTAAAGGAATTTCATGGGGAATCACTTACCAAAGAATCACAAATGGCTGAGAAACCTGGTGTGATTCACTGTTATTCTTACTCACCAGAAATGGCGACGGAATTCATTAAGATGGGCTATTACATTGGTGTTGGCGGTGTAGTCACTTTCAAAAATGCCAAGAAATTGGTTGAGACTGTAGAACAGATTCCTTTGGAACGGATCCTACTGGAGACGGATTGTCCATACATGGCACCGGAACCGAATCGCGGAACCCGTAACAATTCTATGAATATTCCATATATTGTTGCTAAAATTGCAGAGATAAAAGGAATAACAACAGAAGAAGTAGAATGTATCACAGAAGCAAATGCCAGAAAACTTTTTGCTAAGGTAAAATAACATAACGGAGCGTATAGAGAAATGTGTAAGTTTCTCTATACGCTCCGTTTTTATGAAGATACGCTAATATCTACTGTAATTAGTTATTTCCAGTTGGGAAGAAAGGTCGCAACGTGTTCGCCATCTGTGATACTGGCATACTTTGAAGCCATACATGACCAGGTCCGGTGATCACAGTGTTGAACAGCCCTTCTCCACCGAACAAGGCATTCTTGATTCCAGGAACGGTCTGGATGTCTAAGGAACAATCAGCAGTCATGGCTGCTACATATCCAGTGTCAACGACAATCTGCTGACCTGCGGAAAGATCATATTCTTTGATGTATCCATCAAATTCTAGAAAAGCAGTTCCGGTTCCAGAGAGTTTCTGCATGATGAATCCTTCACCACCAAAGAAGCCACCACCGATGCGCTTCTGGAAGTAAACAGAGAGCTCAACGCCAGCAGTCGCAGCGAGAAATGCTGATTTCTGGGCGATAATTTCCTGACCAGGAGCAATTGGGAATTGTTTAATAGATCCTGGGAAGCTGGAAGCAAAAGCAATTAATCCATTGCCGTTTCGTGCAGTGTAGCGGTTCAGAAATAAGCTTTCTCCAGAAAATGCACGACCGAACATTTTGCCGATTCCACCGCCAGATGTGGTCTCCATCTGCATGTTTGGAGACATCCAGGACATAGCACCGCTCTCAGTAATCATAGTCTCGTTATTTTCAAGTTCACAAATCACAACTGGTAAAGGTTCGCCTTCAATTGAATATTTCATATAGTTATCCTCCTATAATAGTTTTTGCAAATTGTGAATCATTCCATGACAGAGCGTCCGTAATCTGCAAATTAAATAATGAATCTTATAGTATGATTGTATCAGAGATTTCAGAAAATGGAATAAACACAACATTAGCATATTCTTAATTTTTTATTGAAACAAATTTCTGGTTCGGATATTGTTTGGAATTCATAGA